>JAVBVI010000081.1:0-51956 GCA_031554505.1 Bacteroides sp. | reverse complement strand
GTCCAGTATTTTCTAAAAGACAACCGATTAAGGAAGCCGGGGAGTCAACTGGCAACACACTTAGGAAAGAAGGGCAAGTCATTGACAACTTGTTTAGGGAACCAGCGTCAAAACTGACAACCTTTTTTAGTATAAGTCAGAAACACTCTGTTGGAGCCGTTGAAACAGACTGTTACAGTGGCTGAAACACCGTGTTGTAGTTGTTGAAACAGAGCGTTTCACCTTCTGAAACAGAAAAAAGCCTCCGGGAAGATGAACTTCCGGAGGCTTTTCGGGGTTTTGTGCGGGCGAAGGGACTCGAACCCCCACGTCGCGAGACACCAGATCCTAAGTCTGGCGCGGCTACCAATTACGCCACGCCCGCAGGCTGAGTGAGTGCTCTGACTCGTTTAGCGGTGCAAAGATAAATATTATTTTCAAGTTGGCAAATGAAAGGGACGGAAAGTAACGAAAAAGCCGGGCAAACCGTTATTCGCTGAGGAAGCGGCGGGCGGTTTCGATCATCGTGTCCAGTCCCCGGGCTTTGTCTTCGGTCGTCATGTCTACCTTGATATCGGGGTCGATGCCGAACTCGATGTGGTTCATCTGCGCATCGTAGGTGGGACAGGCCGAGAAACGGACGCTCCAACCGTTGGGCAATTCGGACGAGAAGGGGAAGCCACCACCCCCACCGGTCTTGTCGCCTATGACGGTAACTTGGGGGAGTATATGCATGGCGTTCACGAAGTCGTTGGCGGCACTGTAGCAATGGCGGTTGGTCAGCACCACGGCTTTCTTCTGCCAGCGGATGCCATTGGATGGTTCCAGATACACGGCATACGGTTCGGAGAAGTCGCTGTGCCCCTTCCCGGTCTTGTAGCGGACGTAGCTGGTGAGCACCTTCTCGTTGGTAAACCGGGCGGCAATGGTGGAGGAATATGTCAGGTTGCCCCCGCTGTTATCGCGTACGTCGACAATGATACCGTTGCAGGCGGCAAAGTAGGCCATCACCTCGTCCAGGTTGCCGTTGCCCACGCCGTAGGAGAAGCTTTCGTAGTACATGTACCCGATGTTATCTTCCAGGATCTTATACTTGATACCGGCGGCAATGCGGTAGTTGGTGCCGAGGTAGTTGCGCTGGATGTCGGAGTCGAAGTTGTGCGGATAGTCCTCGTACCACTTCCAATAGCGCGACACGTTGTGAGCGGCGGATAAGTTCACGTGACCGTCTTTCAGCTCGACCAGCATGCTGTCCAGCACTTCGAAGAGTCCTTCGCTGCTCATGTTGGGTGTGAGTAGCTTGCGGTATTTGGTATGGATGGCGTCCCAATCTATCTGTTTGTAGTCCAGGAAGCAGTACTGCTCGTCAATGATGCGCCACAGTTGCTCGAAGTTTCCGTACGGGTCGTCGGTATACGTTTCCTCACGGATGCAACCGGCCAGCAGTGGTAGCAGACCGAGGAACAGGAGGATAGGAGTGAATGTTTTCTTCATGTCGGGATCATTAAAGGTGGGTTAATAGGCTCGGAGCGAGGGGGGCAGAGGGGCGCCCTTCTTGCCGCCGAAGAGGTAGAGGTCCTTCACCACACCCGCCATGAATACATGCGAGTAGGTGTGCGAGTCGATGCCGTTGACGGTGGACTGCAAGAGATCGGCCACGTAGGCGCAGCGCAGGCGGATGTCCCGTATGGGGAAGTCCACGGTAAGCATCTGCCGCAGTGTGGGCTGGTTGTACACGGAGGTGAACTTCACTACACCGCCGCTGTTGCCCAGAGTGAATATCTCGTAGTACGACTGTCCGGCGTGGGGAGAGAACATCACACCAGCCACCGGCACGTTGGCCTGGTAGCGGAGGGTGAGCGGATAGTTGCGTATCTTCAGGTTCCAGATAGCCATGCCCGAGGCGTCGAGGTTGACGTACCCACGGGCCTGAGCCGGGTTGTTGGAGTTGCGCAGGTTGTACACGAAGCCAATATTGGCTTCGCCCAGGGCGCCGGCGAGCAACTTGAAATTGTCCGTGAGGCGAAACTGGTAGTGGAGGCCGTAGCTCCAGGTGGCCAGGGCGGCAAAGGTATTGTTGTTATCGGCCCGGTTGTGCGTGTAGCCCAGATTGGCCTGGAAGAAGTTCTGGGCCGATACATTTCCGTCCCATAGGTTAGTCATGCGCATGGTTTCACGCGAGATGCGGAATTCCATGCCCTTGTACTCCTGGGGCGAGAGATACGTGTCGTACACATTGGTGTAACCCACTCCGTAGAGGGTAGCCCGCGTGATGTAGCGGTTGGTCTGTAGTGAGTCGGTCTGTCCCCAGGCAGTGAGCAGGCAGGCACACAATCCGATCCAAACAGCTATAATTCGATTCATATGCATTCTTATTATGTAATAGGAGGAGCTTTTAGAACAGTTGCATCTGTCCGGTGAGCTCGTCCAGGATGTCTCCTTCACTCTTCCCGTTGTCGGGATCGAGGTTTTCCGGCTCTTCGTCCGTCGCGTTCTGCGGTTCGGCAGGCGGTTCAGGGAAGCGGGTGGGCTCCAGTTCGTTGATCGTCTCCACGGCGAACTGGGTGATACGTTTTCCTTTGGCTTTGTATCCCTTCACAGCGATGAACTCGTCGGCATTGATGACAAGTGCTTCGCGGAAATGGTCGTTGCCGCCGAATACCACCTCGAAGCGTGGGTAGAACTCGTCGGTGAGCAAGATCAGTTGGTTATTCTTGTTCTCGCCCAGGTAGTTCAGCTTGCGCGCGCTGCCTTCGAAGCAGAACCGCTTCAGGTAAGGATAGTTCTGCTGGTCGGCATCGTTCAGGATGGCCGTCCATATCTTGTTCGGGTCGAACTTCTCGACGATACTTACCTTCGGGTCGTAGTGGTTGCTCAGGTCGAAGTTCGTGGTGTAGAACTCGCCATTGTTGTGTACCACCAGGATGGTGTCGTCGCTCTGGAACTCGCCCAGGTACTCGCCCCGTCCGTCGTAGTTGAGGCGTAGTACGTCGCGGTCGAACCATACCTTGCGTCCACCCAGGGTGGATCCGCCCTTCTGCTTCAGCACGATCTTGTGTACCGGCAGGCGGGAGAGGATGACTCCCTGCGCCTGGCGGCCCTTGATAGAGATCTCGCTGAAGTCGCGCTCGAAGATGATGCGGCGTACACGCGGGTTGGGTTTTAGCGTCACTTTGATCACTTCGGCTTCGCCGTTGGGGTTGGCGCTGAAGTAAGTGATCTTGGAGTCGGGTGTACCCAGGGTGACGTCGTACTCGCGGTCGCGGATGATGGAAGTCACCGAGAACCGTTTCAGGTAGTGTGTGCCGTCTTTACCGTCACGGTAGGCCACATTGTATATGGTACGCTTGTCGTTCTTCTTGAACACGTTGGCGTAGAGAATGTTCTTGCCCACAAACTTTTTGTCGGCCACGGCGGTGATGATGTACCGCCCGTTGCGGAAGAAGATGATGACATCGTCGATGTCCGAACAGTTGGCGATGAACTCGTCCTTTTTCAGGCTGGTGCCGATGAATCCCTCCTCGCGGTTGATATAAAGTTTCTCGTTGGCCTCGACCACCTTGGTGGCCTCGATGGTATCGAAATTGCGCAGTTCCGTACGGCGGGGGAAGGCCTTACCGTACTTCTCTTTCAGCATCCGGAACCAGTCGATGGTGTAATCTACGATGTGTGCCAGATGGTTGTCGATCACGGCGATCTCCTCCTTCATGCGGGCGATGAGTTCTTCGGCTTTGTCGGTGTTGAACTTCAGGATGCGACCCATCTTGATCTCCATCAGGCGGAGAATGTCGTCCTTCGTCACCTCGCGGATGAATAGCGGATAGAAGGGCGTCAACCGTTCGTCGATGTGTGCACAGGCAGCATCCATGTCCTTGGCCTGTTCGAATTCTTTATCCTTATATATACGTTGTTCGATGAATATCTTTTCGAGCGAAGCGAAGTGGAGGCTTTCCTGGAGTTCGCTCTTATGTATCTCGAGTTCCTGGCGCAGCAGGTCGAGGGTGTTATCGGCCGACTTCCGCAGCACATGGCTCACGGAGAGGAAGTGCGGCTTCTGGTCGTCGATGACGCAGCAGTTGGGCGATATGCTTACCTCGCAGTCGGTGAAGGCGTACAAGGCGTCGATGGTCTTGTCCGACGAGACGCCGGGAGCCAGATGCACCAGGATCTCGACCGTGGCCGAGGTGTTATCGTCTACCTTGCGTACTTTGATCTTTCCCTTTTCCACCGCTTTCAGGATAGAGTCGATCATGGACGAGGTGGTCTTTCCGTATGGTAATTCGGTGATAGCGAGGGTTTTGTTGTCAACCTTCTCGATCTTGGCGCGCACCTTGACGCTGCCGCCGCGTTCGCCGTCGTTGTACTTGGCTACGTCAATGGAACCGCCGGTAAGGAAGTCGGGGTAGAGCTGGAACTCTTCGCCTTTGAGGTGGTTCATGGCCGCGTCGCAAAGTTCGTTGAAGTTATGCGGGAGGATTTTCGACGAGAGACCTACGGCGATACCTTCCACACCCTGTGCCAGCAGCAGCGGGAATTTCACCGGCAGGACGATGGGCTCTTTATTACGCCCGTCATACGAGAGCTTCCAGTCGGTAGTCTTGGGATTGAACACCACTTCGAGGGCAAACTTGGAGAGACGTGCTTCGATATAACGCGGAGCGGCGGCACCGTCGCCGGTGAGGATGTTACCCCAGTTGCCCTGACAGTCTACCAGCAAGTCCTTCTGTCCCAACTGCACCAACGCGTCGCCGATGGAGGCGTCGCCGTGCGGGTGGAACTGCATAGTATGTCCCACGATGTTGGCTACCTTGTTGTATCGTCCGTCGTCCAACCGCTTCATGGAGTGGAGAATACGCCGTTGTACCGGTTTCAGACCGTCCATCATGTGCGGAACAGCACGTTCCAGAATTACGTAGGAAGCATAATCCAGGAACCAGTTCTGGTACATCCCTGTGAGTTGGTGTTTGACGCTCTCGTCGTGCGTATCGGCTGGCTTGTAGTCCGAATGTCCTTCGGTTATCTCGTTCATCTCGTTGATATCGTCGCTCATGTTTATCAGATTTCCCTCGCTTTTTTAACAACAAATTATCTTTTTTACACCATAATAAGTATGTGCGCAGGCAAAAATACGACTTTTATTGAAAAAAATCATTTACTTTGCAGATTATTTCGCGGGACCCTGACGAAGTGGCCCTGCGTTTTGGAATTGTAAATGAATAAATTGTAAATAAAACAATGGCACAAGAAGATGTTTTTAAGAAATTAGTATCGCACTGCAAAGAGTATGGTTTTGTATTTCCCTCGAGTGAAATCTATGATGGACTAGGTGCAGTATACGACTACGGTCAGATGGGTGTGGAACTGAAAAACAACATCAAGAAGTATTGGTGGGACAGCATGGTACTGCTGCATGATAATATCGTCGGTATCGACTCGGCTATCTTCATGCACCCCACTATCTGGAAAGCTTCGGGACATGTGGACGCGTTCAACGATCCCTTGATCGACAATAAAGATTCTAAAAAACGCTATCGTGCCGATGTACTCATCGAAGATCAGTTGGCTAAGTACGACGATAAGATGGACAAAGAGGTGGCGAAAGCTGCCAAAAAGTTCGGCGACGCTTTCGACGAAGCACAGTTCCGCTCTACCAACGGGCGTGTATTGGAAAACCAGGCCAAGCGCGACGCGCTGCATGCCCGTTTTGCCAAAGCGCTGAATGACAGCAACCTGGAGGAACTCCGCCAGATCATCGTTGACGAAGAGATCGTTTGCCCTATCTCGGGTACCAAGAACTGGACGGAGGTGCGTCAGTTCAACCTGATGTTCTCTACAGAAATGGGTTCTACTGCCGAAGGTGCTCAGAAAATTTATCTTCGTCCGGAAACTGCACAGGGTATCTTCGTGAACTACCTGAATGTACAGAAAACCGGCCGTATGAAGATTCCTTTTGGTATCGCTCAGATCGGTAAAGCTTTCCGTAACGAGATCGTGGCTCGTCAGTTCATCTTCCGCATGCGTGAGTTTGAACAGATGGAGATGCAGTTCTTCGTTCGTCCGGGTGAAGAGCTCGAATGGTTCCGTCAGTGGAAGGATACCCGCCTGAAATGGCACAAAGCCCTCGGTTTCGGTGACGATCATTACCGTTATCACGATCATGATAAGTTGGCTCACTACGCCAATGCGGCTACCGACATCGAATTCCTGATGCCGTTCGGCTTCAAGGAAGTGGAAGGTATCCACTCGCGTACGGACTTCGACTTGTCACAACATGAGAAATTCAGCAGCAAGAGCATCAAATACTTCGATCCTGAGCTGAACGAGTCGTACACTCCGTATGTTATCGAGACATCGATTGGCGTAGACCGTATGTTCCTCAGCGTGAGGAGTGCTTCGTACTGCGAAGAACAACTGGAAAATGGCGAAAGCCGCGTGGTACTGAAACTGCCCGCAGCGTTAGCTCCGGTGAAACTGGCTGTGATGCCGCTGGTGAAGAAGGATGGCTTGCCCGAAAAGGCACGCGAAATAGTGAACGATTTGAAATTCCACTTCAACTGCCAGTACGACGAGAAGGACAGCATTGGACAACGTTACCGTCGTCAGGATGCTATCGGTACTCCGTACTGTCTTACCGTGGATCATCAGACACTGGAAGATGGATGCGTAACACTGCGTCATCGCGACACCATGCAGCAGGTACGTGTGCCCATCTCCGATCTCAACGAATATATTGCCGACCGGGTAAGTATCACTTCCCTGTTGAAATCTATCCAATAAATACTTGATGAATGAATAAGAAAATCTATTTCCTGCCTTTTTTGCTGCTGCTTCTGGTACTTACTTCGTGCGAAGAAACCAAAGAAGCGGGCAAGTTCGATAACTGGAAAGCACGTAACGTGGCTTTTATGGACTCGTTGCAGACTGAATACGACGAAGCGCCCAATCATGGTGGCTTGCAACGTTTCGCTCCCAAATCTGCTCCCAATGTGATGGTTTACTACAAGGATATTACGGGTGACAACACGGTTACTGACCGGAAGCCTTTGTCTACGGAAAGTGTGAACTATTTCTACCGGGGGTCTTACATCTTTGGGGAAACTTTTGATGAAAACTTTGCGGGCGCCGATCCGGACGAGGATTTTGAAACTCCCTATACCGCGGCGGTGACTGATTTTGTAGTTGGTTTCACTTATGGATTGCAGAACATGAAAGAAGGTCAGCGCTGGATATTATACATACCTTATCAAGTGGGATATGGTGAGAATGGGAGTTCCAACGGCGATATTCGTGGTTACACCACTCTGATCTTTGATTTGACTTTGGTGAACGTTGTCGAATAGACAGTTTGTTCGTCCTTATAGACTTACACCCTATACAGGAAATCTCTGAAAAGATTTCTCTGCATAGGGTGTTCTTATCTAAATGAGGTCTGAGGTAAAGTTCCGTCAGAAACGGAGATTGTTGTGGCGGTAATAGGCTAAAGAGGTTTCTTCCGATAATAAATGTATAGCTCTCAAAGGATTTTGGGGCGGATAGAGATAAATCCGGATGGTTCTTTCCTTCTTAAGAGACTCCAATAAATCATTGACCATCTTTCCTTTCAAATTGCTCAACGAAGGAACAACGTTGGTGGTAGGACCAACCGAAACAGCCAACATCTCGTTACCTTCCAATGGGAATATCGTGGATATTCCGTACTTTCTTAGAAGAGAATCGACTCCCAGCGTATTGATTCGGCCTTCTGTATAGTGCTCGATGTACGCTTGGGCAGTCATCTTCTTCTTCTTAGCTTCTTCCTGAATGATCCGGGACTCGATTAACTGATCTAAGGCTTTCTTCTTAGCCTCGTATACACAGTTCTTCTCGTTCTGCAATTCCTGCTTGATCATAGCATTCAGCTCATTGGCATAAATAGGTTTATTGTCGATGGAAGCGACTATTTCTTCTTCCGACTTAGGATAATGACTCGTACTGCATGAGCACCAAACCAGGGCGATAACAGCTACGAAAACGGCTTTATATATAGAGTGACATTTCATGTTAAGCAATATATTATATGTTAGAAACTTGGTTGAACTTTAAGAGAAAAACTGAAATAGTATGCCTAAGGCATAGTGAACTCTTTGTAATAGCACTCGTCTTCGTCGGCTATGATCAGGTAATAGTTCCCTCGAGGGAGTTGGAATGTCGGTACGCTTACTCTAGTCGCTTCATTGACCATCATGTCTGCTTCAAAATAAACACTTTGACCGTCCGTAATATAAATAGAGGTGTCGAATGAGGTAGCCTGGAATGATAAGTCGATAGCTATATCGGTAGGCATGTTGCAAATGGGAGCGATACTCTTGCGGGTGGTGTTCTTACGAATACCTGTTCCGGCACCTGGTTCAACAACCGGACCTGGCGCAGCGGTACTACCCTTGTCATTAGCGGCCATGCTGTGCTCCGGTAAAATGAGAGCTGCCATACATAACATTACTGTGATAATGATTCTTGTTTTCATGTTTTTTGTTTTTTATGATTATACGCATTTTTTTGATCTGAGACAAAGATAGAGGAATGGATTGGAATCGTCACAAAATAAACGTGGACAAAGGTTATTGTCTTGATAAACAGGCTGTTGTGTTAAATATGGGCGCCAAGAAATAAAAAAAGCATACAAAAAGATGGACAAATGTACCTAGTGAACAACTAATAAATCACTCTTTTTTTGCTATTTATTTAGATTGCTTGTAGTATTATTTCAAGAGTTTTGGGGTTTTTGGATTGGAAAGTAATCTTCTCCTTGGCCCTTGCTTTATACTTGGCGACGGAAAGGGAGTCGATGCACAACACGGTGGCAATGTCCGGATTGGTTAGTCCCAACCGTACCAGATAACAAACTTCTTTTTCCCGTTGGGTGAGATTGGAGTAGTCATCCAGCTTGTCTACAAACGAACTGAAGTATAGATTTTCGAACTGACGTAGCAACTCCCAATCGCTTTCCGACTTGATGTGTGTGGGATAATATTTCAGGTTACGTATCAACTCGATCAGAGGCTCTTTCCGATTGTACTCGATGTGCGTCAACTGCTGTTGCAGGAGAGCGTTTTCTTTCAGAATGTCGGCACTCTTCTTCTCGTTGCTCTTCTGTTGCATCTGCAGAAGTTCCATTTCGACCAGGAGTTTCTGGTTGAACTGCAGGAGGCGGTTATGCTTTTCTATATTCTTCTTCTGGTTTTCAGAGATTTCTTGTTCATTCTGAGATAGTTGCTCCCGTAACTGTTCCTCTTTTTCTTCACTTTGGTAGAGCTCTGAACGATAGGTTTCCAGCTCTTTGTAGTTCTTGTCGAGTAATTTCTGGATTTTGTGGAGCTCCCGTTCGCCTTTTTTCTTGGTGTATTGGTACACCCACCACAGGAACCCGATGAGCAGCAGCAGGACGGTGATGATGGCCAGCGATACGAATTGGTGCCTCAACGCACGGTTCTCGGCTTGCTGGGCGATGTTCTTGAGTTGCTCGCTTTCGTATTTTTGTTGGATATCCAGAATGTTTTCTTCCCATCTTTGTTTTTCAATACCTGCCCGATAGCTGTTGTACTGTTCCAGGTACTCAAGGGACTTCCGGTGGTTGCCCAGTCCTTTCTCCTGTAGATAAAGTAGTTTGTAGGCTTCCTGCTTGGTGTCCGATCGGGGCCCGGAGATACTTTTCAGCAGCCAGGATTCGGCCTCATCGTATTGCTTGAGGTTGGAATATATGTAGCCTAGGGTAAGGTAGGATGGGTAAAAGTCTAATGTGTCTGTATCCAGCTTCAGTGATTGCAGGACAAAGTCGATGGCTTGTTCATGTTTACCTTGTTCGGTATAGATATAACCCATTTCTGACAGGATGGTGGCGATACTCTCCTTATCTTCCGTCAGGCGGGCTGTTTCCAGAGCCCTATTGTAATAATGGAGCATGCTGTCGGTCTGGTTACTCAGCATATAAGTGAAGCCTATGTCTCGCAAAGAGAGCGCGACACCAATAGTGTCTTTGTCGTTCTGGGCATAGTAACAGGCTTTTTTGTGCGCCTCGAGGGCATCCTTGTACAATTGCCCGTTGAGATAAAGATTACCTAAATGGGAGTAAAGCAAGCCGGATAGGTTATGGTCCGTGATTTTGCCAAGAGCATTTAGTGCTTGCAGGAAACAATTGATGGCTTTGTCATCTTCTTTTCTTTCCTCGAAGACACGGCCTGCATAGTATAGTGTTTGCGATTTGCGCAGTGAGTCCTTGCTCTGCTCGTAATAATGGCGGGCGATGGTGATCAGCGAATCGGACAAGATATACAGATTATTTTTGTCTTTGGCCTGCATCATAAGAAGACAGTAGCGGGCTTGCAGTTCACCATCCAAATCCTCGGCCTGAGTGACTTGCTGCAATAGGAGCAATGCACTATCTGGCCGAGTACCCATTGTAGCTTCTGCCTGATGAATGAGGTACTCTGCTTCAGAAAGTTGCTTATGCTGGCAAGCGGCCAAAAGGCATGCGAATACCAGTACGATAAGCTTAGAGATGGACATAGTATTTGATGGTATAATAATAGTATCGCTGTTTGCTGCTTGCAATATTCAATAAAAAACTTGAGTTTTGCAAACAAAAAGTTGTAAAATAGGTGAACAGAGGAAAGAAATGATTATCCGTTGCCCTCTTTAGCAGCAGAAATACCAAATACAAAGATAAAAATCGATGGATCTAAATGTTTTTTTATGCGATACTTTCGTTGCGTCAGTGCTTGGTTGCTTTCCACTCGCATGCATATCTTGATGGTGGACATGGAGAGATTCAGATAATTAAGTACGCAGAAGAGCAGATCATCGGAGGTCAGCCCAGTACTCATTTCGGATAGTTCCTGTAGAGCGGTGGCAAATACTTCGTTTATTTCTTTGTGTATAGAGGCGATTTCTTCCTGACTCTTCTCCCGTTCTTTTTTTACCTTGGTCGATTCGATGCTCATCAGTTTTTTATAGGAAAGGGTAGTCTGGAATAGGCGTGCACAAATCTGGATCGTTTGCTTCCACAGTTCGAAGAGCTTGTCTTGCATCTCCTGATTCTCTTTTTCTATGTTTTGATGGGTACGAAGCAGTTGCTTCAGTTCATTCTTTAGCTGCATTTTTTCTGCTTGATTCTTCATGAGTTGCTGTTGTTGGTAGATATATTCTTTTTTGTTCCGATTGTTGATATACATGGATAGGTAAGCGATGAGAGCTATAGTTATCAGCGAACAGATGATTATAATGGCAGAATTCTGCTGGTGCCGGGTGATTAGTTCCTGCTTGTGTAGTTCGACGGCATGGCTTTCTTGTATGGAACTCATCTGACTGTGGTGTAGCTCGTGGAGGATGGAGTCTTCAATGCTATAACAAGTGGCCAGTTGGTTGCAAATAGCGGCTAGCAATGAATCACTGGTTGGTTTTGTCTTCAGAGCTTCCAGATAGAAATTGACGGCTTCATCTATATTCCCACTGTCTTGATAGGATAGTCCGAGTTGCAGGAGGGTTCGGGCCTTTTGACAGTTATCTGGGGGAATGGTGCCAAGGTCTGCTTTACCCGCGTCGGAAGATTGGACTTGGGTACAGGATACCAGTGGGAATAGGGTCGCGACCAGGATCAAGGATATTTTTATGTAGTAGAGTAATCTCATGTTTCACGAATTGTTTAGCTAAATCGATGCAAGTTACAAATTAATCGATTTAGCAATAAGAGGTATTTCTTCGTTTTTTGTATTTTTAGGTTTCCTTATATTCTAAAAATAAGGACCATTTGAGGGAGTTGAAAGTATCTCTTGATGCTACTCTTAGGCAAAATAGCATACAAGAGATACTAGCCAACTCTGAAGATAGAAATAAGGTTAAAAGGTTAAGTTTGTAAGTGAGATGGGGAACTGACGTGTTCCGTGAAGTCTGAATAAACAAAAAATGGAGAGCCGATAAATATCATTCCACCGATAAATATTAGTAAAACAGCAAAACGTTTTTCCATTGATAACGTCATTTTAAATTCACTTACGTTTGATAGTTGCGAATATAGCGTCTATTGGCTTACGATTAGCTAACAGATAATAACAATGCAAAACTCAGATGATTTTGAAAATCAGTTAATTATGATTTTGGAATAACAAAAAGACAAAACGAATTAACATATGGGATAATTGGGACGAAAAAAAGAGGGCTTTGTGATAAGTAAATGACAATAAGATAAGCTGACAAGAGAATAGTTCTCTTGTCAGCTTATCTTATTTTGGGTGTGAAAAGTCGTTACAAATAGGGCTCTGCTGTCTTACGTCATATCCAGTAGTTTTTCCGTTGAGCTGCTTATTGCTGCTTGTAGGCATCAACGGCCTTCTTGACCGATCCGTGTAGGAGAAGCAATGACCGGGCCTGCTCATAACTGAGGCCCAACTCCTCAACGATCATGCGAGTGCCTCGATCGACCAATTTTTGATTGCTCAACTGCATATTGACCATTTTATTTCCCTTTACTCGTCCCAACTGGATCATTACTGAAGTGGTGATCATGTTCAAGATCATTTTCTGTCCGGTGCCCGACTTCATGCGGGAGCTTCCGGTAACATATTCCGGCCCGACAATCATTTCAATGGGAATATCTGCTTCGGCGGACATCGGTGAGTCGGGGTTGCTGGTGATGCATCCCGTCAGGATGCCATGTTCCCGGGCAGCACGCATGGCACCGATAACATAAGGCGTAGTACCCGAGGCGGCTATGCCAATAACGGTATCTTTATCGTTGATATTTCGCTCTTGGAGCTCTTCCCAGCCGCGAGTCATGTTGTCTTCAGCATTTTCTACCGGATTTCTCAAGGCTGTATCGCCTCCTGCGATGAGCCCGATGACCCATGTAGGGGGCATCCCGAAGGTAGGAGGAACCTCCGAAGCGTCGAGGACTCCCAAGCGTCCACTGGTACCGGCACCCAGATAAAAGATACGGCCTCCTTGCTTCATGCGCGGAACTATGAGACTGACCAATTTCTCGATCTGAGGGATAGCCTTCTGAGTGGCAAGTGCTACCTTCTGGTCTTCCCGGTTGATGTCCTCGAGTATTTCGTGCACTGATTTATTCTCTAAGTCGTTGTAGAGCGACGGTTGTTCGGTAATTTTGATAAATGCCATACCTATTAGTTTTCTATTGTATGAAATTGAATTAATCCTTCCATGGGACTTTGTTGGATATCGCCTATTTGTACACCTACTTTCCGGGCAGCTTCGCGGAGAATCGCCTGGTAGTGGAACGCCACCGAGCCGATAAAGTGTGCCGGATACCGGAAGTAGTCGTACTGCATTACATTACGCTTCAGGAATGCCTGGAAACTGTTGAGTACCAAGGCATGTATGGTCGGTTCCTCAATATGCTCAGCCAGAAAGGGGGAGAGGCTGGCCAGAAAACGGTTAGGGAACGGTTGGCGATATACCCGATCAATAATCTCCGGAGGGGTCAACCGGAATCGCTCGAAGAACTTCTCTTTTAATTCCGAGGGCATCTGATTCTTAAGGATATCACCTACCAGCAACTTACCCAGTACGGCGCCGCTTCCTTCATCACCCAAAATGAAACCAAGGGGGGATACATTGCTAACCATATTTCTGCCGTCATAGAAGCATGAGTTGGAGCCGGTACCCATGATGCAGGCAATACCCGGTTCATGCTTGCATAACCCATGAGCGGCTGCAAGCATATCGGTGCTGACTTCTATGGTTTCCTCTACGATGAGGTGTTGAGAGATAGCCCGGAGAACGGTAGCTATCTTGTCTGGAAACGCACAGCCGGCACCGTAGAAATAGACAGCCTGGAACGTTTGAGTTTTCAACTGCGGTAGTAATGCCCCGGAAATTTCCAGACCAATCTCTTCTTCCGACTGAAAGAAAGGATTGATCCCTTTGGTAAAGAGTTGACGGACCAATTGTCCATGTTCCACCAGGCACCAATCGGTTTTGGTGGAACCACTGTCTGCTATCAATATCATATCTTGATGTATATTTTCTTTTTATATAGTATGTACCCAATCAGCCAGTTGATGGCTACAAAAATTAAGGCAAAAACCAGTGAAGCGGGATAGTTGCCGAGCAACGGTTGTAGCACAACGTTATAGATATAGCCGTGCAGGCTGATCATGCCGTCGCCATACGGGAAGCGAGTACAGCCAAACAGGACAGAGAATACACCAGCCATCACATAGATGAATAGTGGGTTCACACCGAACGACTCGAAGAAACGACTCCACTTCCGATAACCTTTCACATCGATGATCCAGATGAGCACTGCTTGGAAACTGGATGCCAGTCCGCAGGTAACGATGGCAAAGGTAGGTGACCAGATTTTCTTATTGATCGGACAGCCGTAGCTGAGCAGGAATCCTAGGAAAGTCAGGATGGTGCCTATCAGGAAGAGGCGTTTCAGCTTTTCGTCGATGTCTTTTACCTCCATCATTAATTGTCCTACGCAGAAGCCTATCAGTACATGGGCGATGGCCGGGATGGTGCTCAGTAACCCTTCGGGCTCGATGCCGTTGTCCCTGTACATGTGTGCTTCACCCAAAATGGTACGGTCGACTACGGAGAGGATGTTCGTTGGGTTGTATTCGAACCCATTGCCTGTTACCAGGATGATGAAATAGCCCACCAACAGAGCGACAATCAGGTAGGGGATATATTTATGCTTCATCGTCAGAGCGATGAGAGCTGTAGCACCATAGCATAAGGCTAGTCGTTGCATGACACCCAGGATACGGATGCGGTCGAATGTCCAGGCAGATTCCCATAAGCGGGTGAAGAATGAAGAGTCTTCGCTAGACCAGGAAGCCCAAGTGTAACAGAACGTCGAGAACCAGGCGAGCCCCAATCCGATGGCAAAGATCACCACGGTACGTTTCAAGATTTTCCATCCGGCCTCTTTGCTGAATTTAAAATTGTACTTCTTCAGGGAGATATAGGTGGAAATACCCATGATGAACATAAAGAACGGAAATACAAGATCTGTGGGGGTGAGGCCGTTCCATTGAGCATGTGCCAGCGGAGCATAGATATGGCTCCAGGCCCCGGGATTGTTGACCATAATCATACCTGCGATGGTAATACCTCGCAATACATCGAGTGCGAGAAGACGTTTACTGACTGTTTGTTTCATGTTGTTCAAATTTTGAGTGTTAAGTTATGATGGGCAAGCGCGGGCGGGTGCATTCATCTACCAGGTAGGCGATGGATACGTAGGGGATGCCTGCGTTGGTCGTTAATCCAATTTCACATGTACGGCTGTTGCAGTAACCGATCTGTATGTTTTTCTCCTCCAGTTGTGGACGTAATTTGCGCAAAGCATAGCCGTTTACTTCCGGATGGGTGAATCCCCGGTCGCCGGCAAATCCGCAACAACCCACCTCTTCGGGTACAAAAACGTCGGTAGAGCAGATTCTGGCAAGTGCCAGCAGTGTTTGGTCCAATCCCATTCGTTTCATGGAGCAGGTGATGTGGACGGCTACCGGTCGATGGGTTGGTACAAATTCCAGTCGCTCACGCAGGAAGAGGTAGATAAACTCGGCTGGTTCGTATAGCTTCATTCTACCCATCTTTTCTCGCATTCGGTGTAGACAAGGGCTTTGGTCGCACAGTACCGGGTACTTGCCTTCTTCGCTGGCTTCCCACAAGGCGCCTTCAAGTTCGGCTGTTTTTCGGTCGGCTATATCTTGCATCCCTTTGCTTTCCCAGATGGTACCGCAGCAAAGTTTTTCCATCTTCCGGGGGAAGATGACTTCGTATCCGGCTTTCTGCAAGAGGGCTACCATCTTGTTTACCAACGGTTGCTCTACCGGTGATTTCTTCGCCAGCCCCACAGTCTGGTTAATGCAGCTGGGGAAGTAGACGACTTTATAGTGGTGAGCGGTGAGTGATGAATGATCACTCACTACATATGGTTTTGGCATGGCTGGTGTCCATTGCGGGACGCCCAACGATTGGTGCATTCCTTTGGTAAACGAGTTCATGGGCGATGTCCCTAATACAGTATGGGCAATATTGGCCATATAGAGTACCGAACGTAGACTACTTTTGATACCTGCGAAATGATTGGCGGCAAAGCTTCCTAATCGATGTCCTATGCTTTGGGGAGCCAGTTCTGCTCCACGCAGGTCGTGCGTCAGTTCACCCGTGTTGATATTCATCGGGCAGGAAGTGGCGCAAAGTCCATCACCGGCACAAGTTTGATTGCCCGAGTAGCGGTATTGCTTCTGCAGAATGTCAAGTCGTTGCGGGTCTTCTCCGCTTCCCTTCAGGCGGGAGATTTCGCGTTGCAGTACGATACGTTGACGTGATGATAGCGTGAACCCACATGTCAGGCAATTAACCTCACAAAATCCGCATTCGATGCACTTGTCTACATGCGGATTGGTTAAAGGCAAGGGCTTAAAATGCTTGATGTGGCATTTCGGATCATCGTTGAAGATCACTCCCGGATTCAGCAGGTTGTTCGGGTCGAAGATGGCTTTCACAGCTTTCATCACTTCGAACGCCTCTTTGCCCCATTCGTAGCTTACGTAGGGGGCCATGTTGCGTCCTGTGCCATGCTCGGCTTTCAGTGAGCCGTCGTATTTATCCACTACCAACCTCTTCACGTCTTCCATCAGATCCTCGTAACGCTTTACTTCTTTATCCGTAGCAAATGATTGGTTGATGATAAAGTGGTAGTTCCCTTCGAGCGCATGTCCGTAGATACAGGCATCATTATATCCATGATGAACCAGCAGTTCCTGCAATTCGGCAGTGGCTTCGGGCAGGTCGTGTATATGAAAAGCCACATCCTCGATGAGGCAGGTCGTTCCCAGTGGGCGGGTACCTCCTACCGATGGGAAGATACCTGAACGGATGGCCCAGTACCGGGAATATTCTTTCGGACAATCGGTGAAATGCACCGGAATATAGGTGTCGAAACTTTTCAGACACTCTCTGATGGTGGAAATGTTCTGTGTGAGTTCCTCTTGCGTGCGGGCCTTGGTTTCGGTCAGCACAGCGGTCAGACCTTCACCAGTCTGGTCATTGACGGAAGCTAACGACTTCTTGTCGAGCAACTCGGCTCCGTGTACCAGAAAGCTATCTTGTACCGGCATGCCGGGTGCTACCTCCTTTTGCAATCCTTTCATCGCTACTACAGCCCGGCAGGCTTCCCGGATATCGCTGAAGTAGAGCATAGAGCTTGCCTTATACGGGTAGTTATATTCGGTGCGCATCGTCACTTCGGAAAGAAAGGCCAAGGTTCCTTCCGAACCGACCATTAGGTGGGTGATGATATCGAACGGGTCGTCGAACGTGACCAATGGTAAAAGGTTCAACCCTGTCACATTCTTAATAGAATATTTATATCGGATGCGCTCCGTCAGCCGGCTGTTCTTTCGTACTTCGTCTCGTAAGTCTTCAATGCGTCTGATCAACGAAGCATGGGTATTGGCAAAGATGCGGCGACTTTCTTCGCTACTGGTGTCCAGTATGGTTCCGTCTGCCAGAACGATGCGGGCAGAGAGTAGCATCTTGTCACTGTTAGCATGAGTACCGCAGTTCATGCCTGATGCGTTATTCATTACAATTCCCCCTACCATGGCCGATCTCACTGAGGCAGGGTCTGGAGCGAATTTACGCCCGAAAGGTTGCAGGAATTCGTTAACCCGCTGCCCTACAATACCCGGTTGCAGGCTAATCTGTTCCCGGTCTTCTGAGATGCGGTACTTTTCCCAGTGTTTCCCGGCGACAATCAGGATGGAATCGCTGATGGCTTGTCCCGACAGGCTGGTTCCTGCTGCACGGAATGTCACTGGTAACTGATGGCGGCTGGCTGCTTTCAGGAGTTGTGACATTTCCTCTTCGCTGGCCGACTGGATGACGATTTGTGGTATCAACCGATAGAACCCCGCATCCGTACCCCATGCCAGCCGGTGGAGTTCGTCGGTGTAGATTCTTTCTGGTGGAACGAATGTTGTGATCTCCCGCAGAAAAGTCTTATAGCTTTCTCGCTTTATGAGAGGTTTCTTCCTTTTTTCCATAATCAGGGTCAATCTTAATGAATGCACATACAGCGATGGTTGTGGCGCAACAAATCATCACCCAAATGAAGAAGTTTTCGTAACCAATCTGTTCCTGCAGCCAACCTGCAGCCATGCCCGGTAGCATCATACCCAGCGCCATGAAGGCGGTACAGATAGCGTAATGAGCCGTCTTGTGCTCGCCATCGGAATAATATATAAGGTATAACATATAAGCAGTGAAGCCGAAACCGTAGCCGAATTGCTCGATGAAAACGCAGATATTGATCACAATCAAGCTTTCGGGCTGTGCATATCCCAGATAGACAAAGGTGAGGCAGGTTAGGGAGATGCTCCAAGCCATCGGCCAGAGCCATTTCTGTAAACCACCCTTAGCGGCGCAAATTCCACCGATGATACCGCCCAGTGTCAGGCCGATGATACCGATGGTGCCGTATACCAGTCCTACTTCTGCTGTCGAAAGCCCTAGCCCTCCCTTGTCAACAGGGTCGAGTAGGAAAGGATTGATCAACTTCACCAACTGTGCCTCCGGGAAGCGATAGAACAGCATGAAGAGGATAGCTACTCCTGCTTGTTTTTTCTGGAAGAAGGTGGCAAAAGTGGCTAAAAACTCTTTGAATATATTGGAGGCTGTAACCATCCCGGCAGCTGGTTTGTCGGAATCTGGTTTAGGAAGGATATAACTATGGTACAAGAAAAAGGCGACAAACAATCCAGCTAGAATATAGAAAGTGATACTCCAGGCCATGGAGATACTCGTAATCTTTTCCAGCCCTCCGGCTAACATTACTAAGAGGCCTTGCCCGGCGATAGTGGCTATGCGGTAAAAGGTGCTGCGGATACCTACATACAAGGCTTGGTCGTGTACATCTAATGCCAGCATGTAAAAGCCGTCGGCCGCAATGTCATGTGTAGCAGAACTGAAAGCTACCAGCCAGAAGATGGCCAGCGAACTCTGGAAGAAGCCAGGCATGGGAATAGTAAAAGCAACACCCGCCAGTCCGGCACCTACCAGCAGTTGCATCGCAGTCACCCACCAGCGCTTGGTTTTCAGCAAATCGACGAATGGACTCCAGAAAGGTTTGATGACCCATGGCAGGTAGAGCCAACTGGTGTACAAGGCGATGTCTGTATTTGAAATGCCTAACTTCTTGTACATGATCACCGAAATAGTCATTACAGCTACGTAAGGCAGTCCTTGCGCAAAATAAAGAGTGGGTATCCACGCCCACGGGGATGTTTTACCGTTTTTCATGGCATGTTCCATTTAATAAAGTTCCTCAATAGCCGCACCGATGTAATAGTGTAGCAGGATGTCCCGATACGAATAACCTTGCTCGCCCATTACAGCGGCACCGATTTGGCAAAGCCCTACACCGTGCCCCCATCCGGCTCCGGTCAGCGTGAATGTACCGGGGATCTTGTTTTGTATATCCGTCTTGTCCACAACAAAGGCCGAACTGTAGAGATGTGAGGTGGATAGCGTACGACGTATCTCCAGCTCTTTGCCAATGGTCATCATTTTCTTTGTACCAATAATCTTCAAGCGGATGAGGCGACCGGAGGTGCCGCGCTCTACCGGAATCAGATCAATGATGGATCCGTAATCGATACCCGAACGTTGGAAGATTAACTGAGACAGTTCTTCCTGTGTGTAGGTTACTTTCCAGCGGTAGAAATGAGTGGTTTCCTGGTCGTAGTTGTTCAATACCTGTCCCAAAACCTTCTTGTCCGTGGTATGGCAGAAAGCTTCGGGTGCAGTGCGTATCCATTCTTCGGCGGCCGATTCGACGCGCAGGTCGGGTAGAAGGGTCGCCGATTTGCTATCCCGTTTCCTCCGCAGGTAAGAGAATTCTTTTTCTTCCCAGCAACTGGAGAACACTTCGAAGGCTCCTCCGCAGCATTTCGAGAAGCGGGCGTCACAAATCAATCCACCTGATGTCAATACCTGTCCATGGGTTTGCCCGATAGCTTCTTTTACGGCGGGGGTCGACGCCCGGGTAATGCCTTGATACCGTTGGCAATGATCGTCAGCACAGACATCAAAAAGGGTATGGTCCTCCCGATCATACCACCGGATCAGTTCGGTGTCAGTCTGCCTGAAAGTAGAATAAGGCTGCTGTCCGGCCACGATCTTTTTGTTTTTTTCTATTTGAGCCAGTAGCCAACTTCTGGAGATGACCGCATGAGCTTTGAGTAGTTCCGATGAGGCTGTGGCGCTCATTTCCGATGAGATGACACTGGTTAGGTAGTCCTCTACACGGACCATATTGATGGCTATGATTTTCCCATTGGCTGTTATAAGTTTGAGAGCACCTGGAAATTGCTGATTCTCTTTGCGTTCCCAGTGGAAGTTGATGCCGATGACGACCTCTTTTAGCTCGAAAGCATCCATACCATAGTCGGACGGTTCGAACAACAGTTCATCGTAAAGCTGGTTCTTCCACAGAATCTTTCTGTTCGCATACGTCACCGTTTGTTCTCCGACAAATATCTCACCATGGATGTGGTAAGGAGCCAGCAAGACAAAGTCGATTTGCGGTGCTGACAGAATTCCCACCTGTACTTTCGGCTCTTTCATCATTATTCTGTTTTAATACGTTGCACCAGTTGACTGAATGCCTCAGAGCTCAAGCATACCTCTTTTAATATGCCAGCCATATCGGCTGAAGTCAGTTTGTCAAAGTCCTCTTCGCGGGGGGTGATGAATACGCCACCCATGTCGACTGAAGCCGGGCTAATCAGAATATTGGCCTCTCCTTCAGCAAAATAGCAGGAAGGTCGATGCTTGGCGCGTGGGAAGATGCAAACCACCCAATTCCCTTCCACATTTACCCAGGTGAGCAGGTTCATCATCGGTTCCTCTTCATCGGGTTTGAGTTCCATGCACTGATAAACCAGATCGAACAACTCAGCCGCATCCCATCGGTCGGGCGATTCGATGACCAATGTTGGACTGTAGGCGTCGTCCAATCGCCAGAGCATGGCCGACCGAAAGTTCAGTACTTGCCTGGCATTGTCTCGCCAATCCAGTTCTATCGGGAGGAAGCCTTTACTGCCTGCTTGGAAGTGGGCATGGTCGGGTGCGGAAGCTCCGCACTTCGGGCCGTTGTAGAAGATCACATATTCATTGGCATACGCCGCCAGATCAAGCATGTCGGGCATACGGTGCCGGATGCGTTGGGGACTATGTTCCGTATCTGGTATCGTCAGGTGTTTCGGGAAGATGGGGAACGGGTTGACAAGGATGGTATAATGATCCTTGAACGGGATTCCCCGCTGTCCGACCGGTCGATGTTCGGCACAAAGGAAGCACTTTCGTTCCTGTATAGACTGGCTGTCCACCTGGGCCGACGAAGAAACGATGCGTGCCGGGTTGAACTGTACCCTGTAACGGGTGGTGTCTACCTCCAATTCCTTTACCCTGACTTGCCGTAAAGCTTGGTAGTTGTTCCGGGCCAGTTCCCAAGTAGCGAGCTGTTCGTCCAGTAACTGTTGTATCTGTTTCATTCTTTAGTTCTTTTGTTTATGGCTACACGAGCTTGCAGTTCCCAGGTACGAATGCGGTCTTTGTACAGGTTATGTCCGTTCATCTTGACGATGTCGAGTGCGGCATCTGAGTTCTCTTCCCACCGGCGGCAGAGGTAAACCACCTTGTACACCCGCCCGATCTGGAAACGACGGGAGATAACCAGTCCAAGTGCATAGTCTTCGCCGTAGCTGGTGTTGGGCACCTTTACTTCACGCAGCACCGGGGTGTAGAATGCCCGAGGAGCACCCAGCCCATTGATGCGCAGGGCGTTGTTGCGTCCGTTCTCCGGTGTCCATTCTTTGTGGTCGATGATACCCGGAGCTATCTTGTTCATCTGGAAGTCAGTCATCATGTAAGTGCCTACTACCATGGCACAATTCTGCTCATAGAAGGCATCGACCATGGTTTGCAGCGTGGTGGGGTCTTGATACACGTCGTCGCTATCCAGTTGCACACTGAACTTACCGCAGCTCGGATGATGAACGCCCGCGTTCCAGCAACCACCGATGCCGAGATCGGCACGTTCGGGTATCAGGTGGATGAGGCGTTCGTCGCCGGCAAATTCCCGGATGGCTTCCGTGGTGCCGTCGGTAGAGTGATTGTCGATGACGATCAGGTTGAACCGGAAGTTTGTCTGTTGATCGAGAACCGAGCGGATGGCATCCCGGATGGTACGGATACGGTTGCGTACGGGGATGATGACCGATGCTTTGTACTCGAAGTTGCCTGCATTGAACTCGATGGGTGTGAACGTGGGTGCCAGGTAGCCACCGATCTCTTTCAGGTGTTCGGTACATGCCTGTTCCATTTCGATCTGTACACCCCGGTTCCGCGGATCGACATAGTCGAATATCTTTTCTCCACTCTTACGGGTGTCATCTTCTATTTCCGAGTAGAGGTACTCGTTGATATGTACCAGCGATTCCTTTTGCGACAGTTTCAGGCGGAGGTCGTACAGTCCGGCAAACTGGTAGTCGGCTTTCATCCGGGCAGCGGCTTCCTTTAGGGCAGCGGCTTTGTAGAATAGCACCGACCCAAAGTTGAAGTCATCGCGCAGACTGCCGAACTGGTAATCGATGACCGGAGCCGCTTTCTGCTCTCCGGCTGCTATCTGGTAATGATCGGCATAGAGCATGCCGGCCTCACTGTCTTCGGCGATACGCACCATACGTTCCAATGCAAAATAACCCAGAGACAAAGTGGTGTACTTGGTATATAATAAGGTGTACTCAGTATCCGAGTGTTCAGCGATGACGTGCATAGCCGCACTGCTGTTCAGCGCGGGAACCGTCAGCATCTTGCATCCCGGTAGTCCGGTTGCTTCCGGTTGGGTAGCCAGCAGGTATATTTTGTTTACCAACGAGGAGGCTTGTAACCCTTCGATGGTCTGTTGTGCTTGTTGTACTTCAGCAAAAGGAATGAAGCAATTGATTCTGTTTTTCATAACTTAACTTGTTTTTATGATGTTTCCCGAACGACCCTTCTGGATAAGCATACATCCCAGGAAGGTGAACAAGGCATTGAATATCAATAATTCGTAACTGAACTGGTATCCGTTGAACCACGCCACCGAGTTCTTTTGCAGGAAGAAACAGAAGATGGGTGAGAGGATAGCCACGAGCGGAACATACCGGTCGCGTACCTGCCGGCGGGTGAAGATGCCGAAGGCGAACAGTCCCAGGATAGGTCCGTACGTATAGCTGGCCAGGATATAGACTGCGTCGATGACGCTCGTATTGTTCAGTAGGTCGATTACGAAGATCACCACACCCATTACCACCGCCATGCCCACATGTACCCGTTTGCGGATGCGGACCAGGTCGGACTCGGCCCGGTACTTGGCTTCGAGTATGTCGACCGTGAACGAGGTAGTGAGGGCAGTCAGTGCCGATCCCGCTGCGGCATAGGCCGACGAAATCAGTCCGACGATGAATAACACGCCTACGATGGCCGGGAAGTATCTGCCGGTGGCGATCATGGGAAACAGCTCGTCGCTCTTGGCCGGGTTGGCGATGCCTTTCTGTGCGGTGTACATGTAGAGCAGCACGCCCAACAGGAGGAACAGCCCGATGATGAAAAACTGCGAAATGCCGCTGGTGATCATGTTCTTCTGCGAGTCCTTGAAGTTCCGGCAACTCAGGTTGCGCTGCATCATGTCCTGGTCCAGTCCGGTCATGGCAATCATGGTGAACACACCCGCCAGGAATTGCTTGAAGAAGAAACGTTTGTCGTTCACATCGTCGAAGAAGAACATCCGCGAGTAGTCGTTTTCGGAGATGGCTGTGAACAGTCCGCCGAAGCCGAGGCCCAGATCGGAAGCAATGTAGTAGATGCACAAAGCCACCGACACCACCAGACAGAACGTCTTGAGCGAGTCGGTCCAGATGAGCGACTTCACGCCACCCCGGTAGGTGTAGAGCCATACCAGTCCCACGGTGATCACCACGTTCAGGAGGAAGGGCAGGTGTAGCGGATCGAACACCAGCAACTGCAACGTGAGGCAGACCAGGAAGAGCCGCACTGCCGCTCCGAGCATCTTCGAGATGAAGAAGAACCAGGCTCCCGTTTTATAGGATAAGAGGCCGAACCGATTTTCCAGGTATTCATAGATGGATACCAACTGCATCTTGTAGAATAGCGGCACCAATACGAAGGCGATGATCAACTGTCCCGCTACGAACCCGAGCACCATCTGTAGATAGGCAAAACTGTTGGCTGCCACCATGCCCGGTACGGAGACGAACGTCACCCCCGAGATGCTGGAACCTATCATAGCAAAAGCCACGACATACCAAGGCGATTTCCGGTTGCCGACGAAGAAACCTTCGCTATCGGCTTTGCGACCGGCAATATAGGATACGGTGAATAGCAGTACGAAATAGGCTACGATGGTGACAATGATCGAGAGTGGAGTCATGCGTATAAGTTTGTTGTTTATTCCTGATAAAGTAAATAGGGTTTGCGTTGAACCTTGAACCGTTCCACGTCGTCCGCCCAGTGGGTTTTTATCTCGTCGGCAGTCTGACCGGACTCGATCATCTTACGAACATAGTCCACTCCGATGAGCTGCTCGAAGAACGGGCGGAAAAAGCGGTCGCCCATGTTCAGGTTGCGGTAGGCATCGATCACGTAACTCAGGTCGATCCCTTTCCGTCCGATCTCTTCGTCACTCAGCGTGCTCAAGTCCACCCCGTAGCACAGTTTGTTCAGCAGGGGAGGGTTCTTCGCTCCGGATATGCTTTTCGGGGTAAAGCTGAAGGAGTATCCTTTCATAAGCGGATGACCGTACACCTGGAACGGAAGGCGGGTGCCCCTGCCCAGACTAACGGGAGTTCCTTCGAAGTAACAGGTTGACGGGTAGAGATATACTGACTTCATATTCGGCAGGTTGGGAGAGGGTGCGATGGGTAACCGGTACATCGTTTGGTGCGTGTAGTTGCGGCATGGTACCACCGTGAGGTCGCACACCCGGGAAGTTGGCAACCACCGCTCGCCGTTGACCATCCGGGCTAGTTCGCCCAGCGTCATTCCGTGCACCACCGGTATGGGCAGCCAGCCCACGCCCGACTTGTATTTCATATCCAGTATCGGCCCGTCCACGTAATGCCCGTTCGGATTCGGGCGGTCCATGACCACCATCTTCCGGTTGTACTCCGCACAGGCATCCATGAGTCGTACCATCGTTATATAATAGGTGTAAAAGCGCAAACCCACATCCTGAATATCGAACACCAGCAAGTCGAACTTCTGCATCGATGCCTTGCTGGGCTTTCCGGTCTCGCCGTCATACAGGGAGAGGATGGGCACTCCCGTTTTCTGGTCTACCGTACTCGATACATGTTCGCCGGCGTCGGCGTTTCCACGGAATCCGTGTTCCGGTGAAAAGATGGCCGTTACCTGAACGCCGTTCTCTATCAATACGTCCACCAGATGCTTGTCGCCCACCATGCCCGTATGGTTGGAGCATACAGCTATCCGTTTGTTTTTTAGTATAGGGAGATATTCCTGCGTTTGCTCGGCTCCGACGATGACGTTTGTCTGCTGTGCCAGGCAAGGGAAGAGGATACATATAAACGCAATGAATAGAGAGACTCTTTTCATAAGTAGAGCTTTTAAGGAAATTTCGTGCAAACAAAGATAATGGTTCTTTTGGTATTAGAAATATTTATGGGGAGATATTTGGGATTAGGCTACTTACTTTGCCCGGCTTACGTGTATGATGTGTTCTACTCTTACGAAAAATGCATTTGTATCTCCCATCTCCCATCTTTTCCGTGTAAGTGTCCTATTTTCAGAAGGATAGATGGTGGGAGATTCCGATTTTATCTCCCACCGCATCTCCCATCTCCCACCTGGATTAACGGATGAGCGTTTCGTTTTAAGGCATCTTATTGAATTTTCGTAAGGAGATTAAGTGTTTGTGTCAGAGGATTATATGGTTTTCCTTAGAAGATTAAGTGAGCCCCCATATGGGAGACGATGGGCCCACAGTTGGGGGCTCATCGTCCCTCATATGGGGGCCCATCGTCCCACGGCTGTGGGCTCACTTGATCCTGCGGGGATATTCGCTAAACAACCGGTGAAAAAAGATAATCCCCGTACGAAAAGACAAGAAAGGTCTGAACATATCTTGTGCTACTCTGTCAGTCGATCTTTTTGTAGATGCCTTCTTCCAGTTCTCCGGTGACACAGAACATGTTGCTTTTCAGATAGGTGAGTTTCAGGTTCGAGCCTGTGATTTCGAACTTATATTCCGTCCATAATTGACTTTCGGTGGACTCCATGCGCAGGGTTTCTCCCTCGATGGTATAAGTAAGAGGCGTGCCATCTGTCCCATCCGCATAGTAGAATTTGACTTTTCCATTCGGCATGTACTCTCTGTAAGTATTGTTCGTACCGCTTGCTGTGATGTATTTTCCGTCCATCACGCCAAATTCTTTATACTTGGTGAGTTGCCATTTCCCGACGATGGTCGAGTCTATGATCTTTTCGTCATTGTCACAGGATACCAGGAAGGGCAGGCAGCCAAAGAGGCAGCAAAAGAGGAGGTAGCTTTTCTTCATATTTTATATATTTTAAAGTTAATCTGATTAGTAAATGCAGAAATTGTGCGATTACTGCTTCGACGTGAGTTTTGTCAAAAAAAAGCCGCTCCCGGACAGGGGAGCGGCTTCGCTTTATGGTCAGTTTACGCTTACACGTTCTTTTCTTTGATCAGGTATTCGGCAATCTGAACAGCATTCAGAGCGGCACCTTTCTTGATCTGGTCGCCTACGGCCCAAAAGCTCAAACCATTCTCGTTGGTCAGGTCCTTGCGGATACGTCCTACGTATACCGGATCTTTACCGGCGATGAACAGTGGCATCGGGTATTCTTTTTCAGCCGGGTTATCCATCAGGATCAGACCTTCGCCGTTGGCGAATGCATCGCGAGCTTCTTCGATCGAGACGGGACGTTCGGTTTCCACCCAGATCACTTCCGAGTGTGCGCGAAGTGCCGGAACACGAACACAAGTAGCACTGACCTTGATGTCTGAGTGCATGATCTTGCGCGTTTCGTGATACATCTTCATCTCTTCCTTTGTATAACCGTTGTCAGTGAACACGTCGATCTGCGGAATGAGGTTGAATGCCAACTGGTAAGCGAACTTCTCTACCGTTACCGGTTCGCCGGCCAATACTTGGCGGTACTGTTCGTAAAGTTCGTCCATCGCAGCCGCACCCGCGCCGCTCGCCGCCTGATACGTAGAGACGTGCACGGTTTTTATATGAGAGAGCTTTTCGATGGCTTTCAGTGCCACAACCATCTGGATTGTGGTACAGTTGGGGTTGGCAATCACGCCGCGCGGACGGTCTTTGGCATCCGCGGCATTGACCTCGGGTACCACCAAAGGCACATCGGCATCCATGCGGAAAGCGCTGGAGTTATCGATCATCACCGTACCATGCTTGGTGATGGTCTGCTCGAACTCCTTCGAAGTTCCGGCACCGGCCGAAGTAAAAGCAATGTCAATCCCTTTAAAGTCATCGTTGTGCTGCAAGAGCTTTACCTCGATCTGTTTACCGCGGAACGTATAAGTGGTTCCGGCGCTACGTTTAGAGCCGAACAAAACCAACTCGTCCATCGGGAAACTTCTTTCATCGAGCACGCGTAGGAACTCTTGTCCCACTGCGCCGCTTACGCCAACAATAGCTACTTTCATCTTTTTTCTTTTGTTTTTGGATAAATAAAAATACATCTTTCTACCTGCTTTTCTGTCGAATAGCCGATACTCGGCTGCAAAATTAGAACCAATCGCCATATTATTGATAATTATTTCTTTAATTTTGCGCAGGAAACCCCAAACATTGCTTAATATGGACTGGCTCGACCTTAGTTTTCAATTCCCTATAACGAATCCCGCATGGGTATTCTTCCTGGTACTTACCATTATCTTATTCGCTCCCATCCTGCTGGGGAGGCTCCGTATACCCCATATCATCGGTATGATATTGGCCGGGGTGGTCATCGGTGAACATGGGTTTCATGTCCTGGAACGGGATGCCAGCTTCGAGCTTTTCGGCAAAGTAGGTCTGTACTACATCATGTTCCTGGCGGGACTCGAGATGGATATGGAGGACTTCAAGAAGAACCGGATGAAGGGGTTGATGTTCGGAATGCTTACTTTCCTGATCCCGATGGGGTTGGGTATCTGGAGTAGCATGGAACTGCTGGGTTATGGGCTGGTGACGTCCGTCTTGCTGGCCAGTATGTACGCCTCGCACACCTTGATCGCTTATCCTATTGTGAGCCGGTATGGCCTGTCACGCCTGCGCAGTGTTAGTATTTCCATTGCCGGAACGGCCATTACGGTGGCGCTGGCGTTGCTGATACTGGCCGTTATAGCCGGTATGTACCGGGGCGAGCTGAACGGATTGTTCTGGGTGCTGCTCACGGTGAAAGTCGTTCTGGTTTGTTTCCTTATTATTTTCTTCTTCCCCCGCATCGCCCGCTGGTTTTTCCGCAAGTACGACGATGGCATCATGCAGTTCACTTTCGTGCTGGCGATGATGTTCCTTGGGGGCGGCATGCTCGAGATAGCCGGGCTCGAAGGTATCCTTGGAGCCTTTATGGTGGGGTTGGTGTTCAACCGTCTCATCCCGCATCTCTCTCCGCTGATGAACCGCCTCGAATTTGTGGGCAATGCCCTCTTCATCCCTTACTTCCTGATCGGTGTCGGTATGATTATCGATGTGCGGACGCTCTTTGCCGGTGGCGAAGCGTTCAAGGTAGCTGTGGTGATGACGGTGATAGCTACGCTGAGTAAGTGGCTGGCGGCCTTCTTTACACAGAAGATGTTCCGGATGCATCGCTTCGAACGTTCCATGATGTTCGGGCTTAGCAACGCACAGGCGGCAGCTACCCTGGCGGCCGTGTTGATTGGTAATAAGATAGAAGTATCTCCCGGTGTAAAACTGCTTAGCGATGATGTACTGAACGGTACGGTGGTGATGATTTTGTTCACCTGCATCATCAGTTCCATTGTTACCGAGCACGCATCGCGCAAGTTGGTGGTACACGAAGAGTTGGACAGCGGCGACCAGAAGCAACAAGAGGAAGAAAATATTCTGATTCCGGTAGCCAATCCCGATACCATCGAGTACTTGGTCAACATGGCGCTGATCATGCGGGATGAAAAACGCAAGGACGGGCTCACCGCCCTGAGCGTGATGAACGATAGTAATGCGTCTGAAGCCCGACTTATGCAAGGAAAGCGAGCCTTGGCGAAAACAGCTAAGGTGGGAGCGGCTGTCGATGTGGCGGTGAACACCCTGACCCGGTTCGACCTGAACATTGCTTCGGGTATCATCCATACACTGAAAGAGTATAATGCCTCGGAAGTGGTCATCGGTCTGCACCGCAAGATCACCCTGGTCGATTCCTTCTTCGGCTCACTGACCGAAAACCTGCTCAAAGGTATGCACAAGCAGGTGATGGTGGTGAAGTGCCTGATGCCAGTGAATACTTTGCGTCGCATCGTGGTAGCCGTACCGCCGAAAGCGGAATACGAAATCGGTTTCTTCAAGTGGTTGGAACGTATCTGCCGCATGGGTAGCCAGCTGGGTTGCCGGGTAGAGTTTCATGCCCATCCTGAAACTTTGAAGCACATTGAAGCGTATATAGGAAAGAAGCACAAAGGTATACGGGCCGAATATGTGAAGATGGATTCGTGGGACGACTTGCTGATGCTGAGTAATGTGGTCAACTTTGACCATTTGCTTGTCATCGTCAGCGCCCGGCGTGGATTCATGTCGTACGACCCGGCTTTCGAACGGCTGCCGATGGAGATATCCAAGTACTTCAACAATTGCAGCCTGATTGTCCTGTATCCCGACCAATATGGCGACCCGCAGGAGATGGTTTCCTTCTCCGACCCGCGCCACCAGAGCGATACGACGCGCTACGAAAGCGTAGGACGCTGGTTTTACAAATGGTTTAAGAAGAGTTGATGGACGCAGAAAAGATACAATCGGCTGCCTTGCCGGAGTGGCAACAGCGCACGGCGTTGTTGCTGGGTGAGGAAAAGATGAACCGTCTGGCTGCCGCGCACGTGCTTGTGGTAGGATTGGGCGGGGTAGGAGCCTATGCTGCCGAGATGATTTGCCGGGCTGGAGTGGGGCGGATGACGATTGTTGATGCCGACACGGTACAGCCCACGAATATCAACCGGCAGTTGCCGGCGCTTTACGATACCATCGGGCGGGAGAAAGCCGAAGTGCTGGCCGAACGCTTCCGGCTCATCAATCCGGAACTGCAACTTACCGTGCTTCCGGTATTCCTGAAAGACGAGAACATCCCCGAACTGCTCGACGCGGCGCCATATGACTTCATCGTCGACGCCATCGATACGCTCAGCCCGAAATGTTTCCTGATAGTTCACGCTTTGCAGCGTCGCATCCGTATCGTTTCCAGCATGGGAGCCGGAGCCAAGAGCGACATCACCCAGGTGCGCTTTGCCGACATTTCTGATACGTACCACTGCGGACTGAGCAAGGCCGTACGCAAGCGGTTGCAGAAGATGGGTGTGAAACGGAAGCTCCCGGTGGTGTTCAGCACCGAACAGGCCGATCCAAAAGCGGTAGTGCTCACCGACGACGAGATGAACAAGAAGTCCACCTGCGGCACAGTGAGCTATATGCCCGCTGTCTTCGGTTGCTTCCTGGCCGAGTACGTCATCAAACGACTGTAATGTAATTAGTAAAAAGGTAGATTCACATGATAAAGATCGAGAAAGTAACCAAGAGCTTCGGCTCGCTGCAGGTGCTGAAAGGCATCGACCTGGAGATAGGCAAAGGAGAAATAGTCAGCATCGTCGGCCCCAGTGGCGCCGGGAAGACTACATTGTTGCAAATCATGGGTACGCTCGACGAACCCGACGCGGGCATCGTCACCATCGATGGTACAGATGTCAGCCGGCTGAAGGAGAAGGAACTTTCCGCCTTCCGCAACAAGCGTGTCGGCTTCGTGTTCCAGTTTCACCAACTGCTGCCCGAGTTTACAGCTTTGGAGAATGTCATGATTCCTGCTTTCATTGCCGGAGTGCCAACCAAAGAAGCGACTGCCCATGCCATGGAAATTCTGCAATTCATGGGAATATCCGACCGTACCTCGCACAAACCGAACGAACTTTCGGGTGGAGAGAAGCAGCGGGTGGCTGTAGCTCGTGCTTTGATCAATAATCCGGCGGTGATTCTGGCCGACGAACCTTCGGGTAGTCTGGATACACACAACAAGGAAGAACTTCACCAACTGTTCTTTGATCTGCGCGACCGCTTCGGGCAGACTTTTGTCATTGTGACGCATGACGAGAACCTGGCACGCATTACTGACCGCACCATCCACATGGTCGATGGCGCCATCATTGATTAGTTGAAGCAGACATACGGTGCCATCCGTTCCAGATCCTGCGCCGTGAACTCCTCGTACAGCTTGAGCTGGTGTAAAGCTTTCAGTTCGCCCTTCTTGCGGCGGTACTCCACAATGACTTTGGCTTGGTAGAAGTTGATGTACGGGTGTGCATTGATCCGTTCGATGCTGGCCTTGTTCAGGTTGATGCGTTGCGTTTCGTCCGGTTGTACGTCCAGCCATTGCCGTAGTTTTTCTACCGACAATTGTAGCTCGGCCAATTGTTCCACACAATAGAATCCACCCAACAGCTTGCGGTAGCCCACAATCCGGCGGGCAATGCCGCTCCCGATGCCGGGAATCTTCTTTAGTTCCGTCGTGTCAGCCTGGTTGAGCGGGACCACCGTTCCTGCCGCGTACTTGACGAACTTCACCGTGTCGGCCGGTAACCGTTCAGTCCAAAGCCGGATGGTATCCTTCCGTTGCGATTCTTCGTCAATTCTTATATAAGGAAGGAGGGCGGCGTATTGCATTTCGGTCAGCCCGTATATCTTCCGGAAATCTTCTGTCCGGCGGAACTTCCCGCCTTTGTCGCGGTAACGCTGAATATTGCGCGCCATCCATGACGGCAGCCCCATCCGGACGAAACCAACCGAGTCGGTCGTGTTCGGGTCGAAGGGGGACAGAACTACTTTCTGTTGCAGGTAGGCTGGATGAAACCCCTTTGGCCACGTTGGTTTGGAGGGCTTTTCTTCCTGCAACGAAGCCAGAAATGAGTCATACTCCTTCCGGAACCCTTCATCCTCTGGGAGTGGATCCCACACCCGCGGAGGAAGAAAGATGGCCGGGGAGTAGATCAGGAACACCAGGACAATCAGCCCCAAGAGTCCCCGCCGCTCTCCACGCGTACAGTAGAGTATATCTTTCCACTTCATTAGCTCAATAATCCTAGTTCATTAATAAACACCAGTGCGATGGCTACCGGGGCAATGAATTTCAGAATAAATACAAAGAGTTTGTAGACAGGCATCTTCAATGTGCCGTCGTTGGTGACTTCGGCCCAAAGAATCTTCTTGTCCAGGTACCATCCGGCAAAGATGGATATGAACATTCCACCCAGTGGGAGCATTATTTTAGCCGTAACATAGTCGAACAGGTCGAACGTACCCATGCCGAAGAGCGTCCATCCCTTGGTGACCCCCAGTGAGAGCGAACAGAACACACCCAAAATGGTACAACCCACGGTGACCAGCGTAGCGGCCCGTTTGCGGGTGAGTTTAAACTCTTCGTGCAGATAGGCTGTGGCCACCTCGTGCAGAGAGATGGTGGAGGTAAGCGCTGCCATGGCCAGGAGTACATAAAATGCGATGGAAAGCACATACGCCAGCGCCGGTACTCCGCTGAAGGCTTGTTGGAATACATTGGGCAGGGTGATAAAGATGAGGCTGGGGCCCGAATCGGGCTGAATGCCTACCGAAAAGGCAGCCGGGAATATCAGGAAACCAGCCAGTACAGCAATGGACGTGTCGATAAGTCCTACGCTGAGAGCGGTTTTGCCCAGGTTAGTCTCTTTCGCAAAATAAGACGAGTAAGTGCAGAGGCATCCCATGCCGAGGCTGAGCGAGAAGAATGCCTGCCCCATCGCACTGAGAAATACACTACTGGTTACCTTGCTAAAGTCGGGCTTCAACAGGAACTCGATGCCTTTCTCGGCATTGGGCAGCGATACCGCACAGATTACCAATATAATAAGGAGGATAAACAGCGCCGGCATCATAATCTTGGAGGCTCTCTCGATACCTTTCTCCACCCCTTTGACCACAATGAAGTGTGTAGCAAGCATGAAAGCTACCAGCCAGAGAAGCGGTCGCCAGGGATTGGCCGAGAAGGAGGCGAAAGCTGCTTGAAAATCATCGGGAGTCTTTCCGGCGAAGCGGTTGGTGGCAGCATCGAAGATGTATTCCAGTGTCCAGCCTGCCACTACTGTATAATAACTGAGAATAAGAAAGCCTGCTAGAACGCCCATCCGTCCCACCCATTTCCAGGGAGTACCTGGGGCCAGTATCCGATAGGCGGCGGCCGTGTTGGCCCGTGAACGCCGGCCAATGGTGAACTCTGCGATCATGATGGGAAGCCCCATCAGGAACACGCATCCCAGATAGACCAGGATGAAGGCGGCGCCACCGTTATTGCCCGTTTCATAAGGAAATCGCCAGATGTTACCCAACCCTACCGCCGAACCGGCTGCTGCCAGGATTACACCTATTTTACTGCCGAAGTTGGCTCTTTCTTTCTTCTCCATAAGCCTGTTGTGCCCGTATGTTATAGGTTTATTGTGGAAGCATAACGCACAAAGATAGAAAAAGTTCCGTATATTTGCGGTTTAAACGTAACAAAAATGGGAATTGTATATTATATTAAGAAGTATCCTCTCTCTTTAGCTATCATTCTGGTAGTGATTTATTTATCGTTCTTCAAACCGCCCAGTACGGATTTGGACAAAGTTCCGGGCATGGATAAGATTGTACACGTATGTATGTACCTTGGTATGTCGGGTATGTTGTGGCTAGAGTTCTTCCGCGCACATCGGAAGATGGACGCGCCGTTGTGGCACGGGTGGCTAGGGGCTTTTGTCTGCCCGGTGCTGTTTAGCGGTTGTGTAGAACTGTTGCAGGAGTATGCCACTACCTACCGCGGTGGCGACTGGCTGGATCTGACCGCCAATGCCACGGGTGCTTTGCTGGCTAGTTTGTTTGCTACGTATGTGCTGGCTCCCCGCTTCCGGAAGAAAGCGTAGAGTTTAGAGATAATCCACCACAGTGCCCAGCCGGGTACTGTTCGATCCCTTGATCAGAATGGTGTAGCCTGCGGGCTGTTCGCTTTCCAACTCCTTAATCAACTCGCTTACGTCAGCATACCGTCGGAACGGATGTGCCGCGGCAGAGAAGCATTCGCCTACCAACCGTACTTCTTCGAACCGGTTTTCCCGGATAAAGTCTACTATCTTTTGGTGTTCGGCAGCACTGTCGGCACCCAGCTCGCGCATATCGCCCAGGATTAGCATCTTGCGGCCGACCGTCATGCGACTGAAATTCTGTAAGGCGGCCATCATACTGGTGGGGTTAGCGTTGTAGGCGTCGATGATCAGGGTGTTACGTCCCGTCTCTTTCAGCTGCGAACGGTTATTTTGCGGGGTGTACCGGGTGAGGGCATCGTCTATCTTCGCCGGTGGAACGTCGAAGAAGCTGCCGATGGTTACGGCAGCCAGGGCGTTGGGCAGATTGTACTCGCCGATGAGCAGTGTGTGTACTTCGCGGCGTTCGTCGTTCCCGCCTTGCTGCCATTCGAAAGAGAGATAGGGGGAGTTGCCCGTGGCATGCCCGCTGACGAAGAGCGAATCGGATTCTCCGTAGGTGACGGGCGTCAGTCCGTAGGCCATCTTGCTCAGGTATGGATTGTCTTGATGGAGGAAGATGATCGGCTGGTCCTTTCGGCGTAGGAAGTCATACAACTCGCCTTTGGTGCGGATCACTCCTTCAAAGGAGCCGAAACCTTCCAGGTGCGCCTTGCCTACGTTGGTGATGATGCCGTAATCGGGTTCGGCTATCTCGGCCAGAAGTTTGATCTCGCCTTCGTGGCTGGCTCCCATCTCGATGACGGCTAACTCGTGCTCGGGCGTGAGCCGGAGCAGGGTGAGGGGAACACCGATATGGTTGTTCAGGTTACCCTGTGTATAGAGTATGTGGTATGTTTGCGACAGGACGGCGGCTATCAGCTCCTTCGTGGTCGTTTTGCCGTTAGTGCCGGTGATGCCGATGATGCGTGTACCGAGTTGTCGGCGGTGATAGTTGGCTAGTTGTTGCAGGGTTTGCAGGCAGTCGTCCACCAGTACGTATCGGCAGTCACCCTTCACTGCATACTCCGATTCGTCGACGAAGGCGTAGGCGCATCCGCTGTTCAGTGCCTTTTCGGCAAAAGCATTTCCATTGAACGAGTCCCCTTTGAGGGCGATGAACAAAGAATCCTTTGGGCAGGTACGGCTGTCGGTGGTTACTCCTGAGCAGTCCTGGAAGATGTGGTATAAGGTAGAGATTTTCATATCATCCATATGCTATGTAATACAATACTGCAAAGATAATGGATTGCGGCGAATAATAACCAGGAACCCAAGGTGAATTAACGGACGCGAAAGAAAAGACTCCTGCTCTGCGGTTGTTTCGTACGAGGAAACACTTCGTTTCATGCCTTGAAACACTCTGTTTCCTCGTATGAAACAATGTGTTTCAAGGCATGAAACTGTCGCAAGGCAGGAGTCTTTCTATTCGACTGGCATATTTCCCCCAAAAACACGCAGCTCCTCCGAAATTTTTAGTTACATTTGCAGGAATCAAACCGGAATTAGTATGATGATATTCCCTTCTACTCCCCACTACCTGAACGTCAACGGACAGTTGCTCGACTTGTCGGTTTCTCAGGTGATGGGCATACTAAACGTCACTCCCGATTCTTTCTTTGCCGGAGCCCGCTCGCAAACCGAAGCGGAGATTGCCGACCGTGCCCGCCAAATTCTGGACGAGGGGGCATCTATCATCGACGTGGGGGCTTACTCCTCGCGTCCGGATGCCGAACACATATCGGTCGGCGAAGAAATGCGCCGCTTGCGTGTCGGGCTGGGTATCATCACCCGGAATCATCCCGGTGCTGTCTTGTCCGTCGATACCTTCCGCGCCGATGTAGCCCGGATGTGTGTGGAAGAGTATGGGGTGTCTATCATCAACGACATTGCCGCCGGCGAGATGGACGAACGGATGTTCGCCACCGTGGCCGAGTTGGGTGTGCCGTATGTGATGATGCACATGAAGGGAACGCCGCAGGATATGCAGCGCGAACCGCAGTATGACAATCTGCTGCGCGAAGTGTTCTACTACTTCTCCCGGAAGATACAACAACTGCGCGATCTCGGGGCGAAGGATCTGGTCATCGATCCCGGCTTTGGTTTTGGGAAGACTTTGCGGCACAACTACGAGCTGATGTCTGCTTTGCACGAGTTCAGGGTGTTCGAACTACCTGTGCTGGTGGGCGTGTCGCGCAAGTCGATGGTGTACCGGCTTCTTGGAGGAACCCCGCAGGATGCCCTGAACGGTACCACGGTGCTCCACACCGTAGCCTTGATGAAAGGTGCTTCCATTCTCCGTGTGCACGATGTGCACCAGGCGGTAGAAGCTGTTCGCATCGTCGGCCAACTGAAAGAAAACGCATGAGAGAAACATCATAGTCAATTGTTAATAGCTAAATAGTAAACAGAACAGTGCCTTTTATTGAATTTGGAATAAAAGATTTTATCGACATCCTGTCGGTGGCCCTCCTGCTGTACTACACGTACAAGCTGATGAAGGCTTCGGGGTCGATCAACATATTCACCGGTATCCTGGTATTCATCCTGATCTGGTTGGTGGTGTCGCAGGTGCTCGAGATGAAACTGCTCGGTTCCATCTTCGACAAGTTGGTCAGCGTGGGTGTGCTGGCGCTCATCGTTCTCTTCCAGGATGAGATACGCCGCTTCCTGCTTACTCTTGGTACGCATCGGCATTTCAGCGCGCTCATTCGCTTCCTCTCGGGCAACAAAGCCGAGAAGGTGGAGCACGAAGATATCCTGCCGGTGGTAATGGCCTGTATCAGCATGGCTAAGCAGAAGGTGGGCGCCCTCATTGTGGTGGAGCATCTCGTGCCGCTGGATGAGGTGGTTCGCACGGGCGAAGTGATCAATGCTAACGTGAATCAGCGACTCATCGAAAACATCTTCTTCAAGAACAGCCCGTTGCATGACGGTGCCATGGTGATCAGTAAGAAACGCATCAAGGCGGCCGGGTGCATCCTACCTGTGTCGCACGACCTGGACATCCCGAAGGAACTCGGCCTCCGGCACCGGGCGGCGATGGGTATTTCGCAGGAGTCCGACGCGCATGCCATCATCGTGTCCGAGGAGACCGGCGCCATCTCGGTGGCCTACCGCGGACAGTTCTATCTGCGGCTCAGCGGCGAGGAGCTGGAAAGCATGTTGACGAAAAACGCGTAAAGAATTAGTTCACCACAGAGTCACACAGAGTTCCACAGAGTTTTAAGTTATTCTTCTGTCTCCCTTCTGTAGTGAAAAATAAAAACTCTGTGGAACTCTGTGTGACTCTGTGGTGAATCAAAACAAATAACATATTTAACTTACATAGAATATATGGATAGACGAAACTTTTTAAGAACGGGAGGAATGGCGTTGCTGGGTTCGCTGGCAACAGGCTCGGCTCTGGGCATGCCCGCCGCTCTGGGCGGTGCCTTGGGAGGTTCCGACCGGAAAGCCGCCGTGGCATCGGCCATGAATCACTTCGGCGTGAGCGAGGCGGACATGAAGAAGGTACTGGCTGCCGCCCTGGAAAAGGGGGGGGATTATGCCGACCTTTTCTTTGAACACACGTTTGTGAATTCAATCAGTTTGCAGGATGGAGCCGTGAACCGGTGCAACTCGTACGTTGACTTCGGTATGGGCGTGCGGGTTCTTAAGGGCGACCAGACCGGGTATGCCTATGTGGAGAACGTAACGCTGGACGAGATGGTGAAAGCGGCTCGTACGGCTGCCCGCATCGCTTCGTCGGGCAAGGGCAAGGTATCGGCCAAGTTGGTGGAAAAAGCCCTGAGTAAGAATTTCTATCCGGTGAACTCCTCCTGGGAAGAGGTGAGCCTGAAAGATAAGATGCCCTACCTCCAGAGACTTAATGACAAGATATTTGCCATGGATAGCCGCGTGCAGAAGGTGATGGCTTCGCAAAGCGATAGCACCTCGCACATCCTGTTCTGCAACTCGGAAGGGGTGATGTACTACGACTACCGCCCCATGGTGACGCTGGGAGCCACCTGCATCATGTCCGAAAATGGTAAGACGGAGAACGGGTATGCCGCCCGAGCCTACCGCAAGGGCTTCGACTTCCTGACCGACGAGGTAGTGGATGTCATCGCACGCGAAGCGGTAGACGGCACATCGATCCTCTTCAAAGCCATCAAGCCGAAAGGCGGCGAAATGCCGGTGGTAATGGGAGCTGGTGGATCGGGTATCTTACTGCACGAAGCCATTGGACATGCGTTCGAGGCGGACTTCAACCGGAAGAATGTATCAATCTTCTCTGATCAGTTGAACAAGAAGATCTGCAACGAACATATCTCGGTCATCGACGATGGTACCATTCCCTTCAACCGGGGTTCGGTGAACTTCGACGACGAGGGTGTGGAAGGACAGAAGACGTACTTAGTGAAGGACGGTGTGCTGACCAGTTATATTCACGACCGTATCAGCGCCAACCACTATGGCATTGCTCCCACGGGCAACGGACGGCGCGAGTCGTTCCGCAACTTCCCCATCCCGCGTATGCGCGCTACCTACATGGAGCCGGGCAACATGAAGGAAGAGGATATCATTTCCACGGTGAAAAGGGGCGTTTTTGTTGATAAGTTTACCAACGGGCAGGTGCAGATCGGTGCTGGCGACTTCACGTTCTTCGTGAAATCGGGTTATCTCATCGAGGACGGTAAGTTGACGCAGCCCATCAAGGATATCAACATCATCGGCAACGGTCCGAAAGCGTTGGCTGATATCACCATGGTGGCCAGCAACGACCAGATAGACAACGGTACGTGGACCTGCGGCAAGGACGGACAGTCATGTCCGGTGACGTGCGGCATGCCGTCGGCCTTGGTAAGCAAACTCACGGTAGGTGGGGAGAGTTAATCAGTAAAAGCAAAATACACTATGATATCAGATAGTAATAAGAAACTGGCACAATGGGCGCTGGAATATGCCCAAAAGTGCGGATGCCAGTCGGCCAGAGTGGGCATCGGTACCGGATCGAACACCTCCTTCGAGCTTCGCGACGGACGGATGGACAAGTTGCAACAGGCATCAGAGAACCAAATGAGCATTCAGCTCTATGTGGACGGACGATTTGGTTCGTTTACCACCAACCGCTTGGACAAGAAAGAACTGGAAACATCCATAAAGAATAGCGTGGAATCCACCCGTTATCTGGCTAAAGACGAAGATAGGTCCCTGCCCGATGCAGCCCTTTTCTATAAAGGTGGAAACCCCGACTTGGAACTGCTCGACCCGAAGTTGGCTTCTATTCAACCGGACGATAAGGTGGCGCTGGCCAAAGCAACCGCCGAAGAGGTACTGGGCAAAGACGAACGGATTATCTCTGTCAGCACATCATATAGTGATGGCGAGAACTTCGGATACATACTGACCAGCAACGGTTTCGAAGGCGAAACGAAGCGCTCATGGTACTCGCTTTCGGCCGATGTGACCATCAAAGGCGAAGGCGAAGCTCGCCCATCGGGCTGGTGGTACCAGGATGCGTTGTTCTTTGATAAGCTGATCAAGGAAGGTATCGGACGTACGGCACTGGAACGGGTACTCCGCAAGTTGGGACAGAAGAAGATCCAGTCGGGCAAATACACGATGGTGCTCGACCCAATGGTCTCTTCGTCACTGCTGCGTCCCATGTTGAGTGCCTTGACCGGCCAATCTCTGCAACAGAAGAACTCTTTCCTGCTCGATAAGCTCGGTGCGAAGGTGGGAAGCGATAAGTTCACGCTGGTCGACGAACCGCACCTGATCGGCGCTTCGGGCGCCCGCTATTTCGATGGCGAAGGGGTGGCAACGGAACGCCGGACGATTTTCGGGAACGGTATGTTGAATACTTACTTTATTGATACGTACAGCGCCCGGAAGATGAAGGTGAAACCCACCATTAGCGGCCCGTCTATCCTGATTATGCAGACGGGAGCGAAAGACTTGAACGGCCTGGTAGCCGATGTGCCGAACGGCATCCTGGTGACGGGCTTCAACGGTGGCAACTGCAATAGCACCACAGGCGACTTCTCCTACGGTGTGGAAGGCTTCCTCATCGAAAACGGTAAACTGACGCAACCACTTTCGGAGATGAACGTGACGGGAAACATGATTACGCTGTGGAATTCGCTGGTGGAAACCGGCAACGACCCGCGCCTCACTTCGTCCTGGCGTATACCTTCGCTGGTGTTCGAGGGAGTGGACTTTAGCGGATTATAAATCCAGCATCAAACTCATATACGGTTGGGGAGTGGCGAATATCCGATGGGCTAATTCGCCGCTCGTCAATCGCATGAGAGGTGCCGGGTGCATCTCTTCTTTCTTTTGACAACTGCCATCCTTGAGGGTGTAAAACCCGTTATTGGCAGATAAATTCTTGTCGAACAACTCAAATTCCATGTAGACTTCCGGGTGAGCGGCGGCGTACAGCTTCAATATACTCTCCGCCTGAATGATGCGTGCCATTCCGAATGGTATGCGGACTTCTCCTTTGCCCGGAGGAAGCAGGAGGGTGAGTTCTCTACACTTATTAATCTTAGCGATATGGTGGAGTAGGGCTCGCCCGGCCGCTTTGCTCTCGGTGAGGAAGGTGTCGACGGTAAGTCCCTTGCTGGTCTTCCAGGCGACGGCCAGTCCTGAGATCCGGTCGTTCTGCAATACCACATACACATAGTCGCGCTCCAAAGCCAATGCTTCGAGAATGACTTTATAGTCCTCGACGGTGTGCTGTATGGCGCAAGGTAGCTCGGCCAGCTTGCGGCTGAGGTACTGGTAGTGACGCTCGTTGAACTGGTTGGTCTGTGTGCAGAGCATGCCAGGCATCGGGGTGAGCAGGTCGCAATTCACATCTCGCCTGGTATGGTAGAATATGGGAGTATAGCCCAGTCGCTCGTAGTAAGTGAACAGCCACGACTCGGCAGGGATGAGTGTGCTTACGGGTATTCCCTTCTGCCACAGCCGGGCGAAGGTTTGCTTCAGTAACTCGCGCATCACCCCTTTGCTCCGGTAGTCGGGATGGGTACAGGCTCCCGATATATAGCCAGTCTGTATGGTAGTACCGCAGAAAGTCATCGGGTAGGGAAGGGCTTGCAGAGCGGAAATCACTTCCTCTCCACTTTCGATGGCGATATTCACTTCATTGTTGTACCGCTCACGGAAGTACAGATCGACATACTCTTCACTGTCGTTGAAACAGAGTTGCCATAGCGCTTTGACTTTCTCTTTGATCATAGCTTACCAGTTGACCATTTCTACAGGTTGTTCTTGCAGGCAGGCCATGTATTTCTCCAGAATGAGGGTAGGTTGATAGGATAGCTTGGCTTTGCGCAATCCCTCGATGCCGAGGTCTTCCTCCCGGTTGATGTAGGTGTACTGTTCCGGGATACGGTTGGAAAACTCGTAGTTGATCATGGCATAAGCTCCTTCAATGGATGTATCGGCTTTCTCGGCATGTACGCCGAAGGTGTCCTGATTGATAGGCATACCGTAAGTGAAAGCAACGATCTTTCCGTCGACATGCAGGATGCCGCCCGTCAGTCCCAGCTCCTCAAAGTGGTTCAGTGCATACGTCAGTGCACGGCGTTCGTTGCCGGTACCTTCGTGTTTAGCGCAGTCGTTGGCTTTGCACCACTCGGCTTCCAATTCTAAGCATTCCTGAATGCGGTCGGGGGTGATGGGTGTATATTCGTAATTGGGATACAAGTTGCGGAACTTGTTGGTATGGTTGCGCTTGGATTGGAACTTCTTTCCCCGCAACGTGGTCAGGTCGCTGCGCAGGTAGATGTAATCGGCATAATTGCGATCGGTTTGGAACTGGAATTTTCCAGGAGCTATTTCCTCGAGCTTTTCCTTGCAGTCAGTACATACCCCCAACATACAGAACGGTTGTCCTTCCAGGCGGGCATCTTCCATCAGAGTACGTATCACCTTATCCATGGGGCCGTCGCCGACGGGCATCATGTAAGCCAATTCTCCATCGGCCCAGAACTTGAATACGAGGAAATGGTCAATAATGGCAAACTTCGTGTTGTATAAGAATCTCCAACTACAGAGATTGGCAAAAGCGAGGTCGCAATTTCTGCGTTTGCTGTTCAGGGTGAAGGCCATGATTGCCTCTTTGTCACCCGGCGTAATGTCTTTGAACTCAATCATAAAAATTTTAGTGGATGTTATTTCATCTAAATAACAAAGATAATGCCATTTTGTTAGATAACACCTATTAATCGGAGAATTGTTGGAGTTAATAATGCTGTAAGGATGCCGTTGATTGTTAAACCCAAGCTGGCGTAGGCTCCGTACTTGCTGCTGATATCCATCGCAGTAGAGGTCCCGATGGCGTGAGCAGCCGTTCCGAGCGACAATCCCTGGGCAATGGGACTACCCACATGAGTCATCCGCATCACTTGTACTCCCAGTATACCACCCATCAAACCGACGCAAACCACCACGGCAGCCGTGAGCGACGGAATACCACCCAGTGTCTGGGTCACTTCCATAGCAATAGGGGTGGTGACCGACTTGGGAGCCAGTGACAGGATAACTTCTTGCGAAGCGCCCATCCACTTGGCAATAAGCACCACGGAGACCACTCCTATTACACAACCAGCCAGTTGCGACAGCAGAATGGGGAGCAGTTGTTTCTTGATGGCTTCCAGTTGCAGGTACAGCGGAACACCTAGGGCCACGACGGCTGGTTTCAGCCAGAACTCGATGAAACGGCCTCCTTTGTTGAAGGCTTCGTAACTCACATCCGATGCTTTCAGGAAGATGATCAGGGCGGCAATGGTCAGCAAGATGGGGTTGAGTAGTACCAACCCGGTCTTCTTCTGCAACCACTTGGCCAGAAAGTAAAGACCGAAGGTGATGGCGAGCAGGAAAAACTCGTTTTCTAAGAAGCTCATTTCAGTTTGCGTGTTAGTTGGTGTACCCAGCCGGTAACAACAAGTACCAAGGCCGTACTGACGATGGAAGCGATGGCGATGGGCCAGAACTCGGCTGCGATCAGGTCGAAGTAAAGCATGATGGCCACCCCGGGCGGGACGAAGAAGAAACCCAGGTTGGCTACCAGAAAGTCGGACATGCCCTGTACCCAGGAGAGCTTAATCCAACCTAATTTCAGGAACAGGGTAAGCAGCAACATTCCGATGATGCTCGACGGGAGCTCAATGTTGGTGAGATAAACCACTAACTCGCCCAAAGCCAGGCATCCGAACAGGATAGCACATTGACGTATCATAGAACTTACTTTCTTTTAGTGATCGTAAAAAGATTAGTTGGGACAGTTTTCATGAGAGCTACAGGTCTTTAGGTACAGAGATTTTTCTGTTTACCTAAACGTGAAAATCTCTGTACCTACAGAGAAAAATCTGCTTAGTAGCGCTATTCTGTCCAAGTTATTCTTTAAGCATTACTTACAATAGAACGCAAAAGTAGACAATTAGTTGCAAAACGGAATCGCTTCTCCGGTGGAATTCGCTTTGTGATAAAGAATCTTTTCAATGGATAAGGAAGAAAAAGTGAAACAAATGCGGAAAGAATCAAATTTTACATAAAAAAGAGTAGTTTTTGCAATGTGGATATTGCAAATTTGTCTACTTTTGCAGCGGATTAAGAAAACAGCACCGGAATTATAGATATAAAATTATTATAGAACCATGATCAATCTGATTAACGAAATCGTTGAACGCGCGAAAGTCAATCGTCAGCGCATTGTTCTTCCTGAAGGAACCGAAGAACGTACCTTGAAAGCTGCCAATCAAATTTTGACAGATGGAGTAGCCGACCTTATCCTGCTGGGCAATCCGGAAGAGATTATCCGCAATGCAGTGAAGTGGGGATTGGGTAACATCGGTATGGCTACCATTATCGATCCTACCTGTCATCCGAAGAAGGAAGAATATGCCCAATTATTGTTCGAACTTCGCCAAAGCAAAGGTATGACGATAGAAAAAGCTCGTGAACTGGTAGTCGATCCGCTCTATTTGGGTTGTTTGATTATCAAGAACGGCGATGCCGATGGCCAGCTGGCCGGTGCGTGCAACACCACAGGCGATGTGCTCCGCCCCGCGTTGCAGATTATCAAGACCCTGCCGGGAATCACCTGTGTGTCGGGTGCCATGCTGATGCTGACCAAAGCACCCGATTATGGTATGAACGGCTTGCTTGTGATGGGCGACGTAGCAGTGACTCCGGTACCCGATGCTGCACAACTGGCACAGATAGCTGTATGTACAGCGCAGACAGCGAAAGCCGTGGCTGGTATCGAAGTGCCGAAGGTGGCGCTACTTAGCTTCTCTACCAAAGGTTCGGCCAAGCACGAAGTGGTGGACAAAGTGGTGGAAGCCGTACGTATCGCCCAAAAGATGGCACCCGATATGCTGATCGACGGTGAATTGCAGGCGGATGCCGCACTGGTTCCGAGCATCGGCTCCAGCAAAGCTCCGGGTTCGCAGATTGCCGGCGAAGCCAACGTGCTCATCGTGCCGAGTCTGGAAGTGGGTAATATCTCGTACAAGTTGGTACAACGTCTGGGACATGCCGAAGCCATCGGCCCGATCCTTCAAGGTATCGCCCGTCCGGTGAACGACCTGTCGCGCGGTTGCTCCATCGAAGACATTTACCGAATGATTGCTATTACAGCCAACCAGGCCATTGCTGCCCGGAATGCACAATAATATAACAGAATAAGATGAAGATATTGGTATTGAACTGCGGCAGCTCGTCCATCAAGTACAAGCTGTTCGACATGACACAGAAAGAAGTGATCGCCCAGGGAGGCATCGAAAGAATCGGTTTGAAAGGTTCGTTCCTGAAACTGACATTGCCTAGCGGTGAGAAAAAAGTACTCGACAAAGACATTCCCGAACATACGGTAGGGGTGGAGTTCATCCTGAAAACATTAACGCATAATGAATATGGTGCTATCCAGTCTCTGGACGAGATTGATGCTGTAGGTCACCGCATGGTGCACGGAGGCGAACGCTTCAGTGAATCGGTGCTGCTCAACAAGGAAGTGCTCGACGCTTTTGCTGCTTGTAACGATCTGGCTCCTCTGCACAACCCGGCCAACCTGAAAGGTGTGAACGCTGTTACGGCTATTTTGCCGAAGGTGCCGCAGGTAGGGGTGTTCGACACAGCTTTCCACCAGACGATGCCCGACTACGCCTACATGTATGCCATCCCTTACGAACTATACGAAAAATACGGTATCCGTCGCTATGGCTTTCACGGAACATCGCACCGTTACGTATCCAACCGGGTGTGTGAATACCTCAATATGCCGGCCAAAGGCATGAAACTGATCACTTGCCACATCGGTAACGGCGGTTCTATCTCGGCCATCAAGGATGGTAAATGTGTGGATACTACCATGGGACTCACTCCGTTGGAGGGGCTGATGATGGGTACCCGCAGCGGTGATATCGACGCCGGAGCAGTGACATTCATCATGGAAAAAGAAGGCCTGAATACTACGGGTGTATCCAACCTGCTCAACAAGAAGAGCGGTGTACAGGGTATCTTCGGTGTATCGAGCGACATGCGCGAATTGGAAGATGCTGTTTCGAAAGGTGACCCGAAAGCTTTACTCGCCGAACATATGTATTTCTACCGCGTGAAGAAATACATTGGAGCGTACGCTGCAGCGCTGGGTGGTGTGGATGTGATCCTCTTCACCGGTGGTGTGGGCGAGAATCAGGCTGGCTTTCGTGCCGGTGTGTGTGAAGGTTTGGAATATATGGGCGTGAAGATCGACCTCGAAAAGAACAAGGTTCGTGGCGAAGAGGCTATTATTTCCACTGAAGACTCGAAAGTAAAAGTGGTGGTAGTACCCACTGACGAGGAGATGCTTATTGCCTCGGATACATTGGCTATTTTGAAAAAATAAATAGATAAACGACAAACAACATGCAATAAAGAGGTCGTACCGCAAGCCGGTACGGCCTTTTTTAATGTTTTATTCGGATGCTTTTGCTATTTGCTAAGTTAAATTCGACTATCTTTGTTTTCAGTAACAAAATTCATAGATCATGAAACGATTCATCAATCTTTTATTCCTTGTCTTGATTGCCGTTGCAGTCAATGGTCAAGCTAAATATGTATTCTATTTCATCGGCGATGGAATGGGCGTAAATCAAGTAAACGGTACGGAAATGTACCTGGCCGATAAGAATGAGAACCGCATTGGCGTAGAGCCTCTGTTATTTACTCAATTCCCGGTGGCAAGCATGGCTACGACATTCGCGGCCACGAACTCCATCACAGACTCATCGGCTGCCGGAACGGCACTTTCGACCGGTGTGAAGACATACAACGCCGCTATTGGTGTGGGACCCAATAAAGAACGCCTCGAGACGGTAGCCGAGAAGGCTAAGAAAGCGGGTCGCAGAGTAGGCGTAACTACCAGCGTGAGTGTGGATCATGCTACTCCGTCTGCCTTCTATGCCCATCAGTTCGAACGCGACTGGTACTACGAGATTGCTACCGATCTTCCGAAAGCTAACTTCGATTTCTACGCCGGCGGAGGTTTTCTGAAACCGGATACCGATAAAGATGGTAAAAAAGCTCCTTCGGTTTTTCCGATGTTCGATGAGGCTGGTTATGTTATTGCCAAGGGATATAATGATTTCAAAGCGAAGTCGGCTACTGCCAAGAAGATGATCCTGATTCAGGAAGATGGCAAGAGCCCGAGTGCATTGCCCTATGCCATCGATCGCAAAGCTGATGACCTGACGCTGTCGCAAATCACCGAAAGCGCCATTAACTTCCTGTCAAAGGATGCCAAGAAGGGATTCTTCCTGATGGTAGAAGGGGGTAAGATAGACTGGGCTTGCCACAGCAATGATGCGGCTACTGTATTCAATGAAGTAGTCGATTTCAACGAAGCTGTTAAGATAGCGTATGAGTTCTACAAGAAACATCCGAAAGAAACATTGATCGTTGTCACCGCCGACCACGAAACAGGAGGCTTGGGCTTGGGTGCACGTGGCTATACACTGAACTTAAAAGCGCTTGCCAACCAGAGCCTGTCGCAGGACGAGCTCTCCAATGCCTTGAGCAGTCTGCGTAAAGCTAAGAATAACCGCGTGGCATGGGAAGATGTAAAGACGTTGTTGGGCGAGAAGATGGGATTCTGGACAAAGCTCCCGCTGACTTGGGCACAAGAACGTATGTTGCGCGATGAATTCGAAGTGTCGTTTGTGCAGAACAAAGCTGTATACGAAGAAAGCCTCTATTCCAGAACAGAACCGCTGGCAGCTCGTGCCAAGGAAGTGATCAACCAGATTGCTCTGATCGGGTGGACCACTGGCGGACACTCGGCCGGATATGTTCCGGTATATGCCATTGGTGCAGGTTCCGAACTCTTTCAGGGCAAGATGGATAATATCGATATTCCGAAACGTATTGCCAAAGCAGGTAGATATTAAGAATTAATATAAAAATAAGAGAGCCGGCTATTTCCAATGAGGAATAGCCGGCTCTCTTACTTTATACTTTCGTTTCACCTTCTATGAATGTCTCTAAGTAGAGATTTTCTCCGTCGAACACGGCGTAGGAGAAGTGTGTGATCCAGTCGCCCAGGATCAGTACACGGGCAGAGGCGCTCAGCATCAGGTCGAGTTCGATGTGGCGGTGTCCATAGATGAAGAAGTTGATGTTCGGATGGCTCTTCAGGTACTCCTTGGTGTAGAGTACGAGGAACTCTTTGTCTTCGCCCATGTATTCGGGTTCCGCTTCGCCCATGTGTTTCAGTCGGTTGGCTTTGGCCCAGGAAAGTCCCAGGTCGATGCTCCAACGCGGGTGTAGAGACGAGAAGAGTGTTTGCAGGGTTTGGCTGTGGAACATGGCCCGGAGCAACTTGAAGGTTTTGTTTGGATCGCCCATGCCGTCGCCGTGTGCCAGATAGAATTCTTTGCCGTAAATCTCCGTGGTAAGCGGTTCGCGATGGATGATAATGCCGCACTCCTTGTTCAGGTAGTCGCCTACCCATATGTCATGATTACCGATGAAGAAATGTACCTCTACCCCCATGTCCGTCAGCTCGGAGAGTTTTCCGAGGAAACGGGTGAATCCTTTGGGTACCACCAACTTGAACTCGTACCAGAAGTCGAAGATATCGCCCAGCAGGTACACAGCGGAAGCTTTATGCTTTATGCTATCCAGAAAGTTGACCAACCTCCGCTCCTGTGTGCGGCCATGTTCGATGGCCCGCGATCCGAGGTGAGCGTCGGACAAGAAATAGATGTTCTTCATTGACAGATATTTACAGATTGTATACTCATTACAGGAAGCCCAATTCCAATTTAGCTTCTTCGCTCATCATGTCCCGGTGCCATTCCGGTTCGAATACCAGATTGATCGTGGTCTGGGTTACTCCCTCGATGGAATCAACACGTTGGCGTACGTCCTCCATGATGAAGTCGGCCGCCGGGCAGTTGGGTGCGGTCAGCGTCATGTCTATCTCCACTTTGCCTTCATCGTCCACTTCGATGCGGTAGATCAGGCCCAGATCGAAGACATTGACCGGAATTTCCGGGTCATACACCGTCTTGAGCATTTGCACCGTTTTCTCTTCTATCTCAAATTTTGTCATAATCATTCTTCTTATCGATTGCAAATATAGTAATAATCTTGATTTAGAGCAGTCCCTCGTCTGCAAAACTGAAGAACTTCCCGTCACAAACAATAACATGATCGGTTAGGGAGATGTTCATGGTCTGTGCACCTTTGAGGATGCGTTGTGTCAGAAGCTTATCCTCGTTACTGGGACGTGCGTTGCCCGACGGGTGGTTGTGCACCAGGATGAGTTGGGTAGCCCGTTGTAATAAAGCTTCGCGAAGGATGGTACGAATATCGGCGTACGTGCCGTCAATGCCTCCCGTGCTGATGCGTATCTGGTCGATGGCTTTGCAAGCCTGATTCAGTAGCAGAATCCAAAATTCTTCTTGCGGTTGGTCACCCAGAATGGGTTGGAAGAGGGCGTAGATGTCGCTGGCACATTGAATGGTTTTCCGTTCTTTGGCTTCTTGTAGGTTGCGGCGTTTGCCCAGTTCCAGTGCGGCCATGACGGTGATACTTTTGGCAGGCCCAAAGCCTTTGAACTGCGAGAATCGGTGTATGTCCCAGCGGGCCAGCTCATTCAGGTTGTTACCACACGAAGCAAGGATGCGCTGCATCAACGATACGGCGCTCTCTTCAGTGTTACCTGTGCCGATGAGGATGGCCAGCAGTTCGGCATCGCTCAGCGCTTCGGCTCCTTTGTTCATCATTTTCTCGCGCGGGCGGTCTTCTTCGGCCCATTGGGGGATAGATAGTTTTTGTACTTTGTTCATCGTTTAATTAGTTGAGAGTGGAGAGTTGAGAGTGGAGAGTTGACAAGCATTCACTTTAGAATAACTGTCCATTGTCAACTGTCAATTATAAAAGTTTTTCTGGAAGGCTTCGAACTCGTCTTTGCAGCGTACGCAACGCTTCCACCAAGCACGCCAGAATCCGGTTCCGTAGCCCAGTAACTGAATGTATGAGGCGGCAATGGAGTAAAGGCCGATACGCAGGCTTCGATTCCGAATGGTCGAGTCAATGCATACCAGCAAGGCGTAGAGCAAGAGTGGGAGGAGGCTGTACAGGCAAAACAGGGCACCTGTCAGGAAGAAAGCAACGCCTAATGTGAAAACGCCCGGAAGTAGGTGCACCAGTTTCAACGAGTCGGGGTACTTCTTGTAGAGATTGATGCGGGCGATACCCGAGTTGTGTACCTGCTTGAAAAACTTCTTTAGGTCGGTGCGCCGTTTGTGATATACCCAGGCACCGGGAAACAACCGGCAGGCATATCCGCCCTGGAAGATGCGGATGCTAAAGTCGATGTCCTCGCCGAAGCGCATCTTCGAGAAGCCGCCCAATGCCTCGTACACTTCGCGTCGCACGCCCATGTTGAAACTGCGGGGATAGAACTTATCCATCTTCTTCTTTCCGCCCCGGATGCCTCCGGTGGTGAAGAACGACGTCATGGAGTAGTTGATGGCTTTCTGCATCGGGGTGAAGGAGTCGTGTGCTCGGTCGGGGCCTCCGAAAGCATCGGCTGGTTGGCGTTGCAGTTCGGCTTCCACGGCGTCGAAGTATCCTTCGGGCAGTATCACGTCGGAATCCAGAATGATCAGGTATTCGCCCCGGCTGCGTTCGGCACCGTAGTTACGGGTTTGCCCCGGCCCGGAGTTCGGTTTCTCGAAGTAACGGATGTCGAGTAGATCGGTATATCGTGCCGTCACTTCCCGGCAGGGAATGGACGAACCATCTTCCACGATGATCACTTCGAAGTCTTGGAAGTGCTGCGTGGTGAGACTTTGCAGGAGTTCGTCCACTTCGTCGGGACGGTTGTATACAGGGATGATGAGGGAGTAGCGCATATCTGATTTGTTATTTCCTGTTGCAAACGTACATAAAATATTTCAGATTTTTATTGAGATGAGTGCTTGAAGTTGTGTTCTTTGGGCGTCTTAAAATAGTAAGAGAGCAAAAGTTGGTTTGCTTTTGCTCTCTTACTATTATGCCAATGTTTTCTTGGAAGCATCAGTTGCTCTCCTCTTTGTCGTTTTCTTCTTCTATAGTTAAAGGATCTTGACCTCTCATAAAATCGACATCCAGCTCTGTCTCTTTTCTCCTCGTCTTCATTTCTTTTATTCTGACAATACGGCAAAAATAAACTTCCATTTCCCCCAGAATAAAACCCTGGTGGGGGAAATGGAAGTTGCTTTGTCGGGAAAGGTTTGTGCGTTCCCTCGAATTATACTTTCACGCGGTTTTGATACGAACCATCGCGTGTGTCGATTTCGATTGTTTCGCCTTCGTTGATGAACAATGGAACGCGTACGATAGCGCCTGTTTCCAGCGTAGCCGGTTTGGTGGCGTTGGTAGCAGTGTCACCCTTCAAACCTGGTTCGGTATAAGTGATGAGCAACTGAACCTTTACGGGCATTTCAGCGTACAGAACAGTTTCTGATTCGGCATGGCTTACTACATCAACGATGAAGCCTTCTTTCAGGAATTCTACACCATTGATCAGTTCCTTCTGGATGGGAATCTGTTCGAATGTTTCCTGGCTCATGAAGTTGTAGCCCATATCGTCCTGATACAGGTATTGGTATGCACGACGCTCGATACGAACTTCTTCGATCTTTACGCCAGCATTGAATGTTTTTTCCAATGTACGTCCGGTAGTTACGCTCTTCATTTTCGTGCGAACGAAAGCGGCGCCTTTGCCCGGTTTAACGTGCAAAAATTCGGTGATGAAATAATAGTGACCGTCGAGGTCGATACACATGCCATTCTTGATGTCTGCAGTGGTAGCCATACTTTTTTCTTTTTGTTTTATAATCTAATTGATGAATTTCAAGCCTTTAGAAACAGTGTTCCGGGTGCAAAAGTAATCTAAATCGGCAAAAAAGCCAAAAACTTTAGAGCAAAAAAGCGTTATTCCTTGGTTAATTTAAAAAAAGTGACTATTTTTGCAGCCCGTTACGTAGAATAATAACAATAAAAATATATAGCAATGAAGAGAACTTATCAACCCTCGAACAGAAAGAGAAAGAACAAACACGGTTTCCGTGAGAGAATGGCT
>JAVBVI010000119.1:0-15950 GCA_031554505.1 Bacteroides sp. | reverse complement strand
TTGGCCAGTACGAACATCAGTTTGCTGACAGGAGTCACATTGATCTGCTCGATGGTACCCGCTTCTTTCTCCCCGACAATGTTCAGCGCCGGAAGAAATCCGCAGAGCATGGTCAGTAACATCACCATCAGGGCAGGAACCATGAACACCTTGTAATCCAGATGCGGATTGAATTTATATTGCGGCATGACGCTGAAGCTTGGGATTTCGGCACTGGCTCCGGCTGTATGTATACCGTATTCTTCCTGCAAATCTCCTGAATAATCGGTGAGTATCGACGAGAGGTAAGAAGAACCCAGAGTACCTTTCGTTCCGTTGACTGCATTGGCCGAAATCATGACCTGGCCTGTCCCTTCGTTGACAAGATTCCGTTCGAACTCTGGCTGGATCTCCAAAATAATGTCTGCCTGACCCGACTCAATGCTTTTCATGGCTTCGCCGTTGGTGGCCGATACATCTGTCAGCTGGAAATAACCGGAAGAGGTTATTTTCTGTACCAACCGTTCCGAATAGACACTATGGTCACTATCGACAACACTCAGTTTGACATTCTTGACTTCCTGATCGGCCGCCCAGGGCATGACCAACATCATCATCAAAGGCATTCCGATAATCATTTTCGGTAGGAATGAGTTCCGGATAATCTGTTTGAATTCCTTTTCTATTAAAAACTTCAACATGGCGGCTTAATTTAATCGGATTTTAAACTTCTTCAGACTGAATGTAAGGAGGACAACGGCCATGACAGCCAGTACGCACACCTCCCTGAAAGCATATTGTATCTCGACACCTTCGATCATGACCTTTTTCATGGCGGCGATGTACCAACGGGCGGGCACGATGGTGGAAAACCACTGCAACACGGCCGGCATACTTTCTATGGGGTATATCATACCCGACAACAGCATGATGGGCATCATCAGTCCCATACCCGAGGCCAGCATGGCTGCCATCTGGGTATTAACCAAAGTAGATATGAGCAGTCCCAATGCTAACGCCACGAAGATGAACACAAGCGATATAAACACCAGCCAGAACAGGCTTCCGGCGATGGGTACTCCCAGTACATATACCGACAGGAGCAGGATGGTGATCAGGTTACAGATGGATAGCGTGAAGTAGGGCACCGCCTTGGCCAGAATGATGTAGATGGGCTTCAATGGTGACGAAAGCAGAATCTCCATCGTTCCCATTTCCTTTTCCCGCACGATGGCGATGGAGGTCATCATGGCGCATATCAGCATCAGGATAAGTCCCATCACACCTGGTACGAAGTTATAGGCGCTTTTCCCTTGCGGGTTGTACAGCATCTTTACTTCCGGGGCAATGCGGAACGACGTTTGGTACTGTGCGGTAAGCTCCTGTTGGTAGGAACCCAGTATGCCCGAAGCATATCCTACGAGCATCGAAGCTTGATTGGGATCGGTACCGTCGGCTATCAGTTGGACGGCCGCTTCGCCCGTACGCAACAGGTTGTCGGCGAAGTTATCGCTGAAAACGATGACTAAGCCGATCTTACCATATTTGAATACATCGTTGATCTGGTCGGGGCTGGTCAACTCCTGGGCAATGGTAAAGTACTCACTGGCCTGGAAGCGCTCCCGGATAAGCTCTGTTGAAGCATCCCGGGACGGGTCGAAGATGGCCACCTGCGTGTTCTTCACCTCGGTGGTGATGGCAAACCCGAACAGCAATATCTGCGCAATCGGCATGCCGAGCAGGATCAGCATGGTACGCTTATCACGAAAGATGTGATAAAATTCTTTTCTTACGAATGTCAGGAATTGTTTCATAATCGTTAATCTGCTTTACGGGTTGCTTTACGGGCCAATTGTTGGAAAACATCGTCCATGGTCTGTGCCTGGAACTGTTGTCGCAGGTTACCCGGCGAGTCCAACGCTTCGATCTTGCCGTCCACCATGATGGAGAGGCGGTCGCAATATTCGGCTTCATCCATGTAGTGGGTGGTGACGAAGATGGTGATGCCCTTGTCGGCAGCGTTGTATATCAATTCCCAGAACTGGCGCCGGGTGATGGGGTCCACTCCGCCAGTAGGTTCGTCCAGGAACACGATCTGCGGATTGTGGAAGATGGACACCGAGAATGAGAGTTTCTGCTTCCATCCCAGGGGAAGGTCGCGTACCAGTGTATTCCGTTCCGACTGGAAATTCAGCTCTTGCAAGAGTTCATCGGTCTTGGTGGCGATCTCCTTACTCTTCATGCCATAAATGCCGCCGAACAGCCGCAGGTTTTCCCACACTTTCAGGTCCTCGTACAGGGAGAACTTCTGGCTCATGTAACCGATGTTTTTCTTGACATCTTCCGATTGCCGGAAGATATCGAACCCGGCAACGGTTCCCTTGCCCGACGTGGGATGGCTCAACCCGCACAGCATACGCATGGCGGTGGTCTTTCCGGCTCCGTTGGCACCGAGGAAGCCGAATATCTCACCTTCTCCTACGGAAAAGGAGATGCGATCCACAGCGGTGAAGTGGCCGAACTTCTTGGTGAGGTTCTCCGTATGTATGACTTCTTTCTTCATGGTGCAGTTTGTTGAGATGATAACATGAAACAATCCTCCACGGTGGGGGTAATGGTCCGGATCTCAATGTCCGAGTGGCCGTAGTTGCGCAGGTACACCTTTAGATTGTCGGGGGTAGCGCCTTCGTGAACTGTCACGTGGAAGGTCTCGCCGAAAGAGAACGAAGATTTGGTAGAAGGAAACTCGCGCAAATCTTTCAGCAGCTTGTGCATCTGGTTGGAACGTACCGACCAAAGTGTTTCGGGGAATGCATCGATGATGTTCTGAGGCGTGTCCACCTGCATGAACTCTCCATTCTGCATCAGGGCGATACGGTCGCAAAGTGTGGCTTCGTCCATGTACGGGGTAGAGGCCAGGATGGTGATACCCTGGCTTTTCAGCTTTTTTAGCATCTCCCAGAATTCTTTGCGCGATACAGGGTCGACGCCGGTAGTGGGCTCATCCAGGAACAGTACGCTGGGTTTGTGTATCAGTGCACAACTCAAGGCCAGCTTTTGCTTCATACCACCCGAGAGTTTGCCGGCCCGCCGGTGTTTGAAGGGTTCTATCTGCTTGTAGATGTCCTCTATCAGGTAATAGTTCTCCTGAATGGTAGTATGGAAGACGGTGGCGAAGAAATTCAGGTTTTCCTCTACCGTCAGGTCCTGATAGAGTGAGAACCTGCCGGGCATGTAGCCGATGGAGTTCCGGATTTGCTTGTAGTCTTTCACTACGTCGAACCCATCCACGATAGCCGTTCCGCTATCGGCCAGCAATAGGGTAGTCAGTATCCGGAAGAGAGTGGTCTTGCCGGCTCCGTCGGGACCGATAATGCCATAAATCTCTCCGGGATTGACGTCGAAACTCAGGTTCTTCAGTGCCTGAACGTTTCCGTACGACTTATTTAAGTTGTTTACTGAAAGAGAAAACATAAAAATAGATTATTAAAATTGTCAACTGTCAATTGTCAATTGATTTTGATTTCTCCGTACATTCCTTTCTTGATAAGGCCATCGTTCTTCACGGCTACTTTTACGGCATATACCAGATTGGCCCGTTCGTCTCTTGTCTGAATGGTCTTGGGGGTAAACTCAGCTTTGTCCGAGATCCAGATGACGGTTCCCGGGTATTCTTTCCGGTCTTCTTTTCCCTGGTCGGCATACACTTTCAGTTGTTGCCCGATTTTGAGTGATGTGAGCTGGTCGGCAGTGATATACACCCGCAGGTTCATGTTAGCGATATCGGCCACCTTGAACAGACTCCGGCCCTGTGAAGCCAATTCGCCCTGTTCGGCATACTTCGATAGAACCGTTCCGTCGATGGGGCTGGAAATGAGGCTCTTCTTTATCTGGTCATCGATCTGGGCCACCTGCATCACAAGTCCCGAGCTTTCGCCGGAAACACTCCGGTTGTTATTCTCCAATGTTTCCGTCTGGGCCGACAATTGCTTTTCGAGCAAGGCTATCTGGGCATTGATGTCGTCCAACTGCTTCTGGTTGGCAGCATTCGATTTCACCAGATTCTCGTATCGTTTCTGTTCCTTCTTCTGGGTGGTGATCTGTTGCTGTATGGAAGCTATCTGTCTGCCCACATTGTACTGGCGGCTTTCTACCGATTTCATATTGGCTAGCAACTGCCTCTTTTTCAGGTACAACTGGGTGGTATCTATGTAGCCCACCTGTGTTTTGGCTGTCAGGTCTTGTCCCTCCATGACATTGAACTCCATCAGTTCGCCGTTGGCTTGGGCCGAAACGATGACTTCGGTAGCTTCGAATATACCCGATGCGTCATACTGACCGCTTTTGTTGCCACAGGCTGTGAAAGCCATTGTTAGTCCGAGGATGAGAAGAGTATTCGTTTTCATATCTATATTTTTTATTGTTTGTTGAAGAGGGATTTAATTGTTGGTTGCGAACTTCAGGTCGTAAATGGCGTGCAGCAGTTCCATTTCGTGCAGAATCTTGTCCTGCATAGCCACTTGCTCGGCGTTGATGTCCCTGGTCAGGTCGGTTCCCGAGATGGTACCGTTGGCCATCTTGGCTTCCGATGCCTGCTTGATGGAAGTTCTCAGGGCGATGATATCATCGTCGTACTTCAGTTGGTCGAAGTAGTTGTCGATGGTATTGTCTTTCTGAGTGATATCGAGGTGGGTGTTGAACAGGAATGTTTCACGCTGCGTTACCACCGAGCTGATATTGTTTTGTATCTTCTTCAGGTTGTTCTTCCGGGTGTAGAAGTTCCCGATGTTCCAGGATAGTTTGGCGCCGGCCATGTAGTAGGCCGAAAAGTCGTTCTCCAGCATGTTCAAGCCCGGTTTGCCGTATCCACCTGTGACGAAAAGTCCCAATTTGGGCATCACCCCGGAGGTTATCTCCCGGTTCCTGGCTTCGTAGTTATCGATCTGTGCATTGAACAGATCGAGTTCAGGTCGGTTGATGGTCTGTGTGCCGGGGCGTATGGCTTCGGGTTTTACGAACTCCGTGTTTACGGCGAGCGGTTCACCGATCAGTTGCGACAGCATATCTACATAAGCTTTCTTCGTATTCACAAACGTGGTCCGGGTTTGTTGCGCCTTTAGCTGATCTACGCGGATGGCATCGAGATCGGACTGGTTGGCTATTCCGTTCTGTACGTAGGAGGCCACCTGATCGTAGCTTCTTTGCAAGTTCTCCTGCAACAACAAGTTCTGCCGGAGTTGGGCATCGGCCAGGAGTATCCCGAAATAGAGTTGGTTCACCCGCTCGTTGATGGAGTAGATAGTCACTTCGTTGTTCTTTCTCTCTACTTCGGCTGCTGTGCGCAGACCTTCCTTTTGCGATTTGATGGCGCCGCCGTCCCATACACTTTGGTTGACATCGATGGTGGCACCGTACTGGTCTTTACTCAGAGTAGGGATGCTTACTCCCTGTATGCCCATTTGCGAAAGGTCGATAGGCAACTTCGTTACGTCCGACTGATACGTAGCCTTGGCCGAAAAGCTGACTTGAGGCAGATACCCTTTGTTGGCATTGGAGAGGTTGTACTCCTTTGTCTTCTCGATCAGGTCGTACTGCTTGATGAGCGGGTAGTTGGCCTGTGCTTTCTGATAACAGCTTTCGATGGTTATCTGGGCATAGCCCGCAAAGCACCCCAATGATAAAATGCTAAGAATGATAGCTCTTCTTTTCATGGTTATATGTATTAACTTTATTATTTAATTAGTTAATTAACTGACGGGCAAATAAAAACCTGCAATGTATTCATCAAATAATCAGTCTATTCAATGAATTGCAGGTTCTGTTTATTTTTTTATCCGGGCTAGAACTGTAGCAATTACCTCACTCTTCCGGCGTTCCAGTGTTTCCTTCACCATGGCTTCGGGCAGATTGAATGCTTTCTGCAACAAAGGGAAGGCCACGAATGGCGGCACATTGAGCGATACGGCAGTGATCAGCAGGTCGATCGTTTCAATGGGGCGGATATTTCCTAACGCGATCTCTTTTTTCAGTTCGGCATCCAATTGCTCAAAGATGGCATGAGGGTATACATGCAGTTTCTCAACCATCGACTGGAGACGTTCCGGATTGGAAATGATCTCGGTGAATACAAAAGGAACCAGCTTGGGGTTCTGCATCAGGAAGTCGAAATGCAGTCCGACCATTTGGGCTATTCTTTCTTCAAGAGCCATTCCGCTGGTGTTTACTGTGAGGATATTGTTTACGATCATGCGTACCTTCTCTTCGAATATCTTCTCGAACAGGTTGTCCTTCGTGCGGTAATAATAATGTACCAACGCCTGGTTGCAACCAGCCAGTTTGGCTATCTGTCCTGTGGTTGTCTTCGCAAATCCTTGTTCTAGAAACAACTCTTCGGCTGCGTCGAGAATCTGGTGTTCCATGTTCTTTTCTTCTACTTTCATAAGACTTGTTTTCTTGCTAATTCATTTATTTAATCGCAAAGTTAAATACTAAAATTAAATAAGCAAACTAATATAAGATTATTTTTGAAATATCTTTAAATATACTTGCTTGCGGGAACTAAATCGCCTGCAAAACTTGAGTTATTTGATTTAGTTTCTTACCTTTGCGGCATTAATCCCGGTACAGTCTTATATCATCGCGAATATATGAGGAGAGGCTTTCGTAACACGTTATTCTTTATATTAATAAGTATTCTTGCTTCGTGCTCGTCCACCAAGTATGTGCCCGACGGTGCATACCTGCTCGACGAAGTGAAGATACATTCGGACAACAAGCGCATCAAACCTTCCTCCCTGAAGACTTATCTCCGGCAAAATCCCAACTCCAAATGGTTCAGCCTGGTGAAGACCCAGCTGTATGTGTACAACCTTTCCGGCCGTGACTCCACCGGTTGGAACAAGTTGCTCCGCCGCATTGGCGACGCTCCGGTGATATACAACCAGAGCGATGCCGTCCGGGCACAGGAAGAGATCACCAAGGCTGTGCACAACATGGGCTATATGGAAGCCTCGGTGAAGCTCACCACGCAAGTCAAAAAAAAGAAGCTGAAGCTCCGGTACAACGTAGAGTCCGGACTGCCGTACCGGGTAAGTACCATCAATTATGATATCAAGGATGTCCGTGTGGCCGAATACCTGCAAGCCGACTCTGCCAACAGTTTGCTGAAACCGGGCATGTTGTTCGATGTGAATGTGCTCGACAGTGAGCGGCAACGCATCACCAACTACCTGCTGCGCAACGGCTATTACAAATTCAACAAGGAGTACATCGGTTATGAGGCCGATACGGTGAGCGGCACCCGGCGGGTAGAGCTGACCATGCGCATCGAACCGTTCCGGGAAAGCCGCATGGACACGGTGCCGCGGACGCATTACCAGTACCGTATCAACGATGTGGACTTTGTGACCGATTACGATATGTTCCAGTCGTCACTTTCCACCAGTGTGAACATCAACGACTCGCTGCATTACAAGGGCTATGCCATCTACTATAAGGACAAGCTGTATCTTCGCCCAAAGGTGCTGACGAGCAACCTGCGCGTCACCCCCGGAAGCCTGTACAACATCCGCGATGTGGAGCGTACTTATACCACCTTCGGACGATTGGGAGCATTGAAGTATACCAACATTCGCTTCACCGAGGTGCAGAAGAACGACAGCACCCTGCTCAACTGCTACGTGCTGCTGACGAAGAACAAGCCGAAGGCTGTGGCTTTCGAGGTAGAAGGTACCAACTCGGCAGGCGACCTGGGAGCGGCGGCATCGGTGACTTACCAGCATCGCAACCTCTTCAAAGGGTCGGAGACATTCATGTTCAAGATCCGTGGGGCCTACGAGGCTATCAGCGGTTTGCAAGGCAATTACCTGAGTAACAACTATACCGAATACGGAGCGGAAACGAGCATCCTCTTCCCTAGCTTCCTGTTCCCGTTCCTCTCGTCGGACTTCCGGCGGAACATCCGGGCCAATACGGAGTTGGGCTTGCAATACACTTATCAGATACGACCGGAGTTCTCGCGCACCATTGCCTCGGCTTCCTGGAGCTATAAGTGGACGCAACGGGCACGTATGCAGCACCGGTTCGATCTGATCGATGTGTCCTATCTCTACTTGCCTTGGGTGTCACCGGAGTTCCGCCAACGGTATGTGGATCAGGGGCAGGAGTATATCCTGGAGTACAACTACAAGGATCAGCTTATTGTCCGTACGGGGTACAGCTACACGTACAACAGTTCCGGAAGCGCGTTGGTCAACAATACGCTGGCCAATAACTCGTACTCTATCCGTGCCAATATCGAGTCGGCGGGCAATCTGCTCTATCTCTTGTCGAGTGCGCTGGATGTACACAAGAACAAGGACAATGAGTATGCCATCCTCGGCATCCCCTTCGCGCAATATATAAAAGGTGAGTTCGACTATGCCCGTAACGTGGTGATAGACTACCGTAACTCGGTGGCTTTCCATGCCGGGATAGGCGTAGCTATTCCGTACGGTAATGCCAAGGGGATTCCCTTCGAGAAACGTTACTTCTCGGGCGGTGCCAACAGTGTACGCGGATGGACGGTGCGCAACCTGGGGCCGGGCTCCTTCAGGGGCGACGGTAATCTGTTGAACCAGTCGGGCAACATCAAGCTCGATGCCAGTATCGAGTATCGCACCAAGTTGTTCTGGAAGTTCCTGGGTGCTGTGTTTGTGGATGCGGGTAACATCTGGACGGTGCGCGACTACGAGAACCAGCCCGGCGGTAAGTTCAAGTTCAATGAGTTCTACAAGCAGATTGCAGTGGCTTACGGATTGGGGCTACGCATGGACCTCGACTTCTTCATCCTGCGTTTCGATGGGGGTATGAAGGCGATCAACCCAGCTTTTACAAACAAGAAAGAACATTATCCGTTTTTGTATCCCAAGTTCGGTCGCGACTTTGCTTTCCACTTTGCAGTCGGATTCCCGTTCTAGATTCACCACAGAGTCTTAGTAAGTGCAGATCAATTCCAGGTATATCTTTTCCTGGATGCATGCTATGTCGATATAGGCAGGTGCCATCTTGTTTTTGTACTCGATATAGTCTACCGAGAGATTGTATGATTTCGATTTCCCGGACTTCACATTCGTGCGGGTTTCTATCCGGGATATGAATCCGTTCTTTTCTACATAGACTATGCTGGAAACTTCGTCGCCCGGTTGGAAGCCGAAAAAGGGGTGGGTTACAGCTTCCGGTTTTACATCGAAGCGGAAAACATACCGGTCTTTCTGTATTCCTAAATAATATACATCGGTTAGTTTCCGGTACTTCTGATAGCAGAACTCATAAGGTATGTACGAAGCCAGTACCAGATTGCGCTTGATCTGCCGTAGCAGCAGGGTGTCTGTAGTACAGGTGTTTTCGGTTACTTCCTGATCAGAGAGTCGGAACAGTATATTCAGATGGCCCGATGCCTGGGTTTGTTCACCGTTTACGTCCATGTTGACAGAAGCAAGGACGCGCACCGGGTGCTTGTCCGAGTAGGGGAGAAGCATATTCTTTTTCTTCTTTTCGAAGAACTTTTCTGCATGGGCTGTTACCGTGACATCGTCCAGGGCATAGGTCTGGGGCTTTAGCCGAAAGACTTGTATCTGTTGGTTTTGCAGATGCACCGGGGATAGGACGATGTGCAGAGTTTCGAATCCCATGTAGCTGACCTGTATCGTGTCGCCGGAATGGCAATAGGTCAGGGGGATGTCGATGCATCCCGTGTCGTCGGTCAGGAAATAACATTTGTTTTTCATGAATACGTTGCAGTCGGAAAGAGGCGCCGAGGTTTCATCGGTTATCTTTAGCCGGATAACGTTGCTGCCTGAAGTTGGAAATGCAAAGAGGATTAATATCCAAAGGCTAATGGCAAATGGTTTCATTGATTCATTGTTTTGTTTATGGTTAATAGACGTAGCAAACAGGAAATAACTGCTGATACGGTCATTCTTTTAACATGTTTTCCGATCTTTCATAAACCTCATGAATGCTTTGATTAGCCTGTTTCTTCTGCTTGATTCAAATGTGTCAAGAGCCCGATTGCTCTTTGACACATTCTTGAAGGCGTGTTTACCAATACCAGCAAATACCGAAGGAGAAGGGATACAACTCAGGACCTTTTCCTTTCTCGAACAGGCTGGCAGTGGCATAACGGGCGTATGCACCGATATTGGCATATCCGGCTTGTGCCAATAGATTGATGCCTACGGGATGGGTGTTGAGGTCTTTCGCCAGTGTGCGGGTATCACCGTCGATCTTGACTTTCGACTTGATGCCGTACCGCCATTCTACTTCGGCTCCGGCCGAGACAAAGAGCAGACCGTGACCATTGACACGCTTCTGCCATTCCAGCGCCAGCGGCAGTCGGAAGAAGTTATAGCGTAGACGACTCTGATCGTACATCGTACCATCCGGAGCGGGATAGTTGCCTGCAATGCCGTTCACTTCCTGAAAAGCGCTGTTAGTGTCCAGGCGGAAGGAGGTATATCCCCAGCCCAACCCGGCGGTGATGGCCCAATGACGATCGCGTGTGAGCGGGAGGGCACCTTCGAACAGATTCAGCCCGATTTCCCACGATTTGGAGAGACGCAAGTCTACATCGCCCGGCTTACCAAAGCTTTTGTTGTCGTACAGACGGCTCTGGCCGATGTACAGACCGGCAGAATGTGGCTCGAAGTGGTACCGGTCTTTCTTCTTGACGAACGGAATGCTTACGATCATGCGGCGTTCGGTGCTCTGTCCGTCCAGGTAGACGCCTTCGAAGATCTGGTCGTTCTCTATCGTGTCGCCTTTGACGGTTTCTTCGTACACTTTTACTTTGATTTTGTTATCACTGCGCTTCACGACAATCTTCTGTCCGTCTACATAAATGGTACTCTCTTTCGTGGTTTCCTGCGCTGTCATGGCCAACGGCAGGAACAGCAGGAGGGTAAAAATAAGTTTCTTCATACGTGTATTGTTTTAATCGTTTTTCTTCATGAACAACATCGTCACCAGGTCGTCGGCATCCAGTTCGCCTTCGATGTAGATGAGGCTGGCGCTTCCCTTCTTACCCGTTTTGAACAGGATAAAGCGGTTGACATCCTCTTTGAGTTGCGGCAGTTGGTAGTAGCCCGACTGGATTTGTCCGTTCAGTACAACTTCCTTTACCTTCTTGGCTTTCTTTTTGTCGGCTTCCAGGCATTGCAGAATACCGGGGAGCGCTTCTTCTACATCCTTGAATACGAGACTTTTGTACAGTGTCATCTGGTAGGTTTCCAACACTTCATTGGACATTTCTACCATCGTGACTCCCTTCTGTTTGCCGTATTTCTGGAAGATGTTGGCAATCTGCAATCCCTGTTGTGCCCAGGTACCGGAGGTGACCAGCGTTAGCAGAATGAGCAATGCTGCGATGCGAATGTTTCTCTTCATCATATACATTTCTTTTTGTTTTTATTCTTCGAATAAGGCGGAGAATACTTCTTCTTCACTCAGACTGACGCTTTGGAAGGCAGCTAATGCTTGTTTCCGCGCCAATTCCGGGTCGGTATATCTCTTTCCGTCGATAATCACATAAACATCGGGAGAGGAGTCTAAGTGGCGTTGAATGCCTGTAATGCCTAGTAGTAGAACCAATCCGGCAGCCACTCCGCTCAGCGTATAAAGCATCCGGCGACGAATGATTTGGCTTTTCGACCGTGGCATGGGGCTTGATACAATGCTTTCGGCAGCGCTCCGGTACAACTTGTTTTCGCTTTCCAGAAAGCCGAAGAGTGTGCGGTACATCTGCAGGTGTTCCGGAACAATGTCTTGGCTGAAGAACCGGCGTAATTCCCGTTCTTCCTCACAGGACGTTTCTCCTTCGAAATACTTGTTGAGCAATTCTTCTATATTCATGCTTCTTTTCTCCTTTCCCGTTCCTGTATGATTTGCAAATACATATCTCTTACTTTTTTTCGAGCACGTGACAGATTACTGCGTATGGCTTCGGCGTTGCAGCCGGTTATTTCGGCAATCTCTGTCGTCTCGTACTCCTGCACATCTTTCATCAACAGGATGGTTCGCTGCTGCGGGGGCAACGAGTCAATGAGGTTGCGCATCAGTTGAAACTCGTCTTTTTCTTCCAGCAAGTGTTCCGGCGTTTTGCTTTGTCCGAAATCCTTGATTTGGTCAATGGATACAGTGTCGGTTTGTTTCTTTCGCCACTGGTCCATGCATTGATGATGCGTCATGGTCATGGCGAGTCCTTCGATGCTGCGGTATTCGTCCAGGCGATGGCGAATGTCCCATAGTTTCAGCATGACTTCCTGTACTGCATCTTCAGCGTCAGGAGTACCGTCGGTCAACCTTCGTGCGTAGTTCAGTAACTTGGCACGAAGTGGTACTACATCTGTTTTGAATCGTTCGAGTTCCATTTATATTGGGAAGACGTGTGAGAAGGTAAAACGTGACATGAGTTGAAAATATTTTTCGCAAAGCTTTCTATGACTATAAAAAAAGGGGATGACGTTAATGCCATCCCCTTACAATATACAAGAGAAATATTATGCTAATTTGCGCGATCCGTCACTGATGACAACATCGTACACCTTCGGGCTACGACCGAACTTAGCCTTGAATGCATCCTTCGTTTTAGCGATGAAGTCGTCATACAATTCGTTCTTCACCAGATTGATGGTACAACCGCCGAAGCCGCCACCCATTACACGCGAACCGGTAACGCCACACTCTTTTGCCATGTCGTTCAGGAAGTCGAGCTCTTCGCAGCTTACTTCGTACAACTTGCTCATACCGTAGTGTGTTTCGTACATCTTCTGACCAACAGTCTCGTAATCGCCTCTTTCCAAAGCATCACAAACGTCGAGCACGCGTTGGATTTCGCCAATCACGTATTCCGAACGCATGTAGTCTTCTTCGGTAATCTCACCCTTCACGGCGTTAAGCATATCCATATTGCAGTCGCGCAGGAACTTTACGTTCGGATGATTCTTCTTGATAGCAGCCACGGCTGTTTCGCAGCTTTGACGACGTTTGTTGTAAGCAGAAGAAGCCAGTTCGTGTTTCACCACTGAATCAAGCAATACCAAACGGTAGCCTTCCGGATTGAACGGGAAGTACTCGTACTCCAACGATCGGCAATCCAAACGGATGAGGCTGCCTGCTTTACCGAATACGGAAGCAAACTGGTCCATGATACCGCACATCACACCACAGTAGTTGTGCTCAGTACTTTGACCTACCTTAGCCAACTCGAATTTATCAATCTTGCCTTCACCAAACAATTCGTTCAACGCAAAAGCATACGTGCTTTCCAATGCTGCCGATGATGACATACCGGCGCCCAGAGGCACATCGCCTGCAAAAGCAGTATTGAAGCCCTTTACATCTACACCACGCTTGATCATCTCGCGGCATACACCGAAGATGTAACGTGCCCAGCTGGCGCGGGGAGCATCTTCTTCATTCAGACCGAATTCCACATAGTCTTTCAGGTCGATAGAGTACGCTTTTACCTTATTGGTTCCGTTGGGCTTGATTTCGGCAATCATTCCTTTGTCAATGGCTCCCGGAAATACGAATCCGCCATTATAATCGGTGTGCTCACCAATAAGGTTGATACGGCCCGGAGAGGCATAAACAAATCCTGTACTGCCATCAAAATGTTTGATGAAACGACTTCTTACGTGTTCTATATCCATGATAATTATTATTTATGAGGTTATTAGATGAGTGGATTATTCCACAGGAATATCTTTATTTACATTCTTACAACCGATCAATGCATAGTACAGCATGTAAGCTACACAAGCAAACATTACCCAGTAGCTGGCAAGGTAGCCGGCATGGTCGGCAACATAACCCTGAATCAACGGAACGATACCGCCGCCGCAAACCATTACCATGAAGATACCCGAAGCAGCTGCTGTGTACTTGCCCAGTCCTTCTACAGCGAGGTTGAAGATACCGCCCCACATGATGGATGTGCAGAGACCACACAATACAAACAATACAATATTGATGGGAATAACGGCATCCTTGCCGATAAGATTGCTGATATCTACCGAAATGCTTGTAGGCAACAGGATAGCCAGCACCAACAGTATACAGCCTATAGTCGATACACAGATCATCATCTGTTTACTGGAGAATTTGGCACCTAATGAAGCACCGGTCAGACGACCAACAAGCATCATCAGCCAGTAGATACCTACAATTGTACCTGCAACACCTGCATCCATGCCCAAACCTTGTGTAGTATCAGTCATGTAAAGGTTGGCTGTACTCGGAATACCAATTTCAACACCTACATATACAAAGATAGCGATAGTTCCCAGAACAAAGTGACGGAACGAAAGCGGACTGTGTTTGTCTTTGATTTTCTTTTCGGTAGCTTTCTCCAAATGTGGTTCAGGGATCTTGACCAATGCCAATACCAGAAATGCCAGTGCGAAGATACCCATAGCGAGGAACATAGCAGGGTTAGCTTTCTCGATAGTACGTCCGGCTTCGGCACCCATCAGGTAGCCTACCAGCATCGGAGTGATGGTAGCACCGATTGAGTTGATGGAGCCACCGAACTGAATCAACTGGTTACCTTTGTTGCCGCCGCCACCAAGGGTGTTTAGCATCGGATTAACCACTGCATTCAGCATACACATAGAGAAACCGGAGATGAAAGCACCGATCAGGTACACGGAGAACTCGCCTACCACACCTGAAAAATATTGTGTTCCCACACCGATGAAACCAACGGTTACGGCAGCCAGAGCTGTCTTTCTGTAACCAATCTTCTTGAGCATCATGCCCGAGGGTATTCCCATGAAGAAATACGCTATGAAGTTGGCAAAGAAGCCGAGTTGTGATTCGAAGTTGGATGCGCCAAATTGTTTAGCGACGATTACCCCCATCGGACTTGGCAATCCGGTTACGAAGGCAATCATAAAGAAGAGGGCGAACATGATTGCAATAGGCAATGCATAGCTCTTTTTTTCTTGTGTCATGGTCTTTAAAAAGTTTTTTAAGTTTATAAATTGGGTTAGTTTGTTTCGTTATTCTTTAACACCGAAGCGATAGATGGTGATTTGCTGGTATTCGTCGCCCGGAATCAAAGCGGCTGTCGGGAAATGAGACTTGTTCGGCGTGTCGGGAAAGCATTGAGCCTCAAAACAGAGAGCGCTGCGGGCGGGGAATGTAGCGCCATGGGCTCCTTCGAATCCGCCGAGCCAGTTTCCTGTATAAAGTTGTACGCCTGCTTCGGTGGTATACACTTCCATTGTACGTCCGCTTGCATGGTCGGTACAAGTTGCAGCCAGGTCGAGTGAACCGATTTCTTGTTTATTAAGTACATAGCAGTGGTCGTATCCTGCACCAAACTCCAGTTGCTCGAACTTGTCGTTGATACGCTCACCAATAGTGTGTGGCGTGCGGAAGTCCATTGGAGTACCTTCTACTTTCAGAATTTCTCCGGTAGGGATGGATACTTTATCTATTGGGGTATAAAAATCGGCATTGATAGTGACCACATGGTTATCGATAGTCGGGGTGGGAGTAGCAGCACCTGCAAGGTTGAAGAAAGCGTGATTGGTGAGGTTTACTAAAGTGGCTTTGTCGGTAGTTGCCAGATATTCTATAACGAATGCTCCTGTAGCATTATTATCATCGTCTTCGAGGTGGTAGGTCATTTCTACTTCGAGTGTTCCGGGGAACCCTTCTTCTCCATCGACCGAAGTGTATTTGAACGTGACTGCACTCTCATCTGTTTGTTCGGCTTCCCAAACGCGGGTGTGAAATCCTGTCGGACCGCCGTGCAACGAGTTTGGTCCGTTGTTGATAGTCAGTGAATGTTCTTCGCCAAACAAAATGAATTTACCACCTGCTATACGGTTACCATAACGGCCGATGACGGTGTTGAGGAATGGCTCCGGGCTATTGATCACATGGTCGATGCTATCGTGTCCGAGGACTACGTTGGCATACTT
>JAVBVI010000044.1:0-30777 GCA_031554505.1 Bacteroides sp. | reverse complement strand
CAATATTCATTTCGTCTTCTTCTATGGGAATCTCCTTGTTCTCATTCTCAACTTGCTCCTCCAGTAATTTGATGAGATGCTCTACTGCCTGTGGCAGGTTGTCATGCGTGACTTTGCCGAAGTTGCTTTCATTTATCATATATACTAATAGTTTGATTATCGCTGCAAAGAAATGGTAAATAGTGATGACGAATGCTTCTCGTCATTTCTTCGTCAAAGGTTCGTCATGCTTCCGTCAAAGAATTAAAGCGACTTAACAAATGGGAATGAAAAGCCTCAATATCCTGGCTGTTCAGAGTATTGAGGCTAAGGGTGTGTTGGATAATCAAAAGTCTGATTATTGTTTTTCCTTGAGATAATCTTTGAAGAAATTATCCTTCTTCATGTCAATGGGGAAAATCTTCTGACCATTAGCTATTCTTGTACTATTGGTAGATAGTATTGCGGTATCGCATATTGATTTATTGAAATACTTTTGGCAATTCTCAAAGAAATCACTCTTTTTCAATGGTGGATTATAATATTTGCACATTACAAAAAGGTTATGCAGGAACCCTCCCAAATCACTTTTCTGAATACCATTGATTGAAGAAATAGGTTTTTCGATCTTTTTGTCCACTTTAATGTTAGTGATATGTTCAAAAACATGTACTTTAAAATACTCCAGTTCGTAAATGTGAAATTTGCAAGTTAATGTGTCGTCTATATATGTATAGATGTAACGAAATGCTTCATTAATTTTTTTTGCATTCGCTGATAATTTATTACTATTATTGGAGTTTATAGCATCTATATATTGTTGTGAAGGCATAGCTTCTAGGCTAAGTCGTTCTTCCAAATTTTTCATCTTGGCTTCATGTTCCATCTGAATTTGAACTAATTTTTTAGCCATGTCTTCTTTGGTGGTTTGGATAGCAACTTCCGTTTGTACCAGAACATTTTTATCCGCTTTCTCTTCATCTTCAATGACAGCATCAAATTGTTGGATATAATATTGAATCAATACTTTTTTTCGCTGATGTATGTTGCCATCAACTTTATTACAGCTAAGATGTTGTTCATTGAGCATCTCTTTGTTTAACCATTCCTTGTCGCGTTTATGTGTTTCAAGAAAGGATTGATATTTATCAAGTACTCCTTTGGTTCTTAGGTCAAGGATTTTTTTTGTAAATATGATAAGGAGAGATACCAAACAGAGACATAATGCCGGAAATATAGCCAATGTGAATGCAGGGTTGAGTTTGTACATTCGTATACTTGTAAATACCATACCAAAGACTAATAATACCATCCATATTACCAATCTTTGATACCTTTCTATGATTTTCGGCTTATTGTCGAGCTGTTCAATCTTTGCTTTTATTTTTTTTATCCATTTCATGATTCTGAGCAATAGCTGTAATGTTTAATCTTTCGGCAGCTTGTTCCATTAACGGATTTATGACCTTGGTATAACGCATCGTTGTGCTTTCTTGTCTATGGCCGAGGATATTCTTGATGGTAATAATATCCGTTCCTAATGCCAAAGACATTGTAGCGTACGTGTGCCTTGTACAATGGTAGTGGATATTCTTTTTTATCCCAATCTCTTTTAACCATTTTTTTAGCGGATAAGTCATCATATAAACACGTAGACCTTTGAAAACTAATCCTTCTTTGCAAGGTCCTATCAACTCAATCAAATCTTCTCCAACGGGCACATTCACCAGACTCTTGGTCTTTATCATCCGTTTTGTGACATACCATCCACCTTTGGGCAATTTTTTGATGTCGCTCCACTGCAAAGACAGAATGTCGCTGCGCCTCATTCCTGTTATACAGGAAAAGATGAAAGCTTTACGTAATACAGGAAAAGGGCATTGACTGTTTATGACTAGACGAAGTTCATCTAATGTCAGATACTCAATCGAAGTTTCTTCTTCAGGAATTCTATCCAGGAAGTCGTTGATGTTCTCTTTTAATAGTCTCCGTTTATAGGTAACTTTCAACATGCCTCGGAAAGTAGAAAAATATCCGGCTGCCGAGTTCTGTTTTAGCTTCACTTTCTTATCCTTTAACTTAGTTGTATTCATCAGATATTGACGAAATCGCTCGCATAAAGCTACATTCACATCTGAAAAGGTACATTTATTATTTGTAAACGAAGCAAAATGTTGATAGACAAACAGCCATTTCTTGTTATGTTTGAGAGCCTCTTTATGGAAATATTCTAAGAAGTCAGTCTTTTCAACCACCTTATCATAGAAATCATACTTTTCATTGATAAGCTGCTCAAGAACTCTGAGACGCATAATTTCCACTTTAGCCATAATGCTTTTGACTTGCTCACGCTCTGCAAAGTTCTTCGGCTTTTCTGGCAAGTGGATGCCCAAGAAATACCGTCTTGTCATTTTGTTAGTATCAGGAATACGGATGGGAGGATAGAAGTCGAAAAACAACGACACTCTTCCTTTACTTAGTTTCTTCTTTCTCAAATATACTTTGGTATTCATACGTGTAACTTATTTGGTTATTGATTCGTTTTGTTTATCACTATTTGTCTCTTCAAAATTATTACCTCCCGGTAGCTCATTAACATTATTTATAGCTATATTTCCGGAACCAAATACTTTTCGAAGTCCTTCAACGCTTACAATGACAAATTTTCCCTTGTTGATTTTGGGTATTTTGTACGACTGGCATCGGTTATAAATCGTATCTCGATCAACATTGAACATGATACATGCTTCGGGTATGGTGATGTAGCCATCTTCTCCGATTTGGGCATTCTTTATATCATCCACATTCTTTTTGGAATACAAGGTGGTATTGCCGGTCTTTTCCTTTTTCTTTGGAATCTTATGGCGAGAGGTGAAATTATGTACGGCTTTCACGGTCATGTGGTATATTCTCTGTATATCATCAATGGTGTACCATTCTGTTATTTCTTCCGCTTCCTTATAACCCATTTTCAAGAAATACTTGTCGATGTGTTTCACGCTATAATACTTGTGCCCAGCAATGGTGACAAAAGGAATATCATTCTCTTTGACAATCACATATAGGCGACCATATTTGATAGTATACTTTTCCTCAATCTCCTTGACGGAGTAGAAGTCGGTAAGATGTTCCAATGCCTTGATCGGATTCTCCTGCCTGGATTGTATGCTTTGAGTGAGTCTGATCATGATCTTATCAATCTCTTTACGTTCTACAATGATTCTACCACCTATTCGTGAAAAAGGAATAGAGTATTTACGTAAGTAGGTATAAACGCTTTTGCGGCATACACCAAGATAGATACCTATCTGCTTCAAATTGATAAACTCTTTAGCTTGTATGAATTCCACTTCATCAACCGACAGTTTGATACGCTGTTTCTTTTCCTCTTTCACCTCCTTCGTGACGACATTATATCGTCCGCTACGGATGCTTTCTTTGTAGTGCCTGCTATTACAGTCCCTACTACAGAAGCGAGTTTTGCATGTTTGGGCAATGAAAATCGTGCCGCAATGCTCACAAATTCGCTCAAATTTGACCTTGCTACTCATAATTAGCTCTCCTTCTTTTTTGTGCAATAGTGTGTAAAGGTGTGTAATGATGTGTAAATACCTCCACTACTTCGCACGGGTAAAACTTAATTCTATCAAATGAGCTGAAAGGTACACCCGGGGTACAAATATATGCAAAACGATACAAAAAAAGCAATGTCAGCGTTTTTGCTAACATTGCTTAAGTAATTGATTATTAGTGATTTGTTTGTTATCTCTTGTCGGTGTTTCTCACCGTTTTTCACTTCTTATTTGCCGATGCAGAAATTCTTAAAGATGTTCTGCAAAACCATATCATTGGTTACCTCTCCGGCAATGTCATTCAAATAGAAGATACACTCCCGGATATCCTGCGATAGGAAATCCCCGGAAATATTCATGTCTAATCCTTGTTGCACTCTTTCGATAGCTTCTAAAGCATGCGTCAATGCTTCGTGATGACGTACATTTGTCACGATTACATCATTCTGGGTAATGGTAGGCAGATGGGAAGCTTCCACCAGCATGGTTTGCAACTCTTCCGTATGTGTACGTCGCTTGGCAGAGATAAAGAGATGGCTGACATGCTCGGTGGGGTAGGAGGAGAGTACCAAAAGAATATTCTTCTGTTGATCCATGCCAATCAGGTCGGCTTTGTTGAAGACCAGAATCAAGTGCTTGTCCTCGCAACGAGGGAGGATCTTTTCTGACAGTTGTACCAGTTGAGCCGGGGCATCTGAGGCGTCGATCATCCAAAGCACGATCTCGGCCTGATCCAGTTTCTGGAAAGTTCGTTCGATGCCTAATGTCTCTATCGTATCGTTGGTATCGCGGATACCAGCAGTATCAATAAAACGAAAGGTGATGCCGCCGATGTTCACTGTATCCTCGATGACGTCGCGGGTAGTGCCGTGTATGTCGCTGACGATGGCTTTTTCCTCATTCAATAACACATTAAGCAAGGTCGATTTGCCGGCATTGGTCTCGCCTACGATGGCAACGGGGACACCGTTCTTGATGGCATTCCCTACGCTGAAGGAACCTACCAGGCGGGAGATGGCCCGTTCGATCTCATCGGCTAGGGCACGCAGGTGGCTACGGTCGGCAAACTCTACTTCTTCTTCGCTGAAGTCGAGCTCCAGTTCGATCATTGAGGTGAAGTGGAGCAGCTTCTCTCGCAGTTCGGTCAGTTCCCGGCTGAATCCACCGCGCATCTGACTCATCGCCAGACGGTGTGTAGCTGCGGACGATGAAGCAATCAGGTCGGCCACTGCCTCTGCCTGGCTCAAGTCCATCTTGCTGTTCAGGAAGGCACGTTGCGTGAACTCGCCCGGTTGTGCCAAGCGGCAGCCGTTGACTATCAGCAGTTGCATCACCCGTTGCAAGATGTAGGCCGAACCGTGACAGGCTATCTCTGTGCTGTCTTCGCCTGTATATGAGTGCGGAGCGCGGAACAAGCTGACCAGTACCTCATCCACCACTTCCTCCTTGTCGAGGATACGTCCGAAGATCAGCGTGTACGGTGTGCGTTCTGACAACGGTCGTCCGGTAGCGGGTGTAAAAATACGTTCGGTCATGGAGATAGCATCGGGACCCGATACACGGATGGTTCCGATGGCTCCACCCTGGGCGGTGGCGATGGCGCAGATAGTTTCTTGATTCATTGTACTTGGGCTCTTTAGCAGGGCAAAAGTACAGGATATTTTTAGGAATTGTACTATGAAATGATAAAATAATACTGGATACTCTGCTGTTATAACGCTATCTTTGTCGGAAATTAGTAAATCTGATAGCATGCGAAAACAACTCCTCTTACTGGCCTTGGCGGCCACTTTCCTTTGGGCTTGTGCTCCGAAGCAGCCTTCTACCTCCTCGTTTATCCGGGTACAAGACGGTAAACTGATGCGTGGCGATACACCTTATTTATATATAGGAACGAATTTCTGGTACGGTGCCATCCTCGGTTCGGAAGGGGAGGGGGGGAACCGCGAACGTTTGCATCGGGAGCTCGACTTCCTGAAAAGCATTGGTGTGGACAACTTGCGTATTCTCGTAGGTTCGGATGGCGATCGCGGTATTACCGCTAAGGTGGAGCCTACCTTGCAAACCGCTCCGGGGGTGTACAACGATACCATTCTGGCCGGATTGGACTATCTGCTGGCCGAGATGGCTAAACGGGATATGGTAGCTGTGCTCTACCTCAACAACTCGTGGGAGTGGAGCGGCGGTTATTCCATGTACCTGCAATGGGCGGGCTATGGTAAGGCACCGGTTCCGGCGGTCGACGGTTGGCCGGCCTACATGGAGTATGTGAAACAGTTTGCTCAGTCGGATAGCGCGAAGGCCTTGTTTGCCAATTACGTGCGGGATATGGTAACACGCGTCAATAAGTATACGCATCTGAAATATGTGGACGATCCCACGATTATGTCGTGGCAGATTGGCAATGAGCCTCGCGCCTTCTCCGATGAAAACAAAGCGCCCTTTGCGGCGTGGATAGCCGAGGTGGCGGCCTTGATCAAGTCGCTTGACGCGAATCACATGGTGTCGACCGGAAGTGAGGGAAAGCACGGTTGTGAGCAGGATATCGATCTCTTCGAACAGATTCATGCCGATGCCAATGTGGACTACATGAATATCCATATCTGGCCGTACAACTGGGGCTGGATTTCGAAGGATAGCATTGCCGAGAAGCTCGACGTAGCCAAGGCGAACACGAAGAAGTACATCGACGAGCACATCGTCCTGGCCCGTAAACACAACAAGCCGGTGGTGCTCGAAGAGTTCGGCTTCCCCCGCGATGGTTTCCAATTCAGCAAGACCTCGACTACTGCCTCGCGTGACAGTTATTATGCGTATGTGTTCGATTTGATTGCCGATCCGGCAGTTACCGGCGGATACCTGGCCGGATGCAACTTCTGGGCATGGGGCGGCTTCGCTAATCCTTCCACTGAACATGTTTACTGGCAGAAAGGCGATGACTATACCGGCGACCCGGCACAGGAGGAACAGGGCCTGAACTCTGTATTCTCTTCGGATACCACTATTGGGATTATTAAGACAGCCAATCAAAGAATAACCGGACAATGAAAAGAGTACAACTAAACAGCCTGTTGACCTTCTGCCTGTTGCTTTTTCTGGTGTCGTCGTGTGCCGGAGTAAAGGCGAAAACCATAGAAAAACAGACTATTGTGGAGAAGAACGGGGCTTTACGGGTACAGGGAACGCAGTTGATGAATAAGAACGGGGAACCGGTTATGCTGAAAGGCGTTAGCTACGGCTGGCACAACCTGTGGCCGCGGTTCTACAACGCTCAGTCGGTCAAAGCATTGGTGGACGACTGGAACTGCACGGTGCTGCGCGCCGCTATCGGGGTAGAGATGAAAGGCAGTTACCTGCAAGCCCCTGATGAGGCCATTCGTTGTGCTACGGTTGTGGCCGATGCGGCGATAGCGAGCGGTGTTTACGTTATTCTCGATTTTCACAGTCATCACATTCGGTTGGAGGCGGCGCAAGCTTTCTTTACCGAGATGGCTATCCGCTACCAAGGAGTCCCCAATGTCATCTATGAAATATTCAATGAGCCGGTGAACGACTCATGGGCCGACGTAAAAGCTTATTCGGAAGAGGTGATTCGCACTATCCGCGCCATAGAGCCAAATGCGTTGATACTCGTCGGCACGCCCCATTGGGATCAGGATATACATCTGGCTGCCGACGATCCTATCACCGGACCAACCAACCTGATGTACTCACTGCACTTCTACGCTGCCACGCACAAACAAGGATTACGCGACCGGGCCGATTATGCCTTGAACAAAGGACTCCCGCTCTTCGTGTCGGAGTGTGCCGGCATGGAAGCTTCGGGCGACGGACCCATCGACATGGAGTCGTGGGCTGCATGGCTCCGCTGGATGGAACAGCACCAGATTAGTTGGGCAGCTTGGTCCATTTCCGATAAGCCCGAGACTTGCTCTATGATGCTTACGGGTGCTTCATCCGAAGGACCGTGGCAGGGCCCCGTACTAAGGGAGTGGGGCAGAATGGTACATACTGAACTGAAATCGACTGTCAAACCATAAACAAAGAAACATGAAACGAATACTTCTGATAGCGGCCTTGTCGGTAGGCATGTTGGCCGCTTACGCCCAATCTGACAAGACAGAAACCATCACTCGCTTCGATTACCGGGTGAAGCTGACCAACGATTGGGTGTTCTATGCACCTCAGCATCCGTTACTGCAGATTGTAATTGTGAATAAAGATACCGCCTCTCAAGCCGTGGTGCAGTTGGAAGTGGCTACCGATCAACGCAGTCCGCTTTCGGCCTTCTCGCAGTCGGTTGCTTTGCAGAAGGGTGACTCCACACAAGTAGATTTCTCTTTCACCCTACCTGCTCCGGGCTTCTACCGCTGCTTGCTTACCGAAGACGGCCGGGAAGTGAAACGCTTTAACATCGGCTACGAACCGGAGAACATTGTTTCTTTGCCCGATAACCAGCCTGACCTGAAAGCCTTCTGGGACCGGGCGAAGTCGGAACTGGCACAAGTAGCTCCTGAATATCAGTTGACGTTGATTCCCGACTCCTCCAATCAGGTGCGCAAACTCTACCGGATGAAGATGCGGTCGTTGGGCGGTGTCGAGATTACTGGCTTCTATTCCACACCCACTAAGAAAGGGAAGTATCCCGCCATCATCTCCTACATGGGGTATGGTTCCAAACCTTGGGCGCCGGGTGGTAACCCTGAATATGTAGAGTTTGTTCTTTCTGTTCGCGGTCAGGCGTTGAACCAGCCCACCAATCCGTATGGCGATTGGATCACGTACTGTCTGAACGATCGGGACAATTACTATTACCGCGGTGCTTTCATGGATCTCGTTCGCGCCATTGACTTCGTGTCATCCCGTCCCGAAGTGCGTGCCGACGCCATCTTCGCCGAAGGAGGCAGTCAGGGAGGCGCTTTCTCGCTGGCAGCCGCTGCACTCGACGGTCGTTTGCGGGCCATTGCACCCACCATCCCGTTCCTGTCCGACTATACCGACTACTTCCGGATCGTGCATTGGCCCGCCGATCCGATACTCCGTCGGCAGAAGGAACTCGGCCTGAGCGATGCCGACCTGTACCGCGTCTTGTCGTACTTCGACATCAAGAACCTGGCCGGATGGATACAGTGTCCGGTTATCATGGGCGTCGGCTTGCAGGACGAAGTCTGTCCGCCGCATACCAACTTTGCTGGCTACAACCGCATCTCGAGTGAGAAACAATACTTCATCTACCCACTCAACGGGCACAATACGCCCGGAAGTTGGCAGCAGGAGAAGATGAACTTCTTCCGGAAGTTCCAGTGATAGAACACTTCTTGTTTGTTGAATAGATCTGCTTAAAATGCATATGAGGCCACCTCAATCTGTTTTGAGAGAGTTTCTTGATCGTTTTGTTTAAGGAATATCCACAATTGCATTATTATGAGAAATAATATAATCTTTCATTCTCTTTTTGACTCTTAAGGTATAGGTACTTTCAATCTTTAAAGACATAGTTAATATCTTTTCTGCTATGATCACTGCCTTATCTACATTCTTTATTTGTGTATATAATTCCCATAAGTAGTATTGAGGTCGGATTCGAGTAGGAATCATATTAGAAGCTATATTTAAAAAATATTCTGCTTGTTCATAGTCACCCTGTTCAGTAAGATATTTTCCTAATATACAATAACCTTCACAAGAAGGATACAGGTCTTTTACTCTCTCGTTGTAAATAGCCGTTGGTTGTTGAAAAAGCCAGGTCATATAATAATCATTGAAATTAGGATTATGTTTTATCTTTTCATAAGTGCTTTCTTCAATATCATTATTGTCTTGATATAGCTTAGATAAAGCGTCCGAAATTCTATTGATAAATATTACATCTCTAATGGTAAGTATTATTAGAACGCTTGTCAAGAGCATGTTGATTTTGTACCCCCAATTGCCAATATTAATACTATAGACAGTCTTGTTCTCAATGCTTCCCAGAAATAGGGGATAGAACAATAACAATGGAAATACCATTGTTGGGTAAGAGAAGCATGAAAATGCTAATAGAACCAATAATCCTGACTTTGAAATAATAATGTCTATACTTCGATTAGGAGCTGATAAGGCAAAGTATATTAATGTAATAACCAACATGAAGCCCAATAGACCTTTCTGGATAAGTTGATTAAGGAATTCGTTGAAGGGATAGACGACATTATCTGCGACTTGAGTAAAAGATGAATTTGGGCTTTCTTTGAAATAATTGCTTTGGTATATCATGTATTCTTTTGAGAAAGAGTTAATGCCATGTCCTATAAAAGGAGAGTCAGCTACCATATTTGCAGAAACTCTCCATATTAGTAATCTTGCATCTGCGGATGCAGGTCTATACTTATATAATAGCGTTCCACATATAATAGCTGCAATTCCTATTACGATTGTAAAACTGATTTTGTATTTTCTTAGGGCGGCTATTAGTCGTTGGGAGCATTGTGCCGAGAAATATCCAATTCCCATTATTAGAGCGAATAATGCAGATCTTGAATCGCTAAGTACTAAACCATAGAATAGTATAATGCAACCTATAAATAAAAGACAGCTTTTCACATACTCTTTGCTTTTGAGAGCATAATACAATAACGCTACTGAAACTGCAGTGCAAATTGCAAGATATCCACCTAAAGGACCTGGATTATTTAATGAACCAGTAATCTCGAATGTCATACTCCTGCTAGACGTAATACCGTACTTCTGGCTTGTAGCAATAAAGGCTTGTACAATACCAGAGATAGTATAACCATATAGTAATGTCATTTTTGACCAAGTATAAAAGCGCAACATGACATAGCAGCTTAAAACAGCACCCCATTTGTAGAATATGTATTTATCTACTGTTTCACTTGAGACAGTTACTAAGATTAAAGTTGAATATAGAAAGTAGACAATAAAGAGTACGTCAATACTACTGATGGAAATCCTTTGATGATGAGTGCAATAACAATATCGGATGAATGAAACAAAGGCGCATGATGAAAATAGTAAAACAAACAGACTACTTGTTATTTCATTGGGAAATATACTTTCAGTATGACTATATATCAATGGAAGTATAATTAGAAGACAGCTGATAATAATAGAACGGATTCTCATAGAAATTATTGTAACAAGCTACTGTATCCACTATCAAAATACCATTTCAGTGTCTTATAGTATGTATTTAAATCTTCTCTGTCTTTTATAGGAATGTATGAACTTAAGCCGCAATAACTCTTTATTTTATACTCTTTCATGAATTCTTCGGTGTGTGCTTTGTATAGGACTACATTTCCAAGCTGATTGGTCAATTGTCTTTTATTGGCGTCTGGGAGTAACTTGTCAATAAAATCTTTGAAGTCAAATGTGTATTGTTCAACATAGTTGTCTAACTGCTGTACAGTTGTGCGATCAAATGAATTTATGTCAAACGAGTGTTCTGTGATTAATTGTTTGGTGGTGTTTGCCAATGCTTCCAGTTCTTTTAAATTAATGACGGATATAGTGGCTGATTGATAAATACCCGAAAGTTGCATGTAGTAATTCATGTATTTTTCAGCTACCTTCTTTAAATCAGGTGTGTTAACTATTAAATCAGGAATAATCAAATCATATGGGAAGCCAACATAAAGGGTCTCAGTGGAAGAGGCAATCATATAATTTGTTTTGTCTTTTAATTCGTAAGCAACTTCGATTGATCCCATTAAACATGCATCAAATAGGATATAATCAAATTTTATCGGCAATGCTTCTGCTAAATCTGTCAGATTCATCTGAGTTCCATTGTCTTCACCGAAAGATCTTGTAGTACATCCGGCGGGGAGCCAAGAAGTACTATGAGACCATAAAACTAATCCAAAATTATCAGACGGGTACAAGTTTATTATATCGGACAATACTTTGCGCATTTGAACAGTGGCTGCAGAGTTTAATTCTTCATACTCTTTGACTATTGTTTCAGAATTAGCTCCTATCTTTATGATAACAGGTGGTTCATCCAGTAAATCTAAAAAGACAATCAAATTGTTTTCCTCCTGTGAGGGGAAGGCACTTCTCATCTGATCAATGTTTCTCAATGCATTGTCGGATAAACCATTATCGGCAGCCATATATACTATAACTGTGCGTTTTGTCGCTTTACTTTCACTTTTTTCGCAGCTTACCCCCAGCAGGGACATCATTATTATGCATAAAATGATATTGGCCTTTCTGATCGATTTTGTTCGTTTTTTAGAGCCAGATCTGTTTTCCATCTTTTACTGTAAAATATTTATTGCTTTCACTACCTGTTATACCGTTTCTTATATAGAATAAACTATTAGATGGCACCTGAAAATGCAAAGAACTTCCATTGGGTTTCTTCTTCTCAAATACCTTCCAATCTTGCCCATCCCAATAATACAATGCATAGATACAATCCTGGGAAATGCGATTGTCTTCAATACGAGGGAAAAACCGGATTTCATTTATACTCCTTTTTTTGCCAAGATCCAGTCCCGTCCATGAGAAATCAGCTTCGGTTGCATCAAAATAAGTATAAATATCTCCATCAAACGCCTTGTCACAAGTCATAGGAGAATTGTACCATGAGCCTGGGGTGCCTATATGCTCTCCTTTTAGCTTTATGTTATTGAAGTCATAAAACTCTATCTCCGCCACATTACAGTGTCCGCCTTTAGGAGAAACGTAACGTACATAGCGATAAGGGCCGGAGTTCGTTATTTTAATACTTTGGAAAGAGGCGGAAGGCATGTCTTCTATAGTGAACAATACTTTCTTGTCAAAGAAGTCACTGCGATTGGCTCCTTCAAATACACCTAACTGCATACGATATAATAGTGGTTGACTCAATCCTATATCGGTAATAATTATTGGTTGCGGAAATGATACATTGGGACTCAAATGCTGTAGATTTCCGTTATCATCTATATAAAATGGATATCCAATAGGTGCATATGTATCCGCCGAGTAAGAAATAGGTAGATAAAGGACATTCTTGCCTATATTCGAAAAACACATTCGTCTATCTTTTAGCTCTCCCGATGCAACAATGCTGGATGCTTCTTTACCCCATGAGAGTAAATAAACGTCTTTAACCACTACTTCAGGATTGGTAAAGTCAGCTGGTAGATCAACATTAAAATTACATCCTTCATACTCAATAGATACATCTTTCATGTATCTATTCCTGAGTTCTGCTGGAATGAGATTGTCCTTTTGGGTTATTAAATGCTGCTTTCCAAAAGTGGCCCTATAGACTTTGCTTTTTCTTAGGCGCGTTCCTAAATGAAACTCTCCAGGTTCACTTTCTGCTCCCATGAATGAGATGTGTATATTGTTGCTATCGCATACAGCATTCCATGAGTGTCCCAAATTTCTATTAGGCCATTGTAATGTTAAATCTCTTACTACGGGAATGCCCAACGCTCTCATCACAAATATAGCTAACGCTCCCATCTCATCACATGTCCCTCTTGGAGTAGTCATTAACATGGAATAATTCATTGCAGGCATTGGGTAATTTACCCATGCAAAGCGAGGTAACTGTTTGTTTACTAAACGGCAGGCTTCTACTGCTGTAATCTCAGGGCGTTTTTTAAAATATATGTTCAGATCCTCAAAACTTTCCAGTACTTTTTCACGCCAGTTTTCCAATGGCTCTTTTCCCACTCTGTATGGTAATATCTCTTCGCAGAAAACATCAAAAGAGATATGTTCTCCCCAAGGTTGTTCTTGCCATACTTTGAATGCAAGTTCAATGTTATTGATCAAATATTGGGCAGTGATATGCCGTACATCTTCTTGGGTAGTTGACTCTCCCCAGCTGTATATTCTTGATAGCTCTGTTTTGTCCGGTATTTCATTCCAGCGATACAATGCAGCGGCTATGTTTTCCCATGAAGCATTATATTTTTCTGTGCATTTTCCGGGCATATTAACTATCAAGAATTCAGCTGCGCGTAGCTTCAAACTATCTTCTGCTTTTTGACTATAATATTCCAATACATTCTCCAATTGTTGGCGATTGATACCAGCTTGTGATAATACTTCTTCCATTTCTGGAGAATAATGGGGCGATGTGCATGACAATATGAATAAGCAGGAAAAAAAGAATGCAACTGCTTTCATATTATTCTCCCGGACCAGATTTTGCATTAAATTTAAAAGTTTTTTGGATAAGAGTGGATGGCTTCTTCTCACTGGGAACAAAATATAATACCTGGCATTGTCCTTCTACATAAGCGATATCAAAGACATTGGGTGAACTGTTTCGAATGTTTTTTAAAGGAAATTTAAAGACTGTATTTGCGCGGGGACTAAGTTCAACAAATTTAGTAGGTTCCACTGATTTAAGAAATGCACGAACGCCAGTAGGAAATTTTTCTCCCTGCATATTGGCAAAATTGATCAACACTAAGCTACTTGAGCCAGTTCCATCATCATTTCTAATGTATATAGCCTCATTAGTAGAATTGACTAATGTGATTATTAATACATCATTGGCGCTATCATAACCTGACTGAATCATTAATTTGGGTTGCTCTTGAGCAAATATAGATAATGATAACATCAAGAATATAGAAATTAGAATGTTTTCTCTTTTCATAAATTTCATTTTTAAATTTAGTAATATTTTTTTGCAAGATCCAAACGACGTTGCTGAAGCCATAAAAGATAATCCCGTTCAGCAGCATATTGAGGTGATACCGTTTTGTTATTAGCTATTTCAGCTTGATATGCTGCTACCTCATTCTCATAATACTGTGGGTGGTAAACTGCTTTAACTGTAATTTCATCTTGATATAGTAATTGAGGATCGATATTTCCAGCATATAAATTATTCATTATATATTGTTGTATTGAAAGGGGAACTAGAATTTCCGGTAGTGGATTTGGGATACTATGAACTTCTTTGGTGAAATTTGTTTTATCATATCTTATATGATAAATTTCATGCCAAATAATTGAGACCTGATCGTCTAACGAATATCCAGAATTTACGAATTTTGAGCATAATTCTATTGTTGTTCCCACTACGTGAGCAGTAGTACTACATTCAGTACCTATTTGGATACTTATTTCAGATAGATCAATACCCTTCTCTAATAATTTTTCGTATAATTGAGGCATTATTGCATTAATCTTAGCAGTAAGCTCGTTATATGCCTGAGAAGGTGATTTTAATACAGGATATTTGGGTTTTGGATTAGTCTCTCCACTCGAACTACCACTTCCTCCACTACTACCGCTTCCTGAGGATGGAGGGGCTACTGGTGGAATATATGGAGGATAATACGATGGCGGATATGGGCCTTCAGGCGATGTAGGTGTAGGAGGTGTTGGAGGTGTAGGACCATCCGGAAATGGTGGTGGGAGAAGGGGATCAGTTGGCTTAACGATCACTTCAGGTAGCCATACTGTACCATCGGCCCCATATTCTCCGTTTTTTGTCATAGCGCGGACTTTTCTCATTATCTGTGATGCGCCAATCAGCAAAGACATCTCGTTCAAATCAGTGTTGTAATCTGCATCTGGATGGAACAGAGACCTGAAACCATACAAATTTCCATTGTTGTATTTTTCTACTGCTATTGTGTAATTTGTTGTTACAGTAGAGTAGATAACAGTTCCACTAAATATAGTAGACAAATCACCGCTATAAAACATCTTATCTATTTTTGCACTGTTTTTTGTTGCATTCTCCTCTGAAGGAATTACAGTGGCAATATAGCAACTAAAAATGTTTGTCGCCAGATCTTTCACAACAATTAACTTCTGCAGCATGGCTGTTGAGTAAGTTTCTTGGGATTCATTAGTAGAGCTATCTACATTTACAAATAGGGCTCCCTCATAAGCCGCTTCGGTAATTAGGGGAACATTTACACAAATAGTGCCTGTTTGTGTTTCAATTTTTGCTTTTCCCCATTCGGGAGCAATATTTCCTGGATGTAGCCCTGTAGGCTTACCTACCATTTCGATAGAAGCATATTCTTCGAAATAGGTCTAGGTCTGAGCCTCTAAAACGGCTGGAAGAAGCTGGAATTCCTCTATTCCTATTTCATCAAAAAACTCGCTTTTGTCGCATGAATAGAGTGAGAGTAATCCAATTCCTAATAAGGACCAGAGTTTTGCGTGATACTTCATTTGCGTTTGTTTAATTTTGCTTATAGCCCCTCGGATTCAGCAATAAGTAAATGTAAGACGTATGAGGCTGTAATATTACTATTTCTCTTTTAAGTTATAAATGTTTCAATAAATATAAAGAAAAAGTATGGCACTAATAAATGTACATGCTATCAATACATATTGATAAGTATATTTCTTTGTAATGCTTAATAGAGATTTAGTAGGATGGATATTAGCTTAGTAAAGAAACAATAGGCCCAATAGAGATAAATAATATTAATATACGTCCATTAATAAATATATCTATGTTTTTCAAATACGTGTTGTTTTGCAAAGTAAATTATTATTTTTTATTTTACAAATATTTATCAAGATTATTTGTGTTTATTGTTTAATTCATTAATGTCTTAGCTAATGTATGCTGTAATAATTTCCCTTCATTAGTTCTTCTTGTTAGTAGAATGCACTCTATGTTTTCTTATTTGATTGAAAGATCAAAATGTCAGCTCTTGACAAAGTGATAAATGAACCTGTTCAGAAATCGATTCTTTACGGTCGGATGTGTAGTTGAGCTGAATTATTTGATCCTGTGTGATTGTGAAATTGTCAAAGTGTCGTTTGATATGTATTTTGCGATACTATTTTTAATTCGCTTGTTGTGTTTGGTTTATCATATAGTTTTATTTATGCTTCTTTATATAATATAATGTAAGTTTAATTTGGGTGGACGTGAACATCCAATTAACTCAAAAAAAGCAATTCCCAGAGCGATTGTCCGAAGATTTTAGAGGTTCTGATCGAAGGTTTTAAACCAACGGGTCGAAGGTTCTAAACCTTCGACCCGTTGGTTTAAAACCTTCTGAAGGTATTCTTCCTACTTTTTTGCGGAAAAATGTATATTTATGTAGAAAGTAGCATCTTTGGAAAGCTTTTTGTGTATATGTATGCATGTGTATGCGCGTATATTCCTCTGGAAGCACCCGATTGCCTAAAAAGTGCGTTAACAGAAAACTCTGTTTCTTGCTATTTGGAAACTAAAATGCTGTTTTTGCAAGACAAATGAACCTCTTCACTCCATCAGATGTTCCATAATCTCCTTTCTTTCCTTTCCGGTTATATCTCTGCTATAGGAGTATTACACAACAAGACTGCACATAAATAAACGAGTATTGTTATCGGTTAAAATTGTATCGGAATAAAACAAAAATGTCACTTACATTTGCAGTCGGAACCAATCAAAACAATTATACCATGCGAAAATATTTCTTATTCACTGCCCTCGTTGCATTACTACTGAGAAGAACTCCGCATGTACATGTGCAGAAGTTCGAAGGACTGGCCGGCACTCTCGCCATGGGCTGGAACAACTGGAATAAATTTGCCTATACCATCGACTGGCAAAAGTTTAACTTTACAGATGAGGAAGTGTCCAAACTTTCTACTAATTTCGACACGAAAGTGTACTCCATTCGCAACCTTTGGACCAAAGATGCGAAGAAAGCAGTCGAAGGAAATACGAAGAAACTCAAACAAGTGACCATTCCCGGACATGATGTGGTGTTGTATCGGTTGTCCGAGTTGGTCTCGAAAAAGAAATAGAGTATTACTCTTTGAGGCCCAATAAGATACGTTTTAACTTTGATTTCGTGAGTAAATAGATTTCGGATGGGTGGAGTAATCAAATGATTCCCTGTTTGGAAACATTTTATCCCTTACCATGAAACATTTTACCCCATAGTACGAAACATCTTTTCGGGTGGAAACAGAAATGGAGTGATATATTTGCATATGTTTTTATCCTTTAATTTAATATTAAAAAAACAGACATTTATGAGTCAAAAAACACTTAGAAATCGACATGCTTTTGCCATAGAAAGTAAACGCGTGTTTTTCCTGTTTGCGTTGTTGGTCTTCTCAACTTATATGATAGCGCAGGAGGTGACAGTTAATGGTAAAGTTACTACCTCTTCGACAGGAGAAGAACTTATTGGGGTTTCAGTACAAGTGAAAGGTACTGGAAAGGGTGTAGTTACCGATCTACAGGGAAATTATTCCATAAAAGCAACCGTAGGACAAGTCTTGGAGTTCTCCTATGTCGGTTATAGAACAAAGACTGCTACAATAAAGAAAGGTGGTGCCCTGAGCATAGAACTTGATGAAGATGCCTTGTTGCTCGATCAAGTGGTAGTTGTAGGTTATGGTGGTATGAAGCGAAGCGATCTGACGGGATCTGTAGCCTCCATCTCGGAAAAACAAATCAAACAAGGAGTCAACACTTCAATTGAACAAGCCATGCAAGGCCGTATTGCCGGTGTGCAGGTGGTGCAGAACTCCGGAGCGCCGGGTGGTGGTATCTCTGTACAGATTCGCGGTATCAACTCGCTGAACGGTAATGAACCGCTGTACGTCATTGACGGTGTAGCTGTTTCCGGTCAAACCAGCAGTAACTCCAGCGTACTTTCCAGCATCAATCCCTCGGATATTATTTCATTGGAAGTATTGAAAGATGCTTCGGCTACGGCTATCTACGGTTCGCGCGCATCGAACGGTGTGGTATTGATTACCACCAAGCGTGGCGAAGAAGGCAAACCCAAGTTGAGCTACGAAGGATATACCGGATGGCAGCAGCTTCCGAAAAAATTGCCTACGATGAACCTGCCGGAGTATGCCGAATATTATAACATTCGTGCATCGATCCAGGGCTGGGGCTCACGCGAAGACTTCAATGATCCTACCTTATTGACGAATGGAACCGACTGGCAAGACGAACTGTTTACCACCGCTTTCATGCAGAATCACCAAGTAGGTATTACCGGCGGTTCGAAAGGTGTCAGCTATGCACTGTCGGGTGGCTTGCTCGATCAGGACGGTATTGGCCTCGGTTCTAACTTCCGTCGTGCTTCCTTCCGTGCCAACTTCGATGCTGATATTACCAATTGGCTGAAAATTGGTGTCAACTCTTCTTATTCAAGTACGAAGCAGACGACTACTCTGGACGATGCGGGAGTTATCTCCATGTCACTCGACCAACGTCCTGATATCCCTGCACGCAACCCGGACGGAACTTTCGGCTTTATGGCAAAGGATGATAACAATACATATTATTCCAATCCGCTGTTCGAAGCTTCTATGAAGGAGAACTACAACACAGGTGCTCAATTCTATTACAATGCATATGCCAATATCAATCCGGTGAAGGGACTGAACATTCGTTTGGAATATGGGGGTAATAACAGTTCTGGTAATACATACTATTTCCAGCCGGATTATTCGTACGGTACAGTAGTTGTTGAGTCGTCGTCGACCCGTGGCAGCAGCAAGAGCGATTACTGGTCGTTCAAAACGTATGCTACTTATGACCTGACAATCGCTCAGAAGCATAAATTCCAGATCATGGCCGGACACGAAGCTCAGGAAGGTGGCTGGGAAAATCTTTCGGGATCACGTAAAGGATATATCTCCGATGCCATTCATAGCCTTGATGTGGGCGACGCGTCTACAGCTAAGAACAGTGGTGGTGGAAATAGCTGGGCCATTGAGTCTTACTACGGCCGTCTGAATTATAACTTTGCCGACCGTTATTTGCTGACAGCTACCTTGCGTTCCGACGGTTCTTCCAACCTCGGCCCTAACAATCGTTGGGGTACTTTCCCGTCGGCTGCATTGGCATGGCGTATCAACAACGAATCGTTCCTGCAGGGCGTGCAGAACCTGAACAACCTGAAACTGCGTTTAGGATGGGGTATCGTAGGTAACCAGAATGCCGGAACCTATGCGTATGGCACCACTATGAAGAACAGTGCTACTGCCTGGGGTACCGGATACTATCCCGGAAACTACAGTAATCCTGATTTGAAGTGGGAACAGACAGAAGCCTATAACCTCGGTTTGGACCTGGCTATGTTCGATAACCGTGTAGAGTTCATTGTAGATGCTTATTATAAGAAAACCAAGAACCTGCTGATGCAAGCTAGTTTGCCTGCTTACATCATCGATTCTGAATCGATCGGCATGAGCGCTCCTTGGGTCAATGCCGGAGCGATGATAAACAAAGGTATTGAGTTTACTTTGAACACGGTAAATATCAGCAAGAAAGACCTGACTTGGCGTTCAGGCTTGACACTGTCGTTCAACCGCAATGAACTGACCAAGCTCTATTCGGAAGATTCGAATATTTTCGGTAAGATCGGCGATTATATCTATACTAAATCAGAGGTAGGACAACCAGTAGGACAATTCTTCGGTTACAACGTCATTGGAATGTTCAAGGACGAAAGCGACTTCTACCAGAAGAATGCAGCAGGCGACTTCAAACTCGATGCATCTGGAAACCGTATCCCGGTCGCACGTCCTGCCAACTCGGAAGGAACATTGTACGGCATTGCAGAGAATAGTATCTGGGTGGGCGACTACATTTTCGAAGATGTGGATAAGAACGGTATTATCGATGAAAAAGACCGTAAGTACATTGGTAACCCGAATCCTAAGTTTACCTTCGGTCTTAACAATGCCATCTCCTATAAGAACTTCGAGTTGAGCTTCTTCATTAATGGAAGTTATGGCAATGATGTATATAACATCCTGAAACAGAACCACACCGACCCGATCGGCTATGGTGGAAAACTAAAAGAGGTAGCCAATTTTGCCCGTATTGAGAAGATTGATCCGGATGGTGAAAATATAATTTCCAATGTACGTATCAGCAACGCCGCAACAGCTTCTGTGCAACGTGTTTCGGCTGCCGGTATGAACAACAATGACAACAACCGTATCAGTTCACGATTTATAGAAGATGGTTCATACATTCGTTTGAAGAACATCTCCCTGGCATACAACTTACCTAAGAAATGGTTGAGCAAAGCAAACATAGACTGGGTACAGATTTATGCCAGTGCGCAGAATCTGTTTACCATTACCGGTTATGATGGTTACGACCCTGAAATTGGTGCTAAAGGACAAAATGTGCTTCTCCAGGGATTGGATAGTGGACGTTATCCGTCACAGCGCATCTACACAGTAGGTCTGAAACTCAACTTCTAATTAAAATCGATTTCAATCATGAAAAATATAAAGAAATTATCCATGTTGGGGCTGATGGCCTTTACATTCTTTGCTACCGGTTGTTCTGACAGCTTCCTGGAGAAATACCCGGAGAGCAATTACACCGGCGAAAGTTATTATTCATCTGACAAGGCGTTGTCTAAGGCTTGTGAGCCTTTGTACAATCGGGCTTGGTTCAACTTTAACCGCCGTGCCATGGTGGGTATGGGTAGTTACCGTGCCAACGACGCCTGGAACCCGTATGTAAGTGCTGAGTTTGCCCGTTTCACGACTACCGCTCTGACTGCGGAAGTGGTGCAGGCCTGGTCGTCACTCTATACAGTGGTAACCATGTCAAATTCTATCTTGCACGACGTTACCTACAACTGTGGTAGTGCAGTAACCGAAGCCGCCAAGAATCGTGCGTTAGGCGAGGCTTATCTCATGCGTGCTACTTCTTACTTCTATATGGTACGTATCTGGGGTCCTGTTATTCTGTTCGAAAACAATGACGAAGTGGTGTTGGTTCCCCATCGCCCGGTGAACCCGGAAGAAGATGTGTTCAAGTTTGTTATTCGCGATTTGCGTAAGGCTGCCGATTTGTTGCCCGATCAAGGTAGCAATGGCCGTGTCTCCAAATATGCCGCTAAAGCTATGCTGGCCAAAGTGTTATTGGCTCATTCCGGTTGGAACAAGGGAGGCTCACGTGATGAATCCGAACTGGCAGAATGTATCACTCTTTGCGAAGATGTGATAGACCACAGTGGCGCCAGCTTGATGGACGATTTCGAACAACTGTTCCGCTCTCAGAACAATAATAATTCAGAAACACTGTTCGCTATGCAATGGGCCGATCCTTTGGTGGGCGAATGGGGCGAGTGCAATGCTTTGTTGTCCGACATATCATTCAGTGATGTATGCGATGTGAACTGCTGGGGTAATAACATACAGGCATCTGTCGATATGATTAAGATGTTCAACGAAGACCCGGCAGATTCTATCCGGCTGCGTGCTACTTTCTTCACGGAAGGCCGTCATTATGATTATATCAAGTCGGCCTCGGGTGGCTATACATACAATAAAAGATGGATGCAGCTTAAGAAAGGTGTTGTAGGTTCTAAAGAAGATACTGACGGGCATCTGGATATGATGAAGTCGCCGTTGAATACCTACATCCTGCGTTTGGCCGATGTGTACCTGACTCATGCAGAAGCTTCTCTGGGCAACAAGTCCGAAATCACTGAAGGACGCGGTTGGGCAAGTTTCAATACGATCAGACGTCGGGCTAAAGTAGGTGAGCTACCCAAAGTTACTTTGGAGAACATTATTCGCGAGCGTCGCATCGAGTTCTGTATGGAATATTGCAACTGGTTCGATATGGTATCCTGGTATCGTTGGAAACCGGAGTATATGCTCGATTATTTCAACAACAAGCAGTATCGTGGTTATGAAATACAAAACGATGGTATCGAGATGAAAGCTAATAAGACTTTCCGTTATTGGTTGGTTAACTATACAGTGGATGAAGAGAAAATATGGAGCGACTCACCGTCATTCAGTTTCGAAGAGTACTTGGGATTTTCTCATACGAATGCAGGGGTAGAGATTACCAGCTCAAGCATATTCATGCCTTATCCTGAAGCCGACAGATTGCAGAATCCCTATTTGTCGCAGGCTCCACAGCCTTATGAATTCAGCGAATAATAGTAGTAAATCAATTAATGAAGAATAATTATGTTACAGAATATATATAAATACGGATGGCTTACGGTAATGGCACTGGCCTTGCTGATAGGTTTTAATGCATGCAGTGATGATGACGATCAGGGAGGTGGTGCTCCCGTTATCGACTATGTACGTGTGACTGCACCGGAAAAAGCCGACAGTACATTTACACAGGCTTTCCCCGGACAAATGATTGTCATTGTGGGTAAGAATCTGGCCGGAGCGAAAGAATTGTATATCAACGACCAGAGTCTGACTTTCAATCCCAATATGAATACCAACCAGAATATCATTGTTTCCATTCCTACCGAAGAGAATGGATTCGGCCTGACTGTCTGGAATCAAGATTTGAAAGCAGAAATACGGGTGGTGACCCCGGGCGGAACAGCTACTTACAGCTTTAAAGTGCTTAGCCCCAGTCCGGTTATTGACCGTATTGCCGGACGTTATCCTCGCGAAGCAGGTGACGAGTTGAAGATATATGGCGATAACTTCCTGGATATCGAGCGCGTTTATTTTACCGATGTGAATCCGTATCCGGAAGATGGAACTGGTGAATTTGTTACAGGTGGTACAGAAGTGAATGTGACTCAGTACAGCCTCAAGCAAGATCGTAAAATGGATACCAAGCTGAAAAAGTATGTAACCAAATCGGTGATGACGATGACGCTTCCTGAACTTTCATACGGGAAAGGTTACCTGGTGATAGTATGTCCACAAGGTACTACTGCGATTGATTATGCTGCTTTGCCGCCCAATCCTATCGTGAAACAACTCTCGAGTGATATGCCTATCAAGGGACAAAAAGTGACTGTTCATGGATCTTATTTCATTGATGTAGAAAGTGTGAAGTTTGGTGATATAGTAATTCCTGCCGAAGATCTGACGGTAGCCGAAAGCGAAGATGAACTATCGTTTATTATGCCGGCACAGAAACCTGATGCATCTACCCGTCTGACAGTTGTAACTCCGGGTGGAGAAGCATCTGTACCATTCTATCAATATGAGTGTGTACTGATAGACTTTGATACTCGCGGTAAAGATATGGGCTGGGACCCGAATGCTACTTATCAGGTAGCAGATGGAACGAAAGTTCCTTTCACCTCGGATGGGAAATTTGGATTGATTGAAGGTACAGACAATGGCTGGAACTGGTGGGGTACCATGATTTATTGGCAGCCTAAGGATACAGAAACATTCACATTACCTTCATACAGTATCATTCCGCAAACTACCTCTGCTGATAAAGTATATCTGGCTTATGAATGTTACAATACCAAAGCGTTCAATACTTCTTGCTTCATGCACTATCGGTTTGAAACACAGAATGCCGGTGAAGTAGCGTATGAAAACTTCGATTGGGGTACAGGAAGACCGTATGATGTGGTTTACCCGAACTACGAAGGTGATCCTGAACTGAATACGTGGTACACTGTATACATTCCAATGAATAAGTTTGGTGCGTTTGCAGGTAAGAAATACAAAGACATTGTAGACGCTAACATTACCACAGTACGTCTGATGGAGCAGAACTGGGGAGGCGATGTACAACCGTTGCATTTGTGCATTGACAATATCCGCATTGTAACTAAATAAATATAGGTATTAGATTTGTTGAATGCCCACCCATGAAGAAATTGTAACAGAAATCTCTCTGGGTGGGCTTCTTGTCTTCAATCCAGTGGTCAGCTTCCAAACTTTAAATAGTACTACTCTTGGATAAAATTGTATTAGCTTTACTTATCTTTGGGGATTAACTTTGCAAAATGAAAAATAGATTACTTATCATGATAATAGCAGGCTTTATCTCTTCTTGTTCGAATCATAAGGAGGAAGTTTATAAAGACGCTTCGGCTCCGGTGGCAGATAGGGTAGAGGATTTGCTCAGCCGCATGACTCTCGAAGAAAAGGTGGGACAGATGAACCAGTTTGTAGGCATCGAGCACATCAAGGCCAACAGTGCCGTGATGACCGAGGACGAACTGCACAACAACACTGCCAACGCTTTCTATCCGGGCGTTACTGCCGACGATGTGCAGCAGTGGACGGAACAAGGGCTCATCGGCTCGTTCCTGCACGTACTCACCATTAAGGAAGCCAACCACTTGCAATCGCTCGCTTTGAAGAGCCGTCTGCAGATACCGATTCTCTTCGGTATTGATGCCATTCACGGCAATGCCAACGCACCCGATAATACTGTATATCCCACGAACATCAACCTCGCTTGTTCGTTCGACACACTGATGGCTTACACCATCGCCCGGCAGACAGCCAGGGAGATGCGTGCCATGAATATGCACTGGACGTTCAACCCGAATGTGGAAGTGGCACGCGACCCGCGCTGGGGACGGGTGGGAGAGACCTACGGCGAAGACCCGTACCTGGTCACCCAGCTCGGCGTACAGTCGGTCAAAGGATACCAAGGTGCACTGAATGGTAAAGAAGACGTGCTGGCCTGCATCAAACACTTTGTGGGCGGCAGCGAACCGATCAACGGAACTAACGGCTCACCGGCCGACTTGTCGGAACGTACCCTGCGCGAAGTGTTCTTTCCGCCCTTCGAAGCGGGAGTGAAAGCCGGAGCTATGTCACTCATGACGGCGCACAACGAGCTGAACGGCGTTCCCTGCCACAGCAACGACTGGCTGATGACGGACGTGCTTCGCGGCGAATGGAAGTTCCCGGGCTTCGTGGTAAGCGACTGGATGGACATCGAACATATCTACGACCTGCATGCCACGGCCGAGAACATCAAAGAAGCCTTTTACCAATCCATCATGGCGGGCATGGATATGCACATGCACGGCATTTACTGGAACGAAATGGTAGTAGAACTGGTACGTGAAGGGCGTATTCCCGAATCGCGTATTGACGAGTCGGTACGCCGCATCCTCGACATTAAGTTCCGCCTCGGACTCTTTGAGCAACCGATGGCCGACGTGGAGCAAAGCATGAAGATACGTCTCTGCGATGAGCACCGTAACACGGCTCTCGAAGCGGCCCGCAACGGTATCGTCCTGTTGAAGAACGACGGCTTGCTGCCGCTCGATGCTTCTAAGCTCAAGAAGATTATGGTGACGGGTATCAACGCCGACGATCAGAATATTCTGGGCGACTGGAGCGCACTGGAAAAGGATGAGAATGTTACCACGATTCTGGAAGGTCTGCGTCAGGTAGCACCGCGTATAGCGTTCGACTTTGTTGATCAGGGTTGGGATCCTCGCAATATGGACCCGAAGAAGGTAGTCGAAGCTGCCGCTCGTGCCAAGAATGCCGACTTGAACATCGTCGTGGCCGGCGAGTACATGATGCGTTTCCGTTGGACAGACCGTACGGACGGTGAAGATACCGACCGCTCGGACATCGACCTGGTAGGCTTGCAGAACGAGCTGATCGAGAAGGTGACTGCATCCGGCAAACCGACTATCTTGGTGCTGGTCAACGGTCGTCCGCTCGGGGTGGAGTGGGCCGATCGGCATCTTCCCGCTATCATCGAAGCATGGGCACCCGGTATGTACGGTGGTCAGGCGGTAGCGGAGATCCTCTTTGGGGAGGTGAATCCGTCGGCCAAGCTGGCAGTGACTATACCGCGCAGTGTGGGACAGTTGCAGATGATCTACAATCACAAGCCCTCGCAATACTTCCATCCATATGTGGTGAAACCCAGCACGCCGCTCTATCCATTCGGTTATGGACTGTCATACACCACGTATGAGTACAGTGACTTGAAGCTGGCGCAAACGGAGATCGGCAAGGATGGTTCGGTGGATGTCAGCGTGAAGGTGTCGAACACCGGCAGCCGCGATGGGGTAGAGATCGTACAACTCTACATCCGCGACCGGTTCAGCCAGGTGACACGTCCGGTGAAGGAATTGAAAGACTTTACTCGCGTACCGCTCAAAGCCGGTGAGAGTCAGGTGGTGAACTTCCGTATCACTCCGGATAAGTTGGGCTTCTACGATAAGAAGATGAAGTGGGGGGTGGAACCGGGCGAGTTTATCGTCATGGTAGGCTCTTCCTCGGCCGATGAAGCATTGCTCAAAGAAAGCTTTTTCGTAAAATAAGCTGGAGTATAAATGTCAAAAGATAACTTGGTACAGATTAGTGCTACTAAGCAGATTTTTCTCCGTAGGTACAGAGAATTTCGCGTTTAGGTAAACAGAAAAATCTCTGTACCTAATGACTTGTAGCTCTCATAAAAACTGTCACAACTTATTTTTACGATTATTAAAGAAAGAATAATCAGCGAAACAATGAGAAGATTAAAACACATTACTGCAGGCTTTCTGCTTGTAGCAGGGATTGTTTCATGCACAAACACTCCCCCGGTAACAGAAAAACAGGCGTTGCTCGACCACCTGAAACAATTTCCCGAGCACGGGCAAATCCTCTTCGGGCATCACGACGATCCGCTCTACGGCATCGGCGTCGAAGGTACCGGATGGGAAGGCGACGAAGGACGTAGCGATGTGCAAAGTGTCTGTGGCGACTACCCGGCAGTGATGTCGTTCGACCTCGGCGACATCGAGCACGGCGGCGATAAGAGTCTGGACAACGTACCATTTAGTACCATACGCCGGGAGATACTGGCCCAATATGCTCGTGGTGGAATGATCTCCATTAGCTGGCATGCCGACAACCCGCTCACAGGCGGCGATGCATGGGATGTATCGGATAGCACCGTTGTTGCTTCTATCCTTCCCGATGGAGCCAACCACGAGAAATTCCTCGGTTGGCTGGACCGTGTAGCCGGGTTCATGAACTCCCTCCGCACACCCGAAGGCCAGAAAGTACCCATCCTCTTCCGACCGTGGCACGAACACACCGGAAGCTGGTTCTGGTGGGGACAAAATCTCTGTACCACCGAGCAATACAAAGCCTTGTGGCAGATGACCTACGACCGTTTACAAGAACAAGGAGCCGACCATTTGCTCTACGCCTATTCGCCCGGTGCGGGATATACAGACAGCGTGCAATATCTGGAACGTTATCCGGGTGATGACTTCATTGACCTACTCGGTTTCGACTGCTACCAGTTCGACCGCGACACATACATAGCCGATATGGACCGCTCACTCGTCCTCCTGACCGATATCGCGAAGGAGCACGGTAAGGCGATGGCCGTCACCGAGACCGGATACGAGGGCGTACCCGACTCTACATGGTGGACCCAAACTCTATTCCCGGTTATCGAAAAGTACCCGGTGAGCTACGTGCTTGTATGGCGCAATGCTCGCGAACGGGTGACGCACTACTACGCCCCGTACCCCGGACAGGCTTCGGCAGCCGACTTTGTGGAGTTCTACAGCAACCCGCGTACCCTCTTTGCCCGCGATGTGAAGAACCTGTATGGCTCTTCCGAAACCAAGTAATGAATAAAAACACCCTTGAACAATATGAATCCCTTTTCTGATAAAGTGGCGGACCTCTTTGCCGCCCACGAAGCTTTGATCACCCGCATCAACAAACCGGCGCAAGGCGGAAACGGTATTTTTATCCGTTATACGTATCCGGTACTCACGGCTGCCCACACGCCTGTATTCTGGCGGTACGACCTGGATCAGTCTACCAACCCGTACCTCATGGAGCGCATCGGCATGAACGCCACGATGAATTCCGGTGCCATTAAGTGGAACGGCAAGTACCTGATGCTGGTACGCGTGGAAGGATCGGACCGCAAGTCGTTCTTTGCCGTGGCCGAGAGCCCCAACGGGGTGGACAACTTCCGCTTCTGGGACTATCCGGTGACCATGCCGGAGGATATCATCCCCGCGACGAATATCTACGACATGCGCCTTACCGCCCATGAAGACGGATGGATCTACGGCATCTTCTGTGCCGAACGCCACGACGACAATGCTTCCGCAGGCGACCTTTCGTCGGCCACGGCCACCGCGGCCATCGCCCGCACCAAGGACCTGGTGACGTGGGAACGTTTGCCGGACCTGAAGACAAAGAGCCAGCAGCGCAACGTGGTGCTACACCCCGAGTTTGTCGACGGCAAGTATGCCCTTTATACCCGTCCGCAAGATGGATTCATCGACGCGGGAAGTGGCGGAGGTATCGGCTGGGCATTGGTGGACGATATGACGCGTGCCGAGGTAAAGGAAGAACGCATCATTGATGCCCGCTTCTACCACACTATCAAAGAGGTGAAGAACGGCGAAGGACCGCACCCCATCAAGACTCCGAAAGGCTGGTTGCACCTGGCACACGGCGTACGCGGTTGCGCTGCCGGACTGCGCTACGTGCTGTATATGTACATGACGTCGCTCGAAGACCCCGCGAAGCTCATCGCTGCTCCGGCCGGTTACTTCATGGCTCCTGAAGGCGAGGAACGCATCGGCGACGTGTCGAACGTACTCTTCACCAACGGCTGGATTGCTGATGAGGATGGCAAGGTGTTCATCTACTACGCCTCGTCGGACACTCGTATGCACGTGGCCGTCAGTACGGTGGACAAGCTGGTGGATTACTGCCTGCACACACCCGAAGATGGCTTCCGCTCGTCGACTTCCGTGGAAACATTGAAAGCACTCATTGATAAAAATCTGGCGCTGATGAGTGTAGAGTCGCCTTCTTTCGAAACCGCCTGTAAATAAGTATTGCAAATAATACATCGCACCATGATAAAGTTCAAAGAAAAAGTTGCTTACGGCTTCGGCGACATGGCCTCGTCCATGTTCTGGAAGATATTTGGCATGTACCTGCTGTTCTTCTACACCAAGGTGTTCGGAATCTCACCTGCCGCAGCCGGAACTATGTTCCTCATCACCCGTGTCTGGGACTCACTTATCGACCCGGCGATGGGCGTTATTGCCGATCGCACACATACGCGCTGGGGTAAGTACCGCCCGTATCTGTTGTGGTTTGCCATTCCTTTTGCCGTGATGGGAGTCATCACTTTCTACACACCGCCGTTCGGCGAAACGGGGAAGCTGATCTATGCGTACATCTCGTACACGGCCATGATGATGGTGTATACGGCAGTGAATGTACCGTATGCCTCGTTGCTCGGGGTGATGTCGGCGCATCCGCAGGAGCGCAACACGCTGTCGTCCTACCGTATGTTCTTTGCGTTCGTGGGCAGTTTCATCACCTTCATGTTGTTGCAACCGTTGGTGGATTTCTTCTCGTCGGTCTTTGTCTCGGACACTGCCGGGATGCTAACCGATGTCGATAATAATATGGGCGTGAGTGTGGAACCGGTGGGGTGGGTTTGGGCAGTAGGTGTCATCGGTGCACTCTGCGCGGTGCTCTTCTACCTCTGCTTCAAGTGGACGAAGGAGCGCGTTAAGGCGGTGGACGAGTCGAAAGACCAGGCTTCCATTGGTGAGGACCTGCGCAACCTGGGGCGGAATGCTCCGTGGTGGATCCTGATGGCTTCCGGACTGGCAGCCCTGTTGTTTAATGCCGTGCGCGACGGGGTGGCGCTGTTCTACTTCGCCGACTATATCCAAGTGAATTATAAGATGCCTTACCTGGGTTGGACGATGGCTACCATCTACCTGCTCGTCGGTCAGGCAGCCAATATGATCGGTGTGGCGCTGGCTGCCCCACTGTCCAACAGATACGGTAAGAAGCGTACGTACATGTGGGCTATGGCTCTTGCTGCCCTGTTCAGTGGCTTTTTCTTCATGCTGAAACCGGACCAGATCGTGGCCATCATGCTGCTGCAAACATTGATCTCTATCTGCGCGGGCTATGTGCTGCCGCTGCTATGGAGTATGTATGCGGACATTGTGGATCATCAGGAATTGCTCACCGGACGCCGGGCTACGGGGCTGATCTTTTCTTCGTCGTCTATGTCACAGAAGATGGGTTGGGCGCTGGGTAGTGCGTTGACGGGTTGGCTACTGGCTGCCTTCGGGTATGATCAGCATGCGGCCGTGCAGACGGGCGAAGCGATACTCGGTGTACGGTTGATGATGAGTTGGTTCCCGGCGATTAGTTGCGTGCTGGCGGTGGTTGGTATGATGTTTTATCCGTTGTCGGAGAAACGTGTCCGGGAGATCTCTGAGGAACTCGAGATTCGGCGGAATACTTAATTTTGCTAGCGCATGGCTCTTCTTTCTTTTTTGCCTTGACGCAAAAAAGAAAGAAGCAAAGAAAAAAAGTCAAGGCTGCATTTTCTCCGCTACTCCGCCTGTGCGGAAAACGATCGGAGCTCGAACTCGCTCGCTACGCTCACTCAAACAATCGCTCCTTTACTCGTTTTCCGCACAGGCTCCGCTTCACGCTCCGAAAATGAGGCCGGTCTTTTCCTCGCCACATCGCTTTGCTCGTGTCTTTTTGTGTTGTGATTTGCTTAATCTGTAGGGCG
>JAVBVI010000152.1:0-16410 GCA_031554505.1 Bacteroides sp. | reverse complement strand
ATGAACATCGTTCACTGTACATCGATCGTTTCTGTTCCATGGCTAAAGCATTGGTAGCCTGCCAGCATCCGGATGGGTACTGGACACGCAGTTTGCTTCAGCATGATTTTGCTCCGGGCCCTGAAACCAGCGGAACAGCTTTCTTTACATACGGATTGCAGTGGGGTATCAATTACGGACTGCTCGACAGCGCGACCTATCAGCCTGTTGTAGACAAAGCCTGGAATTATCTCACGACTGTAGCTTTGCAAGCCGATGGTAGAGTGGGGTATGTACAACCCATTGGAGCCAAAGCTATCCCGGGACAAGTGTTGGATACCCAATCTACTGCTAACTTTGGTGTAGGTGCCTTCCTGTTGGCAGCTTGCGAAAGATATCGCTATCTGTCTAAGTAATTATTTTTTAATATCTGTTCATGTCATTTTTCGCTTAAGTCAATGACATGGTGTCGGAAGGTTTAAAACCTACGGGTCGAAGGTTTAGAACCTTCGGGGCTTAGGTTTTAAACCTTCGACCCTTAGGTTTTAAACCTTTGGACGGTATGGCTACAGGTATCTGTAGGGCGTATTGGCTCGACTCGCAGATCTGGTAGGAAGCAGGTGACTAGAAAGTCTTCATTTTTTATCGTTTACACAGGAAATATTATAGCCTATGGCGAGGTGGTGAAAGAATGAATATTTGGAGATAAAGACCTTTGAGCGTAAAAGCGATTGGGGAGATGCATATTAGAAACTTCCGTGGAGAATAAAATCCACCGCTAAAGTTGGATTAGATATTATAGAGGGTGTGTCAAAAACATGCCCTCTTTTTTTATCCACCAAAAAGATAGGTGTATTGGTGAAATGACCAATAATTGAGGGTTATTGTACTTGGATAAAACGAGTAATTGTTAAAAATGTGCTTGAATCGTGAAAGCCTGTTTACTCGTTCTCTCCTTCCTCCCTCCATGAAAAGGCCTTTTTTTGATCGATGGAGGGGGAATTTGGGTTCAAAAAGGTAGACGAACTATAATTCCCCCTGTATTAACTCTTTTGAGAGGCGGTTTTTTGCAATACATGTATATATTTGCAGCGTGAGTGAAGTCACAAAATAAAAGAATTTTTATTGTTTAATCTTAAAGTTCGTACTAAATGAAAAAACAAAGAACTTTTCATGAAGCTTATATTAATAAGGTATTAGTAGCCTTATTGGTATGTACAGCTCTCTTTTTGAATGTTCCGTATCTGGGCGCTCAAAATCAAAAAATCAATGTAAAAGGAGTGGTGAAGGACGCCAGTGGCGAGCCTATCATTGGTGCCAGTGTGTTGGTGAAAGGAACGTCTACCGGAACAATTTCCGATATCGACGGTAACTTCGCCATTTCTGCGGCATCTAACGGCACGCTGGTGGTGAGTTTCATCGGCTATGCTACGCAGGAAATTCCTGTATCTGGTAAAACAAACATCATCGTAACCTTGAAAGATGATACGAAACTGCTGGACGAAGTAGTGGTAGTAGGTTATGGTACTATGCGCAAGAAAGACTTGACCGGTTCGGTTGTACAAATCAACCCTGCAAAGATGGCCGACCAGAATCCTGGAACTGTTCAGGACCTGCTTCGCGGTACTCCGGGTTTGCAGATTGGTTACGATGCTTCTGCCAAAGGTGGTGGTTCTATCCTGTTGCGTGGTAAGAACTCATTGAAAACAGAAGCTAGCCCCCTTATCGTACTTGATGGTATGGCATTCTACGGTGAGCTTTCTGAAATCAATCCCGACGATATCGGTCAGATTGACGTATTGAAGGATGCTTCTTCGGCAGCTATCTATGGTGCCAGAGCTGCTGCTGGTGTTATTATCATTACTACCAAGAAGGGTAAAGAAGGTAAACCGGTTATCAATGTAGGCGCCAATGTTTCCTTTACCAATAAGTCGGCTTATCGCGACTATTTTAGCGCAGATGATTATATGAATTATCGCGAAGATTGGTACATGATGAACTATACTTACGGTAAGGGTGCTGATGGCCTTTATGGTTATTATAACGCTGTTGACTCTAAAACTGGTGAGTTGGCTTATCCGAAAGGATACTTTAACAATCCTGCCAATATGAGCACAAGTGATCAAGCCACATGGGCTTCTACTATCGGCAAGAGTGGTTTCGGCCCTTCTGCAGGTGAATCTATGCAGAGTCTGTATGCCCGTCGTTTGGAAATGAATAACGCTAAGTTGGTATTTGATAATTATTTGGCCGGAAAAACCTACGATTGGTACAATTCTACTTTCCGTACTGGTTTTAATCAGGACTATAATGCAAACATTTCCGGTGCAACCGAACGTGTAAACTATTATCTGTCATTTGGTTATATGAACAATGAAGGTGCCGTACAAGGTAACGAGTACCGCGCATTCCGTTCTAATCTTAAGTTGAATGCCAAAATTACCGACTGGTTGGAAGTTGGTGCCAACATTAACTTCCAGGATCGTTCCGACGGTGACATCCAAGTATCATTGGGTAGCAACTATTGGGATGCTAACATGCTCCGCAATTCACCCTATGCTTCTATGTATACTGAAGATGGCGGATACCAGCAATATCCTATGACCGGTAGTGTGACCAATGGTGGTTATAACTATTTCTTCGACCGTCAATATTATGATCTTAGCAAGGGTTACACCACATTGAATACCATTTTCAATGCCAAGATCAAGATGCCTTTCGGTTTCTCTTATCAGTTCAATATTGCTCCGCGTTACCAATTCTTCTATGATCGCTATTTCATGTCGGCTGATCTTCCCGGCTCTTCGGCATCAAGTCGTGGTGTTAACCGTGAGAACGTAAAAAGATACGATTGGAACTTGAACAATACGATTGTTTGGGACCGTACTTTCAGCGAACTTCATCACTTTACTGTAACGTTGGTTCAGGAAGCTGAAGAACACCGTAGCTGGCAAGATAGAATCTATGCTCGTAATCTTGACCCGACCGATGCACTCGGATATCACTACATAGCAAGTGCTAACATGCAGCAAAGTGAAATCTATAATTATGATAGCCACAGTACTGCATCTTCTTACTTAGGACGTTTGTTCTATAGCTTTAACGATCGTTATATGTTCACCGGATCTTTTCGTCGTGACGGTTATTCGGGCTTCGGTTCTAACAATCCTTGGGCTAACTTCGGTTCAATCGGATTGGGTTGGAATTTCTCTAACGAGAAGTTTATGGAAGGAACCAGCGAATGGTTGGACAATGGTAAGCTGCGTGCATCGTGGGGTACCAACGGTAACCGTGACTTTGGTAGCGTGTACACAACACTTGCCAACCTTGGTCTAAGTGGTAGTTCAATGGTTTATTTTAAAAATGGAACTTCTACTGTAGTTAATCCTTTGTATATGGACCGTTTGGCATCTCCTAACCTCGAATGGGAAAAGACTCAGTCTTACAACATAGGTTTGGACTTCGCGGTACTTGGCAATCGCTTGTCGGGTAGCATTGATTACTACTTTAAGAAAACAAAGGATCTGATTATGGATCAACGTTTGCCTTCTTTCACTGGATTTAGTTTAATTACCACTAACCTCGGTGAGGTACAAAATAAAGGTGTTGAAATCTCTTTGTCATCGACTAACATCAAAGAGAAAGATTTTACATGGAATACTTCTGCCGGTTTCTCAATAAACAAAAACCGCATCAATCATATCTATTATGACTATGATGAGAATGGTAAGGAAAAGGACGATACTTCTAACAGCTGGTACATAGGTAAACCAATGGGTGAAATCTGGTATTATGAGACAGATGGTATTTGGCAGAACAATCCCGCAGATATCGCTGCTGCTGCTCTGGTAGGACAGAAACCTGGTGATGTTAAGGTGAAGAATAACTATACAGAGGATGACAAGATTCTTGAGGACGGTACTCGTGTTCCCCAGTACAATGATAAAGATAAGACTTATCAAGGTACAACTCAGCCTCCTATCTATTGGACCCTGCGTAATGACTTTACCTTCTTGAAGGATTTCACATTCTCGTTCTCTATTTATTCTTATATGGGCCATAAGAGCCGTGCTGGCTATTGGTTGAATCAGGATAATGGTGGTTCGGTGATTACCAATGCATGTAATATCCCGGAAAAAGAATATTGGACACCCGATAATCCGACTAATAAGTATGCACGTCTGAATGCAGTAGGACCTAACACAGGTCTGGCTGGTGGTGTAGACAAGGTTTACAACCGTAATTTCGCTCGTCTGAGTGACATTTCTCTGGGTTACAATCTGCCTAAGAAGCTGGTTAACAGATTCTCGATTGACAAAGTTCGTTTAACTGCCAGCTGTAAGAATGTATGTACTTTCTCTAATTGGGAATATGCTGACCCCGAAACAGGTGGTCTTGCTACTCGTACCTTTAACTTTGGTATAAACGTTACACTTTAATTACTGGAACTCAATATGAAAAATAAAATGAATAAATTATTCAAGGGTTGCATGGCAGTTACTTCAGTAGCCATGTTAGCAAGTTGCTCTGACAGTTTTCTCGAACAAGATCCGCTGTCATTCTATGAACCCGCAGCAACATATTCCACCGAAGCCGGTTTGAAATCCGCGCTTGCTATGTGCGATTTGCATTACAAAACCATGCTTATGGATGGTAACGGTAATGTACTCCCTATTGCCTCGGTTTATTTCATGAGTGATATAGGTCTTTATGCCAAAACTGATGCTGGTGGTGGTATCATGGACGACTTTGCCAACAAGATTACTCCTACATCGGGTATGGCCGGTGGCGGTGACTCGAATGCCATGAGCCGTTTCTGGAGTGAAGCTTGGAATGGTATTAAATATGCCAATACTGTTCTTTCTTATGTGGACAAAGTAAAGGGTTTGGACGATGCTACTCGTGATGCCTATAAAGGTCGTGCTTACTTCCATCGCGCTTATAAATACTACCATCAGGTACTTTTGTTTGGTGATATACCTTTGATCACAAAGATTATTGAAGTGCCCAAGCAGAATTATAAGTCGACTAGCAAGGAAGCTATCTTCCAAATGTTGATTCATGACTTGGAGTTTGCTGTTAAACACGTTCCGGCTCAAAAGGATATGCCTTATTGGGGTGCGGTAAATCAGGAAGCTTGTATGCAGCTTTTGATTAAGTGCTACTTGGCGAATGGTGATTTCAAGTTGGCTGAAGATATGGCTACCGACTTGATCAACAATCATGGACTGGCTCTTATGAAGGAGTCGTTTGGAACCAATGTCCCTTCGGGTAATCCGGATACATGGAAGGTAGAAAGAAATGTTCTTTGGGATTTGCATCGTGGTGAAAACATGACGGCGGTTACCAACACGGAAACAATTCTTCCTATTCTGAATTATCATGACCAGAACTTTACTCAGTATCTGACCATGCGTGCTCTGGGTGTTCACTGGTCTAATGGTGACCTCATGGATAATGCCGGTATAGCTTCTCCTACCTACAACTGGAAGCGTACTGCAGCTGAATATGACAAGACACTTGACTGGTTGCGCGTACTGGGTCGTGGTATCGGATGCTTCCGTACGTCTAAACACTATAACCAGACTATCTGGAATGTGGGTGGCGAAGTAGATACGCAGGATTTGCGTCACAACCGTGCAGTAGGAAACTGGGTGGAAATGACGGATATTAAATACAACCGTCCTAATTCTCCCTACAAAGGCCAGAATATGAAACTCTATGCTACCGAGGAGGTTAGAGACAAAGAAGGTAAGCTCATAGTTGCTAAAGATGCTCTTTTGTGTAAAGACACGATCCGTAGCTGGTATCCTATTCCTTTGTATAAGATGTATATCCTTGACCAAAGTGCCGAAGGAAATACAGGTGCCGACCAATTCAATGGAGCAACTAAAGGCTCTACTTGTTCTAATGGTAACATGTACCTCTTCCGCTTAGCTGAAACGTACTTGCTCCGTGCAGAAGCTCGGTTCTATCAAGGCAATGTCCCAGGTGCAACTACAGATGTGAACGAAATTCGTAAACGTGCCAAAGCTCAAAAAATGTTTGATGCAGTTACGATTGGTGATATCTGTGACGAACGTGCCCGCGAACTCTATATGGAAGAATGGCGTCAACCCGAGTTGACTCGTATCTCTTGGGCTCTTGCCAGAAGCGGTAAGGCTGACGAGTGGGGCAATACTTACGACATCAATACTTGGGATAAGCAAAGTGGTACTGCCCTTACGGGTGTTAGTAGCTATTGGTTCAAGCGTGTAACTACCTATAGCCTATTTAATCAGGGTCCTATCCTTTCTAAGGTTACTTTGAATTATCAGGTTGACAAGCGTAACCTCTTCTGGCCGGTTCCCAATTCTGCTATTACTGCCAATATCAATGCTCCACTTCGTCAGAACTTTGGTTATGACGGTTATGATGCAAGTATTGACATGTGGACGAACTGGGAAGACGCAGTTGCTGATGAAGATAATGTTAAATAAGAAAAAACCACTGTTTAAATGATATTCAGGACAATGGTCATTTAAACTGGTTCAGTTTTGAATAGGATTGGTGGATACAGAAAGTCCTGATAATGGGACTTTCTGTATCTTTTTTTTATATTTGCAAAAAAAGGAGGTTGTGGCTATGAAAGGCAAAAAGAAAAACCCGTGGCAATGGGGTCTGGTACTCGGACTTTTGTTGTTGCCATGCACTATGGTTGCACAGGAGTATAAACTTGTGTGGAGCGATGAATTTAATACGGACGGTCGTCTGGATTCCACCGTGTGGAATTACGAGAACGGCTTTGCCCGCAATGAAGAACTCCAGTGGTACCAGCCGGATAACGCCTGGTGCGAGGGAGGCAAACTTATTATCGAGTCCCGCTTGGAGAAACGGAGCAACCCGCTCTATCAAGCCGGAAGCTCGTCATGGCGTACTTCACGCCCCGATATTACTTGTACTTCTTCTTCGGTAACTACTGCCAGGAAGAAAGAATTCCTCTACGGACGTTTTGAAATCCGGGCAAAGATACCTACCGCTGGTGGGTCCTGGCCTGCCATCTGGACACTCGGTCGTGATATGGAGTGGCCTTCCAATGGCGAAATCGATATCATGGAATACTACCGCATCAAGGGTGTACCGCACATCCTGGCCAATGCTGCCTGGGGAACCGAACGGCGCTACAACGCCAAATGGGCCAGCAAAGCTATTCCGTTTACTCACTTCACAGATAAAGATGCCGGCTGGGCATCGAAGTTCCATACCTGGCGAATGGATTGGGACGAGACAGCCATCAAACTCTATTTGGATGATGAACTGCTGAACGAAGTCCCGCTTTCGCAAACCATCAATGGTAGCCTGGGCAATCATAAGAACCCGTTCATGCAGCCGCATTACCTCTTGTTGAATCTGGCTATCGGCGGACAAAACGGAGGTGAACCCGATCTGTCGGCTTTCCCGCTTCGCTACGAGATAGACTATGTGCGGGTGTACCAGAAGAAGGATAATTCCATTTCTTCCGGCGAACTCTGGCCCGATACCGATGGCGAACATATCAATGCACACGGTGGTGGTATCCTGCAACATCAAGGAAAATACTATTGGTACGGCGAACACCGGGGAGCACCCCGTACAGGCGCCCGCTTGGGAGTGACTTGTTATTCGTCTACTGACTTGGTGAATTGGAAGAATGAAGGCATCGTTATGCCTGTATCCGACGATCCGGATAGTGATATCACCCGGGGATGTACCATCGAACGCCCCAAGGTGATCTACAATGCCAAGACTGGTAAATTTGTTATGTGGTTCCACCTGGAACTGAAAGGCAAAGGTTACGAGGCTGCCCGTGCAGGTATTGCTGTCAGCGATTCGCCGGTGGGTCCATTCCGTTTCCTGAGTTCCGGCAGAGTGGCTCCTGGCAAATATCCGCAGAATATGTCGAAGGCTGAACGCAAAATTGAATGGGATTTGAAGAAATACGAATGGTGGACGCCGACCTGGCGCGAAGCCATCAACCAGGGCATGTTCACGAAACGTGATCTCGCAGGCGGACAGATGTCACGCGATATGACGCTTTTTGTCGACGACAATGGCAAAGCCTATCACATTTACTCGTCGGAGGAGAACCTGACGCTGCAGATTGCCGAACTGTCCGACGACTACCTGTCGCATACGGGCAAGTATATCCGTATCTTCCCGGGCGGACACAACGAAGCTCCGGCCATCTTCAAGAAGGATGGTGTATATTGGATGATCACTTCCGGCTGTACCGGATGGGCGCCCAACGAAGCCCGCATGATGTCGGCCACTTCCATTTGGGGACCGTGGACCCAACATCCGAACCCTTGCGTGGGTGAGAATGCCAAACTTACGTTTAGCGGACAGAGCACTTATATCCTTCCGGTCAAAACCCAGAAAGGTACGGAATACATCTTTATGGGCGATATCTGGCGTCCGAAGAACCTGAATGATTCCCGTTACCTGTGGTTGCCTATCAGCTTCGGCGCGGACGGCACACCGGTAATAAACTGGCAGGCAAAGTGGAATTTTGATTCATTTTGAGGGGGTAAATCGTGCACATAGTCATTTCAATGTAAGGGAAGTACTCCTGTTTGGAAATTTATAGGTAATTTTCGGCAGGATTACTTCCTTTCTTTATGTGAAATTAGAACTGAAATAACACAAAGAAGATTTTTTTATACGGGGTATATGTTTTTATTAAAGATTAATCTACCATGAAGAAATACAGTTTAATAGGTTTGTTGCTGGCCTTACTCATTGCATTGCCGGCTTCAGGTAAAAAGAAAGCAGAAAAGGTAATGACCGACCGCGAAGTGTGGTGTGACGTCATGTACCGTATGGCGGCTCCGGTGCTCAGCAGCATGAGCGAAGGACGGTTGCAACAAGACATGCAAGTGGAGGTAAGTCCTTCCTGGGATGGACGTGACAAACGGGTGACATACATGGAATGCTTCGGCCGACTCATGGCCGGATTAGCCCCGTGGCTCTCATTGCCCGATGACAACACGCCCGAAGGTTTCCAACGTAAGCAACTCCGTGAATGGGCTTTGAAGAGTTATGCACAGGCAGTAGACCCGGCCAGTGGCGATTACCTGCTATGGCGTAAAGAAGGCCAACCGTTGGTAGATGCCGCTTATATAGCCGATAGCTTCCTACGTGCTTTCGATACCCTGTGGATGCCGCTCGACGACCTTACCAAACAACGTTACATCGAAGAATTCAAACAACTCCGCCGGATAGATCCGCCGTATACCAACTGGCTGCTCTTCTCGTCGACCGTGGAGTGCTTCCTGTTGAAAGCCAAAGCCGGCCCGGACAGCTACCGCATCAGCTCTGCCCTGCGCAAGATTGAAGAGTGGTACGTGGGCGATGGCTGGTATTCCGACGGACCGGGTTTTGCATTCGACTACTATAACAGTTTCGTTATCCACCCCATGTACGTGGAATGTCTGGAAGTGATGGGTGGCCGCAACCGCGCCCGGTATGACAAGGCAGTGAAGCGCATGCAGCGTTTTGGCGTTATCTTGGAACGGTTTATCTCACCCGAAGGTACCTTCCCGGTATTCGGACGTAGCATCACCTACCGTACGGGCGTGTTGCAACCGTTGGCTTTGCTGGCCTGGCGTGAGCAACTTCCTGCGGAACTTTCCAACGGGCAGGTACGCGCTGCCATGACGGCGGTTGTCAAGCGGATGTTTGCCGGTGAGCAGAACTTCAACGAGAAAGGCTTCCTGCGTCTGGGCTTCAATGGCGCACAGCCGAAGATCTCGGATTCATATACCAACAACGGTAGTTTGTACTTGGCCTCGCTGGCATTTATGCCGCTTGGTCTGCCTGCCGATCATCCGTTCTGGACCGATGCTCCGCAGCCGTGGACATCGAAGAAAGCCTGGGAAGGGGAGGATTTCCCGAAGGATCACGCTTATTACGAAAGAAATTAATTTTATATATCAACCATGAAAAGACTAATCATTTGTTTGCTGGCATTAGCCAGCATTGGCCTCACCGGACGTGCGCAGAACACGCCCGGAACTTTCGAGATCGGAAAGAACACGTTTCTGCTCAATGGCAAGCCTACTGTACTGAAAGCTGCTGAGATTCATTATCCCCGTATCCCCGAACCTTATTGGGAACAGCGCATTGAAATGTGTAAGGCGCTGGGAATGAATTCTATCTGTATTTATATTTTCTGGAACCTGCACGAGCAGAAACCGGGAGAGTTCGACTTTACCGGCAATAGCGATATCGCCAAGTTCTGCCGTCTGGCACAAAAACACGATATGTATGTCATCGTCCGCCCCGGCCCGTATGTTTGCGCCGAGTGGGAGATGGGCGGACTGCCCTGGTGGCTGCTCAAAAAACAGGATGTGAAGCTTCGTACGCTCGATCCGTACTATATGGAACGCGTGGGTATCTTTATGAAGGAGGTTGGTAAACAACTGGCTCCTTTGCAAATCAACCGGGGCGGTAACGTCATTATGGTGCAGGTGGAGAACGAATATGGTTCTTACGGCATCGACAAACCGTATGTGTCGGCTGTGCGCGATATGGTCAAAGAAGCCGGATTTACCGACGTACCTTTGTTCCAATGCGACTGGAGCTCTAACTTCCTGAACAATGCCCTCGACGGACTGCTCTGGACGGTGAACTTCGGTACAGGTGCCAACATTGACAGCCAGTTCAAGAAACTGAAAGAAGTGGCTCCCGACGTTCCACTGATGTGTAGCGAATTCTGGAGCGGCTGGTTCGACCACTGGGGACGGAAGCACGAAACCCGCGAAGGGGCTGTGATGGTGGAAGGTATCAAGGATATGCTCGACCGTAACATCTCGTTCAGTCTGTATATGACACACGGAGGAACTACCTTCGGCCATTGGGGTGGCGCTAACAACCCGGCGTACTCGGCCATGTGTAGCTCGTACGATTATGATGCGCCTATCAGCGAAGCCGGTTGGACTACCGAGAAGTTCTGGTCGCTGCGCAAACTGCTCCAATCATACCTGCCGGCAGGCGAAAAACTGCCCGAGGTTCCTGCCGACTTCCCGTTGATCGAGATCCCGGCTATCAGCTTCACGCAAACAGCTTCGTTGTTCGCTAACCTGCCCGCACCGAAACAGTCGACTGACATTAAGCCGATGGAAGAGTTCGATCAGGGCTGGGGAAGCATCCTGTACCGCACCACACTGCCCGAGGCGGTGAAGGCCGGTGCTACTTTGAAAATCACCGAGGTACATGACTGGGCACAGGTATTCGCCGATGGCAAACTGTTGGCTCGTTTGGATCGTCGTCATGGTCAGTTTACTACTACGTTGCCCGCGTTGAAGGCTGGTACACGTCTGGATATCCTGGTGGAAGCCATGGGACGTGTCAATTTCGGTATCTCTATTCACGACCGGAAGGGTATCACTGAGAAGGTGGAAATAATTCCGACAGCAGCTAGCGGTAGCAAGGTGACGGATCTGAAAAACTGGACGGTGTACAACCTGCCGGTGGATTATTCGTTTGCCGCTGGCAAGAAATTTCAGCAGGGCAAAACGCTGCCCACGATGCCTGCTTACTACCGGGCTACGTTTACCCTCAACAAAGTAGGCGATACTTTCCTCGATATGAGTACTTGGGGTAAAGGGATGGTATGGGTCAACGGCCGTGCTATGGGACGTTTCTGGGAAATCGGTCCGCAGCAGACCCTCTTCATGCCGGGCTGCTGGCTGAAAGAAGGTGAGAACGAGATCATTGTGCTCGACCTGAAAGGTCCGAAAGAAGCTACCATCAAAGGGCTTACGAAACCCATCCTCGACGAACTCCGTGAGAAAGCACCCGAAACACACCGCAAAGCTGGTCAGAAACTGGTACTCGACGGCGAAACAGTTGCTCAGCAAGGTACCCTGAACAAGGGCAACGGTTGGCAGGAAGTGAAATTCGGATCGCCGGTGAAAGGCCGTTACTTCTGTCTGGAAGCACGTTCTTCCTGGGATGGAACGAATGTAGCCGCCATTGCTGAGTTCGATGTACTGGGCGCCAATGGCAAACCGGTATCGCGCGAACCGTGGAAGATCATGTATGCCAATAGCGAAGAGACGCGTAGCGGCAACTGTACCGCCGACAAGATCTTCGACTTGCAGGAATCTACTTTCTGGAGTACGGTGGACAATACCGCTTATCCGCATCAGGTAGTGATCGACTTGGGCAAGGAGTACGACGTGACAGGATTCCGCTATCTGCCGCGCGCCGAAAAGGATGCGCCGGGCATGATCAAGGAATACAAAGTATATGTGAAGGCAACAGATTTCAAGTATTAAGCGTATGAAGAATCTTTTATTGGCCTGCCCGCTATTGCTGTGGGCATTGGCGGGCTGCACTCCCAAACCTGTTGCCGACAAGGAAGGGGTACTGGCCACCATACACAAAGTGAACGAATATTGGCAGACGAACCACCCGGAACACGGGCGTTCGTTCTGGGATAATGCCGCCTACCATACCGGAAACATGGAGGCCTATTTCCTGACCAAGGAACCGAAGTATCTGCAATACTCGGAAGCTTGGGCGGAGCATAATGAATGGAAGGGTGCTAAGTCGGACAACAAAGAGGAATGGAAACTCTCCTATGGTGAGAGCGATGAGTATGTACTCTTCGGCGACTACCAGATCTGCTTCCAGACGTATGCCGACCTCTACTCGCTGGCTCCGGAGGAACACAAGATAGCCCGTGCCCGCGAGGTGATGGAATATGAGATGAGTACGCCCCGCCACGATTACTGGTGGTGGGCGGACGGTCTCTACATGGTGATGCCTGTAATGACGAAACTTCACAACATCACCGGCAACCCGCTCTATCTGGAGAAACTGCACGAATACCTGGCGTTTGCCGACAGCATCATGTACGATGCCGAGGCAGGGCTCTACTACCGCGATGCGAAGTATGTCTACCCGAAGCACGAGAGCACCAACGGAAAGAAGGACTTCTGGGCGCGGGGCGACGGTTGGGTACTGGCCGGACTGGCTAAGGTTCTGAAGGACCTGCCTGTCACCGACCCGTATCGTCATGAGTATATCGAACGTTTCCGAACCATGGCCAAAGCGGTAGCTGCCTGCCAGCAACCGGAAGGCTACTGGACACGTAGCATGCTCGACCCGGAACACGCTCCGGGACCGGAAACAAGCGGTACTGCCTTCTTTACGTATGGACTGCTTTGGGGCATGAACAATGGCTTCCTCGATAAGGCAACCTATCAGCCGGTGATTGAGAAGTCATGGAACTACCTCACTACCGTAGCGCTTCAATCGGATGGCAAAGTAGGTTATGTACAGCCCATCGGCGAAAAGGCGATCCCCGGACAGGTGGTAGATGCTAATTCGACTTCGAACTTCGGGGTAGGGGCATTCCTGCTGGCTGCCTGCGAGATGGTGCGGTTTGTAGAAAAATAAAAAGAAATAACGACTATGCGTGCAAGCCTTTATCTCCTATTATGCCTGCTGTTTGCATCGTGCCATTCGGGCGTTTCGTCCGATTATGCATATGTCTCGGGTAAAATAGAAAACGGTTATGCTGACGGGGATTCGATAATAGTCACTTTTACTGTTCCGAATCCGATCATGAACGAAAGGACAACTTATCAAACCCAGGTGGTGAATGGGGAGGAATTCTCATTTACCATCCCGGTGGTTTGTCCGGTCTATGCAATATTGGTTTCTTCGGGTTGCCATGGAACAATCTTGTTAGAACCTGGTAAAGAAATTGAGCTGGAAATTGTGCCCGATTCCAGCGGGGTGCAACAGATTCAAATGATTCGGGGAAGCCAATTAAGCAAGCAAGAAGAATCTGATCTTAATGAGGTTAGCATGGCACTAGCCGAGATGATGATGAGCGATGCCAATGTATCGGTGAGTGATATGAATAGTATAAGCCCCGAAGCATGGGCGGATTCTACCCTGATACGAATGAACAAAGACTTGGTGGTTCTGACTGATGATGAAAAACTGCCTATAGACTTGAAACAGTCATACTACCATTGTTGCAAGCTCTTCTTCTACTTGCCCGAATTGTTTTTTAAGTATGAGGCCCATGCGAAGTTAAACTATTTGAGGAAGAATGGACAACAAGACCCTGACGGGGCTAAGTTTGTTGCGCCCCAACTGAATCCTTCTTACTATTCCTTCCTCAAGCATTTTAATTTCAAAGAGCCGGTTACTCTTCATCAGGATGCCTACGCAAAAGCGTTGAAGATGCTTCTTACCAAGGAAGCGCTGGGCATTTTGCCTATAGGAGATATGCCTGTGGGCGAATGGGTGAAGGATACGCAGTCTAAACTGTCGGACTTGCTCGGCTTTAAAGAGGGTCTATTCTATGATTTATTGGCAGCCAATGCGTATGAGGCTCAGATGGCCAATGATCTGCAACCTTTGTCGGATAAGCAGCAGGAAAACATTCGGGCATACTTTAGCAATCAAGCCATCGTGGATATTCTGATGGGCGAGAATGAGAAGGCAAAAGCATGGGATGTCCGCGGGATGGCCGAAAAACCGGAGGTGCCGAAGGAGCAGCTTCTGGAAGCAATTTTCGCTCCACATGCGGGGAAGGTAATTGTGGTTGATTTCTGGGCTACCTGGTGCGGCCCTTGCGTGGAAGCCATGTACTTATTCAAAGACGCGAAGAAGGAGCTTGTGAAAAAGGATGTCGTTTTCATCTACTTTGTCGACTCTTCTTCTTCGATCGATCGTTGTAATAAGATAGCAAACGAAATTGGAGGTCTGCACTATTTTCTGACCACGGACGAATGGAACTACCTGTCTTATCAGATAGATGAACTTAATATTTATACTCCGACCTACTTGCTTTTTGATAAGAATGGCAAACTAGTGGAGAAGAAGTTCAGATTCCCTGGCGTTTCCGAGATGCAGCAAAAAATAGAAGCTTTGTTGTAAAACCAATAATCGGGTATGCAAAAACGGCGCCTTATTCATCCGCGAGGATTGAATAAGGCGCCGTTTCTATGTGGAAGTTCATCAGATACTGTCGGTTTCATACACATCTTCCAGTTGTTCGTCCTTGAACATCGTCATGTGCCCATCGGCGGTGATGGTGATGGAAATGGGAATGAACAGATCGGATTGGGGATAGCAGACGCTGGCGGCGTACACGATGCCCTGCGGAGTGGTCTTGTTGTACACGATGCCTTCGAGGACGGATTTAGAGAGGAAGTCGCTGCCGATAAGCGTAGCGAAATCGCTCTTGGTAAAGGTCTTGTTATAGATCACCTCGCTGCCACGCAGGAGACGCAGGCTGATGGTGTTATCGACAAACGTGTCGCCCGACTCGTTCTTCACGAGGGGAAGTGATTCGTCCGGGGTGCGCGATACTTGCGAGGTGTATTCTTTGCCTTTGTAAGCGAACGTTTGTTCGGCGTTCGATACTTGCATCCGCTGATTGCCTTTAGCGTCGGTAGTGCCCTGCAAAACGGCCAGGCCGCCCTCTTGATTGCCACTTGTCTTTCCTCCGCAGGCGGAAGCCACTATGACCACTGTCAGTAAGAGTAAATGGAGTCCTTTTTTCATCCGGGTTGTTTTATTTTAGTGGGACAAAGTAACAAAAACGGAACGAGATTCACAAGCTTTGGCAGAGCTAACTGATGAAAATGTAAATCCGGAAGCCGATAGCCACATGGGGCATTCGACTTCCGGATCATACTTTTTTATCACCTTGTCTTATTGCTGACGACGACGTGCTTGACGTTCTTGCTCGTCTTTCTGGTAAGCCTTGTATTGTTCTTCAGTAAAAAGTTTCTGCAACTTTTCATTGTAGGCTTCGCGGGAAGCAGTCATCTCCTGTCTAAGTTTATCGCGTTGTTCGCTGCTCATATCCTGGCCTTGGCCACGCATGGCTTCGAAGCGTTTCTGGCTTTCTTCCATGTATTTCTGGTTGATTTCCAGTAACTGTGTTTTCTGATTGTCGTCCAGAGAGTATGACTTTACCATACGTTCGGTCATCTCTTGAGCGGTTTCGCGGTTCATACGTCCAGGATTCTGGGCAAATACCAGGTTGCCTACCATGAGGAGGCTTACCAATATTAAACTAATCTTTCTCATGTCTGTTTTGCTTTTAAATTATTTTTTGGGTTGCAACTGTTAGTATGACGAAATGATTTTTGTTAAGTTTAATTGAGTTTTTGGATTTAACATTCTTTTGTACTTTTTGCTGCGATATGCTTTTACTTTCTCTTTTGTCTTGAAACAAAAGAGAAAGTAACAAAGAGAAAAATTCAAGGCTGCGTGTGTTTTCCTACTCGCTCGCTGCGTAGCGCTAACGACCCCGAACTCACTCGCTACGCTCGCTCAAACACAGGGTCGTCTTCACGCGCTACTCCGGTCGCTCGCTTCACGGAAAACGCACGAGGCCAATCTCCGGCTCGCCACATCGCTTCGCTCGTGCTTTTT
>JAVBVI010000109.1:0-30975 GCA_031554505.1 Bacteroides sp. | reverse complement strand
AAATATTTATTTATCAACAGGTTGTAAGAAAACAGGTTGATAACATGGCTGATTTTTGAAAAACTTTTTTTTGAGGGCAATAATGAGGGAAAAAGGCGCAGTTTTAGAGCACGAAAAAATCTTCCGAACACGACTGGGCTTGCACCCCCGGCTACGGACACATTGGCCCGCTGGGCCAAAATAATCCTCTGTGTCCTCTGTGGTGAACAGAAACTCTGTGGAACTCCTGCGACTCTGTGGTGAACTAAAAATAAAAAAACTCTGTGTGCCTCTGTGTGACTCTGTGGTGAATTTACTACCTTTGCAGCCAGACAAGAAAAAGCATTATGATAGAAAGAATCCCCTCTGTCCTGCTGATATACACAGGAGGTACTATCGGTATGATAGAAAACCCAGAGACCGGGGCGCTCGAGAGCTTCGACTTCAATCACCTGATGAAGCACGTGCCCGAACTCAAGAAGTTTAACTACCATATCTCTTCGTACCAGTTCGACCCACCTATCGACTCCTCCGACATGGAGCCGCTCTATTGGGCCAAGTTGGTGAAAATCATCAACTACAACTACGATCATTACGACGGCTTCGTCGTCCTGCATGGCACGGACACCATGGCCTACACGGCCTCTGCGCTAAGCTTTATGCTGGAGAACCTGAGCAAGCCCGTCATCCTCACCGGTTCCCAGCTTCCCATCGGCATGCTGCGCACCGACGGCAAGGAAAACCTGATCACCTCTATCGAGATAGCTGCTGCCCGCCATCCTGACGGTAGCGCGCTGGTGCCCGAAGTGTGCATCTTCTTCGAGAACCACCTGATGCGGGGCAACCGCACCACGAAGATCAATGCCGAAAATTTCAACGCTTTCCGCTCGTTCAACTACCCGCCGCTGGCACGTGCCGGGATACACATCAAGTACGAACCCCACCTCATCCGGAAGCCCGACGTCAGTCTGCCCCTGAAGCCGCACTACCTGTTCGATACCAATGTGGTGATTCTCACTCTCTTCCCGGGCATACAGGAACAGATCGTCACCTCGTTGCTGCACGTAGAGGGGTTGAAGGCGGTGGTGCTGAAAACCTTCGGGTCGGGCAACGCGCCGCAGAAGCCCTGGTTCATCAACCAACTACGGGAAGCCACGGAGCGGGGCATCGTGATCGTCAACATCACCCAATGCCAGTCCGGAGCGGTGGAGATGGAGCGCTACGAAACCGGCATCCAACTGTTGCAAGCAGGCGTCATCAGCGGATACGACAGCACCCCCGAATGCGCTGTCACCAAGTTGATGTTCCTGCTGGGCCATGGCCTGAGCAATAGCGAAATCAGGCGTAAGATGAATTCGTGCCTGGCAGGTGAAATAACGAAAACCATTCATTAAAAAAAGGCTATCTACCTCAAACTTTAGCCTTTCTGCAAATGTTAAAGTGTTTTTTCTGCCTCGTAAAGCTTTTTTTTACCGGCATTCGGAATGTATTACAAAAAAATACATATATTTGCGTGATTAAAAACAGGAAAGTTTCATTGATATATATAAAGTTCCGTAGAATATGAAGAAAATTTTGCTTATTGATGACAAAGCGTCAATTGGAAAGGTCGTTTCTATTTATCTGAGTAAGGATTATGATTTCACTTACTTCGAAAATCCTATAAAAGCTATCGAGTGGCTGCACGAAGGCAATATGCCCGATCTGATTATTTCGGATATCCGCATGCCCGAAATGATGGGCGACGAGTTCCTGCTTTATATGAAGCGAAACGAATTGTTCAAAAGCATTCCCATCGTGATGCTTTCCAGCGAAGAAAGTACGACCGAACGTATCCGCTTGCTGGAAGAAGGTGCAGAAGATTACATCCTGAAGCCTTTTAATCCGCTGGAACTAAAAGTACGCATTAAGAAAATCATAGGTTGATCCATATGCAATACCTGATTTATATAGGTAGGCGCGAAGAAACGATTAATCATCTTTCCATGAGGACGAAAGGAGCATTCTATGTCACCTCGTCCTGTGCAAAGGCGGTTAACGTCTTGGATAAAATCAAGGAAAAATACGCCACTGTCGTCTTCTTCGAGCAAACAGAAGTTGCCAAAGACGTCCAGGACATCAAGTATCTGAGGAAGAAGTACTCGGGCTTGTACATGGTGCTTATCACCAATAGCCTGAGCCGGGAAGAGAGCATGGAATACCTGAAAGCGGGTATCAACAATACCATCTCTTTCGAAGCTACTCCGGAATCCATCGAAGGCATGATCACTTTCCTCGATCGCCGGAACCAACAACGCATCAAAGATATCCAGGAGAAAGGAGCCAACATCCAGACATTCAAGCTCCCGCTGTGGAAACGATGCTTTGACATCATCTTCTCCGGATGCGCCATCCTGTTCCTCTCGCCCCTGCTGCTGCTCACCGCACTGGCCATCCGCCTGGAAAGCCCCGGAAAGGTTGTCTACAAGTCCAAACGGGTGGGAAGCAACTACCTGATATTCGACTTCCTGAAGTTCCGCTCCATGTATGCCAATGCAGACAAGCACCTGAAAGATTTCAATAATCTGAACCAGTACAGCGAGGAAGAGGAATTTCTCATCTCCGACGATACCGAAGTGAATGAGGAGAACGAGGACGATATCGTCCTGATATCGGACGACTTTGTCATCTCGGAACACGATTACATCAGCCAGAAATCCATCGAACAGAAGAATGCTTTCGTCAAGCTGGAGAACGACCCGCGCATCACCAAGGTGGGACGAATCATCCGCAAGTACAGCATCGACGAGCTTCCGCAGCTTTTCAATATCCTGAAAGGGGACATGTCCATCGTGGGCAACCGCCCTCTCCCACTCTACGAAGCCGAACTGCTGACGAGCGACGACTACATCGACCGCTTCATGGCGCCGGCCGGCCTCACCGGATTGTGGCAGGTGGAGAAGCGAGGCGACTCGGGCAAAATGTCGGCCGATGAGCGCAAGCTGCTCGACATCAAGTATGCCAAGACTTTCTCGTTCTGGCTCGATGTGAAAATTATCTTCCGAACGCTGACTGCATTCATCCAGAAGGAAAACGTATAACACGGCGCGCGTATGGATACTCTTCTACACGTTGTCCACGAAGCTCTGTTGCTATACTTAATTCTGACAAGCTTCTATATGCTGGTGCTGGCTGTAGCCGCTCAGTTCAACCGTTCCAAAAAATATCCCGAGACGGACAAGCTTCACCGCTTTGCTTTGCTGGTGCCTGAGGATGCTCCCGCTTTGTCGTGGGGCGACTACCCGGAGGAACTCTACCGGGTGATACCTTGCCGCGATCTTTTTGAAACGGTACAATCGCTCGACAGCGATGCGTTCGATGCAGTGGTGATTTTGGGATCTGCCGATCGCCTCTCACCCGACTTTCTGCGGGAGATCAACCGGGCATTCGATACCGGCATTCGTGCCATTCAGTTGCATCATGTCATAGAACCCCGCCGGTGGCCTGGAAAGAAGTGGGCCGCATTGCGGGAAGAGATCGGCAACGGACTCTTTCGTCAGGGACACTCCGGGGCAGGTCTTCCGTCGGCACTCGATGGCGTAGACATGGTGCTGGAACTGGCCTGGTTGAAAGAGAACCTGAAAAGCTCGCGCACCAATCTGGAAATCCGGTTGCTCAAGCAGGGCGTGTTTATTGAATACCTGGAATATGTCACGGTGGTCAGTCCGTTGCCTCGTAAGCGCCGGGTGCTGGCTCGTGGAAAAGCGGCTGCCCGCTTTTTTGAAGTGCTATTCTCGGGCAACTGGGGATATACCAGCCGGTTGTTTCAACGGTTTATCCCGTCGTGGGGAGTGGCTCTGCTGCTCAGTACGCTGCTGGCAGCTATCTACACCTACGTCAGTTGGACCGACTCGGTGAAATGGTGGGTGATGATTCTCCTGCTCCTCTTTACGATGAGTCTGGCTATTCCGGACTATCTGGTAGAAAAGAAAAAGAAATCCAAAAAATAGCATCATGGAAACGAACGCTTCCCTGAAAGACCGGATCAAGCAACACCCGATGCTGAAGCAGGTGGTGTACCGCTTCTTCATGCATCCGGTGAAAACGCGTCCCAACTGGTGGATACGCCTGTTCAACTTTGTCTATCTGAAACGGGGCAAAGGGTCGGTGATATACCGCAGTGTGCGGATGGACTTGCCTCCTTTCCGGAAGTTCGTGCTGGGCAGGTACTCGGTGGTGGAGGACTTCTGCTGCCTGAACAATGCCGTGGGCGACCTGATTATCGGCGACTATACGCGCATCGGCCTGGGCAATACGGTCATCGGTCCGGCACGTATCGGCAGCCACGTCAACCTGGCGCAAGGCATCACGGTGACGGGGCTGAACCATAACTTCGCGGACCCGATGCTGCGCATCGACGAGCAAGGGGTGAGCACGCAGGAGGTGGTGATCGAGGACGATGTATGGGTGGGCGCCAATGCGGTGATTCTGCCGGGTGTGACGGTGGGACGGCACTGCGTGGTGGCTGCTGGTAGTGTGGTGAGCCGCTCGGTTCCGCCTTACTCGGTGTGTGCGGGGAGTCCGGCGCGCGTCATCAAACGCTATGATTTCGACCGGAAGCAGTGGGTGAAAGTTCCCCGGGAGGAGCGTGTCTAACCATTTATGGGGAGTTTTCTCCTGAAATATACCACGAATAGGTGATTGTGGCTGCGGCCGGAAGGCTGTATCTTTGCAGCATCAGAATTGAATTAATTAGTCATAATTTTTATTACGTAGCCACATTTATAAGTGATAAATGCAACGATGCCCTGCCGAAGTGATTTCGTCAGGGCATTGTTCGTTTCGTTGCACTGTGCTTGTTCTTTTTCTTGTGCCTTGATGCAAAAGAAAAAGAACCAAAAAGAAAAAATCAAGGCTGCATTTTCTCCGCTACTCCGCCTGTGCGGAAAACGATCGGAGCTCGAACTCGCTCTCTATGCTCGCTCAAACAATCGCTCCTTTACTCGTTCTCCGCACAGGCTCCGCTTCACGCTCCGAAAATGAGGCCGACAATACCTCGCCACATCGCTTCGCTCGTGTCGTCGCCCGACAAAATAATATACTCGGACGTGCCACTCCGCTCTACAATAATCGTAGAGGCCATTGGGGCGAGAAAAGCTCGCCATGCGTACGGTGTGAGACGACCCCACGGGGGCAAGGGACTCTGCCGAAAGGAAAAAGTTACTTTCTGTAAGTGCGATAGAAACTTATGATAGCTACGAGCAATATCAGCAGGGTGACGGCGAAGGCCCAGGTATTACTGGTGCGGGACTCGGCGGTGAGGGTATAGTCGCCAGCCATGAGGCGGAACGCGTTGACTTTCCAGACCACGGCGTCTCCTTCCATGAGGGGGGTGTTGGCCGATAGTACCTGACCGGGCAGCGTCATCCGGTAGTTGATCAGGTAGTCGAACAGTTGCGTGATGCGGCACTTCTCGTCGAACAGCGCTTCGGTCTGTTCTTTCTTTTCCTGGTAGAGTTTCTTGAAATAGTCTGTGTGGAGGTAGTCGTCCAGATACGTGCACACTTGTTCCGGTGTGAAGTCCTCTTCTCCCCTATGGGCTCTGTATATGGAGTCTTTGAGGGCGGTCAGGCGGGTGCTTAGTGCTTTGTCCGGGGCTTCCCGGGCGATGGTTTGTACCACTTCGTAACTCACTTCGAACAGGCTTATGCTGTACCATTTCTGAAATTTTTCTTCGATGCCGTCCAATGCGTCTTTCAGTTCCACGCCATTCATTCCCTGAACGGAGGTCATGTCGCCTTGAAACCAGAGGTTTTGTTGTTCTTGGGTGAGGTACTGGTCGATGGGCACCGGACCTTTGTCCGCAATCCCGCTGAAGATCCCTGTGTAGGTGTAATAAGTGTAAAACCACCGGAATCTCTTTTGAACCGATTCGCGGGGAGCGGCCATGGGGTTCTGGCTATGTATGCCGGCCGAGAATTGGTCGATGGAGGAGACGGTACGACTGGCACGGATGTTCGGTTGGTCTTGCCCGAAGAATTCGTACGTCATGCCCGAGTCGGGCTTCTCTACGTTCCAGCCTTCCAGGGGAAACAGGAAAGGATTGTGCGAACGGTCGCCCGCCAGGAAAGCTGAATCGGCCTTGGCATAAACTGTTCGGCTGGTGCTTCCGTCTTTGTTGATACGCGTATCTACCTGAAAGCAGGTCGATGAACAGGCGGTTGCCAGGCAACCGGTTAGTACGATGAGTATATTCTTTTTCATGTTGTTTCTTATTTGAGGGTGGCTTCTATTTGTTTTTGTATTGCTCGCGTCCTTCTTTGGTCGTCCGTTTGCCGTTGGGCAAGGACGGCGGCTATCTGGCTTCCTGTTTCGGAAAGAAGGATTTTTCCGTCTTTCGGCTGACGGAAGAGTTGCGGATATTTCCGGGCCAGATGTCCGAACTCTGTGGATGATCCTTCGGCGGTCATCGTCTGGGGTGGCTTCTCCTGTGCCTCCTTGCCGGGCGATGTGTACAGATGGCCTGTGGTTCGATGTCCGGGAACGGGCGGGAAGGCGGTTTCCCACACGAAGAAGCCCAGCAGGAAGGCGGCTGCCAGACCCGATGTCCAGCTTCCCCATAGGAGGTACTGTTTGTTTCTTTTTTTCGGTAGTGCTTCTATCCGGCCGATGATGGCGTTCGTCATTTCTTCCGGTTGCCGAAGCGTGGGTGAAGAGCTGCGTAGTGTGGTCAGCCACTCTTCGTATGGTTCATTTTTAGGTTTCATATGTCAGCATTTATTTGGTTTATTTTCTCCCGGATATTCTTTCGGGCCAGGTACAGATTGCTTTTGATCTTTTCCGGCGACAGTCCGGTGATGAGTGCTATTTCGGGTAGCTCCCGCTCTTCGATGTCGCGCAGAACGAATACCAGGCGTTGCTTGGGGGTGAGCTCGTCGGTGAAGCGCAGGATGAGTTGTCCCAACTCCTTGTTGGATAGCGTCGATTCGATGTCTTCGTCGGAGGCTATGTACAAGTCGTTGTCGGTGAGCTGACGGCTGTTCCAGGTTCTTTGCCCCGTGCGCAACCGGTCGTAACAAAGGTTGCAAGCTATCTTGTAGATCCAGGTGGAAAACCGGTACGACGGGTTGTATCGGTCCAACGCGAGCCATGCCTTGACGAAGGTGTCCTGTGTCACGTCCTTGGCCTCTTCCTCGTCGCACAGCATCCGGAAGGCCAACCGGTATACCAGCGGTTGGTGACTGGAAACCAGTCGGGCGAAGGCGGCCGTGTCCTGATGTTGGCTCTGGCGGACGAGTTGTTGTATCTCTGCTGGATCTATCATGATTCTTGCCTGTTTACCTATGATACGTGAAGATACGCTTCCGGTCGAATTTTTCGGGGAATATTCTGCAAAAAAACAAAAACAGCCGCAAAGAACCTATTTTCTTCGCGGCTGTTTTCGTTTGGCTGTTATGGAACAGGAATTATCCTCATGCGAAAATAAATTATCCTCATAGGATAAATAATTATCGCATGAGGATAATTTTTTTTCCTATGAGGATAATTCCTGCCCGACAACAGGTTATTGCGCGTACATGCGCGCGCGCAATTCCTTAATATGGTCGGAGGTGATGTATTCGTCGTACTCCATCATCTTGTCGATGATGCCGTTCGGGGTGAGCTCGATGATGCGCGTGGCAACGGTCTGGATGAACTCATGGTCGTGCGAGGAGAACAGGATGTTGCCCTTGTATGCCTTCAGGTTGTTATTGAACGCCTGGATCGATTCGAGGTCGCGGTGATTGGTAGGCGTGTCCAGGATCAGACAGTTGGCGTTGCGGAGCTGCATACGGGCGATCATGCACCGCATTTTCTCGCCTCCGGACAGCACGCTGGCTTTCTTCAGCACCTCTTCGCCGGAGAAAAGCATGCGACCCAGGAAGCTCTTCATGTACACCTCGTTGCCTTCGCCGAACTGGCCAAGCCAATCGACCAGATTCAGGTCGGTGTTGAAGAAATCCGTGTTGTCCAGCGGCAGATAGGCCGTGGTGATGGTTACACCCCAGTTGAAAGTACCGGCATCGGGCTTGGCGTTCTCGTTGATGATCTCGAAGAAGGCGGTCATGGCCCGCGGGTCGCGCGAGAGGAACACCACCTTGTCGCCCTTCTCTACGTTGAAGTTCACATCGTTGAACAGCACCACTCCGTCGTCGGTGCGTTTGCACAGGCCGCTGACCTCCAGAATCTGGTTGCCCGGTTCGCGTTCGGGGGTGAAGATGATGCCCGGATACTTGCGCGAAGAGGGTTTGATATCCTCCACGTTGAGTTTCTCCAGCATCTTCCGGCGGCTGGTGGCCTGCTTGCTCTTGGCTACGTTGGCGCTGAAGCGGCGGATGAACTCCTCGAGCTCTTTCTTCTTCTCCTCGGCCTTGGCCTTCTGGTTCTGCTGCTGGCGGAGGGCGAGCTGGCTGGATTCGTACCAGAAGCTATAATTGCCGGCAAACAGGTTGATCTTGCCGAAGTCGATGTCCACCGTGTGCGTACATACCGAGTCGAGGAAGTGACGGTCGTGGCTCACTACGAGCACCGTATGCTCGAAGTTGGCCAGATACTCCTCGAGCCACATCACCGTTTCCATGTCCAGGTCATTGGTAGGCTCGTCGAGCAGCAGGTTGTCCGGGTTGCCGTAGAGGGCTTGCGCCAGCATCACACGTACCTTCTCCTTACCGCTCAGGTCGCCCATCAGCGTATAGTGTTTGTCTTCTTTCACTCCCAGGCCGCTCAGCAGGGCGGCGGCATCACTCTCGGCATTCCATCCGTCGAGCTCGGCAAACTTCTCTTCCAGCTCGGAAACGAGCAGTCCGTCGGCATCCGTAAAATCTTCCTTGGCATAGAGCACTTCGCGTTGCTTCATGATGTCCCAAAGCACGGAGTGCCCCATCATTACGGTGTCCAGCACGGTGAAAGCATCCCACTTGAAGTGGTCCTGGCTCAGTACCGACAAGCGTTCGCCGGGACCGAGGGCGATGGTGCCCGTGGTTGGGTCCAGGTCACCGTAAATGGTGCGCAGGAAGGTGGACTTGCCCGCCCCGTTGGCGCCGATAATACCATAACAATTGCCACTGGTAAACTTCATGTTTACCTCGTTGAACAATATTCTTTTACCAAACTGTACCGAAACATTCGAAACTGTAATCATCTTTTCTATCTCTTTTTTGTAATCGGCTGCAAAGGTAGGCATTTCTGCCGAATATCGACTACAGAGATTGTGTCAATCTGACAGAAAAATGTTACCTTTGCACCGTTTTTGGCATAATCTGCCAACTGGCAAAGTTTTTGTTACGCAGAATGCGTACGGTGACGGAACCTTGTATCCGCCGCCGCTTTAGTATTAACAGCCATCAAATGATAATCAATATGAGTCCGAAAGAAAGAAAATCCCAGGAAGAGGAATTGACCCAGGAGACGGTCAACGAGCAAACACCCGACACTGCGACCCCCCTGACCCGGGAACAAGAGTTGGAACAACAACTGGCAGAAGCACGGGAAATAGCCACAGAGCAGACCGACAAGTACCTCCGCCTGTATGCCGAATTCGATAATTACCGCAAACGCACCATGAAGGAGAAGTCGGAACTGATCCTGAACGGCGGCGAGAAGAGTTATACAGCCATCCTGCCAGTGCTCGACGACTTCGAACGGGCCATCCATACGATGGAGACGGCCACGGACGTGCCAGCCGTTAAGGAAGGTATGGAGCTGATCTACACGAAGTTCCTCAGCACCCTGGCACAAAACGGGGTGAAGATGATCGAAACGAAAGAAATGCCGCTCGATACGGACTTTCACGAAGCCATCGCGGTGATCCCCGCTCCTACTGAGGACCTGAAAGGGCGAATCCTCGATTGCGTACAGAATGGATATATGTTGAACGAAAAAGTGCTGCGCCACGCCAAAGTGGTAGTAGGAGAATAACGTGTATGGATAAAAGAGATTACTACGAAGTGCTGGGCGTCGCCAAAGACGCGTCGGCCGACGAGATCAAGAAGGCTTACCGCAAGAAGGCCATCGAGTTCCACCCGGACAAGAACCCGGGCGACAAGGTTGCCGAGGACAAGTTCAAGGAAGCTGCCGAGGCCTACGAGGTACTGAGCAACGCGGACAAGCGGGCACGGTACGACCAGTTCGGACATGCCGGCATGAGCGGTGCGGCGGGCAATGGCGGACCGTTCGGCGGTGGTTTCGGCGGACAGGGCATGTCTATGGACGACATCTTCTCCATGTTCGGCGATATCTTCGGCGGTCGTGGCGGTGGTGGTTTCGGCGGATTCAGCAGTGGGTTCGGCGGTGGCGGACAGCAACAGCGTCGCTTCCGGGGTTCGGACCTGCGCGTGAAGGTGAAACTCAACCTGAAAGAAGTCTCTACCGGCGTAGAAAAGAAGTTCAAACTGAAGAAATATGTGGCTTGTTCGCACTGTCACGGTACCGGCGCCGAAGGCGACGCCGGTTCGGAAACCTGCCAGACGTGTAAGGGAAGCGGTTCGGTGATCCGCAACCAGCAGACCATCTTGGGCACCATGCAAACCCGTGTCACCTGCCCCACTTGCAACGGCGAGGGCAAGATCATCAAAGAAAAATGTAAGGAGTGTGCCGGCGACGGTATCGTGTACGGTGAGGAAGTGGTCAGCGTCAACATCCCCAAAGGTGTGGCCGAAGGCATGCAGCTCTCCATGGGCGGCAAGGGTAATGCCGGTAAGCACAACGGTGTTCCGGGCGATCTGCTCATCCTGGTCGAAGAGGAACAACACTCCGAACTGATTCGTGACGATAACGACTTGATATACAATCTGCTGCTTAGCATCCCGACTGCCGCGTTGGGTGGAGCCGTAGAGATCCCCACCATCGACAGTAAGGTGAAGGTGAAGATCGACGCGGGTACGCAGCCGGGCAAGGTGCTCCGCCTGCGTGGTAAAGGACTTCCGCAAGTCAACGGCTACGGCACGGGCGATCTGTTGGTGAACATCAGCGTCTACGTTCCCGAAACGTTGAGCAAGGACGAGAAAGCCGCAATGGAGAAACTCGATTCGTCGGACAACTTCAAACCGAGCACTTCCGTCAAGGAGAAGATTTTCAAGAAGTTCAAGAACTTGTTCGATTGATTTCTTTCCACTCTCCACTACAAAAAGAACTCCAACTCTTGCGAAAGAGTTGGAGTTCTTTTTGTATATTGTACTGTGTGTAGTATTATCGCAAACGGTCGGCAGCTTTCACCATCACCTCATCGCGCCCGATGGCACGCAAGGCCAGATAGTTCAGAATGATCGACACCAGCGGCAGACTTAATGCCCACGACAACCGGAACGATGCATCCAGGTCAGCTTTCAGCATAAACATAAACACCAGAAACACGCCATAGTAACCAATGAGCAAGATGCTGTTAAAGATAGCCATGCGTATTTGTAGCATCCGGTTCCGGAACAGGAAGATGGTGCAGCAAGCAATGATGGCGCTCAGCAGCAAGATGCCGAACAATCCCCACGTAGAGTGGAAAGTGTCTTTCACCTGCAGCCCCAGCGGTTTGAATACGAATTCCAGTCCGCTACCGTCCACAAAATATCCTACCGGTAGGCACATGCTTGTGATGAGCAATGCCGTCACAAGCAGCAAATAGACAGATTGGATGCGCTGGATCACTGCAGTTTATCTTTTTCCTTGGCTGGGTTTCTGAAATATACCTTTCCTTCCAAGTATTCCTGAGAGGCGATCAAAGAAGGTTTCGGCAACTTTTCGTAGTAGCGCGAGATCTCGATTTGCTCTCTGTTCTCGAATACCTCTTCCATGTTGTCATTGTATGAGGCGAATTCGGCCAGCTTCTTAGACAGGTCACCTTTGATTTCAACGCTGATCTGGTTGGCACGTTTGCCGATGATAGCCACCGTTTCGTACACATTGCCAGTGTCTGAACAAAGGTCCATCATATCGCGTGTGATGGTATTGGCAGGGGCATTCGTTTTTTTGTAGTCCATAATGTATATTAAAAAATTAATCGTTTGAATTTGCTTCTTTGAGTTCTTTGCTGGTTGCCGCGAATATCTTATCGGCTTCTTTGAGGTACTTGCTTTCAGGGAACTCATTCTTGAAAGCGTAGTATTCGTCGGCAGTGTCGCGGTAGCGTTCTTGCTTTAACTCTTCGGTACTTTCTATGGCCATCTCATAGCGGGCACGAAGAACGAGGATGGAAAGGTCCTCGCGCAACTCCGTATAAGGATAGTCCTTCAACGCGTTCTGTGCGGTGATGACGCATGCCAGATAGTTGTTGGCACCCATGTAGATACCCAGGTTGTAGTACAACTTGGCCGAGATGTATTCCTTCATCACCAATTTGTCCTGCAGGGCGAACACCATATTCTGTGCTTCGTCCTTCTTGACGCTGGTGGGATAGTATTCGAGGAACATCTGCAACTGCTGGATGGCCAGGTACGTGCTCGTCTGATCCAGACGAGGTTCCGGGGTGTCCAGATACAGCGCTTTCCCGGCATGGAAACGAGCCAGTTCGGTGTATGTACCACGTGGGTACGTGTTAAAATAGGTGATAAATGTTTGCGAAGCAGTGCTGTAGTCCTTCTGGCCGTAATAACTCATTCCCAGCATGTAGAGCGATTCTTCTCCATTGACGGTTCCTTTGAGGATAGTAATCAGTTCGTTCAGCAGTGTGGACGATTTACTATACTGGCCTTTGGCGAAATAGTTTTTGGCGGCTTCGTATTTGTACTCGTAATCAGTGCTTTTGAGCACATTGTTGTATTGTCCGCACGAGGTAAGGGCGGCGGCCACCAACAGGGTTATTGCAATCTTTTTCTTCATTCTTTTAAAAATAATGTGCAAAACTACTCAATTACTACCAAATAAACCAACAATCAATGTTTTTTAACCAGAAATGTTTAGTTCACCACAGAGTCACGCAGAGTTTCACAGAGTTTTTTATTGTTTTTCACCACAGAGTCACACAGAGTCACACAGAGTTTTTTCTTTTTCATACCATAATCTTTGTGGAACTCTGTGTGACTCTGTGGTGAAAAACAATAAAAAACTCTGTGCGACTCTGTAGTGAATACCTTCCTACAGCTTGTACAGGTCGCTGGCAGCCAGCAGATCCACCTGTTTCTCTTTCAGCACGCGGATGCAGTTCTCCATGTCGTTGGGGCGGATGATCACATTCGCCGTATGATTAGCGGCAAACGAATACATGTATTCGATGAATACGCCTTCGGCCGACAAGAATCCCAGCACCTTGGCCAGGGCACCCGGTACATTGGGGCAACTGATGCCGATCACATCGGTCACATTGACTGCGAAATGGTTCTCTTTCAAAGCCTTGTACGCTTTTTCAGGGTCGGAAACGATGCCGCGCAGAATACCGAAATCGGCGTTTTCGGCGATGCACAGGGCAGAAAGGTTGATGTTTTCCTTTGCCAATACCTCGGTGACTTCAGTCAGTCGGCCCGACTTGTTTTCTAGAAAAATAGAAAGTTGCTTTGCTACCATAATCTTATAATTTTCGATTGTCAAATACTCTTTTTGCTTTACCCACGCTACGCTCGATGCTACGCGGCTCTACGATCTTCACGTCGACACCCAGTCCCAGTACGCTGTGCAGGCGTCCCACCAGCTTCTTCTTCAGAGCCAGTACCTTGTTGAGCTCGTCCGAATAGCATTCCGGACGGACTTCTACCTTCAGCTCCATGGTGTCCACGTTGTTCACGCGGTCCACGATGAGCTGGTAGTGCGGTTCGAATTCCGGCAGTTCCAGGATCACCTCTTCTATCTGCGTGGGGAACACGTTTACGCCGCGGATGATGAGCATGTCGTCGCTACGTCCCAGGATGCGGTCCATACGTACCATGGTACGTCCGCAGGCACACTTCTCGTAATGCAGGGCGGTGAGGTCCTTGGTGCGGTAGCGCAGCAGCGGCATACCTTCCTTGGTAAGGTGGGTGAATACCAGCTCGCCTACCTGTCCCGGTGCAACGGGTTCCAGTGTGTTGGGATCGACGATTTCCGGGAAGTAATGGTCTTCGTTGAGGTGCGTACCGCATTGGCATTCGCATTCATATCCTACTCCAGGTCCGGCAATCTCGCTCAGCCCATATATATCATAGGCTTTAATGCCCAGTTTCTCTTCAATATCCCGGCGCATCTGCTCCGTCCACGGTTCGGCGCCGAACGCTCCGGCCTTGAGCTTGAACTCCTCGCGCGGCAATCCCGAATCCTTGATGGCGTCGGCGATATAGAGGGCGTACGAGGGTGTGCAGCACAGCATGGTCGATCCGAAGTCGTGCATCAGCGTGATCTGCTTCTCGGTGTTACCGCTCGACATAGGGATCACCGATGCTCCGATGTTCTCCGCTCCCTGGTGCGCGCCCAGACCTCCGGTGAAGAGGCCGTATCCGTAAGACACCTGGAAGATGTCCGACTTGTCCGCTCCATACGCCGTGAAGCTGCGCGAGAGGCATTCCGTCCAGGCAGCCAGATCCTTGCGGGTGTATCCCACCACAGTAGGCTTGCCGGTGGTGCCCGACGAAGCGTGGATGCGAACGATCTGGCTCATCGGTACGGCGCACAGGCCGAACGGATAATTGTCGCGCAGGTCGAGCTTCGTGGTGAACGGGAGCTTCGCAATATCGTCTATACTCTGGATGTCGTCCGGGGTGATGCCTGATTCCTGCATCTTCTTGCGGTAGAAGGGCGTGTTTAAGTAAACGTGTTCTACGGTCTTTTTGAGTCGGATGCCTTGAATTTTGCGAAGGTTTTCACGATCCATGCATTCGATACTTTCGTTCCAAATCATGCTTTTTTACTATGTATTTATTTGTTATTTCGCTAATTTTGTAATAAGATGTTGCAAAGTAAACAAATAAATTGGAAATTCCGTTTGTTTATTTCGACAATTTTGCCGAATATTGTCGCCCGTATTCCAACCAACGAATTTACCCTATGAATTTTGAACTCGCATCCGAATATAAGCCCACGGGCGACCAGCCCGAAGCCATCTCCCAACTCACCGACGGTCTGCGCACCGGCACGCCTGCCCAGACCCTGCTCGGAGTTACGGGCTCGGGCAAGACCTTCACCATTGCCAACGTGATAGCCGCCGTGAACAAGCCCACGCTGGTGCTGAGCCACAACAAGACACTGGCCGCCCAGCTTTATGGTGAGTTCAAAGGCTTCTTCCCTAAAAATGCCGTGGAGTACTACGTGTCTTATTATGATTATTACCAGCCGGAAGCGTACCTGCCCGGCTCGGATACCTATATAGAAAAGGATCTGGCTATCAATGACGAGATCGATAAGTTGCGTTTGGCGGCCACGTCGGCCCTGCTCTCGGGGCGGAAAGATGTGGTGGTGGTATCGTCCGTGTCGTGCATCTACGGTATGGGCAATCCGTCGGACTTTTACGAGAATGTCATCGAAGTGCAACGGGGTCGGATGCTGGATCGCAATGTGTTCCTGCGCCGCTTGGTGGACAGCCTCTATGTGCGCAACGACATCGACCTGTCCCGGGGCAACTTCCGCGTCAAGGGCGATACGGTGGATATCTACCTGGCCTACTCGGACAATCTGCTGCGCGTAGGGTTCTGGGGCGATGAGATCGACACGATCGAGGAAGTGGACGCCGTGACAGGCGTTACCATCGCACCGTTCGAAGACTACAAGATCTATCCTGCCAACCTGTTCATGACCACCAAAGAAGCTACTCTCCGGGCCATTCATCAGATAGAAGACGACCTGACACGGCAGGTGGCCTGGTTCGAGTCCCAAGGCCGCGAGTTCGAAGCCAAACGTTTGTACGAGCGGGTGACATACGACATGGAGATGATCCGCGAATTGGGGCACTGTTCCGGGATAGAGAACTATTCGCGCTATTTCGACGGTCGCTCTGCGGGCACCCGCCCCTACTGTTTGCTGGACTTTTTCCCGGAAGATTTCCTGATTGTGATCGACGAGAGCCACGTCTCGGTACCGCAGATACGGGCCATGTACGGGGGCGACCGTGCCCGCAAGACAAACTTGGTGGAGTATGGCTTCCGCCTTCCGGCAGCGATGGACAACCGCCCGTTAAAGTTCGAGGAGTTCGAAGAGATGGCCCGGCAAGTGATCTACGTCAGTGCCACCCCGGCCGATTATGAGTTGATGCAGAGCGAAGGTATCATCGTGGAGCAGGTGATCCGTCCCACGGGCTTGCTCGATCCTATTATAGAGGTACGTCCCAGCCAGAACCAGATAGACGACCTCATGGAAGAGATTCAGCAGCGCGTGGAGCTGGGCGAGCGTACGTTGGTGACCACGCTCACCAAGCGCATGGCCGAAGAATTGACGGAGTATCTGCTGAACAACGACGTGCGGTGCAACTACATCCACAGCGACGTGGATACGCTGGAGCGGGTGAAGATCATGGACGATCTGCGTCAGGGCGTGTACGACGTGCTCATCGGTGTGAACCTGCTGCGCGAAGGGCTCGACCTGCCCGAAGTGTCGCTCGTGGCCATCCTCGATGCCGACAAAGAGGGCTTCCTCCGCTCCCACCGCTCGTTGACGCAGACGGCAGGACGTGCCGCGCGAAACATCAACGGCAAGGTTATCATGTATGCCGACAAGATGACGGACAGCATGCGGCTCACCATCGACGAAACCAATCGCCGGCGGGAGAAGCAGTTGGCCTACAACGAGGCGAACGGCATCACTCCGCAGCAGATCCGCAAGGCACGCAATCTGTCCGTCTTCGGGACGAATGCCGACACGGAAGAGTTGCGTCGCGAATCACGGGCGTACATCGAGCCGTCATCGCCCAGCATTGCAGCCGATCCGGTGGTGCAGTACATGTCGCAGCCGCAGTTGCAGAAGAGCATCGATCGCACCCGCAAGCTGATGCAGGAAGCGGCCAAGAAGCTGGAATTCATCGAAGCGGCACAGTATCGCGACGAATTGTTGAAGCTGGAAGATAGGATGAAAGAGAAGTTTTCTTAGTTCACTACAGAGGACACAGAGGACATAAACTCTGTGGAACTCCTGTGACTCTGTGGTGAAATTATCCTCATGCGAAAAAAAAATATCCTCATAGGATAAAAAATTATCCTCATAGGATAAATAATTATTGCATGAGGATAATTTCTGTTCGATAGCATGTTTTTACACTCCATTACAGGTAAAACTCCTTTGTCAGCTCCACATACGCCTCGCTGTACCGATGGCGTTCCACTTCCGTGAGCAGTTCCTCTGCCACGCACGTCCGTTCCTCGAACAGGAACGTGAGCAATACCCGCCGGAAACCCCCTTCGGGACGGGTACGCACCAGCAACTTCCGTACCGGGAACAGCCCGAAGGCGCGGGCGATGTCAATAATCCTGTCTGTCATTTCGGCAGGTGCAATGAGCGTGAAACTCCCATCGTTCGTCAGCATGGCAGATGCGCCTTGCAGTAAGGTTTCGTACGTCAGTGCGCCGGTGTGCCGGGCGTTGGTGCGTTGTGCGTCGGGACAGCGCAGCGAATCGGCAAAGTAAGGCGGGTTGGATACAATGACGTCGAACTTTTCCTGCGGATGGTAGAGCGTGAAGTCTGCTTGTACCACCTCGATACGGTCGGCCCAGGGCGAACGGCCGGCGTTCTCCCGGGCTTGCCGGGCCGCGGGTTCGTCCATCTCCACCGCCACGATGGATGCCAGGCTGCGTTGCGCCATCATCAAGGCTACCAAGCCCGTGCCGGTGCCCACGTCGAGCACACGTCGGGCGCCTTCTACGGGTGCCCACGCACCCAGCAGCACCCCGTCGGTACCTACCTTCATGGCACAGCGGTCGTGCCACACGGTAAACTGTTTGAACTGGAAATAGGAATGGCTCATGGAATGTTTATGACAATAGAACGCGCAAAAATAACAATTATTGTGAAATTACTTCCTTTAGTTGTCAGCATTTGGCATTGTTTTTGTGTTTTTATGGGACGCATACTTTAATATTCTGCAGGAATAGATTAACTTTGCGAGCGATTTATGCCTGTTTTGATTGACATAAACTAAATTTTAAAAATAAAAATGGTAAAATTCAAATTTCCGTTAGACCCGGATGACTCAGAGGATATAAACTCGTTTTCACTCATAGCCGATATCGACACATTAAGCGACAACAATACCGAGTTGGGTGTAGTGTCGGGCGATGTGCTGCCAGTGTTGGCATTGCGCGATCTGGTGCTGCTTCCAGGAGTATTCCTGCCGGTATCCGTAGGGCGTAAGATGTCGCTGAAACTGGTGCGCGAAGCCGAAAAGAAACAACTCCCCATCGTAGTGGCCTGCCAGAAGGAGGTCAGCACAGTCGAGCCGGGATTCGACGACCTGTATACCACCGCTATTGTGGGACGGGTGGTTCGCCTCTTCGACATGCCCGACGAAAGTACTACCGCCGTCCTGCAGGGGCTGGAACGTGTAGAGCTGAAAAGCATCACCGAATCTTATCCGTACCTCAAAGGCGAGATCGAACTGCATCCCGAAGGCAAGCCGGACAAGGACGGAAAGGATTTCCAGGCGATGGTAGATAGCTGCAAGGAAGCCGCCACTCGCTACCTTAAGGTGACGAGTAGTGACTCGCACGACATCTCCTTTGCCATCAATAATCTGGACAGCCACATGCATCCACTCAACTTCATCTGCACCAACCTGCCCATCAAGAAGGAGGAGAAGATCGAGTTGCTCCGCATCGATACCTTCCGCGAACGGACCTTCCGCTTGCTGGAGATACTGAACCGCGAAACTCAGTTGGCCGAGATGAAAGCATCTATACAGATGCGCGCCCGCGAGGACATCGACCAGCAACAGCGCGAATACTTCCTGCAACAGCAGATCAAGACCATACAGGAGGAGCTCGGCGGCGGGCAGGAAGAGGAGATCGAAGAGATGCGCCTTCAGGGGAACCGCAAGAAATGGAACGCCGACGTGCTGGCTGTGTTCAACAAGGAACTGGCTAAGCTGGAGCGTACCCATCCGCAGTCGCCCGACTTCAACGTGCAGCTCAACTACCTGCAAACCATGCTGAACCTCCCCTGGAATGAGTACACGGAGGATAACGTGAACCTGAAGCATGCCGAGAAAACACTCGACAAGGATCACTACGGACTGGAAAAGGTGAAGGAACGCATCCTGGAACACCTGGCCGTGCTGAAACTGAAAGGCGATATGAAGTCGCCCATCATCTGCCTCTACGGCCCTCCGGGAGTAGGAAAAACATCACTTGGCAAGTCCATCGCTTCGGCACTGAAACGCAAGTACATCCGCATGTCGCTGGGCGGCGTGCACGATGAAGCCGAAATACGCGGACACCGCAAGACTTACATCGGCGCCATGCCGGGACGTATCATCAAGAGCCTGGTCAAGGCCGGTTCGTCCAATCCGGTGTTCATCCTCGATGAGATAGATAAGGTGAGTTCCGACCGCCAGGGCGACCCGTCATCGGCTTTGCTCGAAGTGCTCGACCCGGAACAGAACACTACCTTCCATGATAACTTCCTCGATGTGGATTACGACCTGTCGCGCGTGATGTTCATCGCCACAGCGAACAACCTCAACTCCATCCCCGCTCCCCTGCTGGACCGTATGGAACTGATCGAAGTGAGCGGATACATCACCGAAGAGAAGGTAGAGATAGCCCGCAAGCACCTCCTGCCGAAAGCGCTCGACGCCAACGGTATGAAGAAAAACGATATCAAGATAGGCAAGTCGACGCTGGAAGCCATCGTAGAATCGTACACACGCGAGAGCGGCGTGCGCGAACTGGAAAAGAAAATCGGGAAGATACTCCGCAAGTCGGCCCGGCAGTATGCCACCGACGGGTACTTCCTGAATCAAGACATCAAGCCTACCGACCTGGTGGAATTCCTCGGTGCGCCGGAATACAGCCGCGACAAGTACCAGGGCAACGGCTACGCAGGTGTAGTCACCGGACTGGCTTGGACGGCCGTAGGTGGCGAAATACTCTTCGTGGAAACCAGCTTGAGCCGTGGCAAAGGCGGCAAGCTGACGCTCACCGGTAACCTGGGCGACGTGATGAAGGAATCGGCCATGCTGGCCCTGGAATACATCAAGGCGCACAACACGCTGCTGGGACTGGACGAGGAAATCTTCGACAACTGGAACATACACATACACGTGCCCGAAGGAGCCATCCCCAAAGACGGGCCGTCGGCAGGTATCACCATGGCCACTTCACTGGCTTCGGCCCTGACACAACGCAAGGTGAAGAAGAATCTAGCCATGACAGGCGAGATCACCCTACGCGGCAAAGTGCTTCCCGTGGGCGGTATCAAGGAGAAGATTCTGGCAGCCAAGCGTGCCGGCATCAAGGAAATCATCCTGAGCGCCGAGAACCGCAAGAACATCGAAGAGATACAGGAACTGTACCTCAAGGGGCTGACGTTCCACTATGTAAGCGACATCAAAGAGGTGTTCGCCATCGCCCTGACCGAAGAGAAGGTGGCCGATGCCATTGATCTCACCGTGAAGAAAGCTGTGAAGGAATGACATTCGAACTGCAATACACCGACGCGAAAAGCAACGCCCGGGCCGGTCTGCTGACGACCGATCACGGGCAGATACAAACACCTATCTTCATGCCTGTAGGTACGCTGGGCAGCGTCAAAGGCGTGCATCTGCCGGAGTTGAAAGAAGACATTCAGGCGCAAATCATTCTGGGCAACACGTACCACTTGTACCTGCGCCCGGGACTGGAAGTGCTGGAAAGGGCCGGCGGACTGCACCGGTTCAACGGCTTCGACCGCCCGATGCTGACCGACAGCGGCGGTTTCCAGGTGTTCTCGCTGGCGGGCATCCGCAAGTTGCGCGAGGAAGGTGCCGAATTCCGCTCGCACATCGACGGCAGTAAGCATATCTTCACACCCGAGAAGGTGATGGACATCGAACGCATCATCGGCGCCGACATCATGATGGCTTTTGATGAATGCCCTCCGGGGGATTCGGATTACGAATACGCCCGCAAGTCGATGGGGCTGACCCACCGCTGGCTGGATCGCTGCATCGCCCGTTTCAACGAAACGGAACCGAAGTACGGGTATCACCAGTCGCTCTTCCCTATCGTGCAAGGTTGTGTGTATCCGGACCTTCGTAAACAGTCGGCCGAGTACATCGCCTCCAAAGGAGCCGAAGGCAATGCCATCGGCGGACTGGCCGTAGGCGAACCGGTGGACAAGATGTACGAAATGATAGAGCTGGTGAACGAGATTCTCCCGAAGGACAAGCCCCGCTACCTCATGGGCGTGGGTACGCCGGTGAATCTGCTGGAAGGCATCGAACGCGGCGTAGACATGTTCGACTGCGTGATGCCTACGCGCAACGGGCGCAACGGGATGCTCTTCACCAAGGACGGCATTATGAATATGCGCAACAAGAAATGGGAAATGGACTACTCGCCCATCGAAGCCGACGGCGCTTCGTACGTGGACACGCTGTACAGCAGGGCGTACCTGCGCCACCTGTTCCACGCCGAAGAGTTGCTGGCCATGCAGATAGCTTCGGTGCACAACCTGGCTTTCTACCTCTGGCTCGTAGGCGAGGCCCGCAAACACATCATTGCCGGCGACTTCTCCACCTGGAAGCCGATGATGGTGAAACGTGTGTCAACAAGACTGTAAACGAATGAAACTCAACCAGTACATCAAACGGCTCGATTGGTACATCATCAAGAAGTTCCTTGGTACGTACGTCTTTGCCATCGCGTTGATCATCTCCATCGCCGTCGTGTTCGACTTCAACGATAAGATGGATAAGTTCATGGAAAACGAAGCTCCGTGGACGGCCATCGTGTTTCAGTATTACCTGAACTTCATCCCCTACTTCGCCAACCTGTTCAGCCCGCTGTTCGTCTTCATCGCCGTCATCTTCTTCACGTCGAAGCTGGCCGAGAACTCGGAGATCATCGCGATGTTCTCCACCGGCATGAGCTTCAAGCGGATGATGCGCCCGTACATGATATCGGCGGCTGTCATCGCTCTGGTCACCTTCGTATTGGGATCGTATATCATCCCCGACGGAAGTGTGACGCGCCTGAATTTTGAGGATAAGTACGTGAAGAAGAAAAAGATGAGCGCCGTGAGCAATGTGCAGCTCGAAGTGTCCAAAGGGGTGATAGCGTACATTGACAACTATCAGGACTATAACAAGACGGGCAACCGCTTCTCGCTCGACAAGTTCGAAGGAAAGTCGCTCGTGTCGCACCTCACGGCCCGCCGCATCACGTACGATACTACCGCGGTGCACAAATGGACCCTTCAGGACTACATGATCCGTGAGATGGATGGTTTGCACGAAACCATCACGCGCGGTACGAAGCTGGACACCATCATTCCCATGGAGCCGGCGGACTTCCTGATCATGCGAAATCAGCAGGAAATGCTCACCAGTCCGCAACTGGGAGACTACATAGACAAGCAGCGGGCGCGCGGATTCGCCAATATCAAGGAGTTCGAGATAGAGTATCATAAACGCATTGCCATGTCGTTCGCCTCGTTTATCCTGACCATCATCGGTATGTCTCTCTCCTCACGGAAGGTGAAGAACGGCATGGGACTGTATCTGGGTATCGGGTTGGCGTTGAGCTTCTCGTACATCCTGTTCCAGACCATCTCGTCCACTTTTGCCATCAACGGCAACGTGCCTCCGGTGATCGCGGTGTGGATACCGAATGTGCTGTATGCTTTCATCGCTTTCTTCCTATACAAGCGAGCGCCGAAGTAAAATAAAAATGAGGATATTTCCGACCATTCGGATATATCCTCGTTTTCTTTTTGTTGTATTCGTCTTCCTTTTGTCTGTGAGGTCCGGGCATTGACACCGTTCCTCTTTTCTACTTTCCGCTTGTATCAGCCTTGCTGGCCAAGATAAGTCGAAAGTTGCGCTGGGGAGATGTTTTTGGCAATAATCACACCATTTTCATCCAATAAATAGTTAGCGAATCCGCGGTTCAAATGATATTTCTTGAACAACCCCGAGTCCTCGCCTTGTGTCTCTACGAAACAGTCCGGCGTAACTATTTGGTCCTTACGGATGGCTTCCTGGAATATCGATCCGTACTCGTCGAACGATACCGAAACCATCTTCACTTGTGGGGAAGTACCAAGCGTGTTGCTCATCAACACGTTCTGCGCACGCGAAGGTGCATCGTAACTAGCCCAGAAGCTCAGCAACACGTATTGTCCTTTCATCTGGGACAAATTGAAGGCTTGTTGCCCGCCCGACGTAGATTTGATCCGAAAATCCGGGGCTACGTCGCCCACGCTTAACCCTCCTGTGGGTTTATCTTTCTCAACGAAAGCTGTCAAGGAAATAATTAGTAATACAACAAAAAGCCACTTTACATACTTCATGTAATTCGGTTTTAGTTTATACTATTTTAGGTGCTGTCTGAATAAACAGAGTCTCCCCCTAAAATGTTTACTTACAGGCCTTGTGGATAGAAATCCTCTGATTCTCAAAGCCTTGTTTTGGAAACCGGGGGCAAAGGTAAACATAATTTCAATTAAAATCCAAACGAATATACAAGTTTTTTACATTTACAACTGGATTTCTATGTTTTTTAGCAGGAAAACAGAACTTTTTTCGCTACTTTTGCACCCTATTAAGTACTTATTTATATGCAACCATCGAATACAGAACTCATTCTGATACGCATTACCGGCGACGACCGTCCCGGGCTGACCGCTTCGGTCACGGAAGTATTGGCTAAATACGACGCTACGATCCTCGACATCGGACAGGCAGATATCCACAACACCCTGTCGCTGGGCATCCTCTGCATGATGGAAGAACAGCATTCGGGCTTCATCATGAAGGAACTGCTTTTCAAGGCCTCTTCGCTGGGCATCACCATCCGCTTCTACCCCATCTCGACCGAGGAATACGAAAGCTGGGTGAAGATGCAGGGCAAGAACCGGTATATCCTCACGCTGCTGGGGCGCAAACTTACCGCCCGGCAGATTACGGCCGTGACACACATTCTGGCCGAACAGGATATGAACATCGATGCCATCAAGCGACTTACCGGGCGTATTCCACTCGACGAAACCGAATCGACCACACGCGCCTGTATCGAGTTCTCCGTACGCGGTACGCCGAAGGACCGCATCGTGATGCAGGAACAACTCATGCAACTATCCAGCGATCTGCAAATGGACTTCTCGTTCCAGCAGGACAATATGTACCGCCGCATGCGCCGCCTGATCTGTTTCGACATGGACTCTACGCTCATCGAGACGGAAGTGATCGACGAGCTGGCCATGCGTGCCGGCGTGGGCGACCAGGTGAAAGCCATCACCGAACGGGCCATGCGTGGCGAGATAGACTTCACGGAGAGCTTCCGCGAACGGGTGGCGTTGCTGAAAGGGCTCGATGTGTCGGTGATGCAGGAGATTGCCGAAAACCTGCCTATTACCGAAGGTGTGGAGCGGTTGATGTATGTATTGAAAAAGTACGGATACAAGATAGCTATCCTCTCGGGTGGATTCACCTACTTCGGAAATTACCTGCAAAGCAAGTTTGGCATCGACTACGTGTATGCCAATGAACTGGAGATTGAGGACGGTAAGCTGACCGGACGTTATCTGGGCGATGTGGTGGATGGTAAGCGCAAAGCCGAACTGCTGCGACTCATAGCCCAGGTAGAGAAGGTGGACATCGCGCAAACCATCGCCGTGGGCGACGGAGCCAACGATCTGCCCATGCTGGGCATCGCCGGACTCGGTATCGCTTTCCATGCCAAGCCGAAGGTGGTGGCCAACGCCAAGCAGTCCATCAACACCATCGGTCTGGACGGCGTACTTTATTTCCTGGGATTCAAGGATTCGTACCTGAATATTTAAGACGGCAAACAAAAGCAACCAAACGTTTGTAAGGCAAAGGTAATTCGATTATCTTTGCCAACAATATATAAAATTTACGATGAAATTTTCGGAACTACAGTTAAATTCCCAAGTACTCGAGGCACTCGATGCCATGCGATTCGAAGAGTGCACCCCCATTCAGGAACAAGCCATACCCATCATCCTTGAAGGGAGAGATTTAATTGCAGTGGCCCAGACGGGTACCGGTAAAACGGCTGCCTTCCTGCTTCCCATCCTGAACAAACTCTCGGAAGGTGGGTATCCGGAGGACGCTATCAACTGCGTCATCATGTCGCCCACACGTGAGTTGGCCCAACAGATCGACCAGCAGATGGAAGGTTTTTCGTACTTCCTCCCCTCGTCGAGCGTGGCCGTGTACGGGGGTAGCGACGGTATCCTCTTCGAACAACAAAAGAAGGGCTTAATGTTGGGCGCCGACGTAGTGATCGCCACTCCCGGACGACTCATCGCTCACCTGAGCCTGGGATATGTAGACCTCTCGAAAGTTTCTTTCTTCATCCTCGACGAAGCCGACCGCATGCTCGACATGGGTTTCAACGAGGACATCATGCAAATTGCAAAATACCTCCCCAAGGATCGACAGACCGTCATGTTCTCGGCTACCATGCCGACCAAGATACAGCAGTTGGCACAGAATCTCCTCAACAATCCGACCGAAGTGAAGCTGGCGGTTTCCCGTCCGGCGGAAAAGATCGTGCAGGCAGCTTACATCTGCTACGAAAACCAGAAGTTGGGCATCATCCGCAGTCTGTTTGCCGATGAGGTTCCGGAGCGTGTTATCGTCTTCGCTTCGTCGAAACTGAAGGTGAAGGAAGTAGCCAAGTCGCTGAAACTCATGAAACTCAATGTGGGCGAGATGCACTCTGATCTGGAACAGGCACAGCGCGAAAGTATCATGTATGAGTTCAAGGCGGGACGTATCAATATCCTGGTGGCAACGGACATCGTGGCGCGTGGTATCGATATCGACGACATTCGTCTGGTGATCAACTACGACGTGCCTCATGACAACGAGGACTATGTACACCGCATTGGCCGTACGGCCCGTGCCAACAACGACGGGGTGGCCATCACTTTTGTCAGCGAGAAAGAACAAGGCAAGTTCCAGAGTGTAGAATCATTTCTGGACAAGACGATTTATAAGATTCCCGTGCCGGCTGAGCTCGGCGAAGCACCTGCGTATAGTCCGCGGTCGCACCGATCGGGCGATGGCAAAGGACGGGGACGGAATTTCCACAAGAAAAAAGGCGGTGGCGGCGGTCGCGACCGGAAGAAATAAGATACAAAAAGAGCGGTGGACTATTCCATCGCTCTTTTTGTGCCTGGCTTTATTTGGCAGATGTTATGGTTAATTTCCAATCGAACCCGATGAGCAGGTTGATGACATTGTACACCGAACTTTCTGGAATGCGGACCATCGCCTGGTAATGAAATCCTGTTTTATCCACCTTCATAAAGTTCATGTCCGTCAGGATAGCCTGATTGAGAAAGTCTTCGGGGACTACTTCGGTAAACATCTGTTTGGTAATATCGCTGTCGTACAGGCAATTTCTTCCTTCGTACACGCAGATATGCATGATGTTGTCATAATACACATTGTCGATATTCAGACCTTCGTCGGAGGTAGTGGTACGAACCACTTTCATCTTCGAGGGATTGATGTACACATAGGCCCGGTAGCGGGTTCCGTTGTACATCACCACGCTGTCTCTCTTGGTGACTTCCGTGTAGGCGGGAATCACTTCGACGGCTTTGGTGCGGAAGTTGATCGTATCGCCCGGATTCTCTGATTTGTGCAACTTAATCACGTTGTCGTTCTGGGTATGAAACCAGAAGGTATGTTCCGTTTGCCGGTCGATGTGGTAGCCGGCCAACTCATTGCCGTGCAGGTACAACGTGTCCTTCAGAATCCGGAAGTACACCGGAGCAATTTCGGGATCCGTGTAGTAGATCGTGTCGCCTTCGACACGCCACAAAGGAGAGTCCATGTCGTCATCGATCCATATTCCTTGCAACAATGCTTTGGCCTGTCCGTTTTCCTTTAGCTCGGACTGACCTGCCTGGGGTTTATTGCCGCTTCCGCAGGAAGCCAATAACCCCATACCCAATAAAACAAATAAAAATCTATACATAGAGTGTTGTGAAATCGACTATCTTTTTCCGATACAGGAGTATGTGAATCCTTGTTCTTCTATATCGTTCTTTTCGTATATATTCCGACCGTCCAGAATCAGATTACTGGCCATGGTCTTCTTGATGACCGGCCACGAGGGCAGACGGAATTCTTTCCATTCGGTGACGAGCATCAGTGCGTCGGCATCGAGCACAGCATCGTACATGTCGCAGGCGTAATAGATGCTGTCGCCCATAATACGCTTGCATTCTTTGGTGGCTACGGGGTCGTAGGCACGTACGGTGCATCCGGCGTTCAGCAGCTTTTTGATGAGTACCAGGGCCGGAGCTTCGCGCATATCGTCTGTTTCGGGTTTGAAAGAGAGACCCCACAGAGCGATGGTCTTACCTTTCAAATCTCCGTTGAAATGTTGTTCGAGTTTTTGGAACAAAACGCTCTTCTGCGCTTCGTTGACCTCTTCCACGGCTTGCAGCACGCGCAGGTTGTATCCGTTTTGCGTAGCAGTCTGAATCAACGCTTTCACGTCCTTGGGGAAGCAGGAACCTCCGTATCCGATGCCCGGATAGAGGAATTTACGACCAATGCGGGTATCCGAGCCGATTCCGCTCCGTACCATGTTGACGTCGGCGCCTACCAGTTCGCACAGGTTGGCAATGTCGTTCATGAAGCTGATGCGGGTGGCCAGCATGGCGTTGGCAGCGTATTTAGTCATCTCGGCCGAGGGGATGTCCATGAAGATCACCCGGAAGTTGTTCAGCAAGAAAGGCTTGTAGAGCGTGGTCATGAGTTGCTTGGCCCGTTCGGACTCCACTCCTACTACGACGCGGTCGGGGCTCATGAAGTCGTTGATGGCATTGCCTTCTTTCAGGAATTCCGGGTTGGAAGCCACGTCGAATTCCAGATCGAGCCCGCGCTTGTCGAGTTCGTCCTGGATGGCCGCACGTACCTTGGCTGCCGTACCCACGGGAACGGTACTCTTGGTGACAATAAGTTTATAGGCATTCATGTTGCGGCCGATGGTGCGGGCCACGGCCAGCACATAGCTGAGGTCGGCGCTACCGTCTTCGTCGGGCGGCGTACCTACGGCGCTGAATATCACTTTGACGTCGTCCAGACACTCCTCCAGAGAGGTGGTGAACTTCAATCGTCCCGCTTTGACGTTGCGGAGTACCATTTCTTCCAGTCCATTTTCATAGATGGGGATCATTCCCTTGTTGAGTGCTTCGATCTTTTCACTGTTTGTGTCCACGCAAGTGACATCTGCGCCGATCTCTGCGAAACACGTTCCGGTTACCAAACCTACGTATCCGGTTCCTACAATTGCTACTTTCATTTTGTTAAGAGGATTTACTAATAAAAATCGGCATCGGCAAACACCTTGGCACATTTGTCCTTTTCCGACATGACTATTTCCGATGCTGCGATCGGCCAGTTGATATTCAGTTGTTCATCACTATATAAGATGGATGCTTCTGCCTGTGGGGCATAGGCATTGTCTACTTTATAAGTAAAGATGGCTTCGGGGCTGAGCACCAGGAAACCGTGTGCGAATCCGCGCGGAATGAAGAATTGTCGCTTGTTTTCCTCGCTGAGCAGCACGCTGACGTGTTGTCCGAAGGTGGGCGACGATTGGCGGAGGTCCACTGCCACGTCCAGCACTTCGCCTTTGATGACGCGCACCAGCTTGGCCTGACTGCATTCGCCCTTCTGGTAATGTAAACCTCGTAGTACGCCGTACGATGATTTGGATTCGTTGTCCTGGATGAAGTCTACGCTTCCGATATGTGCTTCGAACTCCCCTTTCTTAAAGGATTCCATGAAGTAACCCCGGTCGTCCGAGAATACTTTGGGTTCGATAATCCAAACCCCGTTAATTTCAGTTTGCAGATAATTCATTGTCATTTTAAATTACGTTGCAAAAATAGGAAAAAAAACCGAGTTCATAACTTGTTAATAATAAAACTCTGAAAATGTTGGTTTCTTTTCGAACAAACCACTATTTTTGCAGGCATGATTGAATTGGCACAACATATACAGACTCTGTTGCTCGAGAACGATTGCGTGATTGTTCCCGGTCTGGGTGGCTTTATTGCTCACTATTCTTCGGCATCCTGGGACGAACAGGAGAATATCTTTCTCCCGCCTATGCGCACGCTGGGATTCAACCCGCAGTTGAAGATGAACGATGGGGTCTTGGTGCAGTCGTATATGAATGTGTATGATACCCACTACTCGGATGCGAACCGCCGGGTGCAGAAAACCGTCGACGCGCTATGCAATCAGTTGTATAAGGATGGGAAAATCGAGCTGCCCAATGTGGGCGAGTTGCGTTACACCATGCGCCAGACGTTCGAGTTCACTGCTTTCAACGATAAAATAGTGACTCCTCATCTTTACGGATTCGATTCGTTCGAGATGAAGCAGATTTCGGCTCTCAAGCAACCGGAACCGGTAGTCGAAGCCCCACTTGCTCCCGTCAGCGAACCCAAACGGGAATACCACATCGACTTTACGTACCTGCTCAATGCCGCAGCTATGATAGCCATCGTAGTTCTGTACATATGCATATCCGTTCCGGTGGAGAACACCTTTGTGGAACGGGGCAATTACGCTCGTCTGCTCCCTGCCGACCTGCTGGGAAAGATAGAAGACCAGTCCTTGGTGTTTACCCAATTGCCTTCCCAGCATACCCGGCAGATGGAAAAAGAGGCTGCTGCCGAGACTCATAAGCTAGCGGTAACGAAAGAGGATGCTGTGGATGCGACGGATTCTGTCGCTACCATCCAACCGGAATCGACTCCGGAGGCTTCTGCCGCTCCTACTAAAGTAATTACCACTTCTGTAGAAGTGGCTGCCGCTCCTGCGAAGCCCGTTACCACTCCTGCCAAAGATGCTGTTGTTTCTACCAAAGCCGCTCCTGCTCCTGTAAAGACTGTTGACGCACCCGTCAAGGCTACTCCCGCTCCTGTCAAATCCAACAAGGACTATCACGTCATCGTAGCGGGTGGGGTACAACAGAAAAACGCAGAAAACCTGGTTGCCAGACTGAAAGGTGAAGGTTTTGCTGATGCCCGCGTGCTGAACTGTAACGGTATCATTCGCGTAAGCATTTCTGCCTACTCTACCGCTGCCGAAGCCACTGCGCAACTGACACAAGTGCGTGCGAAGAGCGAGTTTAAGGATGCCTGGATGCTGGCCAACAAATAACAAACAGATCGATGAAGCGTATTTTATGCCCTAAATGCGAGAATTACCTCACTTTTGATGAAACTAAGTACGGCGAAGGACAATCGCTTGTTTTCGTGTGCGAGCATTGCGGCAAGCAATTCAGCATCCGCTTGGGACGAAGCAAGATGAAAGCCACCCGAAAGGAAGAGAATCTGGACGAGGATGCCCGCAACCAGGAGTTCGGTAGCATCGTCGTGGTGGAGAATGTGTTCGGCTTCAAGCAGGTATTGCCCTTGCAGGAAGGGGATAACGTGATAGGCCGCCGTTGCGTGGGTACCGTTATCAATGCTCCGATAGAGACGGGCGACATGAGTATGGACCGCCGGCACTGCATCATCAACGTGAAGCGGAACAAGCAGGGACAGGTGGTGTATACGCTCCGCGACGCTCCCAGCCTGACGGGCACCTTCCTGATGAACGAGATCCTGGGCGATAAAGACCGGATCCGGATCGACGAAGGGGCTGTTATCACGTTGGGTGCTACTACTCTGATTTTACGAACCGCTACCACCGAAGAAGCGTAATATCTTCCCGAATTATCCTCATAGGAAAAAAAATTATCCTCATGCGATAATTAATTATCCTATGAGGATAATTTTTTTTCGCATGAGGATAATTTCTGCTTGTTGGCCCAGCGGGCCAATGTGTCCGTAGCCGTGGGCGAAAGCCCACGGGATGCGCATTCTCCGTTTTGCGCCACGTAGTGGTGCTGTTATGGACTC
>JAVBVI010000090.1:0-7353 GCA_031554505.1 Bacteroides sp. | reverse complement strand
GCCGTTATATATTTATGTATTTTCATAACTTTCAATGTTTTAAAGATTAGAAATTAGAAAGTAAGATTGGCACCAATGGTCCATGTTCTTGCTTGCGGATATACACCGTAGTCCACACCCAATGACTTGCCTCCTGATGAAATTTCAGGGTCGTAACCGTGATACTTGGTGAAGGTAAACAGGTTCTCGGCGGCTACATAGAAGCGCAAAGAAGATACAAATGCTTTGCTGGTCAGCGATGTAGGCAGAGTATAACCCAACTGGATGTTCTTCAGGCGCAGGTAGCTGCCATCGTAGATGTAGAGGTCGGACGACTGCCAGTTGTCATTGTCGTTTTGTTTGTAGCGAGGTATGCGGTTGGAAGTACCGGGACCGGTCCAGCGGCTCAACATCCACGAAGGTAAGTTGGTAGACGAAACGTCCGTACGGCAGGTAGCATCGAAGATGTCGTTGCCAATGGTGCCTTGCCACATCATGCTCAGATCAAAGTTCTTCCAGTTGGCACTCAGATTGAAACCATATGTCCAGTCGGGCATACCATTACCGATGTCGGTACAATCATTATCTGAGATAGAACCGCTATTGTCGATGTCCACGAAGCGAACATCGCCGGGAACAGCCTTGGGCTGAATCATGTTACCGTCTTTGTTGACGTAAGCTCTGACTTCTTCCATGGTCTGAAAGATACCATCTGTTTTGTAACCATAGAAGTACGGGAAAGGCTTGCCATTCTGGGCACGAGTGATAAGGCCCGAACCGTGGAAGGAGTCGAGAGGAGCCCAACCGGCTTCATTGCCATATTCAATCAATCTATTCTTCAGGTAAGTCAGGTTACCACCCAAGCGGAAGTTAAAGTCGCTCATGCGAAATTTATAAGAAAGTTCCAGTTCGACACCACTGTTTTCCATCTTACCTACGTTGCCCATCGGTTTAACTTCGCCTACATACGAAGGGATGTTCATTTCCATCAACATACCGTTGGTCTTCTTCTTGTAATAGTCGGCAGTGAATGTCAAAGCGTTATTGAAGAAGCCGAAGTCGATACCGAAGTCGAGCTGTTCTGATTCTTCCCATTTCAAGTCGGGATTGGCCAGACGGCTGGGTTTTGATCCGATAATAATTTGTTCACCATTACCAAAGATGGCATTGTTGCCTGTAACGGCCAGTGCGGTATATCCGAAGTTACCGATATTTTCGTTACCGTTCTTACCCCAGGAAGCACGCAGCTTGGTGGAAGCCAACCAGTCGGGGCGATCTTCCATGAACTTTTCGTTCGTCAGGTTCCATCCCAGAGAGAATGAAGGGAATACAGCATAGTGATTGTTCGAGCCGAAGCGTGAAGAACCGTCGCGACGTATCGTAGCCTGCACCATGTAACGCTCGTCGTAGTTGTAGCTGGCACGAGCAAAGAGAGAGGCCAGCGTAGAGATTTCCGAAGGTGCACCCGATGCGTCGCGGTCGCCATTGGCTGCCATACCTGTAGTGGCATCGATATACGGACGAATGTTGTTAATGATGTTGTTGCTCGAGCCGCGGAGATAAGAACCTGTACTCTTTTTGGCCGATTGCCCCAGCAATACTGAGAAAGAGTGCTTATCGATGGTCTTGTCATACATCAATACATTTTCCAACTGCCAAACAGTTCCGTCGTCTTTTCTGGAATAGGCAGTAGTGCGTGGAGAGTAACCGGCACTTCTCAGGTAATAGATAGGAGTATACCCGTCATAGCCCCAGAAAGAGAGGTCGGCACCATATGACGTTCTGAATTTCAGGTTGTCCCACAATTGCAGTTCGGCAGAGAAGTTGGCTACAAACTTGTGGCTCCAGTTATTATCGCCTGGCAAAGAGAGGTTGGTAAGCGGGTTGGTCATTTCGTTATAGCTACCGCCGGGAACGCTGAAAAGCTTACCGTTGCGGGGGTCGTACATCGGAACATATCCCGACGAGCCTGCATAATAGTTGAGCTGTACCTGAGCTGCATCGCCTTCATCATACACATTCAAGATGGGCGACAAAGCCAATGCCGAACCGAGTACAGAGCCCCAGGTGGAGTTCGCTTCAATGCTCTTGCTCTTGATGCGGGCATAAGAGAGGTTGGAGGTGATCTTCAAGCTGTTCAGCCAGTTGCGCGACTTGCTTTCGTCGAACAGGGTGTATGTGGTATTGCTACGCAGGGTGAGACGTTCGTAGTTAGAACGATTGAAGTTACCACCCACAATACCTTCCTGGGTATAGAAGCCGGCAGAGAACAAGTAGCTCACTCTCTCAGCACCACCGCTTACGCTGATCTGATGGTTCATGACCGGGGCATTGTTGTTGAACACTTCTTTCTGCCAGTTGGTGCCTACACCATAAGAGTAAGGATCGGCATAGACGGGAGCCAGACCTGCATTGACAGCACCTTCGTTTCTCAGGAGGGCATATTCAGTGGCGTTCAGCACATCGCGCTCTTTCCAGGCACTCTGCCAACCGTAAGAGAAGTCGTAAGATACCTTAGTCTTGCCTGTGCTACCTGTTTTGGTAGTTACCAGGATTACGCCATTGGCGGCACGAGCACCGTACACAGCGCCCGAAGCGGCATCTTTCAATACTTCGATAGACTGAATGTCGTTGGGGTTCAGGTAGTCCAGACCACCTTCGATGGGCATACCGTCGACGATGTACAGAGGATCGGAGTTATTAATAGTACCCACACCACGTACGCGGATCTGAGCGGCAGCACCCGGCTGACCGGAAGAAGAGGTTACGGTAACACCCGAAGCCAACCCTTTCAACGCGTTGTCCATACGCACCGGAGAGGTGAACGATAGGTCGTCGGCAGAGACTTTGGCAATGGAAGCCGTTACTACACTCTTTTTCTGAACACCGTAACCGATAACGACTACTTCGTCCAATGTCTTCGAGTCTTCTTTCAGCATCACTTTGATCTCACGACGGCCATTGACGGCTATGTCCTGAGTGATATATCCTATGTAAGAAAAGGTGATAGTAGCGCCGGAAGGAACCGACAATGTGAATTCACCGTCCAGTCCGGTGATTGTACCGGTAGCGGTGTTCCCTTTCACCACCACACTTACTCCAGGCAGAGGCTCATTGTCTGAGCTACCTATGACTGTACCTTGTACCTGCATGTTTTGAGCAAACACTGCAAGGCAAGTACCTAATAGAAATAGAGTTGAGAATAACTTCTTCATAAGTTGTTTAAAAATTAAGATTAACTTACTTTCATTGAGGAGTCCGCAGATTGAACTCGTACGTTGTTCGCTTTGGACACTGCAAACATAGCTATAAACGGAAAGGCAAAAGTTAAAAGGTTCATTCTTTAATACGTCAACACGGAAAAATGAATACGTTATCAATACGTCAAAAAATCGTAAAGTACTGATTATTAATCATAAGACAATACGCACGCCCATTTCGCCAAGTCTGCTGTACAACATGTATTGAGCGTTTCCCCCTCTTTTTAGGAAGAATGAATACAAAGAGTATATCTATAGAAGTTCCGACGCGTCAAAGGGCTGGAAGTCCGTTATACTTCAGGAGGGGGAATGTGTCAAAAGCCCGATTGCTCTAAGGCCGTTGGCCTTAAATAGCCTACCCCTAACTCTCTCTTATATGTTTTTGTGAATTTATTTACCATTCGCCATAAATTCAGGTCTACTTAACTGATAAACAAATAATTAATGAATGGCGAATGCCTTTTTATTCACCATTCATTCACCATTTCCCAGGGTATTCACCATACTTTGTGTTCTTTTGTTCTTCTATCTTGAAAGTTTCCTCAGAGGAAACGAATAGTTTCATGCCCCGAAACAAAGTGTTCCATGCCCTGAAACAAAGTGTTTCGTCCGATGAAACGAAGGAATAGCTTAACTCTTACCGGGGAGTTGCTTCTTTGCGCTGAGGAGTTTCACCCGTTGTAACGGAGCGTTTCAACGGGTGAAACGGGGCGTTAGAGTCCTTGAAACGGAGAGTTTCACTTGACGAACCAACGGTCAGCGAAGCTAAACTGGCGGTTAGCCTCCTGCTATCAGAACTTGGTCAGGAGGACAAGAAAATAAATGCCAGGAAGCAAGCATGGTGAATACCTCTAAGAATGGCGAACGAATGGTGAACAAAAAAAGGCATTCACCATAAGACATATTACTGATTATCAGTCGTTCATCCTCAAAAACATGGCGAATGGCGAATGTTTTTCAAAAAAACGAATGGAGAGAGAAGACACAGTCCTAAGCATCAGAAACCATTCAGAAACTCTGTCAGGTTATCGTCGCGCTCCAGGTCGAACTTCTTCCGGAGGCGATAGCGTATGGTCTCCACGCCGCGTACCGATATATTGAGCAAAGGGGCTATCTCCTTGGTAGACAAGTTCATTTTCAGGTACGCACACATCATTCGCTCGTTGAGTGAAAGGTCCGGATACTTCTCGCCCAGGCGCTTCATGAAGTCGTTGTGTACCAGATCGAACTCCTTCTCAATGCGTTTCAGCACCTCGTCGCTCTGAATGTTGGCATCGATCTTATTGCTCGCCACCAGCAGCATCTGCTTCGCTTCCCGGGCTCCTTCGCCTTTCAGGATAGAGATGGCTTTGAACAAGTCCGACTTGATTTCGGTCAGGGCTTCGCTCTTCCGCACAAAGTTGATCATCAGGTTGGCCATCTCCTGGCTCTTGTGGCGCAGGTCGTACTCCAATTTTTCTTTTTCCAACTGCATGATCTGTTGCTCCTTCCGGGCGCTTTCTTCTTCGAACTCCTTCTCCAGTTCGTGCAGTTCTTTGTCCTTCTCCACCACGGCTTGTGCCTTCTTGCGCTTCATACGCACTTCGTCCCAGTGGTATACCCCCCACAAGGCGGCAGCCAGCAATAGGAAATAAAACAAAAAAGCTACCTTGGAGCGATACCACGGCGGAAGAATGCGGAAGCTGAACGAGTCGGTCGATGTGGTGCCGTCCAGGAAGATGGCTTTCACCTCGAACGTGTAGTCGCCCTCGTGCAGATTGCTGTACTCCTTGGTCTGTGTAGTGGTATAGTCGGACCAGTCGCCCTGATTCAAACGATACTGATAGCTCACCTGCTCTCCTCTCGTGAAGGTAGAAATGCCATACTCGAAGCGGATAGCATTTTGCTTGAATCCGATCTCCGGTTGGGACTTTATCTGCTGGAAGTTGTCCGTATAGATGAGCGAGTCCTTCGGATAGGATAGGTAAGCACGCAGAATACGCATGGCATGCTTGTACTCCCGTCGATGGCTTTGGGCGGGCAACTCGAGCAGGGCGAACCCGTTGTCGTTGGGGATGATCATCAGTGAGTCGGAGACAGGGATAATGGCTTCGGCACCCGGAACAAGCTCCACCGACTCCAGTTCGATGGGGATGATGGTGGTATGGCCGCCGGACTTATAGGTGCGAAGGTTACCGATGCAGACTTCCCGGTGGCTCAGGCTGATGAGGTGATTGTCATACTGCACCAGCCGGGAGTAGGGATTGACACCGTTCAGCAGGTTGTTTAGTTCCTGGCACGATTCCATCTGGTCGGTAGTGCGGTTGTACTGATAGACTCCCTGGGGGGTGGCAAAGAAGATCTTGCCGTCGATCTTGCTCACATAGACGTCGTGGTCGGTGGGGAAGCCATCGTTGATTCCGTAGGAACGGGCACCCCTGACCTTAGTCAGATTGGTGTTCAGCTCCAGCCGGATGGTTTGGTCGGCATTGTATATCCAAAGTATCTGGTCGGATTCTTGTTCGAAGAAACGGCAAGAGTCGAACAGCCCCTCTATCTTGGTCACTATTTTCCATTCTTTGCCTACTTTCTCCATCAGGTATAGCCCGTTGTACACTCCGACAAACATCTTATTGGGATTCCCCATCACTTGTTGACAGGTCCAGGCACCAGCCACATCGGCTACTTTCCGTATGCTTGCCTCTTCGATCAGGAAGACGCCCCGGTCGTGCAGACAGAACAGGTCGTCGCCCACCCGGCACAGGTTCCACACCTGTCCGCTCGAGTTGGCTACCGGCCGGATGTCCGGTTGCTTGTCGCTCAGCTTCACCGGATAGGGAGTATAGTACAGCCCCCGGTTGGTTCCCAGGTACAGATAGTCGCCGGCCAGCAAAGCCGCGTAGCCTGTTCCGTACGAGTAAGGATAGGAATAGAGGTTGGTAAAAGGAGAGTTGAGGCAAACATAATCAATGCCGCTGTCCAGCCCTGCCCATAAGTTGTGCCATTCGTCGAAAGCCAGTGAGAGCACCGTGTTGTTCTGAAGTCCGCTGTTCTCATTGAAATACTTGGTCTGGGAGGTTTTCTTGTTGATGAGTACCAGCCCCTTGCGTACGGTACCCACCGCCAGTTGGTCGCCCGACACAGCCGCGCAAAACACTTCGTTCTCGCGCATAAAGTCTTCCGCACCTGTGGTAAAGGGAGTGGCGGTGCGACCGTCGTGGTAGTACAATCCGTCATAGGCTGTAACGATAAGCACCCCTTCATTGTGTGCGATAATGCCACGTATACGTTTGGATTCCAACGATTCGGCTCCTTGCAGCGGGAAGAAGGTGTTTCCCACGAGAACGAATACGCCCCGGTCGGTACCTATATATAACACTCCGTTGACCATGCTCGAGCAGTCGATCTTCCAGGCCGTCGGGATGACAGTGTATTTCCCGTTGAGCAGTTTTAATACCCGCTCATCTCCCTGGAAATAGAGAATATGATCGTTCTCGTGAATTCCCCATACATTGCCGATATACCGGTCGGCGGTAGGAACTGAATCGGATGTGCAGGTATACGTCAGTCTCCCGCCCTCTCCCGGCTCCAAGTATCCGAATTCGTTGATACCACCTACATAGATGCGCTTACTTTGGCGCGAAGGAAGCACGGAACGTATATCGGACCGGTTGTGCAGAGGGAAGATGTTCCAGGTGTTGCCATCGAACTGCAACACCCCGCTCTTGTTGGCAAAGTAGACCCAGTTGTCATTGTAGGCGGCAATCTGCCACGTCTGCGAGCCTTTACCGTATAAACTTTTGGGGTAGTTGATGACAAAGTTGTTCCAGTCGGACGCGTAGAGATAGGCGGACAACTGGCATATGAGGGTGAAAAGTAGAGTTTTACAATGCTTCATAGTTGCTGTGCAGTTAACAATGTTACAAATGTACTTCTTTCTTCCGAATCACGGATAGAACTGAAACAAAAAAAGCATCCCGGAAACCGGAATGCTTTTCTGAGCCTCTTGTCGGATTCGAACCAACGACCCCGAGATTACAAATCACGTGCTCTGGCCAGCTGAGCTAAAGAGGCGGGTGGGTAAGCTTACTATATCGCGCCGCTACAACCAACTACCTTTGCTGCGATCAAGCCC
>JAVBVI010000137.1:0-2883 GCA_031554505.1 Bacteroides sp. | reverse complement strand
ATACCAAACTGTGCTGCAGCACCTACCAACATCAGTTTCGGATTGGAAATCAATGCCGAAAAGTCGGTCATAGCACCAATACCCAGGAATACGAGCGGTGGATACCATCCGGTTTTTACACCTTGATAAAGGATATTCAATACCGAGCCTTCTTCGTACAAGCCTATTTCGAGCCCGGCGTCAATCTTGAAAGGGATGTTACCAATCAGAATACCAAACCCGATAGGGATGAGAAGCATCGGTTCAAAGTCTTTCTTGATGGCAAGAAAGAGGAAAAACAAACCAACCAGAATCATAATGAGATGCTGAGGAGTTGCATTTGCAAACCCTGTATATCCCCAGAAATCGGCCAGATTGTTCGATATGAATGACATAAATTCTCCCATACGGCTATTCGATTATAATTAAGTCGGTTCCTTCCAGAACGGAGTCGCCCTTGCTTACTTTGATTTCTGTTACTTTACCGTCTTTGTCAGCGTTGATGTTGTTTTCCATTTTCATCGCTTCGAGGATGGCAACTACCTGGCCTCTCTTCACCGTATCGCCTTCTTTCACTTTGATTTCGAGGATGACGCCGGGAAGCGGAGATTTTACACCACTCTTCGATGTGTTCGCTGCAGGACGGGCTACTACCGGGGCGCCGGTGGGCGTTTTCGGAGCAGCAGCCGGGCGAATGACTGTCTTAGGAGCCTGAATGGGCTTTTCCATCTCTACGTTGTACGGAGTTCCGTTCACTTCTACACGGGCGATGTTATCTTCGATATCGTTCACCACAACAGTGTAGAGGTTACCATTGATTTTATATTTATACTGTTTCATCTTGAATTATAATTTAAAGTATGGATTCTTTATTTCGGCATTTGGCGGAGCGTGTAGATCTTTGAACTCCACGGCGAGTAGTTACGTTTCACCTTATTAATAGTAAGGATCGTATCTTCTACGTCGTGAACGTTGTCCTGATATTCATGCAATGCCATAGCGATAGCAGCAAAGACTTCTCCCGATTCCGTACCGATTGATTTCTCTTTTGCTTCCTTCTTGTCGGTGATACCATGTGCTTTCATTGCGTTTCTTCTGCCCAGTTTTACACCGATAGCCCCGATGATACGGAACGAAATGTATAGCAGAATGAGTCCGCTGAATACCACTGCCATGGCCATGATAGCCATACCGATACCGCGTGCGTCATGTTTACGGAATCCGTCAATTTTCTCCTGCTTGTCCAGCGTCATGTTGTTGGTGCTCGGAGTCACATAGTTCTTGGCATCGCCTCCTTTGATTACCCATACATCCTTGCCATCTTTGGCACGGGCATATGAGAAGTCGGCAGGTAGATGGGCCGGAATTGTAACAGAGTCAATCAACGTTTTACCGTTGGCATCATACAATGCAATCCAATTGGGACCAATCGAATCCAATGTAAAATTCAAGTGGAAAGTACCCCGGTTGGGTTGGCCGTCTGCCCAGAAGAGCAGGTGTTGGCGTGGGTGAATGTTTGTCTGTACATCACTTTTGGGGATGGGGTACATCATGCTCATGCGTTCTTCAATGGTGAGTTTGGGGTTCAGAACGCGCTTATCGTTGGTCAGGAAGCAGCTTCTGACATTGACAGTGGCGAAAGAGGTGTTGAAAATCTCAATCCATGCAGTATGTTTGCCGTAGTCGTCCTGATAGTTGTCTACGTTCGTTACAAGCACTTCATTGATTCTCAGACTCATTGCACTCTGGCCGTATGCGCTTCTGCATACTGTCATCAGCAGAACGATAAGTATTCCTAAATTCTTTTTATTCATAACAATAGTGCTATTAAATATTACAATGGAATATTACCGTGCTTCTTGGCAGGGTTGGTTAACTTCTTGGTTTGCAACTGCTGTAAGGCGCGGATCACGCGGAAACGGGTATTTCTCGGTTCGATCACGTCATCAATATAGCCATACTTGGCCGCATTATACGGGTTGGCAAACAGTTTGGTGTATTCGGCTTCTTTTTCGGCCATGAATGCAGCAGGATCTTCGGCAGACTGAGCTTCTTTGGCGTACAATACTTCAACAGCGCCTGCACCACCCATTACGGCGATTTCGGCAGTAGGCCATGCGTAGTTCATGTCACCACGGAGTTGCTTGCAACTCATTACGATGTGCGAACCACCATACGATTTACGTAGTGTTACAGTCACCTTGGGAACAGTAGCTTCGCCGTAAGCATAGAGCAATTTAGCACCGTGCAGGATCACACCATTGTATTCCTGACCTGTTCCCGGAAGGAATCCCGGAACGTCGACAAGTGTTACCAAAGGAATATTGAAAGCGTCGCAGAAACGTACGAAACGGGCAGCTTTACGAGAGGCGTTGCTGTCCAGTACGCCGGCAAGGAACTTCGGCTGGTTGGCTACCACACCTACCGACTGACCATTGAAACGGGCGAAACCGATAATGATGTTCTTGGCGTAATCTTTCTGTACCTCGAGGAACTCGCCGTTATCAACAATAGCACCGATCACTTCGTACATATCGTAAGGCTTGTTCGGGCTGTCGGGGATGATTTCGTTCAGCGAATCTTCCAGACGGTCGATGGGGTCGGTACAAGTAATGATGGGAGCTTCTTCGAGGTTGTTCTGCGGAATGAAGCTGAGCAACTTGCGGATGATGGCCAGACCTTCTTCGCCTGTCTGTGCAGTGAAGTGTGTTACACCCGATTTGGAGGCATGTACGCTGGCACCACCGAGGTCTTCCTGCGAAACATCTTCGCCGGTAACGGTCTTCACAACTTTAGGACCGGTAAGGAACATGTACGAAGTACCTTCCGTCATCAGTGTAAAGTCGGTCAACGCCGGAGAATATACAGCGCCACCGGCACACGGCCCAAAGATACCTGAGATCT
>JAVBVI010000022.1:0-112876 GCA_031554505.1 Bacteroides sp. | reverse complement strand
ATTTGTAAATTCTCTTGAATATCTATTCCCTCTTTTCCAGCAACATGGGCTCCGAAGGTTTAGAACCTAAGGGTCGAAGGTTTTAAACCTACACCCCGAAGGTTTTAAACCTTCGACCCTTAGGTTCTAAACCTTCGAGGGGTATGGCTACAGATATCTGTAGGGCACATAAGGGCGTACGTTCGAACAGGCAGAAAAGAGATCGATATCTGTATTCTTTTTTTACTGGGAAATCCAATTCACAATGACCCGCTTATCCTGCTGCAAAACAATTGGCTAACAGGGACTTTGGGGATTTTCCAATTGGGTACTAAAATTCCCATTTAGCTCAAGAAAGCCGTACTGATAGTCATTTTAAACAAGACTCTATGCTTTGAATGACAGCCTCTAAATTCTTGGGATCGGGAGCATGATTAAGTATTCCCCTTTTTCTGTCAATGATTAAATAAGAGGGAAAGCCTGGTAAGTTATTCTCTGCTCTAAACAAATTCGAAGCATTATTTCCTAAAAAATAGTTTTCTCCTGAAATATTGTTTTTTATTATTGCACGTTGCCAATTCTCTATGGAGGATTCCAGGCACAAGTTGATAAAAACAACATCTTTATCTTTGAAATACTGATGAAGATTGGGTGTATACTTGAACGCTTCTATGCACGGGCCACACCAAGTAGCCCAAACATCCAAATAGATTACTTTATCAGGATATTTTTCAGAGAGATAATTCAATAATTTCACAGGAGGGATTTTTTCTGCTTCTTTGTCCCTTACATACAAAACACCTTCTAATTGTTGCTCCGTTTTCGGCAACTGGAAAGATTCTCCTACACTCTTTCTTACCTGCTTCTCTAAAAGTTCATTGAAAAGGACCTGCGAAAAGGCGGTTTTTATCTCAGGAATGGAGTCATAGAGCTCCGGCATTTCTTTGAATTGTTTTCGCAAAAAAGAGAATAGCATGACATCCCGAACGGTTCCTCTCGGTGCTTTCCGGGACAGCTTTTGGATGGTCAATTGAATGGCCGGAATAGTTGCTTTCCCGGAAAATAGTTGACTGATTTCTTTGTCTCCTCGAACAAGAGCATTCATGCAGGTAGATAAATGATATTGAAAATACATCGTGTGAAAATTGTCTTCATTGAAGACATCGAACACGGAATCAGTAAAAACAGCCCAGTTGTCGGCTCCAGGGTAGCTGTAATCCATCAAATTATTGGCAGCAATAAACTTATGGTCGGTCAAAGCCCATCGCTTCATAAAATCGCTCATGCCGGCTCTTTGCGAATAGGCTTCTATCGAATCTTGGGCCGTATGAAAGTCTTGTCTGACAGACTCTATAAAAACCGAAGGCGGAGTGCTTTCATCAAACTGTGAATTGAATACGGAATAGTAATGAGTTGTCCAAAGAAATAGTTCCCTGTTTAATTTGCTGTTTTTACCCGAGAATACGACAGCATTAGCCATATTGTTGCTGATTTCGTTCGCATCGATACTTACAAACAAAGAATCTCCCGGGAAGACAAATATATTTATAAATTTGTTGGCAAAACGAATGGTTAGATTCTGCGGGAAAACGTATTCGTGTTCGGTATGAAAAGATCCATCAGTCTCGATCAGGCTTTGAGCAAACTGATGCTCATCACTTAAAGGGTCACAATAATTTACGACAAGTACCTTGGCTGCATCTGAGAAATTGTGAACAACTCCCGCGATTATAGTCCTTTGGGGTTCTATCGTTTTATTATTATGATCGGGGCGACAAGCTGCCGAATGGATGGTCAGCAGAGCCCAAAATATTCCCAATAAACTTTTTACTTTCATCGTGTATTACTCTTAGATATGTAATTGCAAGTCAACCTACGCTGGCCAACTCTATTTCAAAAATGAGTGTTGAGTTCTTCGGAATACCTGGAGTACCCATACTGCCGTACCCTAACTCCGATGGGATATAGATTCGCCATTGATCACCCGTTTTCATCCGCGTCAAGGCGATCTGCCAACCCGGGATAAGTTCGTTCAGGCGGAAAGCATCGGGAAAGCCTTGCCGGGTGTTGTCATCGAATACCTTCCCATTGATCAGTGATCCTTTGTAATAAACGGATACGATGCTGTTGGCAGCGGGGGAAGGTCCTTCACCTGTTTTCAATACTTGATATATCACTCCTCGGGCCAGTTGATGCGCGTCGGGCTCTTGCGCCAGGGTGACTAAGAACAACTCGTTTTGTTGCTTGTACGCTGCTTTTTTGTCCATATCGTAATTTTTTAGATACTGTTTTATAATTGCTTTCCTTAATTCGCTAATGCCTAATGACTAAACTTCTTGATATACTCCGAGGGAGTCATTCCGAATTCTTCCTTGAAACATCTGCGAAAATAAGGAATATCATTGAAACCTGTCATATAAGTCACCTCTGAAATGTTGTAAGGACCGGCAAGGAGGAGCTCAGTACTCTTCTTTAGTCTGACTTTCCGGATAAACTCATTGGGAGATAAGCCGGTCAATGCCTTGATTTTTCTATAAAAAGTAGAATAACTCAGGTTTGTCTTTTCGCCTAGGAATGGTACATCCAATTGAACCTTATCAATGTTTTCCTGAATAAGGATGGTTATTTTGGAGAGGAACTGCTCATCAAGACTATTGATGAGGGTTCTATCGGACATATTGATCTCCTGGCTACCAGACATCATCTGCTTGGCCAGTCGGCGGCGGTTGTCTAACAGATTCTGTATGCGTCGTTGAAGCAGGCTTACGCTGAAGGGCTTGGTGATGTAGGAGTCGGCTCCACTTTCATATCCCTTTTCCTTGTCATAGATCGAATCTTTAGCAGTTAGCAGAATCACAGGAATATGACTGGTTCGTATGTCTTCTTTGACCAACCGGCAGAACCGGATACCATCCATCTCGGGCATCATAATGTCACTGATAATAATGTTGGGAATCTTTTCCTGAGCTTGTTGCAGTCCCTCTTTTCCGTTCTCGGCCGTGATGACGGTATACTCTTCGGCCAGTGAGGAGGTGATGTATTCACGGATCTGCCGGTTGTCTTCTATCACGAGTATTAATAAGGAGTCGGAGACGGTGTCCTCTTCTTGTTCCCGAACATCTTGGGAGATGAGCGAATGTATTTCCTCTTCCTGTTCCTGCAATAATGTCGTGTAAGTGTTTTGGGTTGGCAGACAAAAAGTAAAAGTGGTGCCTTGTCCCAATTCGCTTTCTACCCGAACAAGACCTTCGTGCAAGTCGGCCAAAGACTTGACAATGGAAAGTCCTATACCTGTTCCTGACGCCTGATACTTGCTTTTAGCCTGGTAATAACGATCAAAAACATGTGGCAAGGCTTCCGGGGCTATGCCATAGCCGGTATCGGAAACTTTAATAGCCGTATATTCAGCTTCTCCTTCATACACGGTGCTTAGTGTGAGCGATATTTCGCCTTTTGGCGTATACTTTACGGCGTTGGACAATAGGTTGTTAAGAATCATGGTCACAATCTCCGTATCAAAATAGAGATTGACCCGCTCGGTCTCCATATGGATACGGAACTCCAATTCAGGATTTTGGTTTAATTCCATATAACGCAACCCTGTTTCGGTAATCAGATTGGATATATTACCTTTCGCAACGGTCAACTTCCGATTCTGCGTTTCGGTTTTTCTGAATTCGAGCAGTTGATTGATCAGATTAAGCAGTTGCACGGCACTGGCATAAATATTACCCACCTTACTCATGTAGGGAGAGGGGAACTTTTTATCTTTCGTCAAGTCTTCCAGTGGCCCTAGGATGAGAGTTAAGGGCGTCCGAAGTTCATGAGCTATATTGGTATAGAATCTCATACGTTCCTGATTGAGTTCTCTTTCATTCTGATTGTTTCTTCGTTCTACTTCCAATGTACCTTTCAGCATCAACCGGTGTTTATAGGTCCGGACAATAGTATAAACTACTAGGCAAGCCATCAGTATATAAAGGGCTTTGGCATACCAGGCAAACCACACCGGAGGATGAATCTGTATCTTGGTGGAGGCTATATGGCTTTCGTCCCAGCCCTGATTCTTCAGGCGAGCTTTGACTTTGAATGTGTACTTTCCCGGAGGAATGTTTCTGAAAGTAACCTGGCTCTCTCCTGCCGTATTAAGCCATATATCCTGCAGCCCCTCAATCATATAGGAGTATTCTACTTGCTGATTCTGGGTATAGTCGGGTACCGAAAAAGAGATACGGAAAGAATTCTGATAGTATTTCAGGTCGATATTTCCTTTCATAAAAGGAACAATGAAATCCTCCTCAGAGTTGGCTACCCGGGTATTAAAGACTTCGCATTCGACTATTTGAATGGGGGCAATCTTTTGTTCCCGCGTTACACTCTCCGGATTAAAATAACAGACTCCATTGAGTGAACCGAAATAGATTGTTCCGTCCGGAGCAGTGGAAGCGGAACCGTCAGCGAAAATCCCAATAGGAATTCCATCATGATAATCATAGTTAAAAACAGTTTGTCTTTCCCTGTTTAAGACAGATATGCCATTATTGGTACTGAACCAGAGATTTCCTGATTGGTCTTCCTGAATAGCCCTTACATACAAATCGTTCATGCCCTGAGCAATACCATAATGTACGAACTTTTCCGGAGAGTTGGTGTCGGGTATATAGGCTATTCCGGCATTACGGCTGGCTATCCATAAGCCTCCTTGAGAGTCTCCACCCAAGCAACTGATGGCATCCGAAATAAAGCCATTTCCTAAATGTAGTTGAGTTATCAGCTTATCCTTGGAGTCGAAAATAAAAACTCCGCCTCCGAATACTCCAACCCATAGTTTATCCTGTTTATCCCGATAAATTCCATATACGGACCTGGTATTAAGTTGATTGTTTATGATAGACTGTTGTTCCACTTTACCATTGGCGTACGTGTATACGCCGTATTGAGACCCGAACCATATCTCGCCGTTACGGTCTTCAAAGAAAGTGGTAATCTCCAGATTGTCTGGGGATGAATCAATATATTCTAACTTTTGGGTCTGTGCATTATACCTGATTAACCCAGCTTCCTTTGTTCCAAACAAAATATTTCCGTGGACATCCTCCTTAATCGAGTAAATAGGGGCGGGATGATTACCCTTATAAGTTTTTATATCAAAAGTTTGTTTTAATTGATTATTCTGAAACAGGGCTATCTCGTCTTCGCCTCCTACCCATATCTGTTGTTTGCTATCCACATAAATTCCCCATACAGATTTATTCCTGAATTCTTTTCCTTGGAAGCATGTATATGGAAGTGTATGGAAAGCAGGAGGTGTGTGCGCTATAAAATCGAGTCCATTGCGGGAATTGCCAATCCAGATATTACCAAAAGAGTCTTGTAACAGACTTCTTATATTTCCAGGGGTGATACTGTATAGATCATCGGCCGGAGTAAGATTGGAAAACTTCACACTTTCAGGATGAGCGTAATTGAGGTCGTATAGATCCAGAATACTTATTCCTTCTATGTCGGCTAATATCCATAAAGAACCATTGTTAATTTCTTTAATGCCACATATGTTATTTCCTATTAGGGAAGATGGATCTCCTTGCTTGTGACGGAAGGTTATAAATTCACCTTTGCGCGGATTAAAAAGCGCCAACCCGCGATTAGTGCCTATCCAGATATTGCCCTTGGAATCGTATTTAATTGTTTGTACTTTGTTCCCTGGTAAACTCTTGGGGTTTTGAGGATCATGATAGAAATTCTCTATCGTACAGGTGCTCAGGTTGACAACACTTAGTCCGTACTGATTATGGCCGATATATAAGTTGCTATTCCCATCTTCGTAGGAACAGATGTTCGAACTCGGTAAACCTTCGATCGATAGATTGCTATAGAGGGTTGCTTGTTTATCCTTTTTGTTGTAGCATATCACACCTCGCTCTCGATTGGTAATCCATATCCTACCTTCCGTACCATGAGAAAGGTGTACGATATTAATTAACGGTATGCTGTCAAATTCTTTGTAATTCTCAAATTCCAGAGTGGAACAGTTCAGTATGCTAAGATTGGCCCTGGTGCCGATCCATAGCTGGTTCTCTGCTTCATCATAGAGTAAAGTGTTGATGGCATTATTATGCAAATTAGAGTTTAACGTATTAAAGACAGTGAACTTTTGTCCATCGAAACGATTTAATCCGGCTTCTGTTGCTATCCATATAAAACCTTGGCGGTCCTGGACTATGTCAGATACATAATTGTTTGACAGGCCGTCAATCTTACTCAGATTCTTGAAAAAATAGCTCTGCGCTATAGAGTAAGTACAGTATAAAAGAAATCCCAGAATAAAGCAAGTGTGTCTCATAGGATAGTAGATTACTTTTTGACAAAGTTATATGTTTTTTACATGAATACGGAAAGAAATGCGGCACAAAAAGCCTTGTGCCGTATACTCGAAAATCTCTCGTTGTTTTGTAAGTGTTTGATACTTAGTGGTCTGTTCCGAGGGGTGACAAATCTGTCACCCTAAATTTCTGGGCCTTGCCCAATACATCCTTCTTTATATGTAAATCTTCACCCCCTTGAGGTTGACGGGCAGTAGTAATTTTGGCACTGTTACATTATGTGAGTTTTTAGAGAAAATTTGTTTAATTAAAAATTAGTAAAATGGAAAAACACAGATTTTTACTGTTGTTTACTCTCCTGCTAATGGGAGTAGTAAATGTATTTGCCCAGCAACGCTTTATAAAAGGAATGGTGCTGGACGAAAACAATGAACCATTGATCGGGGTGTCGGTTATGATCAAAGGAACGACACAAGGTGCAATAACCGATTTGAATGGGAATTTTTCTACCCAGGTATCTCCGGGAAGTGTTTTAGTTATTTCTTATATTGGGTATGTTACCCAGAATATAGAAATTAAGAATCAGTCTACTCTTTCAGTTGTTCTGAAAACAGATAATCAAATGCTGGATGAGGTAGTAGTAGTAGGTTTTGGTACACAAAAGAAGGTAAACCTCACTGGTGCTGTAGGTGTGGCAACTGCTAAAGATATCGAATCACGACCGGTTCAGAATGCAGTGGCAGCTTTGCAAGGTGTGGTTCCCGGATTGAATATCTCTGCTAGCGGTCAGGGAACGCTCGACTCAGAGAAGAGTATCAATATACGCGGTACAACTACTATTGGTACATCCAGTGGAAGTCCGTTGGTTTTGATTGATGGTATGGAAGACAATCTCAGCCGAATCAATCCACAAGATATTGAATCTATTTCTGTATTGAAGGATGCCGCGGCTGCTTCAATCTATGGATCTCGTGCTCCTTTTGGGGTTGTTCTGGTTACCACTAAAAAAGGTTCTGAAGGCAGAACTGTAATTAACTATAATAACAGTTTCCGTTACAGCAAACCTATCAATATGCCTGATCTGGCAAATTCCTGGGAATTCCTGAACTATTTTAACGATGCATCAATCAATAATAACGGATCCAGATATCGTTATTTTACTACAACAGATTTGAATGGAAATTATTTTAGTGATCTGGCTAAGCAATATATTGATGGAGAATTGGATCCGATGGATACAATACGACCACTTGCCAATGGTCAATGGAACCATGATTATTCTTTTGGAAATGTAGACTGGTTGCATGAATATTATAAAGATCAGAGTTCGTCACAAGAACACAATATAAGTGTTAGTGGAGGTAGTAAAACTATAAACTATTATTTGTCAGCGAACTACATGGATCAGGACGGTCTTCTGAAAGCAGGGAACGATAACTATAAACGATATGCCGTCACTGGGAAATTTTCAGCAGTGCTTAATAAGTATGTAAAACTTGACTATACGTCTCGTTTCTCTCGCATAGAGTATGGGCGCCCGACTACATTTGGCAACGGTGAAGGATTTTATGATAATGTCATAAGAAGAGCGCGTCCTACTCGTCCTGTTTTAGACCCGAATGGTATGCCTCAAAATGATGTCAACTATCTGTGGCTCTTAGAGAATGGTGGACGTTCTACAGATCAAAAGGATGTATTCTCCAATCAGTTCAAGGTTACTATTACTCCACTGAAGAATTGGAATATCGTAGGTGAATTGAACGCACGTGTCAATAGCAATTGGAGCAAATCTCAAACGATTATGGCGTATTCATATAAGAATGATGGAATAACTAAAGTTCGTGGAGCTTTGAGCTCTACCAAGACCAGTGTCTATGAATACTCCTATAAGGCGCTTTACCTAAATCCTAATATCTATACAAACTACAAATTCAGTATAGCGGAAAATAATAACTTTCTTGTTACGGCAGGTTTCCAGTCAGAACAATTCGATACCAAAGATTTGTCTGGTACTCGTTACAATTTGATATCGGACGATTTCCCCATTCTGAACCTGACAACAACCAATGAATTGGCTGATATTGCTACTGGAGGCGTTTACCAACGTTGGCGTACTGTTGGCTTCTTCGGTCGACTCAATTACGATTATAAAGATAAGTACCTGGTTGAAGTAAATGGACGTTATGATGGAACTTCACGCTTCCGACAAGGTAGTCGTTGGGTATTCAGTCCTTCTTTCTCTTTAGGTTGGAACATTGCTCGTGAGGCGTTCTTTGAGTCATTCAATGAATATGTGAACACATTCAAGCCGCGATTCTCTTATGGTCAATTGGCTAATCAGAACACCAATGATTGGTATCCAACTTATGTGTCTATGCCTATTTATGCCGGGGATAACTTATCTTGGTTGATTGATGGCTCCAAGCATCAAACTGCTTATGCTCCGGGGTTGGTGTCGTCTACTTTGACCTGGGAGAAAATTAAAACGACTAATATTGGTTTAGATTTCGGTGTTCTCAATAACCGCTTAACAGGATCATTCGATTATTATATTCGTAAATCATTGGACATGGTAGGTGCCGGAGTTACCTTACCTGCGACATTGGGTGTAGGCGTACCTTCTTCTAACAATCTGGATCTGAAGACGTACGGATGGGAGTTACAAGTTTCATGGAAAGACCGGGTCAAAGACCTGAACTATGGACTGACATTCAATATCGCAGATTCTCAGACCCAAATAACAAAGTATCCCAATCCAAGTAACAGACTGGATCAATACAGAACCAATGAGGTCACCGGAAATATCTACGGTTATACGACCATTGGAATAGCCAGGACTCAGGAAGAGATGGATGCACACTTAGCAAAGGTTGACCAAAGCAAACTGGGTAGTAACTGGGGTGCTGGTGACATTATGTTTGCTGACTTAGACAACAGCGGTGCTGTGGATAATGGCAAAAACCTACGGGATGATTGCGGTGACCTTACGGTAATCGGAAATTCTACAGCTCGTTACCGTGTAGGATTAAACCTGAATCTGGAATACAAAGGCTTTGATTTTCAAATGTTCTGGCAAGGAGTCCTGAAACGTGACTATGCACCGGAAGCAAGATCAATGTTGTTCTGGGGAGCAAACGGAGGTGGTGAATGGTGGTCGACTGCTTTCAAACAGCATCTGGATTACTTCCGTCCGGAAGATACTACTTCTGGATTAGGAGCCAATGTAAATGCCCGTTTTCCGCGTGCTACCTGGAGTGATAAAAACCGTCAGGTTCAGACTGGCTACTTGCAGGATGCTTCTTACATGCGTTTGAAGAATCTGCAACTGGGCTACACATTGCCGAAGATATGGACAAACAAAGTCGGAATTGATAAACTCCGTGTATATGTTTCCGGAGAGAATTTGGCTACAATCACCAAACTGTTAGATGTGATGGACCCGGAAAGTGTTGGAATCGGAAGACAGTACGGTACTACCTATCCTATGTCGGCTGTTTACTCGTTTGGTATAAGTGTTAATTTCTAAATTTGAGAACAATGAAAACAAAATATTCCAAGATAATTAAATGTGTTGTGCTGAGTTCCTTTACTCTTGCCATAACAACCGGCTGTGATGATTATTTGGACATCACGCCGCCATCGGAGATTGCTCCGGAAGATTACTTGAAAACAGAGGACCAATTGGCATCGTACGTGGTGGCTTTTTATGGTAGCTACTCTAATTACAGCAAGACGAGCGATGATAAAGGAGGCCAATTGCCCAGTACGATAGGAAACGGAGGAGAGTCTCCTTTGAAGGATGACGTGTCAACCGACAATGAAACAGGAAAGAGCAGTTCGAGCTCTCGATTCCTGCCAGGTTCCAAATCAGGAGCATGGCTTGTTGGTGCCAGTGGAGGTAAATGGAATTTCTATAATATCTATGCATTAAACTTCTATCTCAATACGGTTGTACCACGATATGAGGCTAAAGGCATATCTGGGAATGAGTCTACCATAAAACATTATATCGGTGTAGGATATTTCCTCCGGGCGCACGAATATTTTTATCGATTGCGCAACTTGGGAGACTTCCCCATTATTACCGAAGTTCTTCCCGACTCTAAAGACGCACTGGTTGAGGCTTCGAAGCGTAAACCTCGTAATGAAGTGGCTCGTTTCATCCTTTCAGACTTGGATAAAGCCATTGAATTAATGTCTGATAATGCTCCTGCAGGAGGAAAAACCAGAGTGAGCAAAAAGGTGGCGCAGTTGTTGAAAGCACGTGTAGCATTGTTCGAAGGTACTTGGGAGGCCTATCATAAGGGCACTGCTTTTGTCCCTAATGGAGCGGGATGGCCTGGTGCTGCTCAAAACAGTAATTACCAATTCCCAAGTGGGAGTATAGACAAAGAAATCGAGTACTTCCTTGCGCAGGCCATGGATGCTGCGGCAAGTGTGGCCGACAAAGTGGCTCTTGCAACTAATACTGGTAAAATCGCAGAGGGTTTCAGCTATGCAGGCAATCCTTACTATGACATGTTTGCCAGCTTAGATCCTACCGGGGTTAGTGAAGTGTTAATGGCTCGCTTATATAAAGATGGCGTACAGACACATTGGTTTAATCACTATTTCACAGGAGGAGGGCTTATTGGCTATACCAACCAGTTTGAAAAAGCATTCCTCATGTCCAACGGTTTGCCATTTTATGCTTCAGAAAGTGGATATGCCGGAGATGATTTGATCGGAGATACTAAAATAGGTCGTGACTCTCGCTGGAATCTGTTTATGAAAGCGCCATTGGAAGTACAAAAAGTGAAGGGCACTACAGCGCTTACTACGTTTCCTGAATATCCGAACTTAGAGGCAAATGATGGAAAAGTAGCTTCTTCTACTGGATACATTCACGGAAAAGGTTATTCGCTGGACGCTTATCAGGGTTCCAATATGGGTAATGATGCTACGGCCTATGTTACTTTCCGTGCTACGGAAGCATACCTTATCTATCTGGAAGCTTGCTATGTGAAGAATGGTTCTTTGGACGCCAAAGCAACTGAGTACTGGAAGCAGTTGCGCAAACGTGCTTTGGTTAACGAAGACTTCACCAAAACAATTACTGCAACCAATATGACCGAAGAAGCCAAATACGACTGGGCTGCCTATTCTCAAGGCAAACTGATCGATGCTACTCTTTATAATATTCGTCGCGAACGTCGGTGCGAGTTTGTGGGTGAGGGTTTCCGTTTGGACGACTTGCTTCGCTGGAGAGCCATGGATCAGCTCAACGGATTCCAGATTGAAGGTTGTAAAATTTGGGGCGATGGAATGAATGCGTATTATACAGGAAAGCCGGGCGGTCTGTCTCCGAAAATAGTCAGTACGTATTTGCGTCCTTACCAGGTGACAGTCACCAATAATAATTATTATGATGGTCTGTTCTTTGCTCCGGCGCATTATCTGGATCCAATTGCGATCAATCATTTCATGGTGAGTTCGCCTGATGGACAAACTCCGGAAGACTCTCCGATTTATCAGAATCCAGGATGGGGGCTTACTAGCGGAAAACCAGCAGACACTACGGTAAAATAAGATTGTACAGGGAACTAAGTTTTTAATAGGTATTTGTAAGATGGGAGATTTGAAAAAGGTCTCCCATCTTTAAACTAATAACATGAAAGGTAGATAAATATGAAAGCTGAGACTAACTTAATGAAATGCGCGATTGCGACAGTGTTTTGTTTATGGGTTGGATGTCAGGGGAAAGCTTCCCAGGAATACGATGATGTGTTGCATATGATTCACAAGGTAAACACACATTGGCAATCCAATCACCCCAATCATCGTTGGGCTTTCTGGCACGATGCTGCTTATCATACGGGCAACATGGAAGCCTATTCCCTTACTGGAAAGGAAGAATACCGTGCCTACTCGGAGGCTTGGGCTGAGAAAAATGAGTGGAAAGGAGCCCGATCAGATGATAAGTCGGCATGGAAATATCGTTATGGTGAAACGAATGAACATGTCTTATTTGGTGATTGGCAAATCTGTTTTCAAACATATATTGATCTTTATCATTTGGACACTGCTTCTCACAAGATAGCACGGGCCAGGGAAGTGATGGAATACCAGATGTCAACTTCCCGGAACGATTATTGGTGGTGGGCAGATGGCTTGTATATGGTGATGCCTGTTATGACTAAACTATACAAGGTAACAGATAATAAACTATATTTGCAGAAACTTCATGAATATTTCGCTTATGCATGCGACTTGATGTATGATGAACCAAGCGGATTGTTTTACCGGGATGCAAAATATATCTATCCTAAGCATCAAACCAAGAACGGCTCAAAAGACTTCTGGGCGCGAGGCAATGGATGGGTATTCGCCGGATTGGCGAAAGTTCTGGCAGACTTGCCGAAGAACGATCCTTACCGGGAGAAATATATCCGCATTTATCAACAACAGGCAAAGTCGTTAAAAGCAACCCAACAGAAAGAGGGCTTTTGGTGCCGCAGCATTCTGGACTTGGAGCATGCTCCGGGTTATGAAACCAGCGGGACAGCCTTTTTTACCTATGGTTATCTTTGGGGAGTGAATAATGGTCTATTGGAACTTGCAGAGTACAGGGAAACCATTCAGAAAGCATGGAGTTATTTGGAAGGAACGGCTCTTCAGCCTGATGGCACCATAGGTTATGTGCAGCCCATCGGTGAACGTGCCGATCAGCATGCAAATGTAGGTCCGGAAACGACTTCTGACTTTGGGGTAGGAGCGTTCTTGTTGGCAGCCTGTGAGTATGCCCGTTTTATCCAAAAGGAGTGAGGCTATTATCTAAAAAGAAGAATATATGAAAAAGAGAATCATTTTTTTGCTTGTCTGTTTTATCACGGTATTGAACTCATCGGCTACGGGTATTCCTACGAATACGGTAACAGCAAAAGGCGCCTGGTGTTGGTTTGCCGATCCCCGGGCTATCTCTTACCAGAACGAAAGTGGTACCATCAATTGTACGTATATCGGTTACATCGATGTACAGGGCAACATCAAAGCCACACAGATCAATCATCGTACGAATACAAAAGAGGAAGTTTTAGTTCGTTCCTGGTTTCAGCCCGACGATCACGACAATCCCACTTTCCTTGTTCTGCCCGATGAGCGAATTATGATTTTCTATTCACGCCATACGGATGAAGCTTGCTTCTACTACCGCATCTCCCAGAAGCCGGGTGATATTACCACACTGGGCAGAGAGGTGCGGCTGAAAACGGCTGATAATACAACTTACCCTTCTCCTTTTATCTTGTCCGACGATCCTGATCATATCTATCTTTGTTGGCGAGGCATCAAATGGCACCCTACAATGGCCCGGTTGACCATGCCCGATAAAGACGATAACGTACGCTTTGACTGGGGACCTTTTCAGATGCTCGAGTCTCAGAAAGGACGGTCAGGGGTACGCCCTTACGCTAAGTATATGTCGAATGGAAAGGATAAGATCTATTTGGCTTATACCACCACGCATCCCGATAATCAATCAGTGAACTATATCTATTTCAATTATGTAGACATAAATACCCGTGAGTTGAAGGACATCAAAGGGCGAAAACTGGAGACCGTAGGAAGTGGAACCCTGCACCAGGTGGAAGCTACACCGGAGTATAAGAAAGCCTACCCGGATGCAGTGGTGGAGAACTCTCCATCCCGTAATTGGCTTTGGGAAATCTCGGTAACCGATGAGCAAAAGCCGGTGATTGCTATGGTCCGAATCAGTGAGAATAAAGATTCACACGATTATTACCACGTCAGATGGACGGGTAAAGAATGGCAAAAGACCTTCCTGGCTAATGCCGGCGGACACTTCCACCAGACTCCTGACATTGAGAAGTGTTACAGCGCCGGTATGGCTATTGATAAAGCCAACCCCAACGTGATGTATGGTTCCGTTCCCGTAGATGGCAAGCATGGAAAAGTATATGAACTGAAAAAGTTTACTGTCAGCCCCAAAGGCAAGTTGACGGCTACCGAACAGTTGACGTTCGATTCTCCGAAGAACAACGTGCGGCCTTTTGTTATATCCCATAAGAATAGCCAGTTGAGGATGGCCTGGATGTATGGCGACTATTACGACTGGATTGTCAGTTCTTCGCGTCCCGAAGGTTATCCTACGGCCATACGTACCAATATGGAAATACCGGCAGAGAATCCCAAGTCGCTCTCCATGAACCTGACGCTCTTAATGAAGCCTGGGGTAATCATTGAAATGGCCGATTGGGCGTACGGCATTACGGAAGAAGAGTTCCCCAGACCTTACATACGCATCAAGGACAAAGAATATATCAGCACCAATGTGCTGGGAACTTCGGATGGTTGGAAAACACAAAGAAGAGGTACAAACGGACGCTGGTACAGTCCTGTGAAGCTGGAAACGTTCCAGCTAACCATCACTTATGCGGATGGCGAACTAAGGACGTATATCAACGGATTGCAGGATCAGTTTGTCGAGGTGCGCGCCAGGTAAGAAATAATTATGAGAAAAGGAATCATAACATTCTTGTTCATTGCCGTAACACAGATCAGTGCGGCACAGTTCCAACTGCATGCAGGTAAACCGATAACGGTGGCTGTCGATACATCAGAGGATGTAGTGGTGCAAACTGCTTTGGAACTATTTGCCAGCGATTATCAGGCTGTGTTCTCGGCACCTGTGCTTACACAGAGCAAACAAGGGGATATTATCATCGGTACGCTCGGCAAGAGCCCGTTGTTGGCAGAGGCAGGAGTAGATATTTCTGTGCTGAAAGGAAAGAAGCAGGCATTCCTGTTGTCTGTATCACCCAACGGTAAGCTGCTGGTCGTCGGTAGCGATAAGCACGGCACGGCTTATGGAGTGATGGAACTTTCCCGCCTGATAGGAGTGTCGCCTTGGGAATGGTGGGCGGATGTGACACCGGAAAAGAAAGACGCGTTGGTGATTCCTGCGACTTACCGGATGCTTCAAGAGCCTTCCGTCGAATATCGGGGGATCTTTATCAATGACGAAGATTGGGGAATGATGCCTTGGAGTAGTTTGAACTATGAGCCGTGGTATAAACCGGGACGAATCGGTCCCCGTACCAATGAACGTATCTTCGAACTGTTGCTTCGTCTTCGGGCCAATACCTATTGGCCGGCCATGCACGAGTGTACTGTACCCTTCTTCCTTACTGAAGGAAACCGGGAAGTAGCCGAGAAATTCGGTATCTATATAGGTGGCTCTCACTGCGAACCGATGGCGTCGAGCACAGCCGTCGAGTGGAGCCGGAGAGGTAAAGGAGAGTATGATTATGTAAACAATAGCAGTTCGGTCTATACATTCTGGGAAGACCGTGTGAAGGAAGTCGCCGGGCAGGAGATTTTGTACACCATTGGGATGCGGGGGGTACATGACGGTCAGATGCAGGGAGCCAAAACGATAGAGGAACAAAAAAAAGTGCTGGAACGCGCATTCAAGGATCAACGCCAGTTGTTGCAACAGTATGTGAATAAGAATGTGACGGCTGTACCGCAGGTATTCATACCGTATAAGGAAGTACTTGATATTTATAACGCTGGTTTGCAGGTTCCCGATGATGTGACATTGATGTGGTGCGACGATAACTATGGCTATATCACTCATTTTCCGACTCCGGAAGAACAGGCCCGCCCAGGTGGAAACGGTGTGTATTACCATATTTCCTATTGGGGACGTCCACACGACTATTTATGGTTGGGTACATTCAGCCCGTATTTACTTTATCAACAGATGAAGCTGGCTTATGACCGGGGAGTACAGAAGGTATGGGTACTGAATGTAGGCGATATCAAGCCTGCCGAATATCAGATTGAATTGTTTATGGACATGGCATGGAATATGGACCGAGTGGTGAAAGAAGGGGTGACGACTCACTTGCGTCATTTCTTGCAACGGGAGTTTGGAGTACCTGTGGGCGATAAACTGTTGCCGGTCATGCAGGAACATTATCGCTTGGCGTATATCCGCAAACCGGAATTTATGGGGAATACACGCGAAGAAGAATACCATACGAACGCCTATCGAATAGTGAAAGACATGCCCTGGAGTGAGGCCTTTATAGGCCAACGGCTCGCTTCTTATAAAAGCATCTCAGACGAAGTGGAGCAGGTATACTCACTGATTCCGGAGGAACGGCAGGATGCCTATTTTCAGTTGATCAAGTATCCCGTACAGGGCGCTGCCGAGATGAATAAAAAGCATCTCTATGCCCAATATGCCCGTCACGGTAAAACCGATTGGGGTCAAAGCGATGCGGCCTATGACAGCATCGTTTCATTGACACGTATCTATAATGTAGGAATACATAACGGAGGGAAATGGCATCGTATGATGGATCATCAGCCACGCAAACTTCCGGTATTCGAACCGGTGGAGCATACTGTTGCCACTACTTCTATGGTGGAGGCTCTCCCGGTTATTTACAAATGGAATGCAACAGAGTGCACGCTGGGAAATCCGCTCCCTTGTGAAAACTTAGGTTATGAAGGGAAAGCGGCGCGCATAGAGAAGGGGAAAAGTGTGACTTATTCTTTTGATAAAATGGAGGCCGATTCTGTAAAAGTGGAATTACGCTTATTGCCCAATCATCCGGTGGAAGGAAGTCAGCTTAGGGTGAAGATATCACTGGATACTGCCAACAATGCGCAAGTTCAGTCCTACAAGACTGTCGGCCGAAGCGAGGAGTGGAAAGAAAATGTGTTGCGCAATCAGGCCATCGTAACGGTGACTCTGCCTGTGGCTAAGAAGAAGGAGCATCAATTGGTGGTGACTGCCTTGGATGAAGGAGTCGTATTGGATCAGATTCTGCTTTACTGATTCAAATAAAAGTGATATCTTCGCGGCTGTGTAGTAACGGGTCCGCCCGGCTCCGGAAATGTATAACATAAAAATAATATCATGCGGAAAATCAACGTTTATTTAGTTGTCTTGATCCCTCTTCTTCTCTGCAGTTGCGCAGGACAGAAGAAAAACACTCAGGAAGTATCGAAACCGATTATCTCGGCCACGGAATGGTTGGACACGGATGGCAATCGTATCAATGCCCACGGTGGTGGTGTTCTGTATCATGATGGAACCTATTATTGGTATGGAGAGTATAAAGGCGATTCAACCTATTGGAATCCTAAAGTGCCCAGTTGGGAATGCTATCGTACGGAAGCTGGTGGAGTGTCATGTTATTCGTCAAAGAACCTGACTGACTGGGCCTTTGAGGGTGTGGTTCTACCTTCTGAAAAAGTAGATGAAATGTCCGAACTGCATTACTCGAATGTGCTCGAACGCCCCAAAGTGATTTATAACGACCAAACCAAGAAGTTTGTCATGTGGCTTCATGTAGACAGTCATGACTATGCCAAGGCTGCTGCCGGGGTAGCTGTATGCGATACTCCTAATGGCAAATTCGAATACCTGGGATCTATGCGTCCCAATGATGCTATGAGCCGGGACATGACCTTGTTTAAGGATGATGATGGGAAAGCCTATCATGTGTATTCGTCGGAAGAAAACAGGACGTTGTATATCAGTTTGCTGACGGATGATTACCTGCAACCGACAGGTAAATTCACTCGCAATTTCATTGATCAATCGCGCGAAGCTCCGGCTGTATTCAAACGGAACGGTACATACTATATTCTTTCCTCGGGCTGTACTGCTTGGGATCCCAATCAGGCAGAATATGCTGTAGCAGACTCCATGTTGGGCGAATGGACGATAATGGGCAATCCTTGTTCCGGTAAAGATGCATCTATTACTTTTTATGGACAGAGTACCCATGTATTGCCTGTTGCCGGGAAAGAAGATGCGTATATCGCTATGTTCGATAAGTGGAATAAAACGGACCTGATAAATTCTACCTACATCTGGCTACCGATGACGTTTGAAGGAGACTCCATCGATATAGCCTGGAGAGACGAATGGAAAGTGGATGAAGTGTTTCAATAACCGCTTTTGAGAGACTTATAAAGGGCAAACGGGGGTAGTATACGTGTGTACTACCCCCTTTGTCGTTCTATAGATAGTATGAAAAAACTAAGAAGCTGTTTTGAATTTATTGAATGACTCTTACTAAACAGATTTCCGCGTTTAGGTAAGCAGAAAAATCTGTTTAGGTAAATGCGAAAATCTCTGTAGTTAGAGAGCTCGTTGGATTTTCAAAATGGAAGAGTGGTTTATGTTATTGATTCGAGCTGAAACGATTGGGTTATATGTTCGAAAAGGTGGATTGGTGCGATTGCTGATGTGAAAATGACTGTTTAGTTAAAACTTTCTATTATTTTGCTGTAAAACAGATTATTAGTATATCTTTGTCGAACATCGTACTATTTGATACTAAGAAACAGAGATGCGGGATACAAGGATAACGATTTGTGCATGCGCTTCACGGTTATTTATTCAGAAAGAGAAAGTAACAGAAATAGCAGCTGCCATGCAGAATGCAGGTTACCACGTAACTGTGGAGGCCGATTTATGCAAGAAAGTGATGGAAGCATCACCGGACATGCCGGAAATTGCAGCCGGTGTGATTGTAGCGTGTCACCCGCGTGCTGTCTCGTCGCATTTAGATGCCTTGGGACTGGAAACCAAACAAATAGAAAACATACGCGACCATACGGCCGAAGAAATACTCGCCCGCTTTGGCTTATTCTATTCAGAAACCAACAATTCCACAGAAAAAGAAGCTTTCCAAAAAGAGATTGCGGCATTCCCCGTTGAACACGGAACGGATGCCTGGTATCCTGTGCTGGATAAAAACCGATGCGTAGAATGTGGCAAATGCCATGACTTCTGCCTGTTCGGTGTCTATACGGTAATGGATAAGCAGGTACGGGTGGTGAAGCCGCAAAACTGCAAGAATAACTGTCCCGCCTGCGCACGCATGTGCCCGAGCAAAGCCATTATATTCCCCAAATACGAGAAATCACCCATCAACGGGGGAACCGCTCAGGATGAAACTTTCAATCCTGAGGAGATGGACAAAATGTACCGCGACCGGTTGCGCATGCGTTTGCAACAACGGCGGGCGAGTGTCTCACTGCTAAAAAACGACGGCGAATGACACTCCGGGAATATATAGCCAATCTAAAAGCGGCCCTCCGCGTGCCCCGGGAATGTTCGCCCAGGCTGGTCTGGAAATTCATGTATAATTTCGGGTGGCAAAGTATGCGCAACCTCAACCGATTCGAGAAACGGCAGGCAAAAGGAAAGCCGTTCTTCCCGGCTTTTGTCATGATATCCGTCACCGAAAGTTGCAACCTAGCGTGTAGTGGTTGCTGGGTGTCGGGCGGCGGAAAGAAATCATTATCCCTTCAACAGTTGGACGGAATCATCAGTAGCAGCAAGCAGAAAGGCTCTTTCTTCTTTGGCATTCTGGGAGGCGAACCCTTGATGTACAAAGGCTTGCTGGATGTGATGGAGAAACATTCCGATTGTTATTTCCAGTTATTCACCAATGGCATTTTGCTGACGGAAGAGGTGGCTATGCGTCTCCGGAAGATGGGAAATGTCACTCCCCTGATCAGTATCGAAGGGCTGAAAGAAGAGAGTGACGCGCGCCGGGGTAAGAACGATGTTTACGAGCGGACGCTGGCCGGAGTACGTGCTTGCCGGAAAGCCAAACTGATCTTCGGTGCGGCGGCAAGTATCTGCAAAAGCAATTACAACGACCTGGTTAGCAGGGAATATATCGAGCTGATTGCTAAGGAAGGCGCTCACTATCTGTGGTATTATATATACCGGCCGGTAGGAGCCGATCCCAATCCGGCGAACGCATTGAGTAAGGAGGAAGTGCTGGCTTTCCGTCGTTTCGTGGTGGAGCAGCGGAAAGATGCCCCTTTGTTCATCGTCGAGACTTATTGGGACGATAAGGGAAAGGCACTTTGTCCGGCGGCTACCGGCATGAGCCACCATATATCCCCGTCGGGAGCGCTCGAGTTTTGCCCTCCCATCCAGTTGGCCAAAGATTTTATCAATGAAAACGGGTCTAACCTGGCAGAACTGTTCGAACGTTCGGAATTCCTGGCCGATTTTCGGAAGATGACCGCTGAAAGTTCTCGCGGATGTATCTTACTGGAAGATCCGCACAAACTGGTGGAGTTCCTGGAGAAACATCAAGCCATCGATACCACCAGCCGTGGCACCATCCTGGAAGAATACAAGAAGATGACTCCGCTGGCCGGACACAACCTGCAAGGAGAAGAGATACCGGAAGTTAATAGTATGTACAAACTGGTCAAGAAGAAATATTTCTTTGGCTTCGGAGCCTACGGATAATAAACATATGGATGCCAAACAACGATACAATGTCCCGCCCACTTACGAAGAGCGGAACCGTTTACGAGATGTGATCGACCATTTCGTAAACAGTCAGCTCCTTAGTCCTCCTCTATCCATGGACCACCTTTCTGGTCTTTCCGATCAACTGATTCAGGATCATGCGCTTGATGTGTCTGTCAAGGGCTGGCTGATGGTGGAAATCAATAATTGTGTGTGGCGTGAAACAGTGGCTTCCATTCCTTATGACAAACGAATCCTGTTACTGCCGAAATGTTTGAGTCATTCGACGAAATGCAAAGCAGAGGTGGACGAGCTTGGACTTTTGTGCCATCGTTGCAATCACTGCTCCATTCCAGACTTGCAAGACAAAGCCGACAGCTTAGGCATGATGAGCCTGGTGGCGGAAGGATTTACCTCCGTCGTCGGACTGATCGAGAACCGGATAGTAGATACAGTAATCGGTGTTAGTTGCCTGGATTCTTTGGAAAAAGCGTTCCCGCTGCTGATCGATAATGCTGTCCCTGGCTTGGCCATCCCACTCAATACAGACGGTTGTAAAGATACGGATGTCGATTACAGTTATGTCGACTACCTGCTCAGCATGCTCTCGGATAAAGAAGCGAACCTGTTGGATTACGATCACTTGAAATCCACCGTAAAGGAGTGGTTCGACAAGGAAAACCTGAGGAATCTCTTATCTCCTCCCACGGACCAAACCTCTTTGGTGGCACAAGATTGGTTGGGCGGTGACGGTAAGCGATGGCGACCGTATCTGTTGGCATCCACTTACTTGGCATTAACCGGCCGAAAGGACGCTCCCGAAGAAATACAACGGGCGGCGGTGGCTGTGGAATGCTTCCACAAAGCTTCACTCGTACATGACGATATACAGGATCATGATATGATGCGCTATGGCAAACAGACTGTCAATGCGGCTTATGGCGATTCCGTGGCCATCAATGTAGGCGATGTTCTTCTCGGGCATGGCTACCGGTTGCTGACGGGTTGCCAAAATATGGAATTGATCAAAGTAGCGGCCGATGCGCATATCACTCTTTGCAAAGGACAAGGGATGGAGTTGGAATGGAGTGCCCGCCCTCGTACCTTGACGATGGACTTTGTACTGGATATTTTTTGTAATAAAACAGTGCCTGCATTCGAAGTAGCCCTGATCATGGGAGTGATTTGCGCGGTCGATGATCCGGCTTTACGGACAGCCTTGCAGCAGTATTCACGAGCGATGGGCATTGCCTATCAGTTGCAAGATGATATAGAAGACTTCGATACGGACGAACCGGTTGCCTTACGACCATCGGCTGTATTGGCGGCACTTTGTGAACAGCATTCCGAAGGGGAATTTATCAGCTCGTTATTCCAATGCGATGACCTGAAAACGTTCCTTAGTCTTCCTGAACATAAAGATTCGTTGGACAAGGCCCTTCTCCGGGTCCGGCAAATGACGGAACACTATCACAGCGAAGCATTGAAAGCCTTGCATGCCATCACCAATGTAGAGTTGAAGCGATTGCTTTTCCGGGTGACACAAAGAATACTGAAAAGTTAAACTTTCATCCGGAACATTTATGAGAAATACGATATCGACAAGATTGTTCAGAACCTTGCAAAAGGGGAAGGAGCAACTGGGAATGGAAGCTGTTCGCAGAATAGCTGGTTTTGTCGAATCGCAGCGGACGGAAGAACATGCTTTTAAAGATAAAAGCGGAAAGGCGGATCTATATTATACCGCATTCGGATGGGCTTTGTCCTATGTGTTGGGAATAAAGTTGGATCAAAAAAAAATAGACTTATACCTGTCGCAGCAGGATACGGAAAGCCTGGACCTTATTCATTATGCCGCTTACATGCGCTGCCGGATGATCGGGCAGTTAATGAAAGGAGGGATAGCCGCCTGGTGGGTACAGTCGCTCTTCGCTACAAAGATAAGAGCCTTGAATACTTTTGAAAGCGTACCGCACGAGGATCCGCAGTCGCCTTATACCCGGTTTATAGAGTTGTGCCTGTTGGAAGATGCGGGACACTCTATAGATAAGAAGAAGAGTAGAGCGAAAGCACTGACTGACTACCATCTGCCCGGCGGCGGATATATGAATACGAAAGACGGGCTGACGGCTACTACGAACGCCACTGCGGCGGCTCTGGCAGTCAGAGGTCAGTTGAACGGATACAAAGAGAACGAAGATCTGTTTTATCTGCGCGATAGGCAGGAGGCTACAGGTGGTTTTGGTGCGGCAACGGCTTCGCCCGTTCCCGATTTGCTATCCACGGCGACGGCTCTCTTTACATTGAGTGGTTATCAGATGCCGCCCAACTATCCGGCCCGGGATTTTATTGAAGCGCATTGGTTGGATTCGGGAGGCTTCTCGGCTACGTTACTGGAGGACGAGAGCGATGTGGAATATACCTTCTACGGTTTACTGGCCTTAGGAGCGATGGGAGAGTAATACAGAAAGATACCATGGAAAAACGAATAGATGAAATGATCGGAGTAGTCCGGGAGCGGCTGTTAGCAAAGCGGCCCGCGGATGGCTCTCTATGGAGGGGAGAATTGTCGTCGAGCGCCATTTCTACTTCCGTAGCTGTTTTTGCATTGTATAAAGTGGATAGCAAGAAGTATGCCTCGTATATTCAGCAAGGAACGAACTGGCTAACCCATGCCATGCATCCGGACGGTTCCTGGGGCGACAGCCTGGAAAGCCCTTCCAATATGACGGCTACCTTACTTACGTATGCTTCGCTCTCTGCCGTGGGAGCTCCTCCTCCACAGGCCAAAGAATACCTGACCGAAAGATTCGGAGGTTCCACCGACCAACATATTATACAAGGAGTGCTGGCTTACTATGGCAAAGACCTGACCTTTTCCGCTCCCATCCTGGTGATGTGCGCTCTGGCCGGTGTCATCTCCAGTTGGGACGAGATACCGCAATTACCTTTTGAGGTGTCGGTATTACCACAGAAACTCTTTCGATTCTTGCGGCTTCCCGTAGTGAGCTATGCCATTCCTGCACTGATTGCGGTGGGTATATTAAGATATAGAATGGGGAAGAAGAATCTGTTCTCTCCCATCCGCGAATCTTTTATCAACCCATCGCTTCGGGTACTCGAGAAACTCCAGCCTTCCAACGGAGGTTTTCTGGAAGCCGCCCCCTTGACTGCGTTTGTGACCATGTGTATGTGCGGTGCCGGCTACCGGGAGCATATTGCCACCCAACAAGGCGTTCGTTTCCTGATCAATAATGTCCGCGAAGATGGCTCCTGGCCCATTGATACCGACCTGGCTTGCTGGGTAACTGCATTAAGCGTACGGGCATTGGGCGATGAACTAGAAGACAAACAGGTCCTGGCCGAGAAGATCAAGCGAAATGCGTTTGTCGCTCGACATCCTTTCACCGGAGCGAAAGAAGGAGGGTGGGGGTGGACCGATCTTCCGGGTGCCGTGCCCGATGCCGACGATACGTCTGGTGCGTTGGTGGCGCTTCACATTCTGCTCGACGGGGTGTATTGTCCGGAAGTTGGGAAAGGCATCGAATGGTTATTGGCGCTACAGAATGCCGACGGTGGGATGCCCACTTTCTGCAAAGGATGGGGGAAACTGCCTTTCGACCGGAGCAGCCCGGACATCTCGGCGCATTCTATATTGGCATTCCAACTCTGGGTGGATGTACTACCCGGTGAACTGCAACAGAAGTGCAGAAACAGTATGTCGCGCATGTTGAAGTGGATGCGAAGTATACAGGCCTCCGACGGTTCCTGGACTCCATTGTGGTTTGGCGACCAGGATGCGCAAAACGAACGCTCTCCGGTGTATGGAACCGCTATGACGGTAGAATATCTGGCTGGCTCCCAAGGCCAGAAGGCTCGTGAGATGGCTCTGGAAGGGTTGACCTATCTTCTCTTGACGCAAAACGCTGATGGAGGCTGGGGAGGAGCCAAGGATGTTCCATCCAAAGTAACGTTGACAGCCCGGGCCTTGAGCGCGTTGGCTTCCTTCCCAAAAAGGGAGACGGCGGGAGAAGCTGCGTCCATGGAAAAAGCCTTTGATTTCCTTTACCGGAAATATAAAGCCGGAGAATTGTATCAACGGGAACCGATCGGGTTGTATTTCTCCCGGTTGTGGTATTCCGAAGAATTATATACGATCACATTTGTATTAAATGCCTTAAAGAAACTCAAAATCAATAGATCATGAAGAAAGTGCTTATTCTGTGTTTATCACTCCTCTCTTTGCCTTTGTTGGCACAGGAGAATATACAATGGCGTGGAACCGACCGTACCGGTGTATACAAGGAGCAAGGGTTGTTGAAGTCGTGGCCGGAAAAGGGGCCTGAACTGTTGTGGCATTTCGACCAGTTGGGGGAAGGATACTCCTCGGTGGCCGTTGTGAAAAATAAAATCTATATCACAGGTGCCATCGACGGAAAAGGCACCCTGTTTGTGCTAGATTTGAATGGCAAACTCCTGAATAAAGCGGTGTATAGTCCCGAATGGATGACAAACTACAACGGTTCCAGATGTACCGTCTCGGCCAGCGATGGGAAGTTGTATATCTATAGCGGTACGGGAGATCTGGTTTGTCTGGACGAGGAGAGCCTGAAGATTCGCTGGACCAAGAGCATCATTAACGACTTTGCGGGAGAGAATCTTCGCTTTGGCGTCAATGAATCTCCATTGATTGTGGACGATAAAGTCATCATCACTCCGGGCAAGACGAATAATGTAGTGGCGTTGAATAAGAATACCGGAGAGGTGGTTTGGACTTGCGCAGGCGAGGGCGATCTGGCTGCGTACTGTTCTCCTTTATACCTGGCAGATCAGCAAGTTCCCCAGATTGTGACGATCATGGGTAAGCATGTCTTAGGCATGAACGCCAAAACGGGCGAGAAGCTTTGGGCGTTTCCTTATAATAATATGCGCGATATTCATCCGAATACTCCCGTCTACGGCGGCGATAATCAATTGTTGTGCATCTTCGGATACGGAAAAGGTTCTGTGATGCTGCGCCTGACGGATGGTGGGCGTAAAGTGGAACAGGTATGGGAGAATAAGGAGTTCGATTCGAGAATGGGTGGCGCCGTGAAATTAGGCGATTATGTCTATGGCTCCGGCGATAATAATAAATACTGGTTCTGCCTGGATTGGAAAACAGGACAGGCAACCTACAAGGAACGCTCTATTGGGATAGGTAACGTGATAGCAGCAGAAAATATGTTGTATTGCTACTCGGAGAAAGGCGAAATGGCTTTGGTAAAGGCTACTCCGGAGAAGTTCGATCTGGTCAGCCAGTTCCCCATTACTCTCGGTACCGAGCAGCATTGGGCACATCCGGTTCTGTATAAAGGTGTGATGTATGTTCGTCACGGAAATACATTGATGGCTTATAAGGCCAAATAGGGATTCGGTATAAATTTAGAAGAAAGCAGATGATTATGAAAACAAAAAACAAAGTCAGATACCTCATCCTTATGGGTGTCCTGCTGTTTGTTTCCGGCATGGAAGCAAATGCACAGGACTGGCCGCAATGGCGCGGTCCGGACCGTAGCGGTGTTTCGAAGGAAACGGGTCTCAATCTGGACTGGTCGGCTAAAAAGCCTTCCCTGGCCTGGACTTTCCGGGAGGCGGGCAGCGGATATTCTGCTCCTACCATTGTCGGAACAACGCTCTATGGCCAAGGGGCTACGGATAAGAACGGTTTCGCATTCGCCCTGGATACGAAAAGCGGTCAGTTGAAGTGGAAGCAGGAGCTGGGCACTGAGATGGTTCCGGATCGCGAGAACTGTCCGCGCGGTTCAGTGACGGTGGATGGCAACAAACTGTATCTGATTCGCGGTATCGGCCAGATACATTGTCTGTCGGCCGCTGACGGCAAAGTGCTTTGGCAGAAAGACTTCACGAAGGACTTTAATGGCAAACTCATGTCGCGTTGGGGCTTTAGCGAATCGCCTTTGGTCGATGGAAACCTGGTGATCTGTACTCCTGGTGGTGTGGATGGGACGATGATAGCGCTCGATAAGAATACCGGGGCTTTGGTCTGGAGATGCAAAGAATGGACGGACGATGCGGCGCACGCTTCTCCGATTGTTGCCGAAGTCGATGGGATACGGCAGTATATCCAGCAATCGGCCAAAGGGATAGCGGGTGTGTCAGCTAAAGACGGTAAACTGTTGTGGAGAATAGAAATTCCCGGTTACAGGGTAGCCGTTATCCCTTCTCCTATCTATAATGATCATCTGGTGTATGCGACCTCCGGGTATAATAGCGGTTGTACCTGCCTCCGGTTGACAAAGGAGGGCAACGGTATAAAGGCTGAAACGGTGTATGCCAATAGAGGTATAACCAACCAACACGGTGGCGTGGTATTGATGGATGGCTATGTGTATGGTCACTCGGATGCATCGGGCTGGGTGTGCCAGAACTTGAAGACGGGCGAAACGGCGTGGAGCTTGAGAAATAGGGAAGGAATAGCCAGAGGATCGGTCGTAGGAGTGGATGGACGCCTGATTCTTCTCGACGAGCGTTCGGGTACGTTTGGTGTGATAGCTGCTTCGCCGGAAGGATGGAAGGAGTTGGGCAAGATGGATTTCCCGGAGCGCACCAAGATACAGACCACGGACAATATGATCTGGGCACATCCGGTGGTGGCTCATGGTAAGCTCTACCTGAGAGATCACGACCTATTGTTCTGCTATGATTTAACAAAATAACTCAGTATACATGATAAAACGAATGGGATTTCTGTTCCTGCTTATCCTCGCAGGGCAGATGTTATCAGCACAAACGAGTGTACAATGGCGAAACGACCGTACCGGAATCTACCCCGAGACCGGGCTGCTGAAGTCTTGGCCCACGGACGGGCCCGAATTGCTTTGGCAACTCGACGGGTTGGGCAAGGGCTATTCGTCTGTGTCCATTGATAAAGATAAGTTGTATGTAACCGGCTATCACGATGGCAAAGGGTATCTGTATGTGTTGGGACTGGATGGCAAACTCCAGCAGAAGATAGAATTTGGTGCCGAATGGGATGCCGACGGCTACGTAGGGGCCCGCAGCACCGTGATGCACGATGGCGGAAAGCTGTATATCGTGAGCGGACTGGCCGAACTGTTCTGCTACGATACGCAAACCTTGAAGCCCTTGTGGAAGAAGAACTACCTGAAAGAGTACGGAGCTGAGAATACCAAGCACGGTTGGAATGGTCCGCCCTTGCTGGTAGGCGATAAGCTGATCATTGCGCCCGGCGGGAAGAAAGACCACGTGGTAGCGTTGAACAAGTCGACGGGCGATGTGATTTGGAGCACAAAGGGGGCCACGGAGAATGATATGTCCGGATATGCTACACCTATTTATATAAGTGATCAGCAGACTCCCCAAGTAGTGACCATGATGTCCGGCCACATTATCGGAGTGGATGTGTCGAACGGGAAGTTGCTCTGGTCACATCCGCACACCAACCGCTTCGGCGAACATCCCAATACGCCGGTGTATAGCAACGGCATGTTGCTTTGTACCAGTGCTTACGGGAAGGGCTCCGTGATGTTGCGCCTGACGAATGGCGGACAGAGCGTGGAAAAAGTCTGGGAGAATACGGATTTCAGTCATAAGACAGGCAATACCATGAAGATAGGAAACTATGTCTATGGCCCGGGCGAGCGGACGAACTGGTATTGTGCCGACTGGCAGACCGGGAAGACCCTGTACAGTGATCCCGTGCTGGGCGTAGGAACGATCATCGCTGCCGAAGGTCTGCTGTACTGCTACTCCGAGAAAGGCGAGATGGCCTTGGTTAAACCGAACCCAGAGAAGTTCGAAATTATAAGTAAATTCCCCATCACGCTGGGTACCGAGCAGCATTGGGCACATCCGGTCATCTATAAAGGGGTGCTGTATGTGCGGCATGGCGATACTCTGATGGCGTATAAAGTGAAATCGTGAAAGGTAAAAGGATAGTAACAGGCATTACCGTTTTACTGGTACTCTTGTATACCGGTATCATTGTCGGGTGGCATGTATATGCTCCCCGGACTGATCTTGCTATCCAGTCGCCCGGAGCGGACAATCGTCCGGCGGGGCAGACCCGCGCGGCGGATGATGTGCTGATCGGTGAGTTCTTCATGAAGTACGAAGATGCTTCATCCGGACTGACCGGTCAATGGAATAGTTTCCGGGGGGAACAGGCAACGAATATCATCGAAACACCGGAGAAGATCCGGACTACTGAGGAAGCCTATCCGGTGTTGTGGAGTGTGGAAACCGGCGAAGGACATGCCGCGCCGGTGATCTACAACGGCCGGGTATATTTCCTGGATTACAACGAGCAGTTAAGCTCTGATGCCTTGCGCTGTTTCTCCTTAGAAACGGGCAAGGAGCTTTGGCGCCGGTGGTACCGGGTGCCCATTAAACGGAACCACGGGTTCTCGCGCACTGTACCGGCCATCGGAAGCGACTATATCATTACCATCGGGCCGGAAGGACATGTGATGTGCTGCGATCCGGTAACGGGAGACATGAAGTGGTCGTTCGACATGAAGAAAACGTTCCAAACCGAAGTGCCTTTCTGGTATACCGGCCAATGCCCGCGGGTAGATGGGGATATCCTGGTGCTGGCGCCTGCCGGCAAGGAGACGCTGCTGGCCGGACTGGATTGCCGTACGGGCGAGGTGGTCTGGACTACTCCCAACACGCTCGGTTATAAGATGTCGCATTCGTCAGTGATGCTGATGACCTTGGGAGGGAAGCGGACGTATGTCTATATCGGGATAGGAGGGGTTTGCGGAGTCTCGGCCGAAGCGGGCGACTGCGGACGTCTGTTGTGGAACGCCGATAAATGGCAACCCTCGGTGGTAGCGCCTTCTCCGCTTCAGATATCGTCCAACCAACTGTTTATGGTAGCCGGATATGGATCGGGAGGAGCGTTGCTTCGGGTAGACCGTTCGGGCGACCGGTGGACAGCCACCGTCACCGAGCAGCACAAACCAAACGAAGGCTTGTCCAGCGAGCAGCAAACTCCTATATTTTATAATGATATGATCATCAGCGTGATGCCCAAGGATGGCGGCGCGCTCCGTGGCAAGCTGGTGTGCTATGCTCCTTCCAATCTCCGCTCGCCGGTATGGACATCGGCTGCCGACGAGCAATTCGGGCTGGGGCCTTATCTGTTGATCAATAAAAACCTGTTTGTCTTCAAGGAGGACGGGGAACTATATGTGTACGAAGTTCAGCCACGCGGCATGAAACTGTTGAAGAAGCAGCGGATCATGGACGGGGCTGACGCCTGGGGGCCATTGGCGTATGCCGATGGGATGCTGATAGTGAGGGATGCTCACGTAGTAAAATGTCTTCAAATAAGATAAACTATGAGGAAAACATGGAAACTCATACTCAATGCGGCTATCTTTCTGGTAGTGATAGGATTCGTCTGGTATATGGTGCAGACGGTCAATCAAGAAGATAGTACGTATGTGGAAGCTGCGGCGGAGACTCCGCTCGGAACGGCCTATAAAGCGGGCGCTTCGTTCGAGTTGCCGCAAGAGATCAAACGCTTTGAACTGCATGATGGGAAGTTGTATCTGGCTTCCGGAGAGTCGGTGTACCTATACGACTCCGCGGGAAACAGACTATCTTCTTTCCCGATAAAGCCGGATGCGAGGGATATCGCCGTGGAAGAAGGACAGGTATACCTGCTCTATCCTACGTTCATGGAGGTGTACACGCCCGATGGAAAGCTATCCCACACGTGGGAAGCCTGTAGCGAACTGTCGGATTACTGCTCGTTCGCTTTGGCCGGGGGCTTTGTCTTCGTGACCGACGCGGCCAACAAAAACATCTGCCAATATACGAAGGAAGGCAACTTTGTCCGGTTTATCAAGAGCCCGACAAACTTCATCATTCCCAGCTATACGTTCGACATTGCCAGCATCAACGATACCATTTACTGCGTCAACTCCGGCCGGCATCTCATCGAATCGTATACGCTCGAGGGCGAGTTCATTGCTTCTTTCGGCGGAGCGGGCGGAGAAGCCGGAGCCTTTTCGGGCTGTTGCAACCCTGCGTATATTTCGTTTACACCCGAAGGGGAGCTGATCACTTCGGAGAAAGGAAATCCCCGGGTCAGCGTTTTCCAGCGCGGCGGGCAGTTCAAGGAAGTGATCCTGAACAGTCGTTTGCTGGGCGGTGGGAACAAAGCCTACGAAACGCGAACGGATGGTGACCGGCTGTTCGTAGCCGGAAAGAATAAGATAGTTGTCTTTACCAAAGAATAAACAGATGGAATCAGGCATGGATCATAAAGCGGCGATATCGCGCAGACGGTTTCTTCAGTTGTGTGGGTCTGTACTCGCGGGAGCCAGTATCGTGGGAGTGTCGGGCATACTGCTTCATAAACGGTGGGGCGCTTCGGCCGAGGCTCTTCCTTCGTCTCCGTACCGGTTGGTCTCCTCCTTCCGGACTCCCGGCGATGTGGAGGCTCTGACGCTGGTCGGCGATCGACTACTGGTAGCCATATCCGACCGCGTCTATACGTATGACCGGCTGGGGAATCTCCTGGAAAGCCGCCTCCGGCAAGCTGCCGGCGAGCCGGTGGCTTCGACGCATTCGCCCGGAATCACCTATACGGATGAGGGAGTGTATTGCACAGAAGGCGAATCCCGCCGGTTGCTGCTGGATGGTGAGGCGTTGGGCGATGCCCGCGCGGTACGTGGCATCCAGGTTAGCCGGGACAAAGTCTTTGTGGCGAGCCGGAATCTGGTTTCTACCTTCCAATACGATAAGGCGTTGGCGGCAAAGACCGCTTGCGCCGGTTGCGGAGTGGATTGCCCGTTCGCTTAATGCTTTGCCGCGGGAGCGTCAGGCTATAGGACAGTTTCATGCCTTGAAACAGAGTGTTTCATGCTTTGGAACTCTTTGTTTCATGCCTTGAAACAAAGAGTTTCATCGGAGGAAACAGAGTGTTAGCTCCTTTGAAACAGGGCTTTTGCTCCTTGCTTCCGGGGTTTTTGCTTCTTGCTTCCGAGGCTTTTGCTTCTTGCTTCCGGAGCAATACAAGGAAGCAAACGGAGCAGTAGCAGAATATAAGGATGGTGAATACCCATAGAAATGGTGAATGAATGGCGAATAAAAAAGGTATTCACCATGTTGTATTCGCTTGGTAAATAGATAGATAATCCGAAAAAGATGGTGAATGGTGAACGAAATTCACTTTTTCGCCTAGAGAGGGAGAAGTGCAGAGAACAAGAATTGTTACCTTTAGTACCTGGTAACACAGGTGGATATATATACGTTGAACGATTATGAAGAATAAGAAGAGTCCCATCCATCGCCGGGAGTTCCTACGGATACTCGGGTCGGCGGTAGCGGGAGGAACCATTCTGGTGCTTTCCGGAGGGCTGGTCCGCAAACTAAGCTGGCAGGAAGGAAGCGTTTACTGGCAGATCGACCCGCAGAAATGTACTCAGTGCGGCCGTTGCGAGACGCATTGTGTCCTGCCGGTCTCGGCCGTGAAATGTCTTCATGCCAATAAGGTATGCGGGTATTGCGACTTGTGCGGCGGGTACTACCGGTCGAACGTGAAAGTGCTCGATACCGCGGCCGAGAACCTGATGTGCCCCACCGGAGCCATTGCCCGCCGATATGTGGAAGACCCCTATTTCGAATATACCATTGACGAAAGCCTGTGCAACGGATGCGGCAAATGTGTCAAGGGATGCAGCTCCTTCGGCAACGGATCTTTGTATCTGCAGATCAAACGCGATTTGTGCAAGGACTGCAACGAGTGCACCATCGCCACTGCTTGTCCTTCCGGCGCCATCACCCGCGTGTCGCTCGAAACGGCTTATAAACTAAAAGAATAAGGATGAAACGACTAATCTCTATAGGCATGCTGCTGTTGCTCCTCCTCGGGCAGGCGAACGCGCAGAACCGGTTTCCCAAGCCCGACTTTGAGTCCGGCTATCAATATCCCGACATCACGTATCAGATACCTAACGAGGCGGCCTGGATCGCGGTGGATATCTTCCTGTTGGTACTGCTGATGGGGAGTGTGGCGTGGGCGGTAATCCGGAAACGGACGCGCCGGTCGGTGGTGTGGGTGTCTATCATCTCCGTCGCTTATTTCGGTTTCTTCCGTACCGGATGTGTGTGCAGCATCGGCTCCGTTCAGAATGTAGCCTTGGCTCTGGTGGACGATACGTATCTGTTGCCTTTGTCGGTCTTCCTCTTCTTTCTGCTTCCCATCCTGTTTGCCTTTTTGTTCGGCAGGGTGTTCTGCGCCGGCGTCTGTCCGCTGGGCGCCTTGCAGGAATTGGTAAACCTAAAGAATTACCGGTTGTCCAGGTCAGTCACCACGGTGTTGGGCATGATTCCTTGGATCTACCTCATCTTTGCCCTCCTGTATGCGGTGACCCGAAGCAGCTTTGTCATCTGCCGGTTCGATCCGTTCGTTGGCATCTTCCGGTTGGGAGGCGATATCGGGCTGATCCTCTTCGGGGTGCTGTTGCTGGTGGCCGCCATCTTTACCGGGCGACCGTTTTGCCGCTTCCTTTGTCCGTACGGAGCGTTACTGAGTCTGTTCTCCCGCGTGTCGATCTGGAAGATTGAGCTGACGCAGAAGAACTGCATCAACTGCGAGCTTTGTCACAATGCCTGCCCGGTAGATGCCATCCGGCCACCTTATCAGAATAAGGTCAAGGAAAGTCGGTTGCAGGGAGTCAGGCGGATCGTCCATTATTTTATTATCCTTCCGCTGCTGATGCTAGTCGGCGCCTTCCTGATGCGTTCGGTGAGCGGTGAGTTGAGCCGGGTCAACAAGGACGTGCGGCTGTATGACCAGGTGATGCTGCACGAAGTAGCTCCGCAAGACGTCCTTACGGTAGAACTGGAAGCATTTTACGGGCAAGGGGGCACCGTAGAAGAATTGACAAAGACCTACGAAAACATACAGGCCGAATTTAAATTGTATTCCACCGTTGCAGGCGCGTTGATCGGGCTGGTTATCGGGATGGCTTTCATCGGACTGTCTGTAAAGCGCACCCGCAAGCAATATGAGATCGACCACTCCGCGTGTGTGGACTGTGGCAGGTGTTTCAGTTATTGTCCACAAAATAGTAAACGTTGAACTCAGAGATATGAAGAAAGCAATCCTCCGGAACATAGCCATCGTATCGGCTATCTTTATCGTCACTTTCTCTATTATGCTTATCACCAATTATTTCCAGGTGAGGGGCGTCACCCCGCTGCAAACCGAAGTGGTGGAGACATTAAAAACTATTAACGATCAGAATGCCAATAACCCGGTGCTGCAGGAACAGATCCGGCAACTGGACCTCATGGCACGGAAAGCCTATTTCGTGCGCATGGATCACCTGATGGTGGGAGTTTATATTCTGTTGGGCATGCTGGGTGTGTTCGTTGTCTGTACCCGCCTGTACTTTGCCCGCGATAAGAACATTCCGGATAAGGAGATCGACCCTATCGACGAATGGGCTATCAAAACCCAGGCGCGTAAGTATGTGGGATGGGCGGCTTCCGGTCTGGCGGCCGTAGCTCTGGTCTTTGTCGTTTTGAGTTCGCCCTACCTGAAACAATCCGAGCCATCGGAAGGCGAAGCATCTTCTGAAATGCTGGCCGAGGCGCAGAATCCCGATCAAACTACCGATCAGCTTCCTCCGATGGAAGAGGGATCGGATAGCCTTACCGAAGATACGGTGGTCGCGGTGGCAGATACAACAGTGGCCGATACGGTGGTAGCGGCAGCGCCCCAACCCGAGATATCGAAAGTTACCCACAACGCTTTCCGGGGAAATAATTCTAACGGTATATCTTCTGCCCGGGGACTACCTGTGAAGTGGAACCTGAGCAACGGGAAGAACATCGCCTGGAAGCAGGCTATCCCCCGAAAAGGATATAACTCGCCCGTTATCAACGCCAATAAGGTGTTCTTCTCCGGTGCGGACAACCAGGCGCGGGAACTCTATTGTTACGACCTTACTACCGGCGAGAAGCTCTGGTCGCTGGCCGCTGCGAACATCCCCGGCTCTCCCGCCCAGCCTCCCCAAACCACCGATGATACGGGATTGGCTGCTTCGACTGTGGCAACCAACGGGAAGCAGGTGTGCGCCATCTTTGCCACCGGCGATATTCTCTGTGCCGATGTGGACGGCAAACAGCTTTGGGCGAAGAATCTGGGCGTGCCCGACAATCATTACGGATACGCCTCTTCCCTCCTGATATTCGGCAACTCGGTGATTGTACAGTATGACAACCGGAATGCACCGAAGGTGGTAGCGCTGGACTTGGCAACGGGCGCCCAGCGCTGGAGCAAAGCCCGTACGGAGAAAGTCACCTGGAGTTCGCCCATGATCGCCAACATCAACGGTACGTCTCAACTTGTGCTGATGGGGAATCCGGCTATTACCGGGTATAATCCCAACAATGGCGAACAACTCTGGCGGGTGGAATGCATGACCGGCGAAGTAGGTTCCAGCGCCTGTAGTTCCAACGGCATCGTCTTCGGCGCCAGCGAATACTCCAAGTTGGTGGCCATCAATGCTGTCGATGGTACGGTGTTGTGGGAAGGCAATGACTTCCTCCCCGAAGTATCCAGCCCGGTAGCCACCAAAGACAATCTCTACCTGGCCACCAGCTACGGAGTGGTTGCCGCGTATGATGCCCATACGGGAGAGTTGCGTAAAGAACACGAACTGGGAACGGAATTCTATTCATCGCCCATCCTGGCCGAAGGAAAGATCTACCTGTTCAGCAACGACGGGAAGATGCATCTCTTCTCAGCCGATAATGAGTTCCGTCTGTTGGACTCGTTCGACACCGGCGAACGGACATTCGCCACCCCCGCCTTTACCGACAAGACGATTGTGGTGCGGACAGACAAGAGTATTTACTGTGTAACAGCCAATTGATATGACCTGTCACTGCCATCCTACTGATGCCCCGGACACTATGCTGGAGAGAGTCGACGCTATCATCGACCGCGTAGGCACCTCCCGCCGGATGATTATCCCGCTGTTGCAAGCCTTGCAGGAAGAGTTCAACTACCTCCCTTCTGTCGCTATGGAACGTATCTACAAGCGAACTGAGATAGACCGGGCGCAACTGATCAGTGTCTCTACTTTCTATTCCCAGTTCCGGCACATCCCCTACGGGAAGCATCTTATTAAGGTATGTACCGGTACGGCCTGCCACGTCAAGGGAGCCGGCAATGTGTACGACTCTTTCCGGCGCGAACTGAAGATGGATGCGGGTAGTATCACCACTTCCGACCAGCTTTTCTCCATCGAGAAGATAGCCTGTTTGGGATGCTGTACCTTAGCGCCTGTGGTACAGATCGATGAAAAGATATACGGCCACGTACTTCCCGGAAAGGTCAACGAAGTGATCGATGACTTCCTGGCCCAGCAGGAAGCCGAAGAAAAGAAAGAGGGCGGACAAGCGCAAGGACGCGTAGCCGGAGAAATTCGCCTCGGAATGGGCTCCTGCTGTCAGGCGAGCGGCTCTTCCGATATCTATAAGGAATTGAAAACTGCTTCCGGTGAACTGGGCATCGATGTGACCATCAAACCGGTAGGGTGTGTGGGGGTGTGCAACAAAGTGCCTCTGATCGATGTAGTGGTTCCCGACGGAACCATCACCCGCTATCCCAACGTAAAGGCGGCCGAGATCAAGGAAATCCTACACCACCATTTCCAACCGGCCGGTTACCTGAAGCGACTCAAGAATAATCTGCTGAACCAGATCGACACTTTCCATACGGATGTTACCTGGGACAATGTAGTTTGGAAGTCCGAGGACGAACGGACAGGAGTCATCGACAGTTTCCTGGCCGGGCAGAAGCATATCTCTACCGAAGGATATGGCTTCCTGGCCCCGCTGAATATCGACGAGTATATCGCCCACGGCGGTTTCGAAGCATTGAAAAGCACGGTTTCGTCCCAATCTCCCGAAGAAGTGATCCGAACCCTACAAACCAGCGGTCTCCGGGGACGTGGAGGCGGTGGTTTCCCCACCGGAAAGAAGTGGGAGATAGTAGCCGCTTCCGACAAGAAAGAAAAATACGTGATCTGCAACGGCGACGAGGGCGATCCCGGTGCCTTTATGGATCGGATGATGCTGGAGTCTTATCCGTTCCGGGTCATCGAAGGGATGATTATCGCTGCCTATGCCGTAGGAGCCGATCAGGGAATCTTCTATATCCGGGCGGAATATCCGCTGGCGGTGGTCCGGATACGTACCGCCATCGAACTGTGCCGGGAACGGAATCTTATCGGCAAGCATATCGCGGGAAGTGCTTTCTCCTTTGATATTTCGATCTTCGAAGGTGCCGGAGCATTTGTCTGCGGGGAAGAGACCGCCCTTATCGCCTCAATAGAAGGGGAGCGGGGATTCCCCAGACAGCGCCCGCCGTATCCGGCTGTGGAAGGGCTGAACGGCCGGCCCACCTTAGTGAATAATGTGGAAACGTTGAGCCAGATCCCATCGATCGTCAGGAATGGTGCCGGACGCTATAATCAGATCGGTACGGAGGGAAGCAAAGGAACGAAGGTGTTCGCCCTGGCAGGGAAGATACGCCACGGCGGACTGATCGAGGTTCCGATGGGCATCACGCTGAACCAGATTATCCAGGATATCGGCGGCGGGGTAGAAGGAGGCGAAAAGCTGAAAGCCGTGCAGATCGGAGGACCTTCAGGCGGATGTATCCCGGCGCATCTTTGCGATGTGCAGGTGGACTTCGACGCGTTCAACCAGATGGGGGCTATGATGGGTTCCGGCGGTCTCGTCGTTCTGAGCGAACAGAATTGCATGGTCGATGTGGCCCGCTATTTCCTGAGCTTCACGTGCGATCAGTCCTGCGGGAAATGTACCTTCTGCCGGGTTGGTATCCGTCGCATGCTCGATATACTCGATAAGCTGTGCAGCGGGAAAGCCGAAAAGAGTGATATCGACAAACTGGAAGAGCTGGCGCTGACCGTAAAGAAATCATCCCTTTGCGGATTAGGCAAGACAGCGCCCAATCCGGTGCTCACTACCCTCAAGTATTTCCGTCACGAATACGAGGAACACGTCAACGGACTCTGCCGGACGGGAACTTGCAAGGAGATGGTGAAGTACATCGTCACCGACGCCTGTGTGGGTTGTGCCAAATGTGCGAAAGCCTGTCCGGTGGATGCCATCCCGTATACGCCGTACGAAGTTCATACCATCGACATCGACAGCTGTGTGCAATGTGGATTGTGTATCGATGAGTGTAGTTTCGATGCCATCAGGAAAGTACCGAATAAAGAGATAAGCTATGCAGATAATCATTAATAATATCCCCGTTGAAGTGCTCACCGGCGAGACGATTCTGGAAACGGCACGCCGGACAGGACACGAGATTCCTTCGTTGTGCTATGCGAAAGGCGCCCGGCATAAATCGTCCTGTATGGTGTGTGCCGTCAGGAATCAGGCCAACGGGCAGATCATTCCTTCGTGTACCACCTATCCCACAGAAGGTATGCAGATTGTCACCGATAGCGAAGAGGTGTTGCAAGTACGCACGCTTTCGTTGGAATTGTTATTGAGCGATCACCGGGCCGATTGCGAAGCACCCTGTTCCGGAGTTTGCCCCCAAGGTCTGGATATAGAACGGATGCTGGCGTATTACGATGCCGGGCAATACCAGAATGCCCACGAAGTGATCGCTGGAGCTTTCGCCTTGCCCACGATAGCTTGTGATACGTGCAAAGCTCCTTGCGAGAAAGCCTGTCGGCGGGGAACCATCGATGAGGCTGTATCCATCCGGGATATTATTAAGGAAGTGACGGGAATGCACTCAGCAGCTTTACCTGCCAACGAGACGTTACATGCGTCCGTCGATAAAAACAGCTTCCAATCTCGCCTGGGACGATTCACGGAAAAAGAAAAGAGTAGGTTGCAGGCCACGGTATCCGCGCCGTCCCGCTGTCTGCATTGCGCCTGTGCCGGGCGAACGGACTGCAAGCTGCGTCAGTATGCCACCGCCTCTGCCATCAAACGTTCCCGGTATAACACTTCTTCCGCTCTTCCGGCCATGGAGAAGATGCACGTCACCGGAACGATGTGGTTCGAGCCAGCCAAGTGTATTCGTTGCGGTCTCTGTGTGTACAACAGCGAAAATGGTTTCACGTTCAAAGACAGGGGCTTTGGTATGCAGGTGATTCTTCCCGAGGAGAATCGCGTCCATGTTCGCGAAGAACTGGCAGAACTTTGTCCTACGGGAGCATTATATCGGGTGTACCCATCCGGTTGACAGACACATTGCGCAGAAAATCTCTCAGCATTCTGCCGGGTGCGAAGATGATTTTACGCCGATAGATGGTAGAAGCTGTGACGGCTTCCTCGGTTGTCTGCGCTTTGGCTTTCATGCCGGGGCGTAAGGTTCCGAATTCGCCCAATTGTACGCTGTGCCCCATGTCGAGGTTGTTCACCAGCACATCGAGCAGTCCTTCGATGACCGAGTTCACCGTTGCCCGGTGTATCCCGCTGACTTGTGACACTTGAAGACGCACCTTGTCGAAGGCCAGCATTTCGCTCGTCACTGTTCTCACTACATACTTCGGGGTCTTTTCTTTGTCGAACCCGAACACTTGTTTCACTACTTTGTAAGTAATACTCATACATTTAATTTTTTAAGAGGTTAATAAAAAGAATTTCTCGTTCTCTGTGATGCAAATGTATGGGCGTATGATGTCATACTGTGACGTAGTGAAAACTAAAATTGACGAACTGTCTCTATAGATTATTTCTTTTGCACCATCGGCTCGGCAAAACTTAGCAGATAATCCAAATAGAATGGCATATTTCCGGCATTAGCAGAATCGTTTGAATCATTCAATGGTCGATACAACGCATTCATGTCTTTTCTGTAGTCCGGATTTTTAGCACTTACTATATCGATGAGAAAATGAGCATACAAACCCGTCGGAGCCTCCATGTATTTATTAGCAAACAAATAAAGAACTGTCGAATCTGTTGTTAGGATATAATTTTTAAAATCCTTGTATTCTTTTGTTGTCATATAATCTGCCGAATTACTGCTCAAAAGGATGGCTGAAGATTTCCAAATTTCTTCCATTTTCATCCATCTTTTCCTGAATTCCTTTTGCGCGGAATCAGGTACTATATGAACACCTTTGGCTATTTTCATTAAGGTCGCAGGAGGGAAAATAATTGCATCCGGTTGGAGGGCTTTTACAGTCTGAAAATCTTCCAGGTATTTCAGAACCCTGTTTTCATCCTTTTCCGACATACTGGCCATTCCTCCCGGAATTTCCATATTCACTTTCGGAGTATTGACCAATTCATTACAGACAATCATGCCCAATTGTTTTCCAATGGAATTTTTGGTTGCCAGCCTGAATGCCTCCACTTTAGCGGGGACAAACTGCATCACAATTGTATACATGATTTTGCCTTCATTATCGGTAAAAGCAGATAATTTTATGGCTTCTATATCCTCTTTTGTTACGATAGGCTCGGGAAGGATAAAATAAATCTTATCGGATTCGTTTCGAGCTTTTCGCTCTATGCCGGTATTTGTCTCTGAGATATAATACCATCCTGTGTTCAGGGCTTTTTCTTTGTTTTGTCCGTAAACAAACGATAAAGAATTGATAACGAACAATGATAAAATGATGAATTGAGTTTTCATGTTTAGTTATATTTAGTTTTAAAAACTGTTATTCAGAAGGAAAGGTGACGATTGCTCGCCACTCTTCAATCGGATGATGGCAGAAATCTTTTTATCGTAGTCATCCCTGCCTTTCATGTGGACTTGTTACATTTTATCTGTGAACAATTCATCCTTAAGAAAGTCATATACATAAAGCGAACTCTGATAATACAAATGTGTATGCTCATCTTCCAGCTTTGCTACGTATCCGAATTGTACAATGCGCGCAAAGCTGTGGTTTCGTCCATGCCATGCCTTTCCATCAGAAGAAGGAGCAGATCCTTGGCAATGGCTTCTATCATGTACTCTCTTTCTTTATCACTCATAACTTTTGAAGTTTCGAGATAGCCGTTAAAGTGCCAAAATAATATTGTATGGTCATCCCTTTCATGTATGTCAGTTTTTGGATCAGGGTTTCCACCGCTTTGACTTCGAGTGGCTGTATAGGGTAACTCTTACTAATTGTTCTGCATGAAATTCAATGCCCAGGAAATACCGAATTTGTCGTTGAATGTGGCATACAATTCAGCCCAATAAGTCTTTTCCAACGGCATCGTGATTTTTCCACCTTCGGAAAGAGCATGGTAAATCCGGTGGGTTTCTTCTTCGCTCGTGGTGCAGATAGTAAGGGTCACACAATCACCGAAAGTTGTTTTTTGCCCGAATGCTTCGGAAGTATCGGCGCCCATCAGCCACACGTGCTCGGTCAGTTGTAACGATACATGCATGATTTTTTCTTTTTCCGATTCGGGAATTTCTTCACCCGGAATGTCTTTGTAACGGTGGATTGCGTCGAACTCGCCGCCAAATACGGATTGGTAGAAATTGAACGCGGCTTCACATGTGCCGTTGAATGCTAAATAAGGATTGACTGCTGCTAACATGATTTTTTGCTTTTAAATTTACACTTGAGTTTTATTCTCTTTCATCAATGGTTACATGCACCACATCGCCGGGCTGTTTCCCGATTTGCTTCCGTATCTCTTTGCGAATACCGATAATGTGGCACGGCGTTCCCATTCTGACCAAACTGCCCTGATAGGGGAAGCCATCGAACGTGGCGTTAACCGGAACACGGCCTTTGCCGAATGTCGCTTTCACATCGAACGGAATTTCAACATAAGCCCCGTCTATATCCGGCACTTTCTTGATTTCCGCATCAAATTCAAATCGCTTGTCCATCTTGCTGCAATGCTTTATATACCATTGCAAAATTACGAATTATAAATCATCTTTAAACTATTTCCTAAAGAACTTCATTTTCAAAAGTATATTTCTACTTTTTCGATTTCGCACTTCCCTTTCCAGTAAGGAATACTGTTTATTAATTCATTCGTAATCTCTTTATTTCTCTTTTTTCTTTTTCCACGGTTTTTGTACTGAAATGACAATGACCACTAACAGGAAAACTGTTTGAATGGTTCCCCATATCTGTGTCATGCGTATGTTTTCAAGAAATACCGGGTCTGTCAGTGCTGCCTCCCGGAGTTGGTTGGCGATAATGACATTGTTGTTAATGCAAGGCCCTAACACAAAGGTTCCGAACGCCATTTGCAGGATTATCATTACCCACTTAACTATTATCCAAGTGTGTTTGAAAAACCCCCAATTCGTCCATATACTGTAAATCAATCCCGTTATGAGCGCACCGAAAGCGCCATAGATAATGAAATAATCGTCCACTATCTGTAATATCCTCGAACGCATATAAAGTTCATCGCCCGATTCGGGATAAGTGATAAAGACCAATAAGCAGAGCGCAAGACCTCCGACAATCCAGCAGAAAGCAAAAAGAAGGTGAAGCATTTTCAGTATTTTCACTCCCTGCGGTTTTAATTTTCCTATATTCATATCCGGTATTGTTGATTAATAAATAATCGATGAAAAAATATTTAATTCCGCTTCCTTTTAGCGTTTTCATTCCGTTTCGTATTCGACATATAAATCCGGTTCAATAATCCTGTCAATATCTCAAAATCTTTCTCTGAAATATCCTCCAGTATTTCTTCTATGGATTGTCCGACAATACGCATGATTTCGGGTTGCATTTTCTTTCCCGTTTCGGAAAGATAAATGCTGTATTTGCACAATGATGCAGGTTCCCGAATTATCAAGCCCTTATTTTCGAGATTATCAACGCTACGTTTTATTGCCGCCGCATCCTTATGCAAACGGGTGGCAATTTCCGCCTGACTGATACCGTCTTCATCAAACAATGCCCTTATCACGGAGTATTGAGAATGCGGCAAATCAATCCCCTGCTTTTTCATATTGGCATTCAATACACCCGTCATTGCCCACAAAGCCCTTTCTAACAATATTCCCAATGATTCTTTTTCCATTCGCGTATGTATTCCGTCAACCTTCTAAAAACGGGTAATCCGTATATCCTTTTTCCCCACCACCGAAGAAGGTCGCCCTGTCCGCCGTGTTCAAACTTGAATTTAACTCGAAACGTTTCGGTAAATCGGGATTAGCCAAGAATAAAGTTCCGTACGAAATAATATCGACAATTCCGTTTTCCAGTTCGGATTCGCCCGTTTCCCGTGTGTAGCCTCCGTTTGCGATTAACGTATGTTTCGTAATCATACCGTATGTTTCGATTACATTTTTGGGGTAATGAGGAAATTTATCGGAAGGAAAAGGGATGTTTATGAAATGGACGTAAGATAACGGCATTTTATTCAACGCTTCGAGTAATGGGGTAAATTGTCTGACGGGGTTGTTGTGAGTGATGGCGTTATAAGGATTGGTAGGAGATAATCTTATTCCGACTTTATCGCTACCCAAAGTATCTACCAATGCTTGCATAACTTCCAACACAAAACGGTTGCGATTCTCGACACTTCCCCCGTATTCGTCCGTTCTTTGATTGGATCCGTCCGCCATGAATTCGTCGGGCAGATATCCGTTTGCCGCATGAAGTTCAACGCCATCAAAGCCCGCTTCCATTGCGTTAATTGCGGCTTGCTTGTAATCCTCGATAATCCGTTTGATTTCAGAAATGGTCAAAGCTCTCGGTGTTTCGTAATCCTGCAAACCGTTCATCGTAAAATGTTGTTGTCCCGTAATGGCAATCGGCGAAGGAGCAACAGGCAAAATACCTTTTTTGTCGGATGAGTGCCCTACACGTCCCGTATGCCATAATTGGGCGTACATCACGCTTCCTTCTTTATGAACGGACTGTGTTACATTCTTCCACGCGTCCACCTGTTCTTTTGTATATATTCCCGGAGTCAGCGGACTTCCCAAAGCCTGTTCGGAGATATTGATACCTTCCGAAATAATCAACCCGGCACTTGCTCTTTGAGTGTAATACAATACGGTTGAATCATTGACCAACCCCTCAATATTTGCCCGGCTACGGGTCATTGGAGCCATCGCCATGCTGTTTTTGAGGATTATACCTCCTAATATCGTTTCTTGAAAAAGTCTCATACTATGATATTTTATATGTTTAATTCTGCAAAGATATGAAATGCGTTGATTAGTCAATGCTTTTTATTGGATTTTTTGACTTCAACGTCACAAGCTGCCATATCGACGCCACAAGCTACCACGCCCCGGAAATATAGCTTCGGGGCGTTTTTGTCTTCTTACTTTCGCATTTCAATCCATTGTCAAACAATAAAAAACAAATTGATTATGCAGCAAGAAGATGATTTGAGAGGCTTGGCAAAAGTCATAGTCTCTATGCGGGCGTTAAGTATCCTGTTTGTCGTGATAAACATTTATTGGTTCTGTTACGGTGCAATCAAAGAGTGGGGAATCGACATTGGCGTTGTCGATAAAATCCTGTTCAATTTCAACCGCACCACCAGATTATTTACTCCCATCCTGTGGACAAAAATATTCGCGGTCGTATTTCTAGCCCTGTTCTGCCTCGGTACGAAGGGTGTAAAGGACGAGAAAATAGCCTGGAATAAAATCTACATCTGTCTGACGTTCGGGTTCGTTTTCTTTTTCCTGAATTGGTGGCTTTAAATTTTACCGTTTCCGCTGGTAACCAATGTCGGATTCTACATTTTCACCATGTCGGTCGGCTATATTCCTTTTGCTTATGTGTTCAATTAATTTTCGAGGAGTAGTTTGCCATTGGTCCTTCAAGCATCCTGCAAAGCTGAACTTACTAAAAATTAATTCCATTTCCACTAAAATCTATTTCCTCGTTTCCCTTTTTTTATTATCTTCGCAGAATACTTTTATTTGTTCCACCGTGGTGGAGCAAAAAGAATATCACGATGGAACAAAAGTCGCATCACGGTGGAACAAAAAGGATACCACGGTGGAACAAATAAATTTATGCAGATCGAAAAATAGATTTTTACTAACCGGGAAATAGATTTTGGCTAGCCGAGGAATAGATTTCTTCATGCTGCCTTATCACCCCATTAACAGAGGAGACCAATGTATGGCTATTCAGTACGATTTTTACGAAACCAGTGAGCTTCAGGACGAAGACGACGAAGGACGACTGCGGGCACGCGCCGTATCGCGCGGCACCATATCGGCCGAGAAATTGTGGAAACGGGTGGAGCAGGTCAGCGGATTCAGCGTGGCCCAAACCAAAGGAGTGATGGAGGCTGTTGCGGAGATGACCCAATATTTTCTGGGCGAAGGGTACAGCGTGCAATTGGGCGAGCTGGGCTATCTTTCGGTATCCCTCACCAGCCGGAGGGTGAAAAATTGCAAGGAGATCCGCGCGGAGTCCGTAGAATTCAGCCAACTCAATTTCCGTGCCAGCAAGAAAGTACGGGGCTTCCTGATCTATACGGAGAAGGAGAAAGTGAGCAAAAAGCGAAGCCAGTCATCGAAATTACCCATCGAAAAACGGGCACAATTGCTGAAAGACTTTCTGAGCACGCATCCGTTTGCCAGCGGGGTGGATTATTGCCGGATGACAGCGACTCTGAAAGGCAAGGCCATGCGCGATCTGCATTCGTTTATCGAAGAGGGTTGGCTGCGGAAGTATGGCAATGGGCGTACGGTGGTGTATCTACTGAATGAGAAGGGCTAAGGCTTTTGTGTATTAGAGATGAAAAACATAAAATTGAAATATAATGAAATCACAACTGAAATATATTGAACTAAAATCTGGTTATGCCGACAATGGGCCTGCATGGATTGGTAAAGTTGACTTCTCAAAATCCGGGAAAACAATTTACTTCAATGGACATGCCTTTAAAGGGAAAGGGCATGGCGGTTGTTCCGACATAGAAACTGGAGAAATTTATTGGATTTCTGGTCTTAAGAAAGATGGACAAGACAGACATTGGGCTGGGAATGGTAAGGTTATGATAGATAGGAAAGTCGTTGATGAATATTTGTCGTATATGAGCTTGCAAAAATTAGACATGGACAGGTTTGTCATTGTGGATATTGAGGCAACCGATAAGAAAAAATTTGTTGATGTAGAAAATGCGGCAATAAATTCAATAACTGTTTCAAATAGGTTTGACAATTTGGGGGAACTATCGATGAATGAATTAGAGATTGCTGTTCAAAGACTTAAGAGGCGAGAATCCTACACGAATCCAATCAATGGAAAGAAATTTATAACCATACAAAGAATTGAAGCAGAGGAGCTGCTGAGACAGAAACAAATGGGCCCTGAGGAATAAAAATGCCAGCAGCTAACTGGGAGGGCACTGAAATAGCTTTTTCTTTTGAGTGAAGCCCATTTCGGACTCTTTTAACAATAAATAATGCCGGAGACGTTGCGGAATGGTAATACATTTATTACCTTTGTTTAAAGAGCTATAGACTTATGAAATACAACGAACTTATTCGACTTCTGAAGCAGGATCATTGGTATGAAGTTAGCCAGACAGACGGCCACATCAAGATGAGGCATCCCGAAAAGAAAGATACACTTATTGTTCCGAACCATGGGGCCAAAGAAGTTGGAAAAGGTTTAGCTATCAGGATATTAAAACAAGCAGGCATAATTCGATAAACAACAACGTTATGAAAAAGATAATTGCTACTTTGGAATGGACAAAAGATGGTTACGGAATATGGGTGGACGAACTTCCCTCTGTATTTTCTTTTGGCACAACGGTAGAGGAAGCCAAAGCTGAGGTGAGGAAAGCCATTGACTTATACTTTGAGGGTGAAAAACAACCGGCATGGTACAAGAAAGGATTTGAAGTTGAAGTGAAGTACGATGTGGCTTCTTTAATCAATCACTATCAACATATCTTTACCAAACGTGCTTTGTCTAAAATCACAGGCGTCAACGAAAGCCTTTTAAGCCAATACGCCGGAGGACTTAAGAAACCTCGTAAACAACAAATTGAAAGAATAGAAAAAGGATTACATGCTTTGAGCAGTGAACTTGCTAAAATATCACTTCTCTAAGTGTTCTGATTTTTGTGTCATAAGGTCTCAAATACCTAAATCCTCAGGCGAAAATTGAAAACGTTAAACGAAATCCCATGAAACAACTATTTTACCTGCTCACCATCTGCCTTCTGCTATCCTGCTCCGGCGGTTCCGAACTGTCCGTTTCCGGAAACCGGGACTGGAAACTATTCCGCGGAGACCCTGCCCTGAGCGGATATACAGCCATGAAACTACCCGAAGACCCGGTGCTCTTATGGACATACAAAGGAGAAACTGCTACTTCTTCTTCCCCCGTGATAGCCGATGAGACAACGTACTGGTGCGACAAAAGAGGACGGATACGGGGAGTCGATATCACAGGAAAGCTGGCTTTCGAATACGATATGAAAACCGCCGTGGAAGCCACCCCGATGATCTATGATTCGACGCTTTATATCGGGCGCATCGATGGATTTATGACTGCCGTTTCGTTGACGAAAAAAGAGATCGTCTGGCGTTACGAAACCATGGGGCAAATCTCCGCATCGCCCAACGTGATGAATGTGGGCGGGCGTCAAACAATCGTGTTCGGCAGCTACGACAATTTCCTTTATTGTGTCGACGCGCAGACCGGCAAAGAAATGAACCGGTTCGCCTCCGGGTATTACCTGAACGGCGCCGCCGCCCTCTGGAAAGAACATGTGGTATTTGGCGGGTGCGATGCCTGGGTGCGCGTCATCGACTGCCAAACTGGTGTGCAGACCGATTCTCTCTCGCTCGACGCGTATGTTCCGGCTTCTCCTGCCATTCAGGGCGATTATTGTTACGTGGGCGATTACTCGGGCAATATCTATGAACTCCTGCTGGAGGACGGTAAGATTGCCCGCCACCAGAAAGTGGTTTCCGTGGACAGCGAAAACGGATCGTTCGTTTCTGTGCCTGCCGTTTCCACCCAAGCGCTTTATGTCCTTTCCGGCGAGAGAAACCTCTGTTCCATCAACCGTGCCGACGGAAAGCTGAATTGGAAGTACCTGTTGAAAGGTGCTGCCGGAGAAAGTTCGCCGGTAATATGCAAAGATAAGGTCATCGTATGCACGAAGACCGGAATTATCTCTATCTTAGAGGCGGAATCGGGAAAACTGTTGTGGGAATACGATGCCGGGGAACAGATCATTGCTTCGCCTGCCATCATCAAAGATCATTTTATGATTCTCACGGCGAAGGGTACCTTGTTTTGTTTCGGGAAAAAGGAATAAGCTGATGACATTGATTCGATTGAAGAACATACGGAAAAGTTATCCGGACGGTGAGAATCGTCTGAATAACGTGTTGCAAGGAGTGGATATGGAGGTTGGCCAGAGCGAATTCGTCGCGATAAAAGGCGCTTCGGGTTCGGGTAAAACAACTTTACTCTCCATCCTGGGGACGCTTCTGGTGCCGGATGGAGGTAGCTATTGGTTGGATCGTACGGAGATCACCGCTCCGAGAACTGACTTTTCGCTGATCCGGAACCAATCGATCGGTTTCGTCTTTCAGGATCACCGGCTGCTGCCGCAATATACGGCTTTGGAGAATATTCTGCTGCCTGTACTGGCCTATCACTCCCAAGCCGGCGCGGAAGAGATGGAATACGCCCGCCACCTGATGGAGCTCACCCATATCCCGGGAGTGGCTCATCAGTATCCGCCTACGTTATCCGGCGGAGAAGCGAGTAGGGTAGCTGTGTGCAGGGCGCTGATCAGGAAGCCGTTACTGCTATTGGCCGATGAACCTACCGGACAACTGGACCGGGAGAATGCGATCAACATCGCCTCGCTCTTTTCCGAGATCAACCAGAGCTTGCAGACCACCATCGTCATGGTCACTCATTCGGAAGAAGTCTCTTCCGTGGCTCATCGCATACTTACGTTGAAAGAAGGCCGACTGCAGTGAATCTCCGGGGACTGACATACAAGAATATCCGCTTTTATGCCCGTTATTACCGACTGGTATTCCTGGCTACGCTGATCACCGTCACCGTTCTGGTGGGCAGCATGGTGATAGGCGATTCCGTGCGGACCACGTTAGTCAAGCGGGTAGCCGAGCGACTGGGAGATGCGCAGACGATTGTTTTCTCCCGCTACTCATTTATGTCGGAAGAGATGGCCGAAGCGCCCCCGTTCGGCGGCCAGGCAAGAGGAATCCTGCTCACCAATGGTTTTATTTCTCAGAAAGGGAAACTGATTCCTGTATTTGTCTGGGGAGTGAACGATCGGTCTGTACCCAAAGGGGCTGCCCGGATCAATGATGCTTTACGTCAGGAGTTGGGACGCGACGATCCGGATGCGCTCGTACTTCGTTTGCCCGCATCGGGATTGGTTCCGTCGGGCTCTCTCTTCGTCACCGAGAACTATACCACCAGTCTGCGCCTGACTTTTGAAGGAGTGGTGGGCGTGGAAGAGGGCAGTAATCTCAGCCTGAAGAACGAACAGGTTCTCCCGTTCAATATCTTTGTCAACCGGGAGGAGTTGGCCGAATCTCTCCAGATAGGAAGAAAAATAAATTTGATACTATCTAACCAACTGTTAGATGCCGGGAAACTGGCACGCACTTGGCAACCTTCCTCTTCCGGCTTTACGACTCATCGCAAAGACGACTTCACGGAGATGGTTTCCGACCGTGTTTTCCTGCCGGAGAAAGTGGTGGAAACCATCTGCCGGAACAACCCGAATGCCAACCGACTGTTTTCCTACTTAGCCAATTCCATAGAACGGAACGAAACGTCTATCCCTTACTCTTTCGTCACAGCAGCCGACCAGTACCGGGGTGAGGCTTTAGGGAAAAAGGAGATCATTCTCTCGGACTATTCCGCTCGGCGTTTGCACGCTCAGCCAGGCGATTCCATTCGGATCAGTTATTTTACCTCGCACGATCTGAAAACGTTGAAGACCGATACCGTATGCTTACAGGTAAAAGCCATCGTTCCCCTGAGCGAACTGCAGGAAGATAAGACGTTGAGTGCGGAGTTTCCAGGTCTTTCCGATGTGGAGCGGTGCACCGACTGGGACAGCGACCTTCCCATTAACATGAATCTCATTACCGACGAAGACGAGAAATATTGGGAGCTTTACCGCAATACCCCCAAAGCCATTATAGCCTATGAGGCAGTGGCTGCCGACTGGGGCAATGCCTACGGGAGCGCCACTGCCGTACGTGTTCCGGCGGCCCATCCGGATCTTTCGGAACTTACTGCCGATATGTTCGGGATTCAGGTGATTCATCCGCGTGATAAGGGGCTGTATGCAGCGATGAATGGAGTCGACTTCTCAGGGCTTTTCCTCGCGCTCGGTTTCTTTATTATCGTATCGGCACTGTTGCTGATGCTGATTCCGATATCCGAGATGCTTTATCAGCGAAGGAACGAGATAGACCTGCTGAAAGCGTTGGGATATACCCGGAAACGGATGGCCCGGATGTTGTGGAGAGAGTCTGCACCGGTGGTGTTGCTGGCGTCGGTTGTTGGGGTGGTGGCCGGGCTGCTCTATACCAGCCTCAATCTGTGGCTGTTGGGCAACGTTTGGAAAGGAGCTACGCATACGGATGGGTTCTCGGTCTATCCTTCTGCAGCCACCATTGCATCAGGCTTTTTTATCGGTATCCTTCTTTCCTTGGGGCTTCTCTACTGGACTATCCTGCGCCATCTGAAAGACAAGAAGCCAATAGCAGGCAAGAAACCCCGGTCTATACAATGGAAAAAGAGGCTTGCTTTCATAGCGACTCTGGTATCAGTGTCAACGATTGGTACCAATCTGTTTTATCTGCATTCTGTTGTCCTGTTTGTGGTGATAGGAATGATGTGCATAGGCACGGCTGCGTTATGGGGCGATTACCTGATCTGCCGCAAGGGGGCCGCTTCTCACGGAACTTTCCATGCGGATAAACTTCTGTGGAGCACACTGTTTGCCCATAAGAAGCAAGCCGTTCTTTCGTTCTTTGCTCTTACCATCGGAGTGTTTATCGTGTTCTCTGTTGGGCTCAACAGGAAAGGTTTCTCGGACAGCTCGCAACTGCGTACCGGAACCGGAGGCTTCTCGCTCTGGTGCGAAAGCTCGGTGCCAGTGTATTACAATATGTCCACTGCCGCAGGCCGGGAAAAGCTATCGCTCACCGATCTGCCCGGCGATACGGAACTCATGCAATGCCTCCGTTACAGTGCCGACGATGCCAGTTGCCTCAACCTGAATAAAGTGTCGACTCCTACGGTTTTAGGTGTGGATATGAACGCCTTGGCAGCCAGTGATTTTCAGATCGAACAGAATCTCTATTCGCTGGATAAGGAAGGGACTTTCCGGCAAATGCAACTAAAGGAAGGCAACGTATATCCTGCACTGGTAGATGCTACCGTACTTACCTGGGGCCTTATGATGAACCTCGGAGATACCCTTTGGTACGAGAACGGCCGCGGGCAAACGATTCCCGTTCGACTGGCCGGAACGATCTCTAATTCGATCTTCCAGGGAAATATCCTGATGGATCGGACCCTCTTCTCCGAAATATGGGAAGAAAACACCGGAAGCGAGGTGTTCCTCCTGAAAACCAAAGAAGCTGAAAAAGAGGAGGTGAAGACACTCCTCTCGCAAGCATTGAACGAATATGGGGTACGAGTCTCCACCACCAACGAACGACTGCAGCAATTCAATACGGTCACCGACACTTACTTAACCATCTTCCTGACGTTGGGAGGCTTGGGCTTATTAGTGGGAATCATGAGTTTCATCATTGTGATCCGCAAGAATCTGTCGGCACGCCATCGTGAGATCGACTTATACCGTACCTTCGGCTTTACCGATAAGAAGATTGAAGAAATACTTTACAAGGAGAATCTGCTGGTTCCGCTTTATGCGATTGCCGTGGGAGTTGTCAGTTCATTGATCGGGGTCAGTATTACTTTTATGAACGCCGGGCTATCGGTCTGGTTGCTGGCCTTTTTGTTCATTCTCTTTTTTGTGGCATGCGTCACCGTCTTTGTCCGAAGATCGGTGCGAAAGGAAATTCAGGGTTCAGTATATTCTAAAATTAAATGATATGAATGTAAAAGAGTTTGTAGGAGAGTTATTAGGAACTTTCATCCTGGTGTTATTTGGTTGCGGCTCGGTAGCTGTGGCCGTTCTATTTGGCGAATATACCGGGATCTTCCAGATTGGTTTGGCGTGGGGATTGGGAGTTATGCTGGCCATCTACCTCACCCGGCATTTGTCATGCGCACATCTGAATCCGGCTGTATCTATCAGCATGGTAGTCAGTAAGCGAATGGGAGCCGGTAAGTTGCCCACCTACCTCACAGCACAGCTTCTGGGTGCTTTTCTGGCGGGTTGGGCCATCTTCCTGTTGTTTGCTCCGACCATTGAGGCCTATGAAAGTACACATCATATAGTAAGAGGAAGTGCCGAATCAGTGGCAACCGCTAAGATGTTTGGCGAATATTACATACAGCCCGGAGGAACAGCTGTGGTATCCATGCCGCTGGCCATTGCTGCCGAAGCTTTCGGAACCTTCCTGCTGGTACTGCTCATCTTCGCTCTGACCGAAGGTTGTAATGTGGGGCGCCCCAGCGATACCATGGCGCCGGTATTCATCGGACTCACCGTTACATCGATCATCTGCTTGATTGCTCCGCTTACCCAAGCCGGACTGAATCCTGCGCGTGACTTCGGCCCGCGTTTGGTGGCTTGGATCATGGGATGGGGCGATGCTGCTTTTCCGGATAGTAGCGGTGGCTTTTTCTGGGTGTATATAGCGGGACCCATTATCGGAGGACTCGTGGCAGCGTTATTCTTCCTGTATATTATTGAACCGGTTATGAAGAAAAAGTCCGGTTCATGCGATTGTGGATGCAAATGATTTTAGAAATTTAAAATGAAATAAGATGAAAGCAACAAAACTGATCATTGCCGGCGGTTTCCTGGGAGCTGGTAAAACCACCTTGCTGTGGGAAGTAGCCCAACGATTCATGAAAAAAGGTCTGCATGTAGGGCTGATTACCAACGATCAGGCTCCCGAATTGGTGGATAGTAAATTGTTATCGCTCAACAACCTGCAGGTAGCGGAAGTCAGCGGCAGTTGTTTCTGCTGCAACTTCAACGGTTTTACGGAGGCCATTCAGAAAATCCGCGCCGAAGCGGCTGTCGATGTCATCATTGCCGAGCCGGTAGGTAGTTGCACCGATTTATCGGCCACTATCATGCAGCCGTTAAAGCAATACTGGAACCGCGAACTGCAAATTGCTCCGCTTACTGTACTGGCCGATCCGGTGCGACTCGATTCCATTCTATCCGGCGGAAATGCAGGATTGCATCCGGATGCCGCGTATATTTTCCGCAAACAACTGGAGGAGAGTGACGTTATCTTGATCAATAAATCTGATTTGCTGAATGAAGAACAACTGGAAAGTCTGAAACAGCGTACGGCTCAAACTTTCCCGTCGGCTACCATCCTGGCTGTCAGTGCCATGAACGGCACGGGCATTGACGACTGGTTGTCGCAGATCACCACCCGCGTGGATGCCGGTAAGCGTCTGGTAGAAGTAGATTATGATATCTATGCGAACGGTGAAGCTGTTCTGGGCTGGCTGAACGGTACTGTTCAACTGCGTGGGGAGGATACCGACTGGGACCATTTCATCCGTACCCTCCTAACTAACTTGTCCGCTCGTTTTGACAGGGAAAACCTCCCGGTGGGGCACGTCAAAGTCATTGCCGAGAACAACGGAAAATTCATTGTCGGCAACCTGACAGGCACGGGTGAAACTCTTTCTACCCGAGGCTCCGCAGGTAAGGGAGAAACAATAAAACTGATCATCAATGCCCGCGTCGAAATTTCTCCTGAAAACTTGGATGCGATCGTTCGCCAAACGCTTGATGCTCTTTGTGCAGATAGTTGTACATCCGAAGTGCTGGCTTGGCGTTATCTCCAACCCGGCCGTCCTCAGCCTACTTACAGATTTACCGAGGTGGTTGATTAATACTATTTTAGAGTCTTTCTTGTCCCTCTTTGGTCGTGAATAGTAGCAATAACCGACCAAAGAGGGGAAAGAAAACTATTATGAAAACTAAAACTCTAAATTATTTCAATCAACTCGACTCCTTCCGGGACGGCGTCTCTTTGTATGTTAATGATATAGTCTTTATACTCCCTCCCAGGAATATAGGGATGCACCTTTTTAATAGTAAGCAATCCGAATAGCAATCCTGAGGGCGCATTGCCATATTGGCTTTGGTGCTTGAATACGATTAATTTTCGCAACGACATTCTGCCTCTCAGCGAAGAATGATCGTCTTCAAACATATGGATTAATCCGCTCCAGAACAGAACCAGATCCTCCTCGGTAAAGCCTGACTCTGCAGCCAGATGGGCCGAGATATATCCGTAACCGGCAAATAGAACGTACGGGATAGTCTGTTTATGTTCCGGGATACAGCTTTTGGACACTTGTTCGTGGCAGGCACTCAACACAAGTATCGGCTCCACGCTGCGTGCGAAAGTCATCTGCACCGGTCCTCGGACTTGTCTGGTGTTCTTGCCGTTTGTCATTAACGCACCGAAGGTTCGTATATCCCAGTAGTTGGCACGCATCCATTCGATTTGCTGGTTCAGGATAGCGCGCTCCTTGATGTACATATCAAACGGTTTGCAGTTCTCCTTCACCATCTGTACATAGTTGCATACTTTGCGCTTGAGGTATACATCCGTTACCAACCCTTCGCCTGTCTGTGGGTCGATACGTGGGGCGTCGTTGGCATCGGGGCCGCCGTTTGGGTTGCCGTCATTGACGTCGAACAGTACGATGAAATCATACCTATTTTCAATGATCTTGCTCATCTGTTTGTAGGCTTTGTTTGTAGGCATTGTTATTCGTCTTTTACCGGGCGTATGGGAAATCCATCGGCACGGGCAGCTACAGAATTGGGGTTTATATTACCATTCCAGATGGTCAAATTATAACTCTCTGTGCTAGATGGTGGCGAACCACTCCAATAATAACCAAAGGTGTTTATATTCCCCAAATTGCCGCTGCTGTTATTGCGTGATCCGGATGCAGGAAAGAAGTACCCTCCTGTGAAGGTTCTCCCTCTAACAGTGTTTGTATTCCACGGAAAAACATTTGGGCCGTCGGGGGTTGAGAGATTCGACCAATTGTTTCCCCACGGTACACGCCACCCATATGGACATGGGTCGAAGATGGTCTTCATTCCTTTGGCATCATAAGTAGCTGTTCTGGTGCTAGTACCGGCAGCGTCGGAACTTATAAATATCCAACGGCTTCTTTTCTGATAGGCACCATCATTCGTTTTGCCTATCCAGTCTCCTGTGCTGTTATGATAAAAAGTTGTGGGATTGGCTATGGATAGTGCAACGGTACTGGTTGAGCCTGCTGCTGTTTTGGCCCCGATACCACCTGCGAATGTGGTTCCACTTGGGTGAGAAGCATTATAGATTCTCGATTCTGTACCATTTTCACTGCTACTGCTCGAGGTAGGGAAAGGATCCTTACGTCCCCATTGGTAATATAGACCGTACGTATATACGCCATCGGGTTGTAACCAGCCCAACGCTCCCAGGTTACGATCCATAGTCCGTTTATAGCCAGTAGCTGTTCCAAAGTTGAATGCGTAGGATTCAGATGTATCGGTTATCCATAGATGCCAACTCCAGAGTATGTCATCGTTGGTGTTTTTAACTCCAATGATGACATTGCCTCCCCGCCCACCGTTTATTCCAGTCGATGCGAAGTTACCATAAAGCCCTATTTCCAATCCATCGTGCACCCCATTGTTTTTAGGCGTTTTAGTTAGTGTTACGCCGTTGGTCGGAATGTTTGTCCATGGATTACTGCTGCTGGTAACGTTTACATTAAAATCGGCCCAAATAATTTCCGGGTACCAATCTTCGTTTTCGACAAGTGTATTGTCGGGAGTAGCACCGCCGAAGATCCTTTTGCCGGCTGCTATACTGCCGCTTGTTATGTATTCATTGGCCCACAGGTTTCCCCAATAATCATCCACACGTTTAACGGATATCTTATATACGATGGGGTTTGTAGGAATAGGTAGTATATAGGAGTTTGCCCGTCTCTCGATGTCATCATTCTCCTGGTCGTAGTTCGTTTCGTCATGCTGTACAGTGCTGTACTCCTGAGTAACTACTACTTTTAATCGTCCTCCTTCGACCTTCTTCAATGAGAAATAAGCTTCCGCTGTTCGTTGCATATCGGCATGGGTGGTACAGAGATATACTGTACTTCCTCCGGCATCGATGCTTTGGTCAGTCGACGGACTTTCATCGGTGGCGCTTAACCCAATAAAGCTGTTGGGGTCGTAGGTAATCTCTCCGTAAGCTACATCGTCAACAGAAATGAACGATGCGGTTGTGGGGGCGTATTTATAAGTCTTTACAGGGATTATCTTCTTCAGGTTCCCGCAAGTGATGGTTATCGTACCGTCTATATCAGGTTTAGTAAGTCTGGCCTTTATGTCGACTGTGCTTCCGGATGACACTGTATTGGATGCCCCACTCGTAACTTGGATCTCAGTTGCCGGCGATGCTGCAACAGAAATGGTCGATGGCAATGTTTGCCCGTCTGCTGCACCGAGAGTTACTGTGGTAAGTGTTACCGGATTAGCATCGGGCAGTCCGTAGTACCGCACTTCGCTATTCGTAAATCCCATGTAGTATTGTCCGTTGGAGATAATATCGTGCGACTGCCCGTCATCGACTATAATATCGTACTGGATATTGCTTGGCAGGTTTCTTTCCGCATCGGCAGCAGTGGGATATCCGGGAGAGTCTACGGCGGTGATATTCACTTGGTAGCAAGTAGAACGGTTGATGTCGTAGCACTCCTGATGCGTGATGGCGTCGGTGTATCTGATTCTTATTTTATAGTAACTGGCAACGGGTGCATGGTTATAGTATCCTTTTACAATCAGGTCGGTGGGGTTATTCCCGTTGTCGCCATTATTCTCATACAGGTAGATGGTGGGAGGGGTACCTACCACTTCGTTATATCGTACAGTGCCGAAGGTTGCTCCTGCATGGTTGTGGTTTATCGGCAGGGGAGTGTGCTCCCGTAGGTATCCCCGTTCCGAACCGTTTAGGAGGGTGGCGCCCTGAAGGCTGAAATTCGTAGTTGTTACATGGAAGTTTATTTTGGCGCAGCAGAAACCTAACTCCCAGTTGGAAAGCACCGTGTGCTCATTAATGCCAGGTAGGTATAGCGGACCGGTAGCCATGGGGATGGCATCAACCTCTCCGCCTGGTGTGCCTCCTTTGTATATTCCTGCAATCCCGTCTGTGATGTCGAAATAGTTCTCCGCGGTGGTACTGCCTGCGATATGTCTGGTTTTAATATAGGCAACTGTAGCCGACGATAGATTGGTCAATGCCCGTAAGCGAACCGGTACGTCGGACTCAGCAAGGGTTACAGTAACTCTCCCGTTGCTTGCCAAAGAAATGTTCTCGTCGGTTATAAGTTGTTGCAACGGAGCATCTTCATTCAGTGCATCCGCATCAGATTCGAAGACAAAAAGGAGGATATTGGCCAAGGCTAATTCAGGTTCTGTAGCCCCCGAACGCGTTTGTACCTCATTCATCTCCGGAAAAATAAACTCGATAGGAATACGCAATCTGCCATCGGGTAGCACTTCTACTCCCGAAGGTGTTTCGATCAGCTCTTGGGTACAGCCGGTCAGCGTTATTGCACCATAGATAGCTACTATAAGAGATCTGTATATGGGTTTCATACGTATTAATCTGTAATGGTGATACGGATGGTTCGACTTAGTTTGCCGGCTTTTAGGGTGGCTGTATACGTGCCTTTTGTTCCGCTTAACTTAAAACATCCCGGTTGGGAAAGGGCAGTCAATCCGTTGGGAGGCAAGATGCATTCCACTATACCCGGAAAATCGGTAAAGTAGTAAATAGTATAGCTGCTCGTTTGCGAGAATGAGACATTCAGGCTCGATACCTGCAGGTAAGTTCCTTCCAGATCTCCATCCACATCCTGATCGTCCCAGTCGCCCACCACACAGGTAGCTGACATGGCTGCCAGGCCAGTTCCGTCGTATGTAAGTTGGAATTTTACGGATTGGCCGATTTCAAATTCCTTAATGATCTTTGCCAACTCGTATCCGACTTTCTTTATTTGGGTATTTCCTCCCGGCCCTGTGGTAGTAACTGCGTAGTCAATAACTAAAAGTGGTGTTGAGCCATCCAAGCGGTTTTCGATGCTTTGAGGTATGAGCATCATGAATCCATTGAGGGTAGTAATGGGGGAGTAGTTGGTGCTTTTCACCAGGTTGACAGGAGTGATCGCTCCGGGCGACAGCGCGTAAATGTCACGTCTTTTATCGCTTGCTATGCTGGAGGTCGGATCGTAATACCAGGTTGCTTCTGTTACTCCATTGGCACCGTTCTTTGTCATCTTAAGTGTGCTTTGGCAATAGAGGTCGGTGAAGTAGATGGCGTTTACCTGAACGGTGGTATCTAAGGCAGGGGTATAGTCCAGACGGGCTTCGAACGAGACTTTGGTCAGTGCGTGAGCAAAATGTATGGGTACCCGGCTATCTTTGGAGCTCAGATAGTGTTGTTTGATATCGGTAGGAATGTTTTTGCTATACAGCAAGTCGATATGGTTGATCGCATCTCCTATGCTTCCGCCGGATGTGATCGGCGTAGTGAGAGTAAACTCCAACTCAAGAGCTCCAGGGGTGGTTGTCTTGGGTTTGACTTGATCCGTCGTGTAAGGTGCATAAGCGAAGAAGGTGTGATAGCCCGGACCGCCCCAGGGTTTCGGATTGGCATATTCCCAGTTGTCGGCAGTGCCTGCGCGGTATACTTTCACATTATCCATATATGCTCCCGAAGCGAGGGGAGAGGCATCCCATTCCGTATCGCCGGTATAATAGCAAAATACACCGAACGAATCTAAATTGTTTTCATCGAATACCACCCCTCGGGTGGCCACCTCATCGATCCGGAAATTTAGCATATCGGGCTCCTGCCTGTCTGTCAGATCGTTGTCGTACGTACAGGAAAGTATAAGTAACCCCCAAACTATGGTAAGAATGTACCTCATAGCTCTTTGTTTTAGTGTTAGTGAAATGCATGAGTTATGGGGGATGATTACCCCATAACCCATAGAAGTTACTTAACGACTGTATCTGCTTCATTGTCCCAATTGCTAACAGAAACTTTGAAGTTGATGATTCCGTCAGTCATAGGCTCGCCTTGTTCCTTTGCGGGAGTGATGAGAAGGTCCGTTTGCTCTCCATTCTCGTCATAGTAGTACTCGTCTGCCAGATATCCGTTGGAAGAGTTGGCTGTGCCGAGATAAATGTTGTATTTGTAACCTTTGCCTTTCTCCCAGGTTAAGGATGTTGGTGTTGCGCCAAACGGGAATCCTACTTTAACAAATAATCCACCATTATAAGTAACAGGTGCGGTAACGCCTGCCCAACCATTCGATGCTTTAATCCCAGGGTGTTTTTGTGCATCAGCATATCCGATGGCATTATCGTCATTGGGGGTTTCGATGCGGTAGATGGCCGAGATATAGGCATCGGAAGGAGGCAGGTCAGCGCCTTGATCATATATCCAGGTGGCGGTGGTAGAACTTTGAGTCATCAACATGAGGTGCTTGTCAGTCTGATCAGTATAAAGATCTTCAGAAGCGCTTTCAGTGGCATCAGCACCTGTTATGGCTTTTATGTCCGCCCCTGTTTTATTGAAATAGTCGTAGCTGGCAGAACCACTTGTAGCCGTCCAACTGTCGCTGGTGAAACCATAAGTTCCGCTTTCTTTGATGCTTTCGACACCAAGCTGTTGGACGTGTACTGTAGCTTTGTAACCTGGTACAATACCGAAATTAACCTTTGTCAGGATGTGGTTGAAGGTCAACGGCAGATATCCGTCGCCAGGCTTGGTGGCTACATTTACGTTTTTTGCTGCAAGCAGATCGATCTGATCGGCTACAGGCTGGATTTCATAACCGAAGGACAATGCATCGTAGGCAAACGCTTGCTTATCAAGACCCGTGTCTTTGCTTGCAAAGTAAGCATAGAAGCTCATTGGGTAGCCGGTGGTAACTATAGGCCATCGGGGTGCAGTTGCCGAGTTTGCCCAACCCCAGGCTCCGGATGTAAACTTGTAGTTGTTGGTCCCATCAACGCCTGTGTACCAGCCCGATGGGGAAGCACCATTGGTTGCGTAAACGACAAAGCCGTTAGTGGCCCCTTTCAAACCATTAAGGTCAACAACCGTTGCTCTTGTCATCGTTGACGTAAACTTAATCACATCCGGATCAGATGAGTTTACGTCTGTAATCTCATCGCGGGAGCAGTTTGCGAAAATCAGCCCGCACGTAGCGAGGCAAAAAAATAACTTTTTCATTCTAACATAGGATTAAATGATTATTAATAGGTTCACTCTTTATATGGTTATTAATTAGTTTATGATAATGATCTCATCGTTGTCCCAGTCGTCTATCTTTATACCTCCTTTCACCACTGGAAGCTCAATCTTCACTTCGATATTGATACCAATACTGATGTTGATTTGTACATCTATCTGGTTGGTGATGTCGAATTGTAAGGGATCAACAGGCACATACCGTTTTCCATCGGCCGTTAGAATGTCAACAAACAGTCCGTATTGAGCAGGTGCCGGCAACAGCCCGAAAGTGAGAAAACTAAATTCGGTAGTACCGTTGGTCTTGGAGGCGTCATCCCATTTTCGGTTGTTAAACCTGAAAAGGAAAGTGGAAGGTGACTGTTCTGTTAGGCCCGATGCCATATACACTTTGTTGGCAAAGCCTTGAAGGGCACCATGTATACCGTTGTCCAAGGCTGAATTCAAATTGGTTACTCTGGCTACTACCGTCGACTGGTAGAACAGGCTTCGCATCGATACCCGAAGCGTATCGTCCGGTTGCTGACCGGGTTTAGCTTTTGTGCGCGTCCGGGTAATCGTTTCGGGAGTTATTTCGTAATCGTCTGCACTCCACGAGGCCAACTTCAACGGCTCCACTGCCAGCATCTCCTGGGTGTGAGGGGGATAATAGTCGTATCTGCTTTTGTCCTCTACCAGATTGGCTGCAAATTGGCTGTAATTATTTACATCGGTGAAGTAGATATGGTCGCCCCAATATCCTCTGTCTTCGATACCCTCGTTGAAAACTACCACTGAATACGAGCCTAACGGAACTTCGATTTCTCCTTCAAAGACATTCACATTGAGGTATCTGTCGAATGGAACCGAACCGTCTTTGGGGAAGAATCGTATAGATACCCGGTGCACGTCGTCAGTAGCCGATTGGGTGGCAGGGTTAATTCCTGAGTTACTCCAATCTATCTTCACGGGAATACGGGCCGTTATATAAAGCTCTTCTTCCAGCGGACGGCGTTCGCATGATGCAATGGTAATGCCCAATAGGATATAGATTAGCCAATATCTCATTTACCCCCTCCTTTCCGTGTTTTGTAATTCAGCATCCACACGAGCGAGATCTTTGCCCGGGTAGGCCCTATCCATGTTTGCGTTCCATTGTTCATACGGATGAGGTGCCATTCGTTATCGATCGTGTTGAACCTGGCTTCGTATCGACGATAATCTGTTTGCAGATAACCCACACCGAGCGAATATTCCATACGCCAGTTTTTTGAATTTAAAATGGTGTGAGTGTATCCTGCACTTATTCCGGTAGCGATAAAGAATTCGCCTTGATACCCTTTCTTGTTCCACTCGAGGTCGTAAAGTCCGCCGCCTGCATACAGTCCTGCAAACCATCCGGTGAGCTGTGGGCGTCGGTCCCGATACCCCAGCCAGTAGCGTCCTTCGAGGTTTCCGCTCAGAAGTTCCAAACAGTGTTGCTTTTCGTCCCATAACCACCAGGGAAATATCCATTCGCCAGCTATACTGAACCGCTGTCCGATAGGCACTTCGAGCTCCACGTTCAAAGCTGATACTGCATCGAACAGCAGATTGGTTTTTATGGCCAGAAGTGGTGCCCATTTTGTCTCTATTGTGGGAACAGGCAAAGGCTCTTTCTCCGATTCAGGTACAGGTTCCGGCACAATAACCGGTTCCGGGTGAGGAGTGATTGGGGTTATTTCTTGGGGAATAGATACTTGTTGAGGCGGCTCTGCAGCCTTTGCGTAGAGAATGCATACTGTTCCGGTACGTAAGTACTGTAGATACTTCTTCTTGACAATGTGAACCCAGGCAGTTCCGCCTCCGATTTGTTTCAGACGCCACTCTTTGGTGGCTGAGTTAATATCTTGATCAATTACCTCCAATACCTTCTCGCGCGATGGTATGTCGGCATCCAACTCTATCATTGCTTTCAATCTTTCCCAGTCTTCACCAATGGATAAAGTTTTTATCTTGTTGTGCCCTACCAACGGGTATTTCCATTGGATGTATTTTCTTATAGCATCTGCCCGGTGTTTAGCTAAATAATTATTGAATTCCAGAACCCCCTCGGGCGAAGCAGCCGCTACAATGATGATGGAGTCCATTCTTGATAAGGCGATAGTGTCGGTCAGCAACTTGTCTAATTTCATTAATGATTCAGGATTAGACATATAGTCACTGTTTAACACAGTTTTGCCGAGCTGAAAATGGATTACTATGTTTTTAGTAGTGTCGTCTCCTTTCTCAACCGGTATCCCATTCGACTGTCCGTAGCAATCGTTTATGGGTATCATAGTTAGTACCAGCAGTAACCAAGGTATTATGATTGTTTTTAATCTCATAGCATAATTCTTTACGTCTTTTTCAAACATCAATTATTAACCCAAACTGTCCCCCTGCAACTCCCACACATAGTCGATCTGTATGCAAAGTTGTAATAAAGAAATAAATGATGCTATATGATTATTTGACAGAATTATTCGGTGACTTGACAATCCTTTGCCCTTTTGCCTTTTTCCTCTTGCATTTTATGTAAAAGCTCTGTTACTGTACAACCATATTGTTTCTTGCAAAATGTATAGAAATAGGTTTGATTGGCAAAGTCAAATTCCATTATTACGTCATTTACAGTAGTTTCAGGTATCGAGAGTCTGAGTAGTATCTGTTTGGCCTTTTGTTTCAGTATCCAATCGCGCGGGGTTTCTCCAAATTTTTCTTTGAATCTGCGGGCAAAGGTTCGGTGTGTCATATTTCTGCGTTTGGCCAATTCGGTAATAGACATGCCCTGCTTATAGTTGTCCAGCACCCACGATTTAAAGCTGCGCTCTCCTAAGGCCGGATAGAATAAATTCAATACCTGCTCTTCCGTATAGCAATATTGGAGTAGCACGAACAGCTCTCGTTGTTTGCTTTGGTGCAAGAATGCACAGCACATATCAGCTTGGATATATTTCTCCATCGACAGGGCGAAATCTTTGATTAGCCCAACCATAGGAACCGGAGCAAAATCATAATCACTCCACGATCTCTGCTTTACGTAATTGGTTAGGGAACAAGCCTCACAAAGCAAATCCAAGTGTAAATTGAAGGTCAGTACCAACATACGCGAATCTTCTAAGGCTTCTTCGTATATTTCTGCGGCATGTGGTACAAAGAATAAATCCCCTTTTCTCATATACCGATTGATATATTCGTCATATGAGAAAAGGATCTTTCCTTCAAGCATGAAAACAAGAATGTGAAAGTCAAGCATACTCCTTCTGAAAGTATCTCCTTTGGATTGGGAAACCAAGCGAAATCCAATGCTATATTCATTCGTATAGTATTTGCATTGAATATGTGGAAAAGTGTGTCCACCAAGCTCTTGAGTAGCCATATTGTAGTAGTTGTTAATAAGTCCAATAAATAGCTTCTTGTTTCAGCAAGAGAAAACAGTGCTCAATGAATTAATCTAATGCATTAAACTCATTTTCAATTGCCGATGTTTTTGCCTAAAATAATCAAGATGTATTTATCGGTCTATATTCCAACCACTTACACAGCGGTCTATGTCATATATATAGTCGGTCTATTGTTTATAGTACAAATATACTTTTTTTGGGTGAAAGATATAGTTTTTGCGTTGATTTTGTCAATCATTTATTTGGAACCAAGAGCGCGAAGCTGCCAGAAAGCAACGGCAGAGGCGGCGGCTACATTGAGAGAATCGACGCCATGCGACATCGGGATGCGAACCACGTAGTCGGCCTCGGCAATCGTTTCGTGAGAGAGACCGTCGCCTTCGGTACCCATGATGATGGCCAGCTTGGGCTCTGCCATCAAGGCTGGATGGTCAATGGAAATGGAATTCTCAGTGAGTGCCATAGCAGCAGTGCGGAATCCCCAATCGGCAAGCCTGCTGATAGGTCCGTCCATCCAGGTCCATGGAACAAGGAATACTGCCCCCATGGACACTCTGACCGCACGACGGTTTAGTGGGTCGCAGGAAGAGGGAGTAAGCAAGATCGCGTCTATACCCAGAGCGGCTGCCGAACGAAAGATGGCTCCGATGTTGGTGGTGTCAACAACGCCATCTATCACTGCGATACGGTTGGCATCCCGGCATACTTCCTCCATGCTTTGCGGTTTGGGGCGGCGCATGGCGCAGAGAACACCCCGGGTAAGGGTGTAGCCTGTCAGTGTGGCGAGTATATCTCGCTCTCCTGTGTAAACCGGGATATTGTTGCAACGCTCGATGATGGAAGCTGCACCACCGGTGATATGTTTCTGTTCACACAATATGGCCAGAGGTTCATAACCAGCATCTAAAGCTACATGGATGACTTTGGGACTTTCTGCAATAAAGACACCTCTGGCAGAATCGATGTGACTGCGCAATTGAGCCTCGGTGAGCGTGCTGAATATCTCCACTTCGGGGTGAGACAAGGATTTTATTTCTATGATAGGCATATGTGGTGTACCTTTTACTTATCGATGCAGCATATTTACATAATTAACTATATCGTTCTACGAAATGGTTTATAAAAACAAAGGTATTGAAAATTTAGCAATAATTTCGCTGTCGAACTGATTTAGCAGCGAAACTACTGCTGAATTTGTTGCTACGTATTCCCGTTCCGCTATAACAGACCAACCAGACAAGTACCGGATAAGTTGAATTCATAGAAAGAAATCCGTACATTTGCCGACAGACCAACAGATAACAGCTTCGTCGCCATGAAAAAAGAAACCATTTTAGACAATATATCGCAGCACAAAGATCTGCGGATACGGGTAAAGGCCCCTTTTCACCAACCGGTAAGTCAGGAAATGCTCAATATTTTTGACAAGCCAGTTCCTTCCAACATGTATTATGTCCTGTTGGTAACTAAAGGGAGTATGACGAAAATGCTGGACTTTCAGGACCTGCAGATAGCCGGCGGCCAACTCTTGTTTGCAACGCCTTGGCAAGTCCACACCCCGGAAAGAGATACAACAGAAGACGCCATGTTCTATCACCTGAGTTTCGGCGAAGAACTGGCAAGTTATTTTTCGGCCGGGTTCTCTTTCTTTATCGACCCGTTGGGAAAACCGGTAGTCAGCCTAGACGCCAACATGACGCAGCGCATGGTAGGGTGTCTTGAACAATTGGAAAATCTGTTGCAGGACAAGAACGCGCAGCCCGAATTGGTACTCATCTACCTGAATGCTTTCCTCACCGAATGCAATATTGCCTATTTCAAGAACGCCGAATCCATACCGCACACCCGGGAAAATCTGTCGCTTCTGATTGCTTTCAAAAACTACATTGAAAAACAATTTACCGAACAGCCTACCGTGGAACAAATGGCTTCCGCACTCGGCATAAACTCCAACGCACTGTACCATCTGGTGAAAACCCAATGTGGCGTTTCTCCGAAAACCTACCTGACCAACCGCCTTATGCTCGAAGCGCAACGTAAATTATATTTCCAGAACTATTCCATCAAAGAACTGGCATACGACTTGAACTACAACGACCCGGAATACTTTTCCCGGTTATTCAAAAAGCATACCGGCAAAAGCATTCCCGAATACCGGGCACTGGGAATGCATAAAACTAATTCTGTTTTAGAATAAATCTATTACCCGGATAGTTAAAATCTATTTTCCGATGCAGCTTGTATAGCTTGTTGGTACTCATTGTTTTGAGGGTTAAAAGATAGAGGGCTTGGAAATGCGCTTGTTTCTGCGTGTTAAAACGCTCACTTTTAACGTTTTTATTATTCGTTAAGGATTGACTCTATCAGACCCTTCCTGTCCATCGGGACAACGCCTAATTGCATTCCTAGTAATTTTAAGACCTGATTCACTTTGTCCATTTTCAGGGTTTCTTTTCCCTGTTCCAGTTCACGTAGAAAACGTAGCCCTACACCTGCTTTTTGTGCAAACTCCTCCCGCGAATATCCAAGCGCTTTGCGCTTCGACTTTACATATTCGTTTAATGGTAGATTATCCATATTCAATACCTTTTCGGGTACAAATATAGTGACTGTTTCTAAAACAATACCTTTTCGGGTGTTATTTTGGTGAATGGTTCAAAATGATACCCCAAAGGGTATTGAATAATCACGCTTCGCAAAGTCTTTATTTAAAGGTAGGGAAGAAAGAATATTAGATAGACAAATCTTCCTTTCTACCACTCTGCTTTAATAATCGTATATAGAGAGTACGGCAATAAAGTAAAGTTTGTTTGCCTCCATCTATACCGACTTTCTTTTTTTTGTAGGCAATAATCATCATCTCACTCATTATCATGTAATTGTTAGATATGGATTTTATCAAGATTTGAACTTGAACCGTACTAGGATCATGCTTGGATCGTACTTGAATCCTTTGAGACTCTCTTGAACGTCGCAATCACAAACCTACTTTGTCTCGGATTGTATCCTCGAAAAAATAAGATTGTGATTCAAACAGACGATTCATCCAGACGTCGAGGTTAGCTGTTTTTGGGCCAATAGTATTCTATCTTTCAGAAAGATGTAATTAAGACAGTGTTAGTAAAGTTGATATATATTCTTATAACCACAGTCTTAATTACATTCTCTCCTATCCACCTTAGTACTTTGGTTTTTTGATTATTTTCTTTTATGTAGGGAAAAATAGAAGCTATTGTCACTCTTTTTGTAAGGCGTAACATTTCTATGTCACCAAGTTATCACCTTGTCAACGATCTCTTGTTGCTCGGAACTGCTTCTACGCAGATATATCCTTGTCGTTTCAATACTCTCATGACCCATTAAGTCTGCTAACAGGGATATGTCGTTGAATCGTTCCAGAAAGTTTTTCGCAAAACGATGCCTGAATGAGTGTGGGTAAACGACTTTTGTGTTCAACCCGTATCTCTCGGCATAGTTTTTAAGTTGCTGAGCAATGCCGCGAGTGGTGATTCGTTCACCAAAACGATTCAGAAAAAGGTAGCCGCTCTCCCTCTTTGTGGCATTGAGCCAAACTACAGTTTCTTCTCGCAACTTTTTGGGTATAAATAAGCGTCTTATTTTCCCTCCTTTTGTGTAAATGTCGAAATAGCCGACATTCACATGCTCAATCTTAATCTGAATCAGTTCGCTTACACGAGCACCTGTTGCAGCCAAAAAGCGCACTACAAAATACCATTCCTGATTCTCTTCTTTTTTCAGTTTGTTCTTCATAAAGACATAGTCAGCATGACTGATGACATTCTCCAAATAAGAACGCTGTTGAACTTTTACTGACTTCAATCGTAACCTTGATTTACTTCTGAAATCCAAGAACTTATTCATTGCTTGAATTCGCAGATTGACCGTCTTGGGCTTGAATGACTCAATAAGATAGGTCTTATAGACCAGCAGGTTTTTCTTGTTCAATTCCTTATGCCTGGAATTAAACTCTTTCAAGGCATAAAGATATGCCGAAATGGTGTTCTCTGCCATATTGCATTGGCGCAAGTACTCTTCAAATTCTTTTTCCATTTTTCTATTTATTAGTGAAACAATTAGTTATCTCTAATATTATAAACGAGATAATTCAAATTCTATGAGTTCCTATTATGAGAAGTTGCTTACGACCGGGGAGGTGAAGTGCATTGATGAGGAGATTCCGTTTGAAATTCCGCAGGGGTGGGAATGGTGCAGACTGGGATTTATTATTTCGTATCAGAATGGTTACGCGTATACATCCTCTGAAGTGAATAAGGATGCCAAAGGATTACCTGTGATAAAAAGTGGCAATTTAATGACATGTGAGGTCGTTTTAAAACCCGCCAATGATTATGTCGCTGTACCTAATGCAAAGATGTTATCAAGCATTATCGTCAGAGGAGATATGCTCATGTGTCTATCTTCGCAATCAGATAATCCAGAACCTTTGGGTAAAACCGCTATTTATAAAGCAACAACTCCCGCTTTATTAAATCAGCGTGTCCTAAAAATGTGCCCTCACCTGAATTGCATTTTAGACTATTTATATAATGTCATCAACTCTGAATATTTTCATTACACAGTATCGCATCAAGGAGGTGGTTCTGCGCAAGCAAATTTAAAACTTGGCCATGTGCTTGATATGCTTATTCCTTTAGCCCCGATAGATGAGCAAGGCAGAATAGTAAAAATAATAAATCAACTTTCCCCACTAATCGAAAAATACAACAAGATGCAAGTGTCTCTTAATAGTCTTTACGAGGAGCTTAATGATAAAATACGCAAATCCATATTGCAAGAAGCTATCCAAGGAAAGCTTGTTCCTCAAATTGCAGAAGAAGGCACAGCAGAAAATCTATTGCAACAGATTGAGGAGAAGAAGCAAAGATTGATTAGAGAGGGAAAACTCAAAAAGACAGCATTGACCACTAATCGTGTCTATCGTGGTGACGATAACAAGTACTACGAGCAGACTAAAGGAAATGCAGTTTGCATTGATGATGATATACCTTTTGATATTCCGTCAAGTTGGCAATGGGTTCGGCTTGAAGATGTCTGCACTTATATTCAAAGAGGGAAATCACCAAAATATTCTTTGGTTAAGAAATACCCTGTTGTAGCACAAAAATGCAATCAATGGAATGGTTTTTCAATAGAAAAAGCTCAATTTATTGAACCATCAACATTAGCATCTTATGGAGATGAGCGTTTTCTTAATGATGGTGATTTGATGTGGAACTCTACTGGACTGGGGACATTGGGGCGTATGGCACTATATTGGGAGAAACTCAACCCATACAATATCGCTGTAGCTGATAGCCATGTTACCATTATAAGATCTATGAAACAATATGTGCTTCCCCAATATCTCTATTGCTACTTTGCGAGTAATACGGTACAGTCAGTTATTGAAGACAAATCTGATGGCAGCACAAAGCAAAAGGAATTAGCTACGGCAACAGTGAAAAGTTACTTGGTACCACTTCCTCCATTTGCTGAACAAGTACGTGTTGTAGCTAAAGTTGAAGAGTTAGCAAGTATTATGAGCAGGTAGGGAAAACTACGGTCGAAATTACAGATGAAATCCCTTTTGAACTACCTCATAATTGGGCTTGGATAAAACTTGGTTCTCTATTTCAACATAATACAGGTAAAGCATTAAACAATTCAGACAATAAAGGTATCTTACTTTCGTATATAACCACATCTAATCTATATTGGGATAGATTTGAAATGGATAACTTGAGAAGCATGTATTTCACTGATGCGGAAGTTGATAAATGTACCGTTTCAAAAGGAGACCTTCTCGTTTGTGAAGGAGGAGATATTGGTAGATCAGCCATTTGGAACTATGATTATGATATGCGCATACAAAACCATATTCATAGACTTAGAAACTATGTCTTAATTGAGGTAAAATTCTTCTTTTATGTGTTTGATTTCTATAAAGCTGCCGGATTAATAGGTGGAAAAGGTATTGGAATACAGGGGCTATCTACAAAAGCATTGGATAGATTACTTATCCCTCTCCCTCCGTTACAAGAACAATATCGCATCGTTGCCCAAATAGATAAACTACTTGAGCCACTGCGATGATTTATTAATACAGTTTATGATGCGTTCCTGTTCTTGTAATGGAGGAAGAGGTAGTATTACATTTAATAATGCGTCTCTTGATATACCGGGAATCATGCTATTTGCTTGCTTCTCGATCATAGAAATGTTTGCCATTAAGAAGTGTTTTATATATTCCAGCTTTATGACAATACTATTTATTGCCATAATTTGGCGAGCGACATGAATATCACCAATGCTATTAAATGCCATTTCCCCAATAGTTCCTTTGCAAGTTATAAGTAGATCGCCTAAGTGAGAGACTGTAAGCGGAGTTTCTGTCCAACGATTTATAGTCAAAATACCGTTATTAAAATTGCTTGCTCCTGTCATGTAGGGAATGCCATGTTCTAAAGAGTTGTATTTAGTAGGTTCTAAGTCTCTTCCTGACAAAAGAACGATGACAGTAGATAATCTACACCAACACCAGGATGTTGGTATATCAAACGGAATCTGTTCGTCTATACAGGTGCATGTTTTCCCTACCTGCTCATAATACTTGTTATCGTCACCACGAAAAATGATGGAATCGGGTGTGGCAGATTTCTTTAGCTTACCATCTTTCACCAGTTTCTGTTTTTCCAGTCTGATTTGTTCAAGTAGCTTATGAGCGGTACCTTCTTCTGAAATATGCGGTACAAGTTTACCTTGTATTGCCTCCTGTAGAATGGATTTTTTCAATAATGTTTGTATTCCATCATTTATATGGTTCTGTATTTCTTGTACTTCTGAATATTTTTCCACTAATGGTAATATCTCAGCAATCTTTTTTGAAATAGATTTTTGTTCTTCTAAAGGTGGAATAGGTATCAATAATCCTCTAATGGTTTCCATTGACAAACTTGGTTGGGCTGTAGATTTTTTGATTGCATAAACGCCCATTTGTCCCAAAGGACTCATTAGTGCAATAAGTGCGTAATCTAAAAAAAGGCTATTAGTAAATGGCTCTATCTTTGCAACATTAGGAGCTAAGTGGCTTTTTCTTTCAGCAGGGAAAATACATGTATCCCCAATTCCTGCGCCAATAAATGTCATTAATAAGCACTTTTTATTCAAAGTGCTCCTCTCTAATTGGTTAGACAGTTCTTCTGTGATAGCTTCATACTTGTTTTCTTCAAAATTTCCCATTCGGACATTTTGAGCACGTACTATTGGGATGGGATTATATACAGATAAAGCTTCTTTGTTAAAAAACTTAGTGTATTCAAATCCTGCTAATTTGGTGACGAAATAGGTATTTCCAACTCGGCTCCATTCCCACCCCTGCGGAATTTCAAACGGAATCTCCTCATCAATGCACTTCACCTCCCCGGTCGTAAGCAACTTCTCATAATAGGAATTGTCCTCACCGCGGTAGATGATAGATTCGTTCTTGTCTTTCTTGATTTTCTTCTCTTTAACGAGACGTGCTTTCTCCTTTCTAATGCGTTCAAGGAGCACTGAAGCAGGTTCGTCGTTCGGGTCTTGGGACACAAGTTTTCCCTGTATTGCCCATTGCAATATGCTGTTCTTTAATTGTTTGCCGTCCATTATAATGTCGCTTCTAATTCTTGTTCTGAATGGGAACTGTTGAATATTAGTCTATGTTAATCTCAATTCCCAATATTCGCTGTATCTCACTCAAAGTCTTGTCGATTTCATGGTCGAGCGCTTTACGTTTCTTGAAATAGTCGGCAAGCAGTTCGGCTGGTGGAAGAATCTCCTCTTCGTTTTTGGGGTATTTGCACTGGTCGAAATTACAATCCATGGCGATAAGCTCCTCTGCGGTGAACTTCTTTGATTTTTCGTTACCCTCCTCTGAAGTGATTTCTTTCCGGTCGTTCCACCATTCTTTAATTGGATTACAATGCTCGGGGCGCATTGCTTTTGTCTTTGAGAAATGTTTGTATCCTTCGGGCATATCGAGACGATAAAACCAGGTTTCCTTTGTTGCATATTCCTCATGGCTGTTTTCTTCCGTTGGTTTGTCAAAGAAGATGATGTTGGTAGCTATGGAAGTATAAGGTGCAAATACACTACCCGGCAATCGGATAATCGTATGTAAGTTGAACTCTCGCAACATTTTAGTCTTTATGGCAAGTTTGACCCCATCCACCCCAAAGAGGAAGCCGTCGGGAACAATGACAGCCGCCCGACCTCCGGCCAACAGTCGGTACATGATTAATACCATGAATAAATCGGCCGTTTCACTGCTTCTCATGTCCGAGGGGAAATGAGATTTCACATCGACCTTTTCATTGCCACCATAAGGAGGATTCATCAAGATTACATTAAACCGTTCATCGTCTGTGTAGTTCAGAACATCTTTTATCAATGAGTTGCCGTGCATGATATGTGGCTGGTCAATGCCATGGAGGAGCATGTTGGTGACACAGAGCATATACGGAAATTGTTTTTTCTCTATTCCATAAATCGATTGGTTGTAGCTTACTCTGTCTTCTACGTTAGTCACCTGTTTTTCAAGTTCTTTCAACCAACTGGTAATAAAGCCACCTGTACCACAAGCAAAGTCTGCCATTTTCTCCCCAACACGCGGTTTGATAATCTCGGCCATAAAATCGGTCAAGGCGCGGGGCGTGTAGAATTCGCCTGATGAACCGGCGGACTGTATCTCTTTTAATATGGATTCGTAAATGTCTCCGAAAGCGTGGCTCTCCTCGTAGTTGCTTAAGTCAAGTTCATCAATTACGTTGATAACCTGACGGAGAAGTACCCCATCCTTCATGTATTGGTTGGCATCGTTAAAGGTAGCTCCCACAATAGCCTTTTTCATGGGGGTTTCAGGCGTTATTTCTATGGCTTTCAGAGTGGGGAAAAGCGTGTTGTTGACAAAACCGAGTAGCTCATCTCCTGTAAGGGCCGAACCTGTTTCATCGTCTTTGGCCCAATTGCACCATCTGCAATCTTCCGGGATGATGGATATAAAGTTTTCTTCAGCCACTTCCCAATCCTTCTCCTTTTCATCATACACTTTCAGGAAAAGCATCCATGCAATCTGTTCTATGCGTTGTGCATCTCCATTGATACCAGCGTCATTGCGCATAATTGTGCGAATGCGTTTAACAAAATTGGATAAATTCATATTTTATCTTATGCTATGTTATAAATAAACTGTTCTAATTCTTTAACTGCGTTCAGGTACGACTGCTTTCCGCCAAACATTTTTGTGATTGCTGACGGTGAACCCATTTGTTGGAAAGGAGTGTTCTGAAGCACTGTGATATTCTCCAATTCCTTGATGCCCTCATTCTTGTACTTTTCCAACAGGGCCTCAAGGATTAATCGCGCTTCCTCGCCGTATTTGTTAAATACATCTCTCTTTCTGACATTCTCAGCTCTTTCACGCCTCGTCAAAGGTTTCTTGCCAAAAGCAATATGACAGATGAAATCATAAACATCTACATCTTCCATGCCTTGGTCTCTCTTTAAAGTTTGTATGTCAATGCCCTGTTCCATAAATAATTCAATGATTTCTTCCTTTTTATTCGTATTGTTCCATTTTGCCATGAAGGTTTCAATGGATACATAATTATCAAGAATGTTTTTCTTTGTGTAATCCGTAATGCTTTCCGCACGAAGTAATTTCCCCTCCGTGTCATATACCGAAACGACAGTGTTTATAACCTTAACCGTACATCCATCAGGTGTCACGATGGGTTTGGGCAGTTTGGGCGAAACCTGACACTCGCAAGGACTTTTCTCACATACTGGACACGGTTGTGACGAAGGTGTTTCGCACACACAAGGCCGTCCCCCACATTTTGCACAGGGGCCCGGCGGATAGTTTGGGTCGATTTCTATCGGGCCGTCCCAGTCGGGGTCAGCAAACAAGCGAGTGACATTTCTGAAGTCCATGACGGTGAAATGGGTTTTACCATCCTTTTCTCTGATACGTGTACCTCGTCCGATGATCTGCTTAAACTCTGTCATTGAACCAATAGTCTGGTCAAGCACGATGAGTTTTGTCATTTTACAGTCAACGCCTGTTGAAAGCAATTTACTCGTTGTGGCGATAACCGGATATTTCTCGGAAACGGAGATGAAGTAATCCAACTTTCCTTTTCCGTATTCGTCAGAACCTGTTATGCGAACTACATAATCCGGATTCTTTCTGCATAAATCGGAATTTGCATTTGTCAATGCCATCCTCATTCGTTCGGCATGAGCTTCATCGGCGCAAAACACAATGGTTTTGGACATTCTGTCTGTGCTCTTCAGATAGTTGGTTATCTCATCAGCCACCTCACGTATTCTGTCTTCAATGATTATGTTATAGTCGTAGTCACTGTTGTTGTAAATGCGATCTTCGATTTCATTTCCATAAAAATCTTTTTGTCCTTTTACAGGCCGCCATTCATCGCCGATGTTCGTCGTGATATTGACAACTTTGAATGGAGCCAAAAAACCATCTTCTATGCCATTCTTGAGGCTATAGCTATAAATGGGCTCGCCAAAATAGGATATGCTCGATTGGTAATTGGTCTCTTTGGGAGTTGCTGTCATACCAAGATGTGCAGCGCCTGAAAAGTAATCCAGGATTCGTCGCCATTTGCTGTCGTCCTTAGCACTTCCTCTATGGCACTCGTCAATAATGATAAGGTCAAAAAAGTCAGGTCGGAACAACTCGCTATAATGTTCTTTGTCGTCCTGTCCGATGAGCTGTTGATATAATGCAAAATATACTTTGTAGGAAGTGATTCCGGTACGATCATCTTTAGCAACCTCTATTTTATGTGTGACCTTTTCTAATGGTTGAAAGTCTTGTTGAATCGATTGATCAACCAATATGTTTCGGTCGGCCAGATAGAGTATCTTTTTCTTTATCCCACTCTGTAGAAGGCGATAAACGATTTGAAAGGCAGTATATGTTTTCCCGGTTCCCGTAGCCATAACAAGCAGAAGACGGTCCTGCCCCTGGGCAATCGCATTGACGGTTCGGTTTATTGCGTTGCGCTGATAATACCGCGGAGGGTAAATATCCTGTCCCGTGCAATAGGGTTGCTTAAGGATAATCTCCTCTTTAGCGGACAACCCCTCACCATTATTTGATTCAGCTTTGTATCTGCCATATAACTCTTCCAATGTAGGAAATTCTTCCATTGAAAAAAGGCGTTCTTCTCCTGTTAGGAAGTCATGTTCGGCAAATCCAACACCGTTAGAACTGAAGGCAAAAGGAACACCCAGCATTTCTGCATAATCCTTCGCTTGCTGTAAACCGTAAGACACCGAATGATTGGCATCCTTGGCTTCGATAATGGCAATGGGATTCCCTTTATTTACATACAAAATATAGTCAGCATACTTCGGTGTACTGCGCGATATGAGATTTCCGCGAAGGTTAATTTTACCATCGGTAAAACGAACCCTCGTCTCCATCGTTATTTGTTCAACAGACCAGCCTTTCCCTATGATGGCTGGTGTGATATACCTTAATTTTATATCCTCTTCGCTTAACGATTTCATGTTTGCTATGTTCTTAATAATAATTATTATCGGAAGTTGCCAAAGATAAGAATAAACCCATTACCATCCCATTGAATTTAAAAATATTTCAATGAACTATTTTGGAGTTTAATGGGATAGCAATGGATATGGTTTATAAATTGCCAGTGAAAATATTCGTATGATGTATTACTTGTGTGGCATAATATGCGCTGTTCTTATTTTGATTGTATAGGAACTTTTAGAGGCTTCCATTCAAAAACCTGCAATTTGTCTACATTCTATGTGTTGTTGTACAAAAAAAGCGAGTCCATGTGGCAGTGGAAGAAATAATAGACTACATTTGCAATAAACCAATAAAATTATTGTAGTATGGCTGGAGAGAATAGAATTAAGCATCTTGAATTTATTCAGAGTGTAATAACGAGAATGAACAGTAACTCTTTTATGATTAAAGGGTGGTGTATTACTTTGGTCTCTGCACTGTTTGCATTAGCTGCTAATGATAGCAATGCTAGGTTTGCAATGGTTTCTTACATCGTAATTCCCTCTTTCTGGATTCTGGATGGATTCTTTATTGCCACAGAACGAAATTTTCGGAAGCTCTATAATGATGCTTGTGTAAAGAAAGAAGAGGAAATAGATTTCAAAATGACTCCTCAGAAGATGACTCTGGGTGATTGGCTTTGCGAGGGTGTTTGTTCGCGTACATTAGTCCCCTTTTATGGTATAATGATTATTGCTACAGCTATTACGTTGTTTTATTTCTAGATAGTAAGGGATAGCCCTTGAAGACTATCCCTTTATTTTCAGTTTATCCTACAGATTTATGCAAATTGAATTCATTCACTCTTTCTCGTGTTGCAATAGCCTCGTCCAAACATGTATCTATGTTGTTGATAAAGCGATCCCATCGAACAATATGGATATAGGAGAAGGGCCATTTGCGAATGACTTGGTTTTTTATACATGGACTTGATTCAAATTCTTTTCTGTTGAACGTGTTATTTTTAATAATAGAGAACATGCTCTGAAGATGGAAATTGACGCAGCTGCAATAACCACATTGGTTAGTTGTCATGGCGTAATCATAAGAGCCATTTCTGTCGGGTAACACGACGGCAAGAATTGCATTGGTGCGTGACGTGCGGTCCGCTCTCGTTGTTTCTCGCAAAGAATAAGATATTTCCCAAGGAATCCATTGGTCGCTCTCCTGTTTCCAAGACTCTTTCATGTTGGGCGATATTAGGACCACCGTTACTGAGCTATCATATATCTTATCTCTCAGTTTAGAGGCAATAGTGTCGTCTTTGAACCTCGACAGATCCTCTCCATCTTTCTCACCTTTATTTATGTGGCTAGTATCCGCCAATTTGTCTTGTAGCTCATCTACATAATCACGGACCTTGGTGGTTTCCCAGCAGGCATTCCTTATTAGCTGTTGAACAGAAGTGTCTGCATATTTGTATGATATAAAAATTTTCTTTCCCATAGTTTATTTTCTAATCCAATCTGTTAACAATTCAGAACGTCCATCAGGGTAGTCTATATATAGAGTATTAGTATTGGCGTAGCCTTTTCTAATACAAGGGTATAGCTGCAGGTATTCATTCCCATTCCACGTTCCTGTATTCTCTGCAATGGGAAATATTGCAATGTTATTGCTTGGCAATTTTTTAGCATCTCCAAAACCTATTTCCCAATTGCACCATTTAGACTCTATTGATAAGTTAGTTGCTAAGAATATGAACTTGTGGTTCTCTGTAATCTTCTGCTTTATCCGATTTGCGGTTTCACCACAAGTGATTTTAGGCATACTATCATCTAGCCAATCAACATATACCCTTATTCCCAGGCTGCGCAATATGACGACAATCTTCTGTACCAAATCTGCATCATGATGAGAGTGCGACAGGAATATCGAATATGTATAGGAGCTGCGCGTTGCACAACGAGCCTCCGATAGTACATCCATAAATCTCTTTTGAGTAAATTCTGTAGTGCTATTTGCCCAATTACTGGCTTCACTTCTTTTTAATAAATTCATAAAACCTCCTTTGCTTATCCTCTAGGGGGGAATGGATCATTTCCGTGACTGTCTTTCTCTCGAATACGTCCATTTCTACCATGTATTACTAACTCTGATTGCTGGTTCCGCGCAATCGTACGGGCTACATTGATAGCTTCGCGTTGGGTATCGGTGATCTTCGTGTATCGTGAGTTACCCTCCCCTTTGATTCCCCATTTATCCCCAATGGGTACTACGTGTTGATGCTTTGGCATAAATCAAAACGTTTAATTGATAAAAAGTGTAAAAACAGCGGCAAGAGTTTGCCGGAGGGTTGTAGAAGTCTTATAAAAATAGAAATAATTTTTGTGAAACAAAAACAATCCCTATCTTTGTAGCGCTTTGTAGCAAACTCAAACGGAGGGACTAAACCCTTTGAGATTTATTACAACCATATTAAATTTTTAGAAGGAGAGAGGCTCGCCAAAGTTGCTCTCCTTCTTTTTTATAGTCCTTCAATTACTTTTATATCTTCATCGCTTTTGTCTTTAGTTGCAAAGGTAAAACATAATACACCACCATACAAAATATTTTGCAGGAAAGTATTGCATCAAAAAACGTGAGTGCCCGCAATTTACTGATAAACTATAAATTGTTAGGGTTTATTTTTTAATTCCACGTTCAATAATAGCTCCAATTCACTCAAAGCCTTGATTCTTTTATCTCGTATCAATCTAATATCCAATTTGTCAAGGAAAGTTTTTACACTTTGTCCTTTTAGATATACTTTGTTCGCTTTTCTGAAAAGCTGTTGTATCTTGGCGTGTCCGTTTTTACCAATAATGGTAGGTACGGAGTTTAACTTCAAGAAGGAACAAAGCCCTTGTAGGTCTTCAAGCAACCAATCCTCCATCATGCTTTCAACACGTATTTGACAGAATTCTTTAATGCCTATGCGTTTAACCTCACGTTTGACCTTGTTCCAATCTACAACTGGCCGTTCAGAGAATTCAAAGACATCCGTGTCGTAACTACAGCAAACAGCCTTTACTTCCATTCCTTTTTTTCTGGCGTTGGGGCAGATCTCATTCGTTAGTTTTCCGGAAACTTTGCTTGTGTAGCGTGAAACGCCTTGTAGGTTTCTTACTTCGCATGAACAGATTGGCTTTTGAGAATTCTTACGGTAATAGTTCAATAGCGCATCGAAGAAGACTTTGTCTGTATCTCCTTCTGCAAAAATAACAATATGTGCTTTCTGTTTGTCTCCCATCAAATGAAGTATTCGTTCAATAATTCTTTTTCTTCGTCCATATTGAGCATCATTTCAAATAGGTATTCGCCTAAAGATATTTCCTCTGAAGAAGCTAAACGTAAAATCTTGGAGACCTTATTCGACTTTAGTGACCTGAAATCGGCTACTCCATTTTCAGAAGGCATGCCGAGCTTGATTTGTCCTGGTTCCAGATATTTTATAAGGTAAGGAGAGTGGCTTGTCACCAACACTTTTGTGTCTCCTGCTAGTGCTACTACTGTCGATAATAGATTTTGAAGCAAGCGTGGATGTACCGAATTCTCCAGTTCCTCCAAAAGAATCAAAGGAATTTTATTGATTTCTGCTGCGATTGTCAGCGTTAATACATATAATATTTTCTTGCAACCGGTAGAAATGCGATTTATACTGGTGAATTGGTTGTTGTATGTCTCTTTAACCTGTACATCGTAAAATGTTTCGGGTAAACGAAAGGGCAAATCTTTCTCTTTTCCTTTGTGAATATCTTTTTTTAGTTCAACTCGGATAGGCTCAAGGCTTTCTATGTTGGGGAGTAGATCCATTACCGTGTTTTTGAGCAAATCATATTTTTCGGGATTCAACTCTTTTAGGCTGTTGATGTAAAAGCCAACTTTGGCAGCATGAGGAAAGTCCAAAGATAATTCGTTCATGTCTTCATCCGGCGTAATCATATTGAAGTACTGGTCTGGATTATCCAACGTATTGATGGAGCGAATGTCCAACCGATTGAGTTCGTTTATGATGGTGATATAGAACAAATCATCAAAGTTGCCCAGTTTGTTTAAAGCCAAAACATTTTCATCGACAGGAAGTTGCTTTGAACAGCGCCCTGTAGGGGATGCTAAAAAACAAGAGACGTTAGGCTCAGCTCTGTTTATATAACTCTTAAACTTCAATTCATCTTCTGTCTTTAGACGTAAGTGCTCTTCAATGATGCGGGCTCCTGAATCTTCTTTGGTCGTTTTAGCCCAATCAAAAGAATAACCATAGATAAAACGACAATTTTTGCCGCTCCAATCAATTGAACCCTCTAATTCATAGACAAATGGCTTTCCCTCTAAAGCTGTATTAATAGGTATTAGGGAGCGAAGTCTCATTAAAGACGTTTTTTGTTTGGATGATACTCCTATGAATTCAACTCCAAAACCAATAGCAGATAATACATTACTTTTTCCGTAATTATTGAGGGCAATCAATGCACTTAAGTCTCCAAGAGAAAGCTCAATTTCTCCAAGATTCATAATGCCTGCTATTTTGATTCTATCAATTGTCATATTATTGCTGTTTTTAGTTTCTGCAAAAGTATGAAGAAAAAATATAAAAAGCAAGAAAGGCAAAAAAAAAATGCGTATTATTTTAAAAAACGGGTTAAATGATTGGTGTACGCATTGAAAAGGGGAAAAAATGTGTCGTTTTTGATTGTGTTGATTGAGAGGGAAGCTTGACCCTTTAAACCGTTAAAGGTTGTAGAAATTATCGTTTTTGATTTTTATCATCAATAGATTTTTCTTGAACTGAGCATAAGTAGCAGCCCACAAAAGCCCGCAAACATCTCCCGCATTCAATGCTATAGTGTCTGTATCACACTCCCCAATCGCATATCCCATAGGCACTCAATATATCGCAATAAATCATGTGACACTACGTCGGATATACACTTTATGAATACGACGTAAATGCACAATTATAATATCTGGTAGTCCAATGTGGAATGACATTTCGGCAGGGCAAGTGAAACATGTTGGGTTTGCCCAATGGCACACTGATTTATCAGTGGGGTAGCCTAATTCCCCATTTGCAAAATTTGCAATGGGAAGAAGGCACTAAAGTGGCAGCAAGCTGTCTGTATAGTTGGCCTAAAAAGCCTATGGCTGGAGTTCTCAAATCGGGAACTCCAGCCATATTTAAAGATAGTGCTTTGTCTAATCTCAATATATACGCACTGAGAATAAAGTAAAGTGGTTGGCTTTAATAATACCTGTCTGGATTGAGTGAATACTTTTTTCCATTCTCTTGCAATATCATCCGCTTGTTTCTGAGGAAGGTGATAACTTTAACTACTTTGTTGCGACCGATAGGGTAGTTGGCTTCATTGTAGGCTTTAACCAATGCATCCTGTAATTCTTCATATCCGTAAGTCTCTTTTTCTCCAAATGCAGATATTAGTGCTTTCTCGTGTTGCTCTGCCGTAATCTCCTTATACGGATCAAATGGCTCTTTGGGCGGACGACCCACTTTGGGCTCTTCCACGACATAGCCATCCACAATTTCAGGCAACACTTGTTCGTTTATGCGGAAAGCAAATGGCTTGAAGTCCATGGACCGGATGTGAACGGCTTCTACTTTACTGATACTTGAATCTGCCTTGTCCTTTTCTACTTGAAGAATGGTTTCGGCTTTGTTGCTTAGTTCGGTACCGATATGTCCTCGCGCATTTTCATCTCCTTTATTTTGGTGGAGGATGGTATGAAGATGAATCTGTTTCTCATCGGTCCATTGCATGAGTTTGGAAATAATGTAGGTCGATTCGCTGGGGCTGTTTATGTCGTACACTAAATCTCTAATGCCGTCGATGACAACTAAACCTACATTGTCTGTCCCATAAATCGCTTCGTCTATGGCGGCTATTCGTTCTTCGGGTGTATTTTTGCGTAATGCCAGAAACAGGAAACAAGGATGGTTCTCTTCTGTAGAAAGCCCTGCCAATTGAAATATTCGTTTCATCACCTTTAGGCAGTGATAAGGGCTTTGTTCTGTATCTACATAGATGATAGTCGACTTGTCAGGAGGAAACGAGGCTGAATAATTCAGCACCTTCCCATTTTTTAAGGCGGCGGCCACAATGGCTGATACATTGAATGTCTTTTTGCTTTTGGCCTTGCCGATAGATGCACTGAAATTGCCTGATGTGCCGATTACTGTATCGCCTATTTTCAGTACTTCGGGAGCCTCTTCATAATTGCCCGTAATACTAAGAATAGACTGTTGGAATATCCGCTGGGCCTCTTCCTTTTTTATTGATTTTCTTTCTCTGCCGTATTCCATACTTATCAATAGTTTTTTATGTTAGGCTTTCGTTTGTGGGATGCCAAGATTGCAGCATTCATCTCTTCGGCAGAGCGTGCAGGGGCATTCTTTCTTCCGGTTTCCAGCCACTGGTCCAATTCGTCTTTGTAGAGGTAGTAGCGTTTACCTTGCTTGACGGCCGGTATCTCTCCATTGCCTACTTTGAAGTAAAAAGTAGATTTCGGCATCTTTAGATATGCACGCGCTTCTTCTGAGGTCATCGGAGTGTGATGGCTCTCTGATGCAGGGACGGATTGATTGGCCGCTTGGCTTAGCAGCGTTCTCTCTAAACTCTCAACTTTGTTGCAGAGTTCTTTTACGACCTCTGGGAGGTCGTTGAATGTTAATTCTTTGTTCATTCTAAATTGTTTTAAAAGATGCAGCAAAGGAACTCAATGACCTTATGCTGATTTCGGCAGATTAGAATAAGCGTGGAATCATTTCCAAGTAAGTTTATAATGGTTATAGGATTGAGCGAGGGGACTTAAATAATCTCGCAAGCAGAACTGAAGATTATTGATAGGCTTATCTGATAGTTATGCTCTGAAATTTGTTGTTGGGTTACTTTTAATCGTTGAAATTTGTATTTTGCGACGAATTTGAACTAGTTAGCCACTAAAATTTGTGGTGTCTTTAGATACTAGCGTGCCTCTTTCATAATCATCTTCAAGTAAGTTTAGGCACCAGAACTTATTTCAAACGGATTGATAAGCCCTATCGCTTCCCAATGAAAGTCATAGTTCCCTTCGTCCGGTTTGTCTACTTTTATGATGGATGCTGCCTCGTCTGATAAGTTACGAATGATAGTGGGTAATTCGCAATTCATGAATTCTTTCGGGAAACACTGTTTGATGAACTGGGCTTGTGTCATCCGGTCGTAACCCAATCTTTTTCCGATGTTCCATGCAAAGTGGCGAAGATCGGCGGTGCCAAGAGAACCGTCTGTTTCAACAGGGATAAAATCGGCTTTGGGTGATGTCGCAAACAGCTCGACATTTTTCAGAATGATTTCCAACTGATTTTTTTTTATGTGGTTGGTCAGGGCTGCATTGGCATATTCCACAAGAATCAGAATCTTTCTTTGTCTCTCTGATTCTGCTTTCTGCCGTTTTTCGTTTTGTATCGAGGTTGATTTATTCAGACAGGTACTGACAATTTCATGGATCGGGAAGTCTGTGTCAGATTTAACGTCAGTGATTGTTGGTACTTCAATGTCCTGAAGTTCCAATGGTACTGATGAATTGTCCGTTGAAGAGGGAAGTGGAGTGAGGTCTGCTTTCGAAAAGAAAATGCCCGAAAGTGTTGTTAGTAGCAGGCCATAAACGGTTAACAATAAGAGAAAAATAATAAGAAAGACACCCGGCTCAACCAGCCAGTGGTGATTGAAGTCGGTGCCTATCTTATAGGATGCCAATAAAGCAATGCTCCCAAATGCAATACCCGGCATGAGCCAAAGTAGTGTGAATTCTGTTGTCTTGATATTCATAACTGTAAGTATTTGGTCTTAAAACGGTCAGACAAAATTATCTGCGTAGTTCCAATTATTACTGATTACTTCTCAATAACCACAGAATCTTCACACTAATTAAGAGGTTTTCGGCAAATCATACTCTAAATCATACTCAAAACTCCTGTTTGGGCTGTTTTCTATTCGTTACTCTTCCTTTCGTTTGAGCGTAATCCTTGAGGAGGCTTTACGCTTATTGGCATCAACGGTTTTGGTATAGAGTTGCGTGGTAGAGATACTTTTGTGCGTCATCATACTGGCTATGGTGATAATATCTGTCCCGGCTGCTGCTTGCAGGGTGGCAAAGGTTCTACGGTAGCTATGGAACGTGATATTTTTGGTGATTCCGGCAGACTTGATCCATTTCTTCATAGGTGCTTGTGTCATGCTCCGCCTAAGCCCTTTGAATATAATCCCTTCGCCAGTGCCGCCGATAAGCTCCAATGCCTCATTGCTGATGGGGATGGTATCAATGGATTTCGTTTTCTGTGTGATAATCTTTACATACTTGCCGCCATCGTAGTAATCCTGAATGTTTTCCCATCGTAAAGCCAGAATATCACTGATGCGCAGACTGGTAAAGCACGCAAATAGCGAAGCGGTTTTCAAGACAGGTATATCACAGGGCGTTTCTGCCAGCTTGCACAATTCCTGTTGGGTAAGGAAATCCTTGTCGATATCTTCCGTCTCAATTTTATCCAGGAAGTCGTTAACGTTGTCGCGTATCAGTTTGGCACGATACAGGTCTCGGAGAAATCCCCGGAATGTGGACCAATAACCGGACGCCGAATTTTGGGAGATGGTTTCTTTGTTGCTCTTCAGCTTCTTGGCGGTAAGCAAGTATTCCCGGAACCGGTTGCAAAGGTCGATGTCTATTTCCTCAAAGATACATTTGCCTCCTACAAAATTGCTGAAGTGGATATAGACAAACTTCCACTTTTGGTCATGTTTGCGTAGCTGACGGCGATAATATTCTAAAAAGTCACCTTTCAGTTTGCTTTTGTCGAGGAAGTCGTACCGCTCGTTGACTATCGCATCGAATCGGCGACAACGAATGGCTTCCGCTTTCTCGGTCATTTGTTCGTTAAATTCACGTTCCCTGCAATTCTTGGGCTTCTCATAGATGTAGATGCCCAGAGATTCATGGCGGATTACTTTCATTGTTTCTTTGTCTCTGTATCCGGGATAATAATCCAGATAGAAAGACAACTGCCCATGTTTGATAGGGCGAGTTCTAAGTGTTACAGTTTTACATTCATACATAAATTCTTATTATTTGTGGTTAATACTTGATAGTTGCTGCAAAGGTCCTGAATGATGTTTTGCTGAAAAGAATCATATTGGAATAAGTTCTAAATCATTTTAAGCAGGCTGCTTGAGGACCTTTTTGAACTCCGCCCATGACCTTGTCAAAGTCGGCTTTGAGAAACTTTACGAACTTCCCGGCTTTCATTCTTTCAATGTCGTAAAAGCGTAGAACTCCATAAACGGCATCCCTTGTCAACTGAAAGTTTGTCATGGCTTCCTGTACGGTATAGTAATATTCCTCTTTGCATTGTCCTTCCGATTTAGATAAATCAAAGTGGTATTTGGAATAGTATATCTTCCCGTGCTCTTTCTTGGAGGGGATGTTATTCCGATAAACCTGACTTCGGATGGCCGTGCGGGTCATACTGTATTTCTCAACAATCTCTTCGGGAGTGTACCATTCGGATAGTTCTGTATCCACTTCGTATTTGGCAAAGGCTGCATCAATATGTTTTTTGCTGTAATAATTGAACTTCCGGATACGCACTTTCGGTATTTTGTTCTGTCGGGTAAACGTCCAAACCCATTTGGCATTGACCTTATACTTCTCGGCAATCTCCTCGGCCGTGTAGTATTCGGCAATGTTTATCTCCTCTTTCGGCATGATGCGCTCATAAGGTTTGGACTTTAGCATCAGTTCAATGTCAGCCCTGCGAATGAAGGACATCCTTTCGCTCAACCTGGATGCACGTAGTTTGCCTTGATTTACTAATTTGTAAATGTATTGCCTACTGGTACCCATCAAACTTGCCACTTTGGAAAAGGTCAAGTAATCCTGACCCTCCAAAGCTACAACAGGACGTAAGAGCTCCTGACTCTTTTTTAGTTCATCTCTTTTCTCGCGCTCGCGTTGCTTATATCCACGCTGTGCACATTGAAGACCGCAATACTTCGTTGTCGTCTTCTGGGCAATAAATACTTTGCCACACCATTGGCAAGTTCGCTTTACTTCCATATCCTTATTCGTTTTAATTTCGCCTCCTTTATGTCAACCTACGTAAACCATTGTCAACACATGTCAACTAATGCGTCACTGTGACATCGGGCTCCACCGCAAAATTGTTTCGCGGTAGAAATACGGTATAAAAATAGAGTGAAAAACGGGTATTGACAAAAAATGAGTGGTAAGTGTTAAAACAAAGAAAGTCCCTCAAAATGAGAGACTTCGTACTAATTGGTTACAGTTGTTTACAGTTGATTCTAAGCCCTTACTTGCCAATCCATATATTGCCGAATGAGTCTTGCATCAAACTACTTATACTTCTGGATGAAAGTCCATCTTGAGGAGTAAGATTGGTGAATTTAACATTCTGGGGGTTTGATAGATCAAGGTTCTGATAATCCAGAATACTAATGCCACCCGCTTCAGTAGCTATCCACAAATAGCCATCTTCCATTGTTTCGAGTTGAGTAATACGATTGTCTGCTAATGAAAATGGATGCTGAGGGTCATTCCGAAATACAGTAAAATCACTTGTTAGAGGATTAAAGAGGGCTAATCCCCGGTCTGTTCCTATCCATAGATTCCCATATGCGTCTTCTTTTATATCATATACACTATTTCCTGGGATGCTGTTAATATTAGCCGCGTTATGAGTAAAGTTTTGTAAACGAAGATTTTCCAGGTTTAATACTGACATTCCATGCTCCATGTGACCTAAATACAAACTACCTTTTCCATCATCGTAAATACAGTAATTATGTGTGTTAAATCCTTTTATCTTATCGTTATTGTATGGTACAACTTTTTTTGTTTTTTTGTTGTAACAAAGAACATCCCGTTTCACATTTATTATCCAGATATCATTATTGGAGCCAAAAGATAAAATATGAACATTTTGCAAAGCATACCCATCCAAATGACTGAAATTCTCGAATTTCATGGTTGAGCAGTCTAAAACGCTTAAATGCTCGTTAGTGCCTATCCATAATTTGTTCTCCTCATCATCATAAAGCAATTTGTTAATTGCCGAGTTATGCAATTCTGAATTTAATGTATTATAGGAGGTTAAATTCTTTCCGTCGAAACGGCTTAATCCTGCTTGAGTGCCAATCCAGACAAAACCTTGGCGGTCTTGTGCAATATCAGTAACATAATCATTGGAAAGCCCATTGATTCTGCTTAAGTTCTTAAAATAGTACGGTTGAGCTATTGAGTAAGAACAAATTATGAATGATGCCAATATAGATAAAATGTGTTTCATGGGCAGGTGTATGTTGCGATTATAATATATTTGCTTATTTAATAGTAAATATACCAAATGATTGTTTTCCTACTGTTATTTCTAACACATTATTTTTGATGGATGCTATGGTTGGTACAGGTATAATCTCTTGAGGCAAATCAAAGGTATTTACACTCTTTAGGCTTGAATGATGTAAAAGAACAGATTCTCCCACTTGAAAACTTTGATTCTTTTTTTTCCCATGTATTCTAATATGTACTGATTTGTCATTATCACTCACATTCACAATCTTCACAATGTAACAGTTTTTATCCTTATCATACACTGCTGATGCATACAACCCATCTTGCCCGATCAAAGGTTTTTTATTATGGGTCAATGATACTACATTGGTGCCTACGTGGTGAGCGTATAATTGCTGAACATAATAATTAGGGGTTTTTATATGCGTAAGATTATCGAACCAGATCATATCAGGTCTCCACTGCCAAGCATCGACGTGAGCAAATAACGGCGCGTACGTACACATGTGTACAATGTCGGCATTGCGTTCAAGACCAGTCATAAATGCAGCTTCGTAAAGTGCCGAAAGGAATGTATTCGCTTTTCCGTTACCATGGTCGTGGCATGCATATTCTCCCGCAAAAACAGCCGGACCTTTGCGATCGTAATTATCGTAACGCGCGGCGTTATTTAAAAACCATTGCGGATTCTTATAGTAGTGTTCGTCCACCAGATCGACTTTTAGTTTTTTCATTTCAGGCCATAAGTAGTCGAAATGTTTTCCGTCTGCCGACGGCCCGGAGCTTCCGATAATCTTCATTTGCGGATATTTCGATCGAATAGCTTTTACAAACACTTCTAAACGTTCCACATATTCGGATCCCCATTGCTCGTTTCCTACTCCGATAAATTTCATATTGAAAGGTTCGGGATGTCCCATTTCGGCACGCACTTTTCCCCAGGTTGAATGCACATCGCCATTGGCAAACTCGATTAAATCCAACGCATCTTGGACATAACTATCCAATTCCCCTACAGGCTGGTGTGCTTCGCAACAGTCGTTTTGATATTGACAAGCCAAACCGACATTAACAATGGGAAGAGGTTCTGCACCCATATCTTCCGAAAGCAGAAAATATTCGTAAAAGCCTAATCCATAAGATTGGAAATAATCAGGGAAAAGTCTGTCTTTAAACGTATAATGCCAACGGTTTTCATTCACAGGGCGGTTTTCAACTTGTCCGACGCTTTTTTTCCAATCATAGCGTGTTTCAAGATCAGTACCCTCTACAATACAGCCTCCGGGAAAACGAAAAACTCCGGGATTCAGGTCTACCAACGCTTGTGCCAGATCTTTGCGTAATCCGTTTTTGCGCCCCCTCCATGTATCGACGGGGAATAAGGAAACATGTTCGACAAATACAATTCCTTGTGAAGCGAGGAATACACGTAATCGCCCTTTCTTGTCAGTTGTCCTCGGAACGATCTCCATTTCGTACAATTTCCAATTATTATCGGTGATCTCCAGGTCCTTACTCGCGAGAATATGATTTTTTTCGCTGATCAATTGTATATTCAGTTTTTGATTTTCTACATTAGACGCCTTTTTCGCCCAAACCGAAAAACGATATTTCTCATCCTTTTTGAAGCCCATTCCAGCAAACCCTTCGTTCTCAATTCCGGTGTATTTGTCCCTATGACCGCTTCCCGAAAATTTCAAATAGGTAGGATTATTGGGAAACAAAGGATTTTCTTTTAATACCTCTACTTTACCGAAGGTATCCCATCCCATTAAATTCTGAGGGAAATCAAAAGAGCGGTTTTTAACTAATTCGGCATATAGTCCGCCATCGGCAGCGAAGTTAATGTCTTCAAAAAACAAACCATACATGGTGGGTTGGATCGGTGCCCCAAGCTTTTTAATGTCTAAATCGAACTCGTATGTATTCTGTGCTGACAGAGAAGGTATAAAAAATGATACTATCCCTATTATTAAAAAATTCAGATGTTTCATTGAGTAAAAATTATATAATTATAATTTGTTTGTATGCAATCTCAATACGGTAAAAGAATAAGGAGGCAGACTTAAATTCTGCATTTCATCCCGTGATATTTTCGATTCTGTCGGTTTTGCCGTTTTATTATCCGGTGTTCCCGTTAGGGTTGTTTTTACAATTCCTGACAGGTTGGTTCCAATATCTTTGAGGTTCAATGTTGTTTTAGCCTCTACAGGTAAAAGATTCACTAATTTTATGATGATATCACCTGTCTTTTTATCCCGTACGATTGATTTTCCGATACGTTTGGTAACAGCCTGATCATTGTTGGAGAGTTTGATAGAGCTATACCAATATTCATCGCCGCTATGTATTCCAAATAGTTTCTGTACATAATAACCCACAGAGGGTTTAACTTCCGTATTATTGAAATAGATCAAGTCGGGATTCCATTGGGTGAAACCTTCTTTTGCCAGCAGAGGGGCGTAGGTTGTCATCAGCACAATATCACCGTTTCTTTCCACATTTGTCAGATGCAACGCTTCGAGCAGGGCCGTTTCTATATTGTTATGGCGTCCCGATATGTGAGCGGCGTATTCTCCAAGATATACTTTCGGTTTGCTGCGGTCGTATCGGTCGTAATATTCCTGGTTATGAATAAACCATCCGGGTGCCTGATAGTAGTGTTCATCGACGATAGATACGCCTAATTCTGTAGCAAATTCCCAGCCTCTTTTATAATCCGAACCTTGAGAGAAAGGGCCTGTGGTTCCGATCACGGTAATTTCCGGATGTTTCTCTTTCAGTGTTTTATAAATCAGGGCAAAGCGCTCTTCAAACACATCGGAAATTAAGTCTTCATTGCCGACGCCGATGTATTTCAGGTTAAAGGGTTTCGGATGTCCGGAATCCGCACGCATCTTTGCCCATTTACTTTTCTTGGGATCACCGTTTGCCCATTCTATCAGGTCGAATATATCCTGGATATAAGCGTCCATCTCGCAAAGGGGTATTCCTCCCTGTTGCCCGCCTAAACGGCATTCATGGTTTATGGCCGAATTCTGACAAGATACAGCGGCTGGAACAATGGGTACAGGTTCGGCTCCGATGTCTGAACAGAACTGGAAGTATTCGAAATAGCCCAGTCCGGTAGTCTGGTGATACCCCCATATATTGGATTGGCATTTACGGGCTTCCAGAGGACCAATGGAGTTTTTCCACTGGTACATATTGTCGAGTCCGTCTCCATGTATCAGGCAACCGCCGGGGAAACGTACAAAACGGGGCTTCATGTCGGCAAGCGTTTGTGCCAGATCGGCACGAAGGCCATTCTTGCGTCCTTTGAATGTTTTTTGCGGGAAGAGGGATATCATATCCATAGCGATGGTTCCGGTAGTCTGGGGTATAATTTCCAGGCGAGCCTTTGTTGCCGACCGCTTAGCGGTAATCGTCAGGGAGAGCTTTTTCCATTCGTTCTGTAACGCAGGGGTGATTACTTCTCCGCAGATGGTTCCACCTTCATCGACTAAACGGATCTTCAGTTTCCCGGATTTACCTTCCAGCGTACGGGCAAAAAGGGACAGGTCGTATTTATCGTTTGCTTTGAGTACGATGCCGCCGAAGCCTTCGTTTAACAGAGAGGCACCGGTTTGTTCTATTTTAAGTATGGCATAATGAGGATTATTCTTATGAATAGGATTATCTGTCGCTATTTCGAAAGAGGCATTCTCTCCTTTCAATTGCCAGAACGATTTGGAGTTCCATTCTTTGCGGTCTTTTGCAGAATACTCGAATCCGCGGTTCTGGATCAGTTCGGCATAGATTCCTCCGTCAGCTGCATAGTTGAGGTCTTCGAAGAAGATACCAATAAGGTCATTGCTGATTGCTTTATTTTCACCCGTTACGGTTATTTCGACATCGACTGGTTTGAGGTTGGCAAAACGAGTGGGGTCCTGTCTCATTGTTTCCCAGTTTTGCTGATTTTTAATTGCAGTTAACTGTACCCTATCCTCTAATGTCTGAATTAAACTCCACGGTACCTTGTGTACAGTTCCTGTTTCTTCTTTGCCGGAGATAAGGGCTTGCGTACGCTGGTTGGCACGCGCTTCTTCCTGGATCTCAGTGATGGGAGAATAGGTTTTAAAATCCTTGGTGGTTGTTCCGTACATCCCTTTAATTCCATTTCTGTCACCCAGCCAGGTGAGGATATAGCTGTTGCTTTTCGCATCGAAAGTGAGTTCCGGTTTTTTGAAATTGTTATCGTAGTCAAAGATGGGATAGGATTGAGGTTTCCAATTTATCAGATCATTTGAGCTACTATAAGAAAACGAACGCACGTCGTCATTGAGCGTCCAGACAATGTGCCAGCAACCGTCTTCCGATTGAAATAAAACAGGATCGAACATCTGTTTACCCCCTTCTCCGCCTGCATAGTCAGAGCGGAGAAAAGAATATTCCGGCCCGATAGGGTGCCAGTGCTTTTGGTCATTACTCCATGCAAAGAATAGTCCGGCCCGGTTTTTATTTTTATCTGTTGAATATGCAAACAGATAGGTTGAATCCGGCTCATTGGCACATACGTTCGGAGAAAATAATCCGAAGCAATAAATGAGAAGGATGTAGTGAAATATCTTTTTCATGACTTAATTTAATATGAATGGACTTATTTTTTTTCAGATGGTCGGAATAACCTTTTTTATACTACCATCTGTGTTAAACTCTAACCGGTCGATACATACTTCCCTATTATATCCGGCTTCTCTTCCCATTTTGATACCATCCGGACGTCTAAAGCGATGATACACGATATACCATTCGTCTTTCCCCGGAATCTTCAAAATGGAATGGTGCCCTGTGGCATAAATATCTTTGTCCGCATCTTTAGAAAGAATTACTATGCTTTCAGATGCTTCGAAAGGTCCCGTGGGAGAGGTTGATCTTACATAGCGAACTTCATAATCGGGGCTACGGGTATCGTTTTTCGACCAGGTGAAATAATAGTAACCATTGCGGTAGAAAATATATACCCCTTCGCTATGAAAGTCAGCATTCGGGATCAGGATCCGGGTAGTATTGGGTTTCACCGAGATCATGTCGTCATTCAACTCACACACCGCCATAAAATAATTTCCCCAATACAGGTAGTTCTTTCCTGTTTTTGGATCGGTAAAAACATCGGGATCGATATTTTGTCCTCGTGTCATACCATCAGGTTTTTTATCTATCAACGGTTTGCCCGAGTCTTTGAAGGGTCCCGTCGGATGATCGGCAACCGCTACACCAATCTTTTGAGCAGCCGTGAAATAATAATAGTATTTATAATTGCCATCTTTATCTTTCTTCTCGATAATACAGGGTGCCCAAGCGTGTTTATTTGCCCAGGAAACATCCTTTTCCAAATCAAGAATAACTCCTTCGTCTTTCCACGTTTTTAAATCGTCGGAAGAAAAGGTTTTAAAGTACGTTCCTGTCCAACCGGTGAAGCCATCGCTGGTAGGATAAATATAATATTTTCCGGTCTTTTCAGCATACAATATTTCCGGATCGGCATACAAGCCTTTTAGTATCGGATTGTGCCCTTCTTCAACTGTTCCTATCATTATTTTGTTGGGTGTAGAACAAGCCACAACCAACAAAAGGGAAATGAGCAAGGAAAATAATTGACAATATTTCATGTAGGTTGATAGTATGAATTTCACTTAAACTGCATATCCAGCTTCCAATGATTGGTCAATCGTTCTGCCTCCTCTTTCGTTATTGGTATAACGGCTCCATGTTTGGGGGAGATGTAATTGGTGGTTTTCATCACTCCGGTATTAAACTGTCCCAGGTTTTCAAAATTGACAAAATCTGAGGTTTCAATAAATCCGAAGTTGTGAATATTTTGTCCGTAACAATCATACATCAGTACCCATTTGTCTTCGCCGATACGTTTCCATACATTCGGGGCTTCGCATGAACTTGGTTCCGGATCATACCAACGGGGGTCATATTGATACTCCCCGTTTACTTTATCGGCAACGGCTTGTTTGATACCTGCCGTTCCGTCATGGGAAACGTAGAACATACGGTATTTATCGCCTACTTTGGTAATATCGGCATCAATGGCTGATACCTTTTCGTTAGGGTAGGCGAATAGTAGTTCGGGCATCGATTCCAAACAGTCGTAATCATCGTTGACATAGACGTAATATAATCTATTCGGTTCGTTGCGGAAACGCATGGTATAGTAGATCATGAGTTTGCCTTTCTCTTCATCGTATATAGTTTCGGGTGCCCAGGCACAGCCTATTTCCTGGAAGCGTGCAGAGATATCGGTGAAGCGAAGGTTCGTGCGTTTCCAGTTCACCAGATCCCATGATTTCATCAGTACCAATCCACGGTTGTTTCCCCAGGCATATATTTTTCCGTCACGTTCCCATTCTGTTTCCCGCTTACCGTCTCTTTTGGCAAAGACATGCAAGTCGGTCATCGACATATAAAATGCGCCGTCAGGACCACGATAGATGTGCGGGTCGCGAATGCCTTTCTGGTCGGCAATCGTATCGCCTGCCATGATGGGATTGCCCTCGTTCAAGGCGGTGAAGCTATATCCGTCGGGGCTGACTGCCATATATAAACCATGTGTGTCGTCTTTGTGAAATACCATCAGATAAGCACTCATATCGCTTTCTTTTGGAACAGCATCCTTATAACGGAAATCCCTGAATCCGGCTTTCCCTTTTCCTTCTGAAACCAGAGCGACCCGTAAGGCATAGAAACCTTTGTAATTATTGTGGTGCATTTCCGATACGTTCACGTTTTCGGCTAGTACAGCCCAATTGCGGTTGTCTTTACTGGCTAAGAATTTGCAGTTGTTACCTTGGTTCAGGATTTTTAGGAAAAATCGTTTTCCAAACTTATTAGGTAATTCAAAAGAGGTATTGGCATCTTTATAGATGGTGAGCTTTTTTCCATCCGATAGGATTCCGGCGTATGCTTTTTCATTGTAATAAAGCATCAGACCGGCACGATTTCCTTTTCCAGTTTCTACTTCAACCTGAGTTTCGTATGTTTTGTCGGTTGTCGTAACCAGTAATTTGCGGTTATCGACAGGGGTGGTTCCTTTGGCTTGCAGCCAAAGTGTGTTATTTTCCAGGGTAATTGATTCAGGAGCATATTCTTTCCAAAATGTCCATTGCAAACATAATTCTTTAGACGAAAAATTATCGGACAGTTGCATGCCGTGCTTTATATTTTTTTGAGGAATGATAAGTTCTGCGGTTGATTTGGTCTTAAACCAACCGTCCGAAGTCCATTCAACAGGTTCGATCAACGTTTGTCGTCCCAGTGTATGATAGCCATTGGCATAAGCGTGGTAAATAACCCACCAATTACCATTCACATCATCTATAAGAGTGCCGTGTCCTTTCGACCACCAATTATCACTTTGGCTATACGTATGTACAAGGGGGTTATAGGGGGAGTTTTTCCACGGGCCATGTACACTTTTGGAACGGGCGATAACAATCATGTGACTGGTAGGAGGTCCTGCTGTTCCTCCTTGTGCGGAAATCTGATAATAATATCCATCCTTTTTGATGAATTTTGGAGATTCGAGCCACATGCCTTCTGTTTCCCATTTTTTTGGAAATTCCCAACCGTCATATACTTTTTTTAGTTGTCCGACAGTAGAAAGCCCGTCGTCGGATAGTTGGATCATACGTCCGTCGTTGACATAAAGATAGCGTTTGCCGTCTTCACCGACAACATGCCCGGGGTCGATCCCGCCGACTTTCAGGTCAATAGGTGTGCTCCAAGGCCCTTTAATATCGTCTGCCCAGACTACCCAATTGGTTTCGGCTGAAGGAAAATAGAGATAGAAACGACCATCGTGTTTTATTAGGTCGGGAGCCATGGCCGAACCTTTGTATTCGGGTACGATACGGCTGACAGGTTCCCAATTTATGAGGTCTTGTGAATGCCAGATAAGAAATCCCGGCATATAATAAAAGGGTGAGTGGGTCATATAATAATCCTTTCCGTCACGTACTACGGTAGGATCGGGATAATCTCCGGATAATATCGCTTTAGGATAGGCTTGTGCATCGATGTGTTGTACAAGCACCAGGATCATTGTGATTATCAATGATGTTCTTTTTAGGTTCATGATATTATATTTATTATTAGTAACACAGGTGTTCTTATACTATGACTATCTGACATTTCTGTTTAATACAATAGCAATAACAGTGAGGTCGTCTTCAATCGGATTTATTCCTTTTAATGTTATAGTTTGACCTTTCTGTCCAAAATTTACTTTTTCTTTTGAATAGACATTGTAGGCTTTTACCGCTTTCATTCCTTTATTAACAGGAGGTAACGTGAAATCTTTTTCAGAGTATTCTCCCAGAAAATATACATATATCACATTGTCCTTATAGCAGAAACCATACTGACCGTCTACCGGTTGCCACGGACCACCTCGCGTTCCGTAAATAGCCTCACTCGTACTGTGTACCCATTCTCCAAATTCAAGCAACCTTTGCTCATATGCTGCCGCTACATTCCCATGTCTATCAGGACCTATATTTACAAGGAAACTTATATTACGCACCATACAATCTGCAAAGATTCGTTTGATTCTCTTTAAGGACATAATTCTTCCGGGGTCTTTGGTTGCAGGCGTGTACCCCCAACCCGGAGACAAGGTGAAACATTTTTCAACCACACCACTGCGTATTTCACCTTTAACGGCACCACCGCCTTCTTCATTGGTATAATCTCCCATCCAGCCACTACGGATGTTGGCCACGATATCGGGCTGATATTTGCGTACCATTCCCATAAGGCCTAAAGGCTTACTTGTTTCTTCTTCGATATCCTGAAATAATGGATTTACCGGCCATTGATTATCATTGCTCATGTATTTACCCGATTCCCAAAAATAGGCTCCATCGGCATCCAAACCTTGTTGAGCAAGCCAACCGCCATCCCAGAATAGCTGGTCGATCTTCCCATATTTAGTCATCAGTTCTTTTGTCTGGCAATAAAGCTCTTCTTTCATTATACGGGCATTCTCTTTGTGCCAGGAAGCTGTCGTGTAACCGAATTTATTCGACTTACAGTCTGTTCCTGTTACATCATAATATCCGGGGAAACGCCAATTGATCAGTGTTTTATAAATCCCAACCTTCAATCCGGCTTCTCGACAAGCATCCACATATTCTTTGACAAAATCCCTGTTGTGAGTCTGTTTCGAAGTAAAAGCATTCATATACTTGCTTTCAAATAAAGCATAACCATCATGGTGTTGAGTTATCATATTCATATACCTGGCACCCATCTTTTTTGCGAGATCGACCCACTTGCGGGCATCGAAGTCTTTAGCATCAAAATATAGATCTCCTGATTCAGGATAAGCTAATTTCCGGTACTCTTCGGGGCTGATACCGTTATTCTCCATGTACCATTCTCCTCTACCAGGCCCTGCATACAATCCCCAATGGATAAATAACCCAATTTTATCATCCAACATCCATTGGATTTTATCGTCCGGTTGCATTTCGATACCCAGATCCGTTTTTATTTCACGTTCAGGTGCCGGTGGTATACCCGCATAAACAATTTCTTTATAATCCCCGGTTCGCTTGACAAGAATTTCTCCGATCCAGGCATGCGTATTGCCTTGAGAATTGCCAAAAATAAATTCGAGTTCGGCTGATTCTTGATTCTCAGACAAGTTTATTACCCGTTCGAATTTTGTCCATGTTGCCAATGCCGTGTTAACACTGATATTATTTTTCCCCAGATTATTTATCTGCATACTAACATCATCGGCACCGCTTTCAGTTCGCATCCACACAGTCAAGAGATAAGAAGAAGACGGCTGAAGCGAAAGATGAATATTTACCTGCGTATTAGGACTTAATTTGAGAGCCTTTGTATTGCGGGCTTCATGTTCGCCTACTTCAACTTTACCTTTCCTGACATTCCATGATGGAGAATCATCAGCAAAATTGTAGGATATTACGTTTTGTGCGGATATAACCGAAGTTATAAACAGACAAAAGATAATAAGTTTTAATTTGGTCATCATTTATTATATGTTTTTCAATTAATAATCCGAGAATTTCCAGGTATCCATCCATTTCAGAACGGGTAATCTATTTTTCAAAAAGCTAATTAATATTATTCAGCTAAAGCTGTGGGAATATTCTTCTGAAAAAATTTCATAAACATTTTAATCGCCGTAAAACTAAGGAATAATCCAAGAAACAACATTGTAACTGCTTGTACTACTTGTAGACTTGTGGTTAAGGCATAAAGTGATATCAAAATTAGGACGAAGGAACTTAATCCCAGAACTACAGATAAGATGACTGCTAATATTTTGTTTTTCCAAAAAAAAATGTCCTACGAGACAGATTAGTAAAATTGAAAAGAAACAAAAGCAGACAATATCAATTGTTTGTCGAAATACAACAAAATACTTTGTACTCATCTCGATCAACAATATTCCTAAAGGAATTACAAAAACAATTTCTTGCCAAAAGTTCAGTACTGTTTTTAATGTTTTCATCTTTCTATTTTTAATAATCATTTTTTATTTAATACCCGAAACGCCTTCAGTGGTCATCACAATACGTTTAATTGTACCATCCGTATGATGATATAATTTATCGATACAGACCGAGCGACTGTAACTACCTCCACCTTTTTGATGCGCACCGTTGTGATACACCATATACCACTGTCCTTTGAACTCCACAATTGCCTGATGATTAGTATTACTATTGCCTGCGATCTCATTCAGTATTCCCTTATATTCGTAAGGTCCTTCAATGTTATCAGCTATGGCATAATCCAGTCTCTCGGGAAATCCGCTGGCATAGGTCAGGTAGTACTTTCCGTTATATTTATGAATCCACGCAGCTTCGGTAAAATCAAAGCCATTGAAAGTAAGTTGTTTTACCTCACCGTCTATTTCTATCATGTTATCTTTCAATCTGGCATAGTAACATTCACGGTTTCCCCAGAATAGCCAGGCCTGTCCGTCATCATCTATAAACACGGCAGGGTCGATACAGGCCCACCAGTGAGTGGAAGCAAAACAATCCTCGTTCGTCAACAACGGTTTTCCGAGCGCATCTGTAAAGGGACCTTCAGGGCGATCGGAAACGGCGACCCCGATTCCTGTGGCGTTAGTGCTTATGTACCAATAATATTTACCATTTTTCTTAATCACCTGACCAGCATAGGCATCCTTGCTTGCCCATGAAAAATCCGACACTTTTAATGGAACAGGATGTTCGGTCCAGTTCTTCAGATCGGTAGTAGAGAATACGAGCCAGTCGTGCATTTTGTAGCCACGTTGGTTACCCGCAAAATCGTGTCCCAAATGCAGCCATAAGGTATCCCCTTCTACCATCGCTCCCGGATCGGCCGTATAATGGTGTTTGATAATGGGGTTACCTTGGGATTGGAAATGATAACGGTCGTTTGCTTCAACAGGTTGTAGCAAACTTCCGGGGACACCACCCCATTTAGCGTGCAGGCGTCGTGCTTCCTCTCGGGTAATACTGATCACACTTCCGTGACGGGGATGAAAGTTTTTGGTGAACGATTCCGGCTTTTTGGAGAAATTAAACAGGTCTTTACTTCGTTGAAATTCATACCGTCCATCAGCATACAAATCGTACATCAATAGATATTCATCCGAATGATTTAATTTGAAGATACTTGAGCCTTCTACGACTACCGGGGTATCTGCATAAGCATCTATATAGTTGAAGTCTTCTTTCCATGGGCCTTTTAGCGATTTACTGGTTGCTTGTTGTATGCCGTTCCTCACTTCTTTTCCGTTCTCGTCTTTAGTATTGCCTTTGAAAAAGAAATGATACAAACCGTCTTTATAGATTATATCACCATCAATACCTCCATATTTGGGGCTGAACATCAATTGAGGTTCTTTCTCAAATCCGGTAAAATCTTTATTGGCATAAGCACAGTAAAAATCGAGTTTCCGGTCGCCATGATATCGAACTGTGAAATAGACGAGATATTTCTTTGTTTTAGTATCGTAGAATGTTTGCGGTGCCCATACCCATTTTACATTTCCGAATTTCTTCGGATATAGTTTGGCCAGATCAATGACTGAATGTTTCCAGTCCAGCAGGTTGTCGGAACGCATCATGACAATACCCGGATTGCTTCCCCATCCGTTTTTGACCGTAAACATATCGGTCGCCACCATATAAAATGATTTGTCATCAGCACCGCGTAGAAGATGTGGATCGCGGATACCGCCTGTTTGAGAAATCTCATGGGAGGGTATAATCGGACGATTATTGTTCAACGCGTACCAGTTGACCGCATCTTCACTTACGGCGAAACGGAGTTGCTCCTGTTCGGTTCCTTTCCCTTTTCCCTCGAAGTAAGCAAAAAGATAACTTTCGGACTTTTGATTATCCGTATGACCGATCGCCTGTACTTCGAAAGAAAAAGTCACCCCACACAAAAGCAGGAAGATTGAAAAGAACTTCATATTTTATAAAGATTTAATTAGACAATTTATACAACCCGCTCGCATGTGGTTTTAATGTTTGCACAAGATCATTCGATACCGTACCCATATCTTCTCCCGTCCACATGTTAACGACTTTGCAATCCCCGTTCAATCCCAACGTTTTCAGGTTTATTGAAATCTCCTGAGGCTTCTCATCATCTATGTTGAAAATAGCTAAGTATACTTCGTTAGTATTTGGATTGCGAGAGGTTATGGCTACTTTGCTCTCATCCTGGAACAGTTGATTTACGCCTGTGCTTTCACGATGCATTTTCAATACCTCTTTATTGGTTAACAGAGATAAGGTAAATTCATCGTTACTCGGGAGGTCACCGCCAAACATCAAAGGCGAACGGAAAATAGTGAAGAGAGTCATCAGCGAATATTGCTCTTCTTTAGTCAAGCGCGTCATACGGTCTGCTCCTCTTTCGCCACGGACAGAAATACGTCCTAAAGGTATCATATCGCAATCAGGCCAGGTTCCGGGAGCTATATACGGGTACCAACCTTGCGATACTTTGAGCAGTTGTTTAACATCCCTCCACAAGTCCCATACGTCATCGACCATGCGCCACATGTTTGCATGCTCGCGAACGTGCTCGGCCTTTGCCACATTAGTAGGACCGGGAGACAAACTCAATACTATTTTACGTCCGCACTGGTCGATCGCATTACGAATGAGTTCAATTTCCGGTTGATGATAAGGATTGGAAAGGTCATCGATCTTCACAAAATCCACTCCCCATTCGGCGTACATATCGAATATAGAATTGTAGTATTCCTGCGCACCGGGTTTATCGGCAACGATAGTATAATTATCCCGTAACCAAGGACATTGTTGTTCAGTGGAGTATATTTGATCGGCTGTTACTCCATCTATTCCTTTAATGGGTAATTTTTTTGCTACTGCTTCTTTCGGTATTCCGCGCATGATGTGGATACCAAATTTCAAGCCCTTACTGTGTACATAATCAGCCAGTTCTTTAAAACCTTTTTCATCTTTTGCTGAAGGGAAACGATTTACAGCAGGCATATATCGGCCATATTTGTCAAGGACATAGCGCGGATCTTTCTGGTTATATCCGCCTGCCTTGTCGTTCTCAACAAACCAACGGATATCTACCACAATATATTCCCATCCGTATTCTTTCAGTTTATCGGCCATATAATCCGTATTGGCTTTCACTTCGTGTTCTTCGACCGTAGGACCATAGCAATCCCAACTGTTCCATCCCATAGGGGGAGTCTGAGCCCATTCCTTAAATTCTCCTTTTGCAAATGGTTCAACTTTTTTTTCTTTGCCACCGCTACATCCTATTAAAAGTGATGCTACCATCATGGCTGTAAATAAATGTTTCATGTTCTAAAATAAGTGATTAATTATTAATTATTTTCTTTTGTAGGAACTACTGCACTAACTTCTTGTGGTAGCCAAACTGCCATATTCCCATCGCCACGATGCGACCATGCGTAGTAGGGTATAAGAGTAAGCGTTACATGCTGGGTTTCCAGCAATCCATTCTTATTTATAAAAAGAGATTGCGCCTGCGTTTTAAGTTCTTTTATACCATTCAACGTATTTGGTTTATCCACTACCTGTATTTCCGGTTTTGCCGGTAATAAGATACTCGGAATATCGAAAGTATTATCAGCCCACTCGGCGCAATAAACTATCGGCCCCCTTTCGAATGCTACTCTTCCTTTATCCGCTTCTACTTTCGCATTGGCTTTTACTGTACGAGGCTGCATATCGAAATAGACTTCAACTTTATCTCCTTTTTTCCATTTGCGTTCAATGCTGAAATATCCATTTATCAATTCGCTATTTACAGACTGCCCATTTACTTTTACGCTATAACTAGCTTGTTTGGCATCAGCGTAAGTATAAAGTTCACTGGGGAGTACTTCGTTCTTTGCCCATCCGGGAATACGGAGCATCATATTGAAAGGTTTGCCCGATGTCTTTGTTACTTCTATCGACACATCGCCATTCCATGGGTAATTAGTTGTCTGTTTTAATGAAATATCTTTGCCATCGACTCTCAGATTCGATGTATTCGACATGAACAGGTTCACATATACTTTATTGTCCTTTACAGCATATATATAGCCTGGCAATGAAGGAATAAAACGGCTGATATTTGACGGACAGCAGGCACAACCGAACCAGGGTTGACGATGACACGCCCCCTGACTGAATTTGTATTTCCCGTCCGACGCCAAAGGATTGGGATAGAAGAAGGTTCCGCCGTCCATAGCAACACCTGAAATGAGCCCGTTGTATAAGGTGCGTTCCAATACGTCATAATATTTGGCATCGCCATGCATCAGGAACAAACGGTGGTTCCAATATACATTGGCAATGGCTGCGCAAGTTTCATTATATGCAGTCAGATTGGGCAACTCGTAGTTAGCACCAAAAGCTTCGCCATGGTGCCTGGCACCAATCCCTCCGGTAATATATAGTTTTTTAGAAACTACATTTTCCCAGATATTATCGATAGCGCGAACATATCCGGTATCGCCGGTAAGGGCAGCTACATCAGCCATTCCGGAGTACATATATGCCGCCCGAACGGCATGACCCACTGCCTCATCCTGTTCTAAAACAGGTTTGTGAGCTTGGCTGTATTCGTCTTTACGGGAAGTATATCCACGTTTATCCAAAAAGAATTTTGCTAAATCAAGGTATTTTTTCTGTCCTGTTACCAGATACAATTTAGCTAATGCCATTTCTGCGATCTGATGTCCTGGTACATAAATCTGCTTGCCGGGAGCATCGCCTATTTCACGTTCAACACAATCAGCATATTTGATAGCTATATCCAGAAAATTACGCTTTCCTGTAGCTTGGTAGTGAGCAATAGCACCTTCGATCATATGTCCCAGATTATAAAATTCATGGCTCAGAACTTCAACCTTTTCCCAACGTTTGCTACCCGCCCATTCGTGCGGATGTTTTGGATTCATAGTGCGCGAAGTATACAAATATCCGTCTGGTTCCTGTGCTGCTGCAACAATAACCAATACACTGTCGATATATCTCTCCAGTTTTTTGTCCGGATAAGTCTGCATAGAATAACTGGCACCTTCTATGGTTTTATAAACATCCGTATCATCAAAAGATAATCCTCCAACCTTATAATTCTCGCTCGGATTAGCCGCTTTTACAAAATTCTCGTAACGTCCCGTTTCCTCGCATTTACTAAAAGCCAAAGGAATCGTTACTTCACGACTGGCTTTGAGCCTTTGTCCCCAAAAAGCATCAGTAACTTTGACCGATGTAAAAGGAACAGGGTTGATCGGGTATCCATGATAGGATTCTGTACTTTTTTGTGCATAAGATTTTACACAAAGTATTGCTATGATTAAAAAGAATAACTTACTTTTCATTTGTAAAAATACTTTTTTATTAGTCAAAATGTCGGGTCAAATTAATATAGAAATTAAAATAACCCGACATAAACTAACACCTAATTGATTTGTTAAAAACTATTACCTATTGCGTAAACTTATTGATTGGCTGTTATAGCTTCTTCCAAGTTATCTATCGGAGCCACATTCTTTTCATACCCCACATATCCGTAGTTCTGGTTAAGTACAGCACCGGTATTTCTGTCGATCTCAGTCTGTGCGATCGGCCAGAACAAATGATGTTTACTCATTGTATAGGGTATAGATTTTACAGTCAACACATTCTTATTATAATAATTGTTGTATCTGCATATGCGTTCCCACCAATAACTGTTTTGTGCAAGGCCGGCAGGAGTCGGATCAGTGTAGGTATTTCCAAATTCATCCGCTTTTCCTTGTTTTGCAAAAATATAAGATGCGCGTACAAGTTCTACATGTCTGAATTCTTCATAAGAGAGTTCACGTGCTCTTTCATCAAAAATTGTTCCCATATTAATATCAGAGGCATCAAACATATTCGTGCATTCGGCACGATCTCTGATCGAATTCAAATCTTTGGCAGCATTAGCCTGATCGCCCTTCCAGAAATAAGCTTCAGCACGTAACAAATAAGCTTCTGCTAAGCGATAAATATACCAGTCACCAGGACCACCATTATACGAGTTTTGGCCTTCGGCATCCCGTTCATATATCCAAAGTTTGTAATAAGGATAGTCGAACCAATTACGAATGGTATCTACACAAAGTAATTCTCCCTTATCATTGTATTTTTGTATATGTTGACCTATATAATCTTCATCAGCTGTACCCTTCAATCCCGGATTGTTGTAGACCAGGTCTTCCATTTTAAACCAGTTTCCGCTGGCGTTATCACTCCGCAAGTCGGTTGGGTCTGTCCATATCATTTTTTCGGCATAATAAGTAGGCCTTGTAAATGCAATACCCCTTCCATATGTTGACATCAGGTAATAATCTCCTGTTTTGTCTTTTGTTTCTCTTGACAAACCATCTATTTTGTGATCGGGAGTCTTGATTCCATTAGCCCCTGTTGCGGTCCAAAATGGAGTGTGATTACGTAATGTGGTCAAAAATAAACGAGATTCCGTAGCAGCTTCATAACGGCTGATGGTTGTTTGTATAGCTTCCCTGTTGGCAGGTATCGATTTATTGACAGGTCTGTGTAAATCCCAAATGACATTACGTGTTATAGGACGAACCTCCGGATGTATATTCTCAAATGTTCCGAAAGTACTAGTCATCAACGAATATCCTGATTGGTCGATAAGAATGTTACCTTGCTCAATTGCTTTATCAAAATCACCTTTGGCTAAATAATATTTCATCAGTAGTATACGTGCCGATCCTCTATTTGCCTTACCATAGTCATTCTGTTCCGGTGCAAATTGAACAGCATATTCCAAATCCTTAACCATCTTATCGATAATAACATCCATTTTCACGGAACGATAACTTGATACGGGAGATGTTGTTATATTGTCTAAATAAGGGATGTCTCCAAATTGGAAAACCAAATGATAATATCTCCAGGCCCTGTGAAAGTAGGCCAGTGCTTTGTATTCGTTCTTTTCGGTTTCCGACAGTTCGGCGATACCATCAATGTTTGATAGAATAGTATTGGCATATTTCACACCCCAAAATCCTTCCTGCCAATAATAACCGGCTCCGAATGTCCGGTAAGGTGAGAAAAGCAAATTGAAATCTTGCTCAATAGTAGTCTTATCCGTCTCACCTGATACGCCGACATCCGAAAATAACATTTCCATCATATAGTTAGCGCGCTCTCCGTAATAGAACAATCTAAATGTTTGGTCGCATGTAACCATAGCCGCATCCAAACCTTCTTTTGTTGTAAATGTTTTCCCCGGTTCATACATCGATAATGGATCCGGTTCGAGGTCAACACATCCTGAAAAGAATGCAATACTTAACGTTATTAGTATATACCTACTTGTTTTTATAATATTCTTTTTCATGATATTTTTTTTTAAAATGTAACATTAGCACCGAATGTAAATGTTCTGGGCATAGGACCATGTATATAGTTATCCCCGCTTTTATAATCTTCTGGATCCCAATAATCCCATCCGGTAATAATAAATGCATTATTTACGCTGGCAGTCAGACGAATGTTTTGTGCTGCAATTTTGTTACAGAATAGTTTCGGTACATTATAGGATAATGAGATATTATCAATTCTAATGAAATCTTTTTTAATCACCTTTTTAGGTGTAACCGGGTAACCGGACCATAAACGCGCGTATTCATTCGTCGGATTTTCGGGTGTCCAATATCCTTCTCTCACATAAGAATTTCCTCTGTCTGTGCTCCAACCGGCATTATTTAAAATTTCAGTGGTGGCAGCTTTATGACCCATGTAGGAATACATACTGATGGAGAAATCAAAATCCTTGTAGCTGAATTCATTTCTCATAGTCCACCGAACCTTAGGAGTGGTTTGCCCCATAAATTCTTTATCATTATTGTCATATTTATAATCCTTATTTCCATCTGCATCGGGTTTATCTAGGATTTTAGGGTCTCCCGGACGCTGTCCGTATTTAGCCGCTTCTTCCGCCTCATTTGTTTGCCAGATGCCATCAAACTTATAGTCCCAGATGACGCCAATAGGCTTACCTACAAACCAGTTATTACCCGGCTCATCTTTTTCCTTTCCGTCCTCGTCATAGGTATAGAATAAATGCTTGATTTCATTTTTATTATATGACAAGCCTATGGATGTAGACCACGAAAAATCTCTTGTTTTAATATTGTTTGTATTTAAAGTTAATTCAAATCCGCTATTCTGAACTTCTCCAAGATTTGTCATCACATTGTTGAATCCTCCTAGCGTAGGTAATGTTTTGTTCACTAACAGGTCTTTAGTAGGCATGTGATAATATTCGATACTACCATTGATTCGATTATTAAAGAATCCAAAATCCAAACCGATATTGAGCGATGTTGTCCGTTCCCATTTAAGGTTATGGTTGGCCATGCGATTTTGCCAGAACAGGAGGTTATTGTAAATGGTGCCATCTGGTCTTACATATGCATACACCTGTCCGGCAGATAAATTAGCCAATGCCTCGTAAATACCAATATCCCGGTTTCCATTTTCACCCCAAGAAATTCGTAGTTTACCCATACTCATCGGTTCCCAATTAAAAAACTTCTCATTCGTGAAAGACCAGGCCAAAGCCACTGCGGGAAAATTAGCATAAGGATTTGATTTTCCAAAAGCTGAGTATCCGTCACGACGAATAGATGCGGTGAGCATGTAGCGGCTGTCAAATGAATAAAATAATCTTGCCATTAAGGCATTTCCTGTACTGTGGGTATCATTGTTTTCAGTAGTTAAGTCTGTAGCGGCCTTCATGTTATTCCAGCCCAATACGTCTGTCGGATTGAAATGTGTTCCAACATTTTTTTCATAATTGGAGAAATGCTCTTCTGAGTTCTGTAGTAATGTGACATTTACATGATGTTTATCAGCAAATGTATAGTCCCATCTGATGATATTGTCAATTTGCCAGTCATACCAATCTTGATTTGTACGTTCGGCAGTACCACCGTTTGTTACCAATACGCTGGCACTTGATTCATGATAGCGATATTTGAACCAACCTAATCTTGGAGCAAAGGTTACTTCATAAGATATGTTGAAAGGAAGTTTCACTTTTGCATGTAAAGAGGCATTCAGGTAGTTGTAGTCGGATTTGAGCCTCTTGAATTGACGAACATAGTCATCGTTTTGTCCAGGGTTCAACCCGCCTAAGCTATTCGGATAAGGATTTAGATTTCCCTCTTCATCACGATATTGGGAGAAAGGACTGTTGTTAAGACTTGAACCTGCCCAATCTTGTTGAAAGTCACCGTTAGTCCTATTAGAATAGTTCATGTTTACTCCTATTTCTAAAAACTTGGTAACCTGCCCGTTCAATTTCATGTTTGCAGTATATTGTTTGTACTCGTTATTTTTAATAATACCTTCACTATCCAATGCACCCAGAGAAAAATAATAGTTTACTTTATCCGACTTACCGGAAATGCTCATAGTATAATCCTGACGTAATCCGGTTTGGAAAGAATTACCATACCAATCGTAAGTTTCTCCTGAAAAATATCCGTCTATTTCTCCGGTGTATAAACCAATACGTTGCAACCAAATGTCAGTATCAGCATCGCTTCCTTGCCTTGCAGAAGAACCACCATATGCCCTCCACTCTTCAAGAGTTAAACCATGCTTACTTAGGTTTTCTGGCGTTGGCTGTATCCATCTTGCAGGTGTCTCAAAACGGCTTGTACTATTAAATAAATCAGAACGGAATTGTAGATATCCATCGGCATCATATACTTTTCTGTTATTCGCTTTTGTAACGGCAGCAATGCTAAGGTTGAAGTTTACAACCGGCTTTTCGGACTTGCCTTTTTTTGTAGTTATAATAATAACACCATTGGCCGATTTTGCCCCATAAACAGCAGCAGAAGATGCATCTTTCAATACATCAATTGATTCAATATCATTCTTGTTCAATTCATAAAGCGAACCATAGAAAATAACTCCGTCTACAACAATTAAAGGGGCTGTATTAGCGTTAAGAGAGCGCTGACCACGTATTAACAAAGCACCACCTTCGCCCGCAGCCGAGTTGTCTGCACCAACAATCAAACCCGGAGCTCCGGTTCTCAATATATCACCGATGGAAGTGGGTGCCGATTTGGCAATTTTCTCTGCATCTATACGTGCAACGGAACCTGTTAAGTCCGATTTCTTCATGGTTCCATAACCTACCACAACAACTTCATCGAGCACCTTGGTGTCTTCTAGTAAAACTACTTTGATGAAATTTTTTCCTGCTACAGGTATTTCTTGCATGACGTATCCTAAATACTTAAAAAGCAAAGTCGCATTAGTAGAGGTTACGTTAATAGAAAAATTCCCATCTAAGTCTGTAATACCACCATTTGTAGTCCCTTTTTCAACTACACTAACTCCAATAATTGGTTCACCTAGTTGGTCAGTTACATTCCCTTTCATGATAGTTTGCGCATAAACAGCATTCAATGAAAGAGACATACATAATAATACAGTTGCAAGTCGGACTAAAGCTATCCGTTGCTTAAACCTGATTTTTAGATGTTTCATAAATATTAAATTTATTAAAAATGAAAGATTAACATAGGGAGTTCTTTAGCTTTGTGAAGGAAAGCTAACCGAATTCCAAACGATTAAGCAAAAGAAATGCATTCTTTTAATAATGAGTGGAGGGAAATCTTGCAAAAGATGCAGGGTGAAGTTACAGATGGGATTTTGAATCAATACCCCCTTTAGTTTGATCCAAATCCCTTGGTTGATTTGTTATACTACCAATGAGATAATTAACTAAATTATAATATAAAACTAACTATGAACTATTTTTCCTCCAATTTAGTTAGCGGGAAAAACACTACTATTCATGCGAGGGATTATTTTTGCTCTTTTGATATTCGCTTGGAGTAATACCAAATATGTTTTTAAAAGTAGTAGTGAAATGACCATGATCGTTATATCCTAATGCAGTTATTACCTCCGAAACAGACATCCCCGGATTCTCAAGCATACGACAGGCATGTTTCATCTTAATATTACGTATAAACTCTATTGCCGTGTGGCCTGTCAGCGATTTTATTTTTCGATACAAAGTTACTCGAGTCATGTTTAGTTGACTAGCCAAGGTGGATACATCGAAATTCGGATTACTGAGATTTGCCTCAACAACTTCTAAGGCTTTCATGATAAGCTGTTCGTCACGAGATAAAGTTTCTGTGCTATTTATTTCTGCAACTGTTTTTTCTTTTGCAGAGGTTTCTTCATTTTGAAGCACAGGAGCTTTATTACTGTCATTTTGAGGATAAGGTTCTATGTAGTTTAACCTGACTCGCGTCACCTGATCTATCATTTTTCTGTTGCTCCTTTGTTTTAACCGTTGCAGGTATAAGGAGAAAGCGTTCCACAGAATAGCTATGAAGATCATAAAATAAATGGTATAGGCCCACCGTGTCTCATACCATGAGGGTAATTTATGTATCTGAAATTCTGTAATTCGTTCGCTCCACAGTCCATTTTCATCAGTGGCTTTTACCTGGAAGGTGTATTTCCCCTTTTCCAACTGATTATAGAAAGCTATATTTTTCCCATTCTCGGTATAATTCCAATCTTTGTCTACTCCTAAGAGTTTATATGCATATCTGATCTGGTTAATATTCCAATGATCCAGTGTAGAAAAATGTATCTCTATATTGATCCCGTCAGGTTCTATTTCAACATTTTGTTTGGGATCAATTCTCAAATGTTGATCGAACAATAAGGATTTATCGCTTACTTTAATATCGGTAATTACCGGCTTTACAGTTTTGGGTACACTCTCTAAACTATTATCCGGTTTTAAAGAAATAAATCCGAGAACACCTCCGAAATAAAGAGTATTATCTGTATGTTTATATGCAGAATAAGGCAGAAAAACATTTAATAAGAAAGAGTTCTGAGGTACATAATAATTTCGGAAAGCGTTATTTCTCGGATTGAATTCTTTAACCATTTGAAAGGTTAAAAACCATATATGATTAAGGTCATCGATCACAATTCTCTCCAACACATCTCCTTTCATATCACAGATGAGACTATAATCGGTATATTTCTCCTGAGATCTGGGATCGAGAAGCCATACCCCTCCCGAAAAGGTTCCCATCCACAATTTTCCATCGGAGGTAGCATCGATGCAAGAAAAGTCTTTGTCATTAGGATATAATTCATGATGATTAGTTTCTATTCGGTAAACACCCTTATTGCTTACACATACCCACAAAGCTTCGTCATTTGTTTGTGTAATACCCGAAACATCACCTTGAATAAAATCTATGATTTCAAGCGTTTTCTGCTTTGGATCGTATAAAAATAAACCGGTGGTCGTACCCATCCAAAGATTTCCGGCTTTGTCCTCGAATATTGTTTTAAGTGTCCCGGGATTATCTGATATTTCTTTCAATTCGATAGAATCTTCCAACTTCATTGATAAATTCTCCCGACTGATTCCATATACACCTGTAAACCGGGTCATTGCCCAAATTTTTCTGTTCTCTTTTGATCTTATCAAATAGGGTATAACATCTAAAGGAAGATCTCTGGTTTCAGAACAGTCTTCATAAGAGATCAAAATATCTGAATACGAATTGTATAAGCAGATACCAAAACGATCCTGAGATATCCAATACAAATCATCATCTTTGCAAAGAGATAAGATGTAAGGATCTCCTTTTAGTCTTTTGCTGAGGGCAGGTAGATCGTATTCCTTTATAACATTATCTTGAAGATTGATAATAAAGCTGGGACTGCTATAGGCGGGTACCCATATGTTATTATTCTTGTCCTTTACGATACTGGCAAGCATTTTATTTTTTTGTGATATAAAATCAGATGTTTCTACCTGGTTTAACATACCCTGTCCGGCTATTTTAAAAGCCTGGATGTTGGTATAGGTCGTTGCCCAAATATAACCATTAATATTATCTTGGGTCATAGATATGATTCGACCGTCATCTTTTGTATTCGGTTGCTCAACATATCTGCGGTTTTTGGGAGCTTCAGGTGCGAAGCGTTTAATTCCATCACCCCAGGTACCAACCCAATAATTGTTATTATAGTCTTGAATTATTTGATTTTCTTTTATCTCCTTATTTTCGGAAAAACAGATGAAGTCTTTTGTTTCCTTATCCAATTGGTAAAGACCACTACCCCTTATACATACCCATGTCTTAAGATTATTATCTTCATAAAAAGATTCAACATACCCGCTGCCAATTCCAATTTTATATGTTTCTTTCAACTTTCCGCTGGAGTTAAATTGATATAGAAATCCGGGAACACTCACCCACATGAAGCCATCGTTTCCGGTCTGGATAAAAATAATCCTTGTATCTCCAATTTCCTGTACTTTCAACGGATAGATATTAAAAGACGACTTATCCAGTATGTATGCACCTTTAGAGGTACCCAGCCAAAGGCGGTTTTGAGTATCTTCAGCAATAGACCAAATGCTATTACTCTGCATTACATCGGGAGTGTAAATGTCGGAACGGAGTACTTTGATATCATATCCGTCATCACGACATAATCCATCCGGTGTACCATACCACATGTAACCTTGCTTATCCTGAAATATGCAATTTATAGAGTGTACGGGAAGTTTGTTTAATTGCGGGACATCCTTTACTCGTTGTGCAGAAACGAATAAAGGCGTCAATAGAACAAAAAGAGTAATAATATATCTGCTTTCCATATATCTATAGCAAAAGTGTGAAAATGCAAAGGTACTAAAAAACGGGGATTTATTATAACCGTTCTTATATACACGTACTCTAAATGACCGAACAAAGCCTTCTCAGCATGGGGTGGTAAATTTATCACCCCAATTATTTCCCAAATGAGTGTTTTGATATCTAAAATGGATAAAAATTGCCCTTCCTATAATCTATGATATGAGTAATTTTGTATTCTTATTCTTATTAGAATCAAATTACTGACTCACATTAACAGTAAATTATCATTCATGAAACACTTATTTCTAATTATCAGTTTCTTCTGTCTGTCTATTAGTACACAAGCTCAGAAAAGTAAAGTCTATTATCAAGTAAAGCGGATAGAAAATCCGGTTCCCGTTACTACGGTTAAAAATATCGGAGGCTTTTATGGTCACCGTATGCAGGTGAATCGCGATATCTATCTCAAACAGTTTCCCATTGACAGATATGTCTCTTTTATTGAGAAAAGAGAACATACAGGGTGGGGCTGGGCGAGTGCAGAACAACACGGTAAGTGGGTAGAGTCGGCTTACCTGTCGGCTATCCAGAGTGATGATAAGGAACTGCTGAACAAGGTAGATGCCGTTCTTAACCGAATCATCAACTCACAAGAACCGGAAGGTTATGTAGGAGCTACCGCTCGCAGTTATCGTTCCGCGGAAAGACCATTGAGAGGAATGGATATCTACGAACTTTATTTCGTGGCACATGCCTTCCTCACGGTTCATGAAGAAACGGGCTCCCAACGAGCTCTCGATGCCGCTCAAAAACTGGTGGATTATATCCTGCGTTATATCGGTCCGGGAAAACTGGAATTTTGGCCTTCAGAATTGCGTTATCCCGAGAATAAAGGAAAAGAACTATCCGGTCATTCGGCATTTGCCGGACATTCAGTGCATTACTCATGGGAAGGTACGATGCTGATAGACCCGGTAATGCGTTTGTATGAAATAACAGGTAAAAAGAGTTACCTGGAATGGGGAAAATGGATTATCGACAACATCGACAAATGGAGCGGATGGGATGCTTTCTCTAATATGGACAAAGTGGCTGACGGAACCATGGGGGTTCACGAACTTCAACCTTACGTGCATTCGCATACATTCCACATGAACTTTCTCGGATTTCTCCGGCTCTATCGAGTGACGGGAGACGAATCGCTATTACGTAAAATAAAAGGAGTATGGGACGACATCAATAATCGGCAGATGTATATTACCGGAGGTGTAAGTGTAGCAGAGCATTACGAACCGGGATATATAAAACCAATTTCGGGACATGTGGTGGAGACTTGCGCTACCATGTCGTGGATGCAACTTACGCAAGCATTGCTCGAACTGACAGCGGAAGCTAAATACGCCGAAGCGATGGAACGTCTGATGATAAATCATGTATTTGCGGCTCAGGATGCAGAAACTGGAGTTTGCCGCTATCATACTGCTCCTAATGGGACCAAACCAGACGGTTATTTCCATGGTCCCGACTGTTGTACGGCGAGCGGACACCGTGTTATTTCGTTGCTTCCGACTTTCTTCTTTGCCGAAAATGGCAAAAATTTTTATATTAACCAATTTCTTTCTTCCCAATACAAAGGAAAAGATTTAAGCTTTGAGATCTCGGGTAATTATCCGGAATCGGAATCGTTCGAGATCACCATTCTTTCGGATAAATCAATTAAAAAGATTCTCAACCTACGCATTCCTCAGTGGTGTAAAACCCCGCTTGTAAGTGTAAACGGGAAAGAGGTAAATAATGTACAGCCGGGCAGTTATTTGGCATTGGATCGGAAATGGTCTAAGAATGATAAAATAAATATTACTTTCCCAATGACGCTTCAATGGCTAAAACGCCCACACCACAGCCATTACGTTTATGAAACTTTACCCGGAGGAGAAAGAATGTATCGCGAAGAAGCTACCGACAAGATCCCCTATGCTTTATTACGTGGACCAGTGGTTTATGCCTTAGATATGGTATGGAACGATCAACTGTAGATACTAATTGAAAAGTGCGCCATTCTTCCAATTGAAAAGTGCGCCACTATAGCAGTAATAACGACCTTTGCATGTTCTAAAATGCGAAGAAAACAATGAAGACTATGGTAGAAAGACAAACCATTATACACATGT
>JAVBVI010000010.1:0-26477 GCA_031554505.1 Bacteroides sp. | reverse complement strand
GGCCTCGGCTGTTTTCCGTGAAGCGAGCGACCGGAGTAGCGCGTGAAGACGACCCTGTGTTTGAGCGAGCGTAGCGAGTGAGTTCGGGGTCGTTAGCGCTACGCAGAGAGCGAGTAGGAAAACAGACGCAGCCTTGATTTTTCTTCTTTGTTTCTTTCTTCTTTGCATCAAGGCAAAGAAGAAAGAAAAAGCCACTAGCGATTCAACTTAAAAGTAAGTTCCAGCTTCGCCCCCTCCGACTCCACCTCCTTACAAAACAGGTACAAATTCAGTTTCGCCTCCTCAGCCGACAGGCGTTGCACCTTAGCCTTCACCTTTAGCGAAGCCCTCTTCACCCCGTCAGTAAAGCCCAGCACCCCTTTGTCCTTATCAGTAAACTCCTTGTCCTGGCTTAAATCATTCTCAGGCAAATCATCGAAATCAATATCCAGCAACGAAAGTGTACCATCCTCCTTCGCCTCCTGCACCAGGAACGTATTCAACTCGCCGCCATCGCCATCCAGCCACAAATCCACCGTCACCTCGTCCGAAAGCTCCAGTGCCGGCATATCCGACATCGACCGGGCATAGTCCGTCGGTTCATCGTTGACCCGCACGCTACTAAGAAAAATAGCAGGGTGAGAAGTCGACTTGGAACAAGCGACCAACAAGAAAAGCGATAGTAGTAGGAACAGTTTTCTCATGAAACAAAACCTAAATTATATTCGCAAAAATACATATTATCTTCAAATTATCAAAAAAAACGTACCTTTGTGCCCGGAAATTAACAACAAAGCAGTATGAAACCCAACAAAATAGATTTGAAATCGGTACTCTTCGACATGGACGGCGTGCTCTTCGACTCCATGCCCTACCACTCCGAGGCCTGGCACCTCACCATGGAGGCGCACCACCTCCACCTGAGCCGCGAAGAAGCCTATCTGTACGAAGGACGAACCGGAGCCAGCACCATCAACATCGTTTGCCAACGCCAATGGGGACGTGACGCCACCCTGGAAGAAATAGAAAGCATTTACGACGAAAAGAGCCGGATGTTCAACACTTACCCTGAACCCGGTCCCATCCCCGGTGCCTGGGATCTGCTGCAGAAAGTAAAAGCAGCCGGACTCATCCCCACCGTTGTCACCGGATCGGGACAAACCTCTCTGCTAAGCCGGTTGGAAGAGAACTTCCCCGGCATGTTCCACCGGGAACTCATGGTCACCGCCTTCGATGTGAAGCACGGCAAACCGAACCCCGAGCCCTACCTCATGGCCCTGGCCAAAGGTGGGCTGAAACCCCACGAAGCCATCGTCATAGAAAACGCGCCGCTCGGCGTACAATCCGGAGTAGCCGCAGGACTCTTCACCGTAGCCGTGAACACTGGTCCCATGGACAACCAAGTACTCATGGATGCCGGAGCCGATGTGCTCTTCCCCTCCATGCAAGCCCTGTGCGACGGCTGGGAGGAACTGCTCGCCCTGCTCCGGAAATAGCTTGCATACCTTAATTCCGCCAACGAACAACCTTTCAAAAAAAACAATGTATGAAATTCGCAAAAAGCTTATCAGTCATCCTCTTATCCATAGCCTTGAGCTGCCCGGTCAAAGCCAAGGACTTTCATCAACAGACAGGTAGAATAGTATCATTGAAAATGCCTTGCACGTTGTTACAGGGAATATCCGAACGCGAACTCTCCGTCTATCTTCCGGGAAGCTACGACCCATTGGCGGACAAACAGTATCCGGTGCTCTACCTGATGCATGGTGGCGGCGAAAGCCACACCCACTGGGAAAGCAAAGGGCATTTGCTTCAGGTGGCCGACAGTTTGGCCGATGCCGGCATCACCGACGAGATGATCATCGTCTGCCCGGAAGGCAATCAGAACAATATGATCTACTTCAACGCCCCCCATTGGAAATACGAGGATTATTTCTTCGAGGAACTCATTCCGTACATAGAGAAGAACTATCGCACCCGCCTCGACAAAGGCGGACGGGCCATTGCCGGTTTCTCCATGGGAGGAGGCGCCGCCGTGGTGTACGGAGTGCATCACCCCGAACTGTTCTCGGCCGTATACGACATCAGCGGATACCTGCGCCGCCAGCCGCTCAGTTTCCTGGAAGGCGACCCCTCGGCCGAGTGGCGCCAACAAATTGTCGAGGACAACAACCCCATCAGGTCTATCTCGAACGGCACCGCACAAGACTTCGAAAACTGGAGAACCGTCCGGTGGACAATCGATGTGGGCGATCAGGACTTCACCTTGGAAGCCAATATGGATTTTGTGAAGATGCTCCGTGAGAAACATATTCCATACAACATGCACGTAGGATCGGGCAACCACGATTGGGACTGGGTACGCCCTGCACTGATTAGAGCCATCATACTGGCCGACAAACAAGCTAAAGTTGTTGAATGAAAAGAAAAACGCTAACAACCTTTTTACAGGCGGTTAGCGTTTTCTCATTGTACCCCCGAAGGGAATCAAACCCTTATCTTAGGTACCGGAAACCTACATTCTATTCGTTGAACTACAGAGGCGGGGTTTTGCGACGACAAAAATAGAAAAAAACTTCGCATCTTCCTAATGATTTCCTGTTTTTTGTAAAGAATCACCCGGAAAGGCACGATCACAATATGTTATTTTGAAACTCATTTCATCCAATCTACGGACATTTTGACAATATTTTAACGAATAAGCATGACAATATTATAAATTTATTCCTATCTTTGCCGACTATTAACATCAAAATGACCGTATGAGTTATCTGATAAAACCACAAAATTACAAACCCCTGCTCGACTTGAAACAGACCGAGTTGGGCATTAAACAGATAAAGGAGTTCTTCCAGTTGAACCTGTCGTCCGAACTCCGGCTACGCCGCGTCACTGCCCCGCTTTTCGTACTGAAAGGAATGGGTATCAACGACGATCTCAACGGCGTGGAACGGGCTGTAGCCTTCCCTATCAAGGATCTGGGCGACGCGCAGGCCGAAGTGGTGCACTCGCTTGCCAAGTGGAAGCGCGTCACTCTGGCCGACTATAAGATAGAACCGGGATACGGCATCTACACCGACATGAATGCCATCCGTTCGGACGAGGAATTGGGCAACCTACACTCGCTCTACGTGGACCAGTGGGACTGGGAACGGGTGATCACCCCCGCCGATCGTACGGTGAGCTTCCTCAAAGAAATTGTCAACCGCATCTACGCCGCCATGATTCGTACGGAATACATGGTGTACGAGATGTATCCGCAAATCAAGCCCTGCCTACCGACGAAGTTGCACTTCATCCACTCCGAAGAACTGCGGCAACTGTACCCGGACATGGAACCAAAATGTCGCGAACATACCATTTGCAAGAAGTATGGTGCGGTGTTCATCATCGGCATCGGCTGCCAGTTGAGCGACGGAGAGAAGCATGACGGTCGCGCACCGGACTATGACGACTATTCCACCATCGACCAAGATGGTCTGCCGGGACTCAATGGTGACCTCTTGCTGTGGGACGACGTGCTGCAACGCTCCATTGAGCTCTCGTCCATGGGTATCCGCGTGGACAAAACCGCTCTGCTGAGACAGCTCAAGGAGTCGGCCCAGGAAGAACGTCTGGAACTCTACTTCCACAAACGCCTGATGGACGACACGCTGCCGCTCTCCATCGGAGGAGGTATCGGACAGTCGCGCCTGTGTATGTTCTACCTGCGCAAAGCCCACATCGGCGAGATCCAGGCCAGCATCTGGCCCGAAGACATGCGCGAAGCCTGCAAAGAGATCGATATACACCTTATTTAATATGAACGTAAAGATAGAAGATAGCTGGAAAGCACACCTGCAGCCGGAGTTCGAGAAGGATTATTTCCGTCAGCTCACCGAGTTCGTCAGGAACGAATACCTCCAACAACCCATCTACCCGCCCGGAAAGCTGATATTCAATGCCTTCGACCTCTGTCCTTTCGACCGGGTGAAGGTGGTCATCATCGGGCAGGACCCGTATCACGGACCGGGACAGGCGCACGGCCTCTGCTTCTCGGTGAACGACGGGGTACCTTTCCCTCCTTCGCTGGTGAATATCTTCAAGGAAATCAAGAGCGACATCGGCACGGATGCCCCTTCGACGGGCAACCTGACGCGCTGGGCCGAGCAAGGCGTACTGCTGCTCAACGCCACGCTAACGGTACGCGCCCACCAAGCCGGTTCGCACCAGAATAAGGGCTGGGAAGCCTTTACCGATGCGGCTATCCGCTCGCTGGCCACAGAAAGGGAGAACCTGGTATTTATTCTTTGGGGAGCCTATGCCCAACGCAAAGGGGCGTTCATCGACCGAAGCAAGCACCTGGTGTTGAGTTCGGCGCATCCTTCTCCCCTCTCGGCCTACAATGGTTTCTTCGGGAACAAGCATTTCAGCCGAGCCAATGAATATCTGAAAGCGCACGAGCAAGCGGAGATCGCCTGGTAGAGAATTTATTTCACCACAGAAACTACAGCGGGCACAGAGGAATTAAAATCCTCTGTGCCCGCTGTAGTTAATAAAGATTTTCGTGAAGAGTTAACCGATTTCCTCCTGATGAAACAGATCAGGACACTTGATGAAACGACCGGAACACTTGACGAAAAATCAATACCACTGGATATTGCTCTGTGTCTGGCTACGCTGCTCCCACTTCAAGTCCTGCAACACGCTGGCATTGGCCCGGATGGTAAAGTTATAGTACTTATACTGACCGAAGGGTGAGATACTGGCCGACATATTGAAGCAGTGCAAGTCACGCGATACGGTGCACATCGTCATCGGAATCTTCTTGGCGATGAAGTCGTACCCACTGGTGAAATTGAACGACCAACGGTTCGATATCTTCAGGTTACCCGAAAGACTGACGGTATTGTTATTGATGGAGTACGGATAGCGCATGGAGTGCACGTTGATCGGCTTGGTACGGTCTTCCGAGAAGCCCACCTGGTAGGAGATGCTGACCGACCAAGGCATCTTGAACGGCTGATACCCGTCAGCACCGGCCTTGACTTTTTCCACCTTCTTTGGAACGGGATTGGTGGGATCTTCCAGATCTTCTTCGTATTCATCATCTTCGGGCCCGGACTTCTTGGCAGCGGCCTTCCGCTTGGCTTCCTCCCGCTCTTCCTTCGAACCGAAAAGCTTCTTCCACGTATCGTTGTTCAGCGTGTAACTGAAGGAGTTACTGTATCCACTGAAACGTCCCAGACGTCCGTACGACCACTCGGTGCGGTTGCCCACACGGACATTCCCATTCTGATCGAACTCATAAGCATAGGTAGCCAGTGATGTGTTGAGGTTCAGCGTATACGCCTTGCCGAACTTCAGACGCAGACCGACGGACATATCGCTCCAGGGTTTTTCCTTGGCTGCCATGTTGTATGACAGACCGGTGGTGAAGTCGTCGATGCTGAAAGGGAACTTCTGGAGAGAGTCGTTCTTGTTCCGGTATTTGGCTTCGATGTTGTTCGACACGGAGAAGTTGATCGATCCCTGCTGCTCGCGGGGAGCTACACCGAACTGCTGCCCGTCGAACGGAGAGTAGTATTTCGTTTCGCCATCGGCATCTACGTACGACTCATAATATTGTCCGAAGGCCGGCGCGCCGGTAAAGCTCACCTGCGGCGTGAAGACGTGGCGTATCTCTATCGCTTTGCTCTTCATGAAGAGCGGTTTGTACGAACCGTACAGTTTGGTATTGATCCCGATCGACCCGGAGTAGTTGGCCACACGGTAGAACCCGTTGAGCGTATCCCCGGGTTGCGTCATGAGTTGCTTCTTGTCCATGTCATATTCCTTCATGATCTTGCGGGTGTACCAGCGTTCGGTATAGGTGAACTGAGGCACCACATTGAAGTAGTTGAACAGGGTGAAGGTGGCGCTGATGGGCACGTTGTGGTTCATGGCGTGATACCACTTATCGAATCCGGCCTTGAAGATTTCGGTATCCTTGGTCTGGATGCTGTTGGTCATACGGCCGGTGTACGAGAGCGATATCTTTTCGTACCACTTCTCGTCGCCCACGGCTTCTTTCCGCTTGAAGGGGAAGATGCGAGAGAGCGCGATGTTTAAGTCGGGCAGCGTCATAGAGATGGACGAGTCCTTCATGGTCTGGGCAATATTGGCCGTTCCCGAGATAGACAGGTGCTGATCGGGGAAGTTGCGCGAGTAGCTCACACTGGACGTCTTAGTATTCTGCGTCATGGCCTGGGCGTTGTACAAGTTGCCCACGTTAGAGCGTTCGTAGCTGCTGGTGGTAAAGTTCACGCTGGACGAGAAGGTGCTATTGGGACTTGCCTTGGCGTCCTGCCGGTGGCTCCAGATGATCTTAAAGTCCTTCGACACGGAATAGTCGGGCATGTTCTTGTCGCCCGTCTTCGTCACCTGGTAGTTGGCCTGGAACAAGCCGGAATATTTGTACCGGCGATTGTAGTTCGCCTCTGCGCCCAAGGCCCAAGAGCCTTTCGTGAAGATCTCCTCGGTGAGTTTCAGGTCCATCTGGTCGCTGATGGCGAAGTAATAACCACCATTCACCAGACCGAACCCGCGATTGGAGTCGTCCATATACGTAGGCATCAGAAATCCCGATGAGTAGCTGCTGGAGAAGGGAAAGAAGAAGAAGGGTACCACGAGCGGTAGCGACACGTCCTCCACCACGAGGTGTGCCGGACCGGTGACGACGTTCTTCTTGGGACGGACTTTACCGTAGGACATCTGTATGTAGAAATGCGGGTGATCGTGATGATCGCATGTGGTATACTGCCCCTTACGCATGTAGAGTTCATCGTTCGCCCCTTTCTTGGCGTCGTGGCCTATCACGTAGCCCTCGCCCTGCTGGGTGACGACGTTGCTGATGAGTCCGCGCTTACTCTTGAAGTTATACCGGATGGTATTTGTTTCGTACGGTGTTTCGCCGTCCTTGAAGACCGGCTTTCCCTTGATGACACCCAGCGAGTCGGTCACGCCACGGGCAAAAACCGTACTGCTATCCATGTCCATGGAGATGATCGCGGCCATGAGTTCTGTCTTTTCGTACGTCACCTTGCCGTCGCCATAGAGATGGGCGAATCCGCCTTCGACAAACACGATGGAGTCAGTGGCCTCGTATACGACCGGTGCCGAGAGTGGATCTTTCTTTTTCCCGGGGATGAGTGTTATGGAGTCTATCTTGGTGGTGTCCTTCGGCAGGGAGTCCTTTTGGGTGGTGTCCGCCACCAGCAAGGAAGAGTCAACCTTTAGCGTGTCGGCATAGGCATTATCCCCTCTCCTGCGTCGTTGAGACATAGCCTCGCCCGACAGCAGCAAGAAGACAAACAACAAGAAAAAAGATGTTATACATGTATTTGCTTTCGATGGCGTCATTCACTATTCGTTTTTACGCTTTAGGTGGGCAAAAGTACGCATTCTTCATCAATTATACGTACGAAACGTTCTTTTTAATTATTTTTTAGTCGGTTACAAAAATACCTTGCACCACTCGTCAAAGCGCACGACGCCTTCCTCGCCATGCTTGGCAATGCTTTTGCGAGCGCCTTCCACGGTTTTCACCTTCGCCAGATGGGATTTGGAATAGAACTTATCAGCAAAGCATACCACCTGTTCCTCCAGGCTCACGGGACGCATGTCGCGATGCGGCAGGGGCAGACGCCGTCCGATGATTTCATCGAGCGACAATCCGGCTCCGGTGTGCCGTTCGCAAACCCAGGCATGGCGATCGAAGCCGTGACTGCGCACCAGATCGGCTCCCAGATAGCCGTGGCAGATGTAAGGCGAGCGGCCGAAACACTCGATATCGGGAGCATCGGTGAGGAAGATGCCGACGTCGTGCAGCAGGGCGGCTTCGTAGAGAAAGGTACGGTCGAGCGCCAACTCCGGATGGCGGTCGGCCACGAAGAGGGCTTTGCGAGCCACGGCCTCGCTATGCGTCAGCAGAATCTCGCGCAACCGGTTCTGCTCGGGATAGTAGACGTCGATGAGTTCCAAGGGGTTTGTCAGCTTCATATCGGATGATTTTTATCATATAGTAACGTTTGTCGGCAGCAGAAGGTTGACTGTCAGCCGGCGGCGGCATCGCGCTTGCGTTTCTTCCAGAGCTGCCAGGAGTTGATGATGTTCTGCCACAGCACGTACGAACCGGGACCTACGGAGGCCAACGGGTTGAGGTATGTATGCGCCATCCAGATGGCCAGGATGGTATTCTTCTGCCCCAACGCTTGCCCGGCGCTGATGCGGTCGCCATAGAGCGTGCCAATGGATTTGCCCAGGAAGAATTGCAGGCAACAGGCCACAAGTGCCCCGAAGGCGATCATCACGCCCATCCATCCGCCTGCCGGATGATTCAGCAGCGAGGAGAGCGTCTGCGCCGTCACGATGGCCAGTGAAAAAGCCCAGAGGTAGAACGACAATTCGTGTAAGTTCAGCAGTACCCGATGTACCCGCGGGACAAACCGCTGCAACACCCACGCCATCAGGAACGGACAGATGAGCAGCGGGAACACCTTACTTAATATAAGCAGGAACGACGTGAGGAAATCTCCCCCGGGATGAGGTTCGATCAGGGGAAAGAACACCGGGACGGCCAGTGCCACGGCCATGTTGGCCAGTAACGTATACGTCACCAGGCTTGCCGCATTCCCCCCAAGTTTGGCAGTAATCACCGCGGCAGCTCCCGCCGTGGGGCAGATAACGCACACCATCACTCCCTCGGCCACCACCTTGTCGAAACGACACAAAAGCCCGTACACGCCCAGCGCGCCTACGATCTGCAAGGCCAGCAGCCAGAGATGCCACGCCCGGGGACGAAGCTGTTCGGGCGATACTTTGCAAAACGTGAGCAGCAGCATACAAAAAATCAAGGCTGGAGTCAGGAAGGATAGGCAGATAAACAGCGGATACCCCACACAACCTACCAACATGGCGATGGGCAACGTCCAATTTTTGAGGAATTTCAACATGATCGTTCTATTTATGAATCGAGTGTGCAAAGTAACGCCGATTTGCGGATATAGCCAAGAATTATTGGCCTTATTTGGCGTAATTCTCGTCAAACATTACTGAGATAACGAACCAGACAAACAGCCAAAATAAAACACGCCAGGTAATGATTAAAAAAAACCTGGTACAGATTAACCAGCTGCTTGCCTGATTTTATCTTCGCCTGTGCGCATAGCTATTCAGAAACTTACTAACAGTTAATCGTTTCAGTGCATTCATTCTTTCTTTTTAATGCACTAATTCTTTTTTATTAATGCACTAATAAGAAAGAATCAATGCATTAATAATATTAGCTATTGGTAAGAAAAATAATACTCGTCTTCATACCCGGAAATAAATACAGGCAAGGAAACGAACAGTTTTATCAAGTCCGACTACTGATTGGTGCAGACTAGGAGACAGGCTGTTTGCAGGAAAACTGTCACAACTTATTTTTTTACGATTATCAAAGCGCAAAACTTAACCCTAAATAGTGAGTTTTCAGGAAAAATCCACTACATTTGCAAAATCTTTTTTCAGAATCTGGAACGAAGTAAGATACATATATTATATATCGTCTGTCTCTGCCTATTCTTGTCGCCAGCCTGTTGCAGCGACGCCTGGTGCAAAGAGTTTGTGGTAGTGATCGACCCCGGACACGGCGGCCATGACCCCGGTGCGCTCGGGAAGATATCCAAAGAAAAGAACATCAACCTCACCGTCGCCCTGAAGGTAGGTAAGCTGATACAGAACAACTGCGACGACGTCAAGGTGATCTATACCCGCAGCACAGACGTCTTCATACCCCTGGACCGCCGGGCCGAAATAGCCAATAACGCCAAGGCCGACTTGTTCATCTCCATCCACACCAACGCCGTGGCCGGGTCCAAAACCATCACCGGAGCTTCGACATGGACGCTCGGTCTGGCCAAGTCGGACGCCAACCTGGAAGTGGCCAAGCGCGAGAACGCAGTAATTCTCTACGAAAGCGACTACCAGACGCGCTACGCTGGGTTCAACCCCAACTCGGCCGAATCGTACATCATCTTCGAATTCATGCAAGACAAATATATGGAGCAAAGCGTCCACCTGGCCTCGCTCGTGCAGAAACAGTTCCGCCACACCTGCCAACGGGTGGACCGGGGCGTGCACCAAGCCGGATTCCTCGTGCTCAAAGCCAGCGCCATGCCCAGCATTCTGGTGGAGCTGGGATTCATCTCCACCCCCGAAGAAGAACGCTACCTCAACACGGACGGGGGAGCCACGACACTGGCCACGGGTATCTACCGCGCCTTCCTGACATATAAGCGCGAACAGGAGATTCGCCTCACGGGAGCCAGCCGCACCATCGTCCCCACGGAAAAGATAGAAACAGTCGCCGCCGACACCGACCGCGTGGATACCACCGCCGAACAACCATCGGCGCGAAGCGAAGCACCGGCCGCCCGTACCACCCGTCCGGCAGCCAGCAACGCAACCACCCGTCCGGCAACACCCGCCGCCACGGCCGCAACCAATCAGGGCGCTCTAACGTTTACAGTGCAAATCACTACCTCATCCACCCAGCTACCGGCCAACAGCCAGCAACTAAAAGGTCTGAAAAACGTCGACAGCTACCAGGAAGGAGGACTGTACAAATACACCTACGGAGCTACGCCCGACTACAACAAGGCTCTCCGCACCAAACGCGAAGTGGAGCGCTCGTTCAAAGGTGCCTTCGTCATCGCCTTCAAGAATGGAGAGAAGATGGATATCAACGCGGCCATCGCCGAGTTTTTAAAGAACAAAAAGAAATAAACATATGAAAATGAAATACATCACCAAAGAAGTCCGGATCGGCATCGCAGGCATCGTAGCCTTGTGCATACTCGTTTACGGCATCAACTATCTCAAAGGAATCGACATGTTCAAACCATCGAGCTATTTCTACGTCAAGTTCACCAACGTCAACGGCCTGGCCAAGTCGAGCCCCGTATTCGCCGACGGCGTACGCGTGGGAATCGTGCGCGCCATCGACTACAACTACAACCATCCCGGAGACGTGGTAGTGGAAGTGGAACTGGACAACGAACTGCGCATCCCCCAAGGCAGTAGCGCCGAACTCGTAGCCGAACTCATGGGGGGCGTACGCATGAATCTGCTCCTGGCCAACAATCCCCGCGAAAAATACAGCGTAGGCGACACCCTCGCCGGCTCGCTCAACAACGGCATGATGGAGAAGGTAGCCAGCCTCATGCCCCAGGTGGAAAGCATGCTCCCGAAGCTCGACTCCATCCTCTCCTCGCTGAACGCCATCCTGGGCGACCAAAGCATCCCCGCCACACTGCACTCCATGGAGCACATTGCCAGCAACCTGGAAGTCACCAGCGGACAACTCAAGACGCTCATGGGCAAAGACATCCCGCAACTCACCGGCAAGCTGAACACCATCGGCGATAACTTTGTGGCCATCAGCAACAACCTCAAAGAGGTAGACTATGCCGCCACCATGAAGAAGATAGACCAGACCATCGACAATGCCAAAATGCTGACCGAAAAGCTGAACAGCAAAGACAACTCCGTCGGTCTGCTCCTCAACGACCCGCAACTGTACAATAATCTGAACGCCACGACAGCCAATGCGGCCAGTCTGCTGGAAGACTTGAAAGCACATCCCAAACGGTACGTTCACTTCTCCTTATTTGGCAAAAAAGACAAACCGCAAGAACCTGCTAATTAAGATTTCATCTAAATAGCGTCATTCTCTGTAAAACAAAGTCCTACACCCTGCCAAGTCCGTTTATCCGCATCCGAATAAACGGATGCGGACAGTTTGGCACCTCAAAATACTTTAACCAATCTGGCCAACCTCCTAATACTTAGCATCTTTCAATTTTGCAACATATTTTTCAGCACTGTTTCAAAGCATTATTCCTAAGTAATTGAAATTAAAGCCGTTATTTATCGAACGAAAATAGCAAGCACAGTTGCATTTGTTTTTCTCAAATAAGATTCTGAAATTTGCATTCGTAGAAAGTTTGCTTAATCAATAAATGTAGAATAACCGTTATGATTGAATCGGATCATGTCGGGCTCTGGAACCGCTGTCTTGATATCGTGAGAGACAATGTTCCGGAGACGACATTCAAGACTTGGTTTGCCCCTATCGTCCCCCTGAAATTTGAGGACAATACGCTGATCGTACAAGTGCCGAGCCAGTTCTTCTATGAATATCTGGAAGACAAGTTCGTGGACCTGTTGCGTCGGACGTTATATAAGGTAATTGGCGAAGGTACCAAACTGATGTACAATGTCATGGTAGACCGCACATCCGTTCCCCACCAAACGGTGAACCTCGAAGCCAGCAACCGCTCCATGGCCATCCCGCAGCGAAGCGTGATCCGTGGAGGTGGCAACAAAGCTCCCAATGTATTGCAGGCTCCTGCTGTTCAGGATCTAGACCCGCACTTGAATCCCGATTACAATTTCGAGAACTTCATTGAAGGATACAGCAACAAACTACCCCGAAGCGTAGCCGAAGCCGTTTCGCAGAGCCCTGCCAAGACGGTATTCAATCCGCTTTTCCTACATGGCCCGTCGGGCGTAGGGAAAACTCACCTGGCCAATGCTACCGGTACAAGAATCAAGGAACTGTTTCCCGACAAACGGGTATTGTACGTATCGGCACACCTGTTCCAGGTACAGTACACAGACTCTGTACGAAACAATACGACCAACGATTTCATCAACTTCTACCAGACCATCGACGTACTGATCATCGACGACATTCAGGAGTTTGCCGGGGTGACCAAGACACAGAATACTTTCTTCCACATCTTCAACCACCTGCACCAGAACGGCAAGCAGCTCATCCTGACTTCCGACCGCGCACCGGTACTGCTGCAAGGCATGGAAGAACGTCTGCTGACTCGGTTCAAATGGGGTATGGTTGCCGAAATGGAACGTCCTACCGTGGAACTTCGCCGCAACATTCTGCTGAACAAGATTCACCGCGACGGCCTGCAATTCCCACCGGAAGTGATCGACTATATCGCCGAGAATGTGAACGAAAGCGTACGCGATCTCGAAGGAATCGTCATCTCCATGATGGCCCACTCCACTATATATAATAAGGAGATCGACCTGGAACTGGCACAACGCATCGTCCGCAAGGTGGTACGTAGCGAAACCAAAGCCATCAACATCGACGACATTATCAACGTGGTGTGCAAGCACTACGAGCTCGAACCGACGGCCATCCATACCAAATCGAGAAAGCGTGAAGTGGTTCAGGCCCGGCAAGTAGCCATGTACCTGGCCAAGAACAATACGGACTTTTCTACCTCGAAGATCGGCAAGTTCATCGGAAACAAGGACCACGCCACCGTACTCCACGCCTGCAAAACGGTGAAAGGACAATGCGAGGTGGACAAAAATTTCCGCTCGGACCTCAGCAATCTCCAGGCAATCCTGAAGAAAAGAGTATAAAAAAGAAAAGCCACAGAGATAACCTGTGGCTTACTTTTTACGGGAACAGAAGTCCTGCGGGTCCTATTCGAAGAATCCCTGTCGACGAAGCACCTTCACCAGATTATCGGACATAAACTCATTGTCTTTCCGGGTATAGCGCACATCGGTAAACACCTGTGCCAGTGTCTCTTTGCCATTCTCTTCGATAAACTGGCGACTCTCAAGAAGCGACTCTTTATAGGCATATAGTTGGTCGATCCGCTCCGGGGTATAGTCTGCATAATGCTCTTCGTGCACGACGGCTTCCAACGGCAATCGGTCTACTTGCGGCGGAATCACTTCCGGATAACCCACTGTCACCGTCGTCACTGGCATCACCAGCTTCGGTAAGTGGAGCAAGTCGATGATTTGCTGCGGATTGTATGTGGTAGTACCCAGATAGCAGATACCCAGTCCAGCCTCTTCGGCCAATGTGCAGAATGTTTGCGCCACCAGCAATGTATCCTGGGCGGCATTGAAGAAAGACATGAAATTATCATAACCCGGCTCGGCCCGGCGTTGCTCGCACCACAAACTAAACCGGCGAAAATCGGCGCAGAACGTCAACACCACGGGAGCATTCTTTGCCATCGGTTGATTGAAATGAAAAGGAGCCAATTGTTCCTTCATGGAGACCTCCCGCGTCACAACAATACTGTAAAGTTGCATACCTCCCATGGTAGATGCCCTACAGGATGCTTCGAGCAAATCATTTAACAATTCCGGTTCAATATTCCGCTGAAGATATGTACGAATCGTTCTCCTGTTCTTAACTGTATCCATCATTCTTTTTTCTTGCAAAGATAAAAAGAAAAATCATTTTAAAACACATAGATTATGTTATAGTTTTCCATTTGGGAAACTTTAGCATACTACAGGGAATTTAAAATCATTGATTATCAATCACATAATAAAATAAAATGGAAAACTCATGCCCTGTTCATAAATTACACTGTTTTTATTTTGATATAACAAAAATCATTCATAGCTTTGCAGCACATTCATTGATAACAAGCAATTTCTACAAAGCACTCAATTATTAAAGGAATATACAAGACGAATTAACCGTGGAAAAACAGATTTACTCCTATCAGGAAGCCTTTGAAGAATCTTTACGATACTTCCAGGGCGATGAACTCGCTGCGCGTGTTTGGGTTAACAAATATGCGGTGAAGGATTCTTTCGGGAACATTTATGAAAAATCTCCGGAAGATATGCATTGGCGCATTGCCAATGAGGTGGCCCGTATCGAGGCCAAATACAACAACCCTCTAAGTTCTAAAGAACTCTATGACTTGCTGGATCACTTTAAGTACATCGTACCACAAGGAAGCCCCATGACGGGAATCGGTAACGATTACCAGATCGCCTCCCTCTCCAACTGTTTTGTAATCGGCGTGGACGGTGCAGCCGACTCGTACGGTGCTATCATCAAGATTGACGAAGAACAGGTGCAACTCATGAAGAGACGCGGAGGCGTGGGACATGACCTGTCGCACATCCGCCCCAAAGGCTCGCCGGTGAAAAACTCGGCGCTGACTTCGACGGGACTTGTTCCGTTCATGGAACGTTACTCGAACTCTACCCGTGAGGTGGCACAGGATGGCCGTCGCGGAGCATTGATGCTCAGCGTATCCATCAAGCACCCTGACTCGGAATCGTTCATTGACGCTAAGATGACGGAAGGCAAAGTAACCGGCGCCAACGTATCCGTGAAGCTGGACGACGCTTTCATGCAGGCTGCCATCGACAACAGACCCTACGTACAGAAATACCCCATCAATTCGGAAGCTCCGATGTTCACCAAAGAGATCAACGCCAACGAATTGTGGAAGAAGATCGTACACAACGCGTGGAAGTCGGCCGAACCGGGCGTACTGTTCTGGGATACCATCATCCGCGAGTCGGTACCCGACTGCTATGCCGACCTGGGCTACCAGACCGTATCAACCAACCCATGTGGTGAAATTCCGTTGTGTCCGTACGACTCTTGCCGTTTGCTGGCCATCAACCTCTACTCATATGTAGTAAATCCGTTCACACCCAATGCTTACTTCGACTACGAACTGTTCAAGAAGCACGTGGGACTGGCCCAGCGCATCATGGACGACATCATCGACCTGGAGTTGGAAAAGATAGAACGCATCATGGAGAAGATCGGCGACGATCCCGAAGGTGGAGAAGTCAAGAGAACCGAACGCGAACTCTGGGACAAGATATATAAGAAGAGCGGTCAGGGAAGACGTACTGGCGTGGGTATCACAGCCGAAGGCGACATGCTGGCAGCTCTGGGTCTGCGCTACGGAACCGAAGAGGCAACTACATTCTCGGAAGAGGTGCACAAGTTAGTAGCCTTGGAAGCCTACCGCTCGTCGGTACGGATGGCCGAGGAACGCGGTGCCTTCGAAGTGTACGACAGCGAACGCGAGAAGAACAACCCGTTCATCAACCGTCTGCGTGAAGCCGACCCACAACTGTACGAGGAAATGAAAAAGTACGGACGTCGTAACATCGCCTGCTTGACCATCGCCCCGACAGGCACTACCAGTCTGATGACACAGACCACCTCGGGCATCGAGCCTGTGTTCATGCCGGTGTACAAACGTCGCCGCAAAGTAAACCCCAACGATACCAACGTACGTGTGGACTTCGTGGACGAAACGGGCGATGCTTTCGAAGAATACGTCGTATTCCATCATAAGTTTGTCACCTGGATGGAAGCCAATGGCCACAACCCGGCCAAGCGCTACTCTCAGGAAGAGATCGACGCCATGGTAGCCCAGTCGCCTTACCACAAAGCCACTTCGAACGATGTGGACTGGCTGATGAAGGTGAAGATGCAAGGACGTATCCAGAAATGGGTGGATCACTCCATCAGCGTCACCATCAACCTGCCGAACGACGTCAACGAAGATTTAGTGAATAAGCTCTATGTTGAAGCTTGGCGTTCGGGCTGCAAAGGATGTACTGTGTACCGCGACGGATCTCGCTCGGGTGTACTGCTCTCTACCAAATCAGATAAGAAAGACGAACTGCCTCCTTGCAAACCACCTACGGTAGTAGAAGTTCGCCCGAAAGTGCTCGAAGCCGACGTGGTTCGCTTCCAGAACAATAAAGAGAAGTGGGTAGCTTTCGTAGGATTGCTCGATGGACATCCGTACGAAATCTTCACCGGTCTCCAGGACGACGAAGAAGGCATCTTGCTACCCAAGCTGGTAACCACAGGACGCATCATCAAGAACGTCGACGAGCATGGCAACAAGCGGTATGACTTCCAGTTCGAGAACAAGCGCGGATACAAAACCACCATCGAAGGTCTGTCCGAGAAGTTCAACAAAGAATACTGGAACTATGCCAAACTGATCTCCGGCGTACTCCGCTGGCGGATGCCCATCGAGCAGGTTATCAAGCTCGTAGGCTCGCTCCAACTGGACAGCGAAAACATCAATACCTGGAAGAATGGTGTGGAACGCGCCCTGAAAAAGTACATTCAGGACGGTACCGAAGCCAAAGGCAAGAAGTGCCCCAACTGCGGAAACGAGACGCTGATCTATCAGGAAGGATGTCTCATCTGTACTACTTGTGGTGCCTCCAGATGCGGATAGATACATTAAAATAAGAAAAGGAGCCCCGCAAAGGCTCCTTTTCTTATCCTAACCCTATCTCCATAACACAAACGTTTGTATACGAATTAAACGAGTAAGATATATGATCGTAACATTCAATATCGAATATCGGACCAACTGGGGAGAAGAAGTCAGAATCACCGGTTCTACCCCAGAGTTGGGCCATAATGACCCTAGCCAATCCATCCCTCTCCATACCATCGACGGCATTCACTGGACAGCCGAAGTAGCCATCAACTCCCTCAAAGAAGGGCAATTGACATACAGCTACCTCATCTGGCAGGACCACCGAATGGTACGGCACGAGTGGGACAATTTCCCCCGCGCCCTGTTTCTGAGCGGCGGCAGCAAGAAGACATACCAGGTGTGCGACAACTGGAAGAATATCCCCGAGCAGCAGTACTTCTACAGCTCGGCCTTCACCGAATCGCTGCTGGCGCACCACGAACGGGCGGGTGTACCCAAGCCGTTCAAGAAAGGTCTCATGATCAAGGTTTACTCCCCCCGCATCAACGAGCAGTATTGCCTGGGCATCTGCGGCAACCAACCCATGCTGGGCAACTGGAATGCTGACAAAGCCCTGCTCATGAGCGATGTTCACTTCCCGGAATGGGTGGCCGAACTGGATGCCTCCAAACTCACCTTCCCGCTCGAGTATAAATTCGTCCTGTACAACAAGGAGAAGAAGCAAGTCGAAGCTTGGGAGAACAACCCCAACCGCTACATGGCCGATCCCGCCATCGCTGCCAACGAGACATTGGTGGTTTCCGACCGCTACGCCTCGTTCGACATCCAGACATGGAAAGGAGCCGGCGTAGCCATCCCCGTCTTCTCCCTGAAATCCGAGAAGAGCTTCGGTGTCGGCGACTTCGGCGACTTGAAGCAGATGGTGGATTGGGCTGTCAGCACCCAACAGAAAATAGTACAGATTCTGCCCATCAACGACACCACGATGACACACACCTGGACGGACTCTTACCCGTACAACAGCATCTCCATATACGCCTTCCATCCCATCTATGCCGACTTGAAGCAGCTCGGCGCGCTGAAGGACCGGAAAGCTATGACGCAGTTCAACAAGCGACAGAAGGAACTCAACGCCCTGTCGGCCATCGACTACGAAGCTGTATGCCAACTCAAGTGGGAGTACTTCAGGCTTATCTTCGCCCAGGAAGGCCAGCCAACGCTGGCTACGGAAGAGTTCCGCGCCTTCTTCGAAGCCAACCGCGAATGGTTGTTGCCTTACGCTGCCTTCAGCTACCTGCGCGATGAATACCAGACGCCCAACTTCCGCCAGTGGCCTAAGTACACGCAGTATGATGCCGAAGAGATAGCCCATCTGTGTGCACCCGGCTCGCCGGAATACGCCTCTATCGCTATCTACCTCTACATTCAGTTCCACCTACACCTGCAACTGCTCCATGCCAGCACGTATGCCCGCGAGCACGGCGTGGTACTGAAAGGAGACATCCCCATCGGCATCAGTCGCAACAGCGTAGAGGCTTGGACGGAACCGCACTACTTCAACCTCAACGGCCAGGCCGGTGCACCGCCCGATGACTTCTCTGTCAACGGACAGAACTGGGGCTTCCCCACGTACAACTGGGAAGCCATGGAAGCCGACAGTTACAGCTGGTGGATGAAACGCTTCCGGAAGATGGCCGAATACTTCGACGCATACCGCATCGACCATATCCTCGGGTTCTTCCGTATCTGGGAGATTCCGATGCACGCCGTTCACGGGTTGCTGGGACAATTTGTACCCGCTTTGCCCATGACACGCGAGGAGATCGAAAGCTACGGCTTGCTTTTTCGCGAAGAGTACCTCCGCCCGTACATACACGAGCACTTCCTGACACACGTCTTCGGTCCGCACACCGAGTACGTGAAGCAGACGTTCATCGAGCCCACCGGCACATGGGAAGTCTACCGCATGCGGCCAGAGTTCGACACACAGAAGAAAGTAGAAGCCTTCTTCGCCCGGCAGGCCGACGAGGACAGTGTATGGATACGTGACGGACTGTATGCCCTGATTAGCGACGTGCTTTTCGTACGCGACCACAAGGACCCGGAGAAGTTCCACCCGCGCATCGGCGTGCAGCACGATTACATCTACCGCTGGCTGAGCGACTGGGACAAGGCTTCGTTCAACCGCCTGTACGATCAGTACTATTACCATCGCCACAATATCTTCTGGCAGCAACAAGCCCTGAAGAAGCTTCCGCAACTGACGCAATCCACCCGTATGCTGGTATGCGGCGAGGACCTGGGAATGATTCCCGACTGTGTGCCCTGGGTAATGAACGACCTGCGCATCCTGAGTTTGGAGATACAGCGAATGCCTAAGAGCCCCTTGCAAGAGTTCGGACATCCGGACGAGTATCCCTACCGCTCCGTGTGCACCATCTCTACGCATGACATGCCTACCCTCCGGGGTTGGTGGGAGGAAGACTACCTCCAGACGCAACGGTACTACAACACCCTGCTGGGACATTACGGCGCCGCCCCCTCGGTGGCTACACCCGAACTGTGCGAAGAAGTGGTACGCAATCACCTGGCCAGCAACTCCATCCTATGCATCCTGTCCCTGCAAGACTGGCTCTCGATGGACGGCAAGTGGCGGAACCCCAACGTACAGGAAGAGCGAATCAACGTGCCGGCCAATCCGCGCCATTACTGGCGATACCGGATGCATCTCACGCTGGAACAACTCCTGAAGGCCGAAGAGATCAACCGGAAGATGCGAAGTTTGATCAGCCAAACAGGCCGATCGCCCCTGGTATAAAAATACTAAATAAAAAAGCGTGGAATAACCTTTACATTTCAGAGGATATTCCGCGCTTTTTGTTACCTTTGCCCGCAGACTTAAAATAGTCGTTTTTTAAGGAATATAATCCGCTAAATTTCTGGAATTAATCGTCCATTGCCAAGCAGAGATGAGCCAAGAGCAGTTAAAACGTATAGATTTTGTCGACTTAACGAAAGGGGTCTGCATCATTCTAGTAGTCATATTACACGTAGGGTTACAAATCGAAGGGGTTTTTGAGCGCATAGCCAGTCATCCCGTCGTTTCTTGTTTCCGTTTGCCACTCTATTTCTTTATTTCCGGGATCTTCTTCAAGTCGTACGAAGGTCTTTGGGGATTCTTTGTTCGTAAGATCAACAAGCTGGTCATCCCATTCATTTTTTTCTACGTCAGTGCTTTCATGTTGAAGTATATTGTTTCGAAGATACTGCCGGGCACCTTCCAGTTGCCGGTACAGTTCAGCGATATGTTAGTGGTGTTCCACGGGCACGACCTGATTAAATTCAATCCCCCTATCTGGTTCCTGGTAGCTTTGTTCAATTGCAATATCATGTTTTACATCTTGCACTCGCTGCGCGAGAAGCATCTTCCGCTGATGTTTCTTTCCACCCTGATTATAGGTGTGCTGGGCTTCTACATGAGGGATCTGGGCATAGAACTTCCGTTCTATCTCGACGTGGCGATGACAGCACTGCCCTTCTACGTGGCCGGGTTCTGGATACGCCGTTACAACTTCTTCCTCTATCCGCATCGCTTCGACAAGGTGATTCCATTGTTCGTCGTAGTTGCCATCGTCTTTTTGTTCTTCGTGGGTTTCGATCCGGGTATGCGTACCAACACATACAACGGGAATATCATCCAGTTCTATTCGGCAGCCTTTACCGGTATAGTAATGATCATGCTGTTGTGTAAGCGGATTAAGAAGGTGCGGCTCGTTTCTTACATAGGAAGATACTCGGTCATCACGCTGGGCATCCACGGGCCGATATTATTCTTCATTCCGTCGATACTCAAAAGGTTCATTCACAACGAGTGGGCACTGGGCTTTGCCATCCTGTTCGTTACCCTCACCGCCTGCCTGATCTGTACTCCGATATTCCTGCGGCTGATTCCTCAGTTCGTGGCGCAGAAAGACCTGATCGAAACACCGCCGTCTAACTCCAAGTAGAACAACCGCCTATGCAAACCACCAGTTACGTATTTTTGGACGATATCCGTTTCTATGCCTATCACGGCGTGGCCTCGCAGGAGAGACTCGTGGGCAATGAGTTCACTGTCAACCTCCGTCTGCAGGTAGACATGATGCAGGCGATGGCGACCGATGACGTAGCCCACACGGTGAACTATGCCGATGTGCACCAAGCCATCAAGGCTGAGATGGAGATTCCATCCCGGCTGTTGGAACATGTATGCGGCCGTATTGTGAATCGACTTTTCGAAGAGTTCCCGTTAGTGAATGCCATCGACATCCGCCTGTCGAAGCGCAACCCACCCATGGGCGCCGATATCGACGCGGCAGGTGTGGAGATGCATTGTACCCGCTGATACCTTACTTCTTTTTTTTCTTTTTGGAAACCGATTCAACAGCTTCGGTCACCACCGTCTGGTTATCGAAACGCTTGGCGTACTTGGAGTAGTCCGGGCGAACCTGTATGTACTCCGGGTCGACGAACAACGGGCTAGTGATGATGTGGTCGGCCGTGGAGCGGTTGCAGCAGAATACGATGTTGGCCACTCCGGCCAGGCGGGTGAGGGCTTTCACGTCCGTGTCGTGCGGTTGAAGCGTCATCGGGTCGGTGAAGAAGAAGAGGTAATCGATCTCTCCGTCGACAATGCGCGAACCGATTTGCTGGTCGCCGCCCAGCGGACCGGAATTCAGCAGGGTGAAGTCCCACTCCACATCGGTATGCTTCTCCTTCAGGGCTTCCAGGATCAATGTTCCGGTGGTGCCGGTACAGTAGAACTTATGACCGGCCAGTAGCTCCGAATTCCAGAGTACCCACTCGATCATGTCTTTCTTCATGGCGTCGTGCGCCACCAAACCAATCTTTCTGACTAATTTATCCATACTTCTGTTGTTTAGTTCAAGGGCGGAATCAGTTTCAGCAGAGGAAACGCTTTGTTTCATCAGAGGAAACTCATTGTTTCAAGGCACGAAACACTTTGTTTCATCATAGGAAACTTTCTGTTTCAGCAGATGAAACACTTCGTTATTCAGGCAACTGCGAGAAATGCTTCCGTCCTCTCACATAATAAGACCACAAGATACTGTTTTTTGTTCGCTCGGGAATGCGAACGAGGGAAGTTTTTTCGAGGTTCGTCTGCCGATCGGCTTGCAGGGCAGAACGCATGCGGACGAATTCCCGACGGGCACGGACGACAGCTTTCGCATTGGGAATCTGCCACTTAAGCACGAATACGAGTGTTGCCACATAGTCGAGCAGACGGCGTATGCGCATCACTTTGCGCAGTTCGGCTTCCGGAAGATTTTTGTAAAGCATGACAAGATTGTTACGAAAGTTCAGGAAGGTCTTGCGCGGGTTCTCTCTTTTCAGCGTGGCTCCGCCTACGTGATACACCACGCTTTGGGGCACACAGACGATACCACGGCCGCGAGCACGAAGCCGCCAGCAAAGGTCGATCTCCTCCATGTGGGCGAAGAAGCGGCCATCCAGTCCGCCGGCTTCGCGGTAGTCGGCCAAGCGGATGAACAGGGCGGCGCCGGTGGCCCAGAATATCGGGGCAACGGTGTCGTACTGTCCGCAGTCGTCCTCCACCGTATCCAAGACGCGGCCCCGGCAATAGGGATAGCCGTAGCAATCCAGCCATCCGCCGGCAGCTCCGGCGTATTCGAACTGCGTGGGCTGTCGCCAACTACGCAGTTTCGGTTGGCAGGCAGCGACTTCGGGATGCGCATCCATGTAGCCGGCCAGCGGGGTAAGCCAATGCTCGGTTACTTCCACATCGGAGTTGAGCAGCACCACGTACTGGGCTTCTACCTGCGCCAAAGCGCGATTGTACCCGTCGGAAAAGCCGTAGTTCTGGTTCAGAAGTATCAGCCGTACGGTGGGAAACTCGCGTTGGAGCATTTGCGCTGAGTCGTCGGTAGAGCCATTATCGGCTACGCAAACCTCTACGTCCGTGCTTTCAGAGTAGCGAAGCACGGAGGGCAGGAAGCAGCGGAGCATCTCCGAGCCGTTCCAGTTGAGTATGACTACGGCGATCTTTTTCATTCTATCTTTCTATATTAGAAGATGACTGTACCATGCAAAGCAGTTTCGTCGTCGGTGAACGTTCCGAGCTGCATGCTGACTACGGTGTTGTCCAGCGCCGGAATGTTCTCGGTTTCCACACGGATATAGTTGGGCGTGAAGCCATGCATGGGCGTACCGGGCTTGGCTTTCTCCATCAGTACCGGAAGGGTGTGGCCGATGTGACCGGCATAGAACGCGCGGGTCTTCTCGTCGGACAAGGCCAGCAGACGTTGGCTGCGCAGATGCTTCTCGACTGGGGTTACCGTATGCTCTATCTTCAAGGCTTGCGTACCGGGACGTTCGGAGTAACTGAACACGTGCAGTTGGGTGACGTCCAGTCCGGCGATAAACTCGTAAGCTTCTTCGAAGAGTTCGTCCGTCTCGCCGCGCGTACCTACGATGACGTCCACACCGATGAAGGCATAGGGCATCACTTGTTTGATCTTCTGTATCTTGGAAGCAAACAGAGCGGTATCGTACCGGCGGCGCATCAGTTGCAACACCCCGTCGCTACCTGATTGTAAGGGTATGTGGAAGTGGGGCATGAAACGCCGAGAGCGAGCTACGAAATCGATGATTCCGTCCGTCAACAGGTTTGGTTCGATGGAGGAGATACGGTAACGTTCGATACCCTCCACCTCGTCGAGCGCGCGAATCAGATCGAAGAACGTTTCGCCCGTCGTCCGACCGAAGTCGCCGATGTTCACACCCGTGAGTACGATCTCTTTTCCTCCGTCGGCAGCCGCACGCCGGGCTTGTTCCACCATCGAAGCGATGGTACCGTTCCGGCTCCGGCCGCGGGCAAAGGGGATGGTGCAATAGGAGCAGAAGTAGTCGCAACCGTCCTGCACTTTCAGGAAGAAGCGGGTGCGGTCGCCCTGCGAACACGAGGGGGTAAACGAGCGAATGTCCTTCGTGGCGGTAGTAAATGCCTCACCGGAAGTACGTTTCTGCAGATCGCCCAGATAGTCGAGCAGGTCGTTCTTCTGTTCGGCACCGAGCACCACGTCCACGCCTTCTATCTGCGATACATCTTCGGGTTTCAGCTGTGCATAGCAACCTGTGACCACTACAAAAGCGCCGGGATGTTGCTTCACCAGCCGGTGAATAGCCTGGCGGCACTTCTTATCGGCCACTTCCGTCACCGAGCAGGTATTGATGACACAGATATCGGCCATTTCGCCTTTGCGCGCCGTACGTACGCCAGCCTCCTTCAGCGTCTTGCCGATGGTAGAGGTTTCGGAGAAGTTCAACTTGCAGCCCAACGTATAGTAAACGGCCGTTTTATCTTGAAAAACAGTAGAATCTATCATAATTCGCTCACTTTCTTAATCGCGGCAAAGGTACACATTATTTATAATAATACAGAAAACATTTTCGACAATGAAAGTTTATTCCTACTTTTGCACAGTTTTAATGATATTGTGCAATGATCAAAGAAAATTTCATCAAGTTATACGAGAATAGTTTTCGCGATAACTGGGATTTGCCTTGCTATACGGACTACGGCGAATCGTCAAGCTTCACTTACGGCGAGGTGGCCGAAGAGATCGCCCGCCTTCACCTTCTATTCAAGCATTGCAGCCTCCGGCGGGGCGACAAGATATCGATCATCGGCAAGAACAATGCCCGCTGGTGCATCGCCTACATGGCTACGGTAACGTACGGCGCCATCGTAGTACCCATCCTACAGGATTTCAACCCGAACGACGTGCACCACATCGTCACCCACTCCGAGTCGGTGTTCCTCTTTGCCAGCGATAACATCTGGGAACACTTGGAAGAAGAAAAGTTGCCGGGTATCCGCGCCTCGTTCTCGCTGACCGACTTCCGTTGCCTGTACCAGCGCGACGGCGAAAGTGTACAGAAGTTCCTAAAATATCTGGACAATGAGATGGCGGAAACTTATCCCAACGGGTTTGCCCGCGAGAATGTGGAGTACACCACCCTGGGCAACGATAAGGTCATGCTGCTCAACTACACCTCCGGTACCACAGGCTTCAGCAAAGGGGTGATGCTCACCGGCAACAACCTGGCGGGCAACGTCACCTTCGGCATTCGCACCGAGTTGCTCAAGAAAGGCGACCGGGTACTCTCCTTCCTTCCACTGGCTCATGCCTACGGTTGCGCATTCGACTTCCTGACGGGGAGTGCCGTGGGAGCTCACGTCATCCTGTTGGGCAAGGCACCTTCGCCCAAAATTCTGATGAAAGCCTTCGAGGAAGTGAAACCGAACCTCATCATCACCGTTCCGCTGGTGATCGAGAAGATATACAAGAACGTCATCCAGCCGCTCATCAGTAGGAAGGGCATGCGCTGGGCGCTGAACATCCCCTATCTGGACAGTCAGATATACGGACAAATCCGAAAGAAATTGATCGCCGCCCTGGGCGGACGCTTCAAGGAAGTCATCATAGGCGGAGCAGCCATGAACCCGGAAGTAGAGGAATTCTTCCATCGCATCAAGTTTCCGTTTACCATCGGTTACGGCATGACGGAATGCGCCCCACTCATCAGCTATGCCGACTGGAGCGAGGTTGTCCCCTCATCGTCGGGCAAGGTACTCGACATCATGGAAGCCCGCATCTAAAAGGGGACTCCGGAAGATTCAACCGGCGAGATACAGGTGCGCGGCGAAAACGTGATGGCCGGCTATTACAAGAACCCGGAAGCCACCCGTGAAGTATTCACCGACGACGGCTGGCTGCGCACGGGCGACCTCGGCACCATGGATGCCAATGGGAACATCTTCATCCGCGGACGATTGAAAACGATGATCCTCAGTTCCAGCGGGCAGAACATCTTTCCGGAAGAAATCGAGGCACGGCTCAACAACCTTCCATTCATCCTCGAGAGTCTCATCATCGAGCGAAACAAAAAACTGGTGGGACTGGTATATGCCGACTACGAAGCCCTGGACTCCCTGGGACTGAACGAGCCACAGCACCTGAAAACCATCATGGATGAGAACCTGAAGAATCTGAACAACACCGTAGCCGCCTACGAGAAGGTAAGTCGCATACAACTCTACCCCACTGAGTTCGAGAAAACTCCGAAACGCAGCATCAAGCGGTATCTGTACAACAGCATCGCTGAAGATTGACTCACCGGGGCTAAGTAGTTAAAAAACAACATTCCAGAAAAAAAACAAAAAAAAGTTGCCTTTTAAAGAACAACGTATTTAAAAAGTATATACCTTTGCAGCGTTTTAAAAGCAATTAATTGTATTACAGAATTTAAAAAGCAAAGAAAATGAAAAAATTAGTTTTGATGTTCGCAGCTATCGTAGCAGTATCATTGGCTTCATGTGGTAACAAGGCAGCAGACGCTGAA
>JAVBVI010000134.1:0-10312 GCA_031554505.1 Bacteroides sp. | reverse complement strand
GGTTTTCAGTTAAGGGTGCTCATTTTTTGAATCTGTACCCCTTGCCCCGTAGGGGCTACGTGTCCGTAGCCGTGGGCGAAAGCCCACGGATTCATGCATCCCTCCCGTTAATGCGCCACGGAGTGGCGCTGTAATGCGTTTGGTAATGATACACGGCACCACTCCGTGGCGCATAGTCAGGATACATTTGCCCCGTGGGCTTTCGCCCACGGCTACGGACACGTAGCCCCTACGGGGCAAGGGGTACAGATTCAAAAAATGAGCACCCTTAACTGAAAACCTACCCGATGGGGAAAGGAATTAGAAGCTTTGAAAAAGAATTTTCAAGGCATGTGATGCCTCTCTACATGCCTACACAAGCAGGACAACCCGCTTCTCGTGCAGGTCATATCCTCATAGGAAAAAAAATTATCCTCATGCGATAATTATTTATCCTATGAGGATAATTTATTTTCGCATGAGGATAATTTATGTCCGACAGCAGGTCGACCAGCATTTAGTGGTTGATTGGATGGGAGATGACAGCATTTAGTGGGAGATGGTGGTTGATTGGTGGTTGATAAATGGTAATTTATATTGATCAACCACCTCTATATATATCTGTACCACAGCCAATTGCTTCAATTTGATGGCTGATGGTTGATTGATTCGTATTTTTTTGTAGAGAGCAGCAATGGGCGACAGATGACATAGGATACACATGACTTTACCGCCGATTCCAAAATATATCCTCTATTGTAAAGCCCCATCGAAGCGCATGCTACGACGGGGCTTTATCTATCTTCAGAGTTACAGTATCTCTTATCGAATTTTACTTGCGAGTGTGTTTAGGTTAACTATCTAATTTTTGGTTTATCAATTTTATCTAGCTACCCGTTCCAGCCACTTCAACATGAATATCATGACGAACATGGAAACGAAACAAGCAGTTACAAATATACACCAGGTAGCCCAGATAGGAATACTGTTGTACAGAATTACACCAACAAAGAGCAACTGATTGCCCAATGCCGTGGCGCTCAACCAACAGCCTTGCATAATACCCTGCAAATGGGGAGGTGCTACTTTAGAAACAAAGGCGATACCCAGTGGACTGATGAACAGCTCGGCAATGGTAAGGATCAGGTACGTACCTATCAACAACCACGGCGTCACGCGCATCACATCGTCCAAACCACCCATAGATACTCTTTCGGCATCACTCGGCAGACCATAAGAGCCTAATGCCATCACAATGAAAGCCACAGCAGCAATACCCATGCCGATAGCAATCTTCCGAGGTGTGGATATGACAATGCCTCTGGCTTTCAACCATCCCAGGAAGCCGATGACCACCGGAGTCAGGAATACCACGAAGAAGGGATTGAATGCCTGGAACACCTCGGCACCTTCCAGTGTGGTAAAGCCCAGGTTGAATTTCAGGAGGCGGGTATAGTCGTTGGCAAACAGAGTCAACGTTTGTCCGTTCTGGTGGAAAGAGAACCAGAAGAAGATCACCACAGCAAATACGGCGAACAGAGCGTACACACGTTGGCGGATTTCGCCCACGCTCATCCTCGCTTCCTCAACTGTCTGAGTGGCTTGTGTTTTTACTCCCGGATCGGGCAACTTATTCTTGTTTACGATAAAGATCACCAGCGAAATCAGCATGGCGAAGATAGCCAGACCAAACGAATAGTGATATCCGGTCATAAATACATCCAGGTAGCTGTTGGCAAACGCCGTCATATCGGTAGAGGTATTTCCTACCTCCGTAGCCAGCTCGGTGAAGCGGACAGATGCTTCGGGCGTGATAGTACCGCTGATCCATTGATTGCACAACGCGGGAAGGTCGGCATTGAACTGGAAACCGTTGCTCTGCACCCACCAGTTGCGCAATCCCACCGCCATCAGCGGAGCAAACATGGCACCTATATTGATGAACATATAGAATATCTGGAAACCGGTTTCGCGTTTATCGGCATACTTCGGATCGTCATACAACTGACCTACTACAGCCTGCAAGTTCCCTTTAAACAAACCGTTACCAAAGGCGATAGCCAACAAGCCGAAGCAAGTAAGCGTCAGGATAAGCCCTTTGTTCTGCACAGGGGTGGGAGTAGGTATGGCAAGCAGCAGATACCCGACAGCCATCAGAATTAAACCGATCAGAATGGTCTGTTTATACTTCTTCGTCCGGTCGGCAATAACACCACCAGCCAAGGCCAGGAAGTAGATAGAAGCATAGAATACAGAATAAATCAGGGATCCCTGTGAACCAGTGAAACCAAATTTGTTATTCAGGAACAACAGCAGAATAGCCATCATGATGTAGAACCCGAAACGTTCGCCCATATTGGACAGCGCTGCACCCAGCAACCCTTTGGGATGTTTATTGAACATAAGTCTTAGATATTAGAATGAGTAATGCATTAATTTTAACTGCAAATATATACAAAATCTGCTATTACTCAACAAACAACACGGAAACTTCGGCCCGAATCTCGCGAATTAAGTCGTCTGGCGCTATTTTTATTTGTAGCCCACGTTGACCGGCGCTTACATAGATTGTAGGAAAGCCGAGGCAGGTTTCGTGGATGTAAGTGGGGAATGCTTTCTTCATCCCGATGGGCGAACAGGCTCCGCGAATGTAACCGGTGACAGATAGCAGTTCTTTCATGGGTATCATATCGCAGCTTTTGTTGCCCGATACTTTGGCAGCCAGTTTCAGGTTTACTTCCTTGTCGCCGGGAACCACGCAGACGAAATAGCCGGTACGGTCACCGTGCAGCACAAGGGTTTTGAACACCTGGTCGATGTTTTCACCCAAGCTTTCGGCTACGTGTATGGCACTTAGGTCGCTCTCGTCCACCTCGTAGGAAATGAGTTCGTAGGCGATTTTTGCTTTGTCCAGCAGACGAGCTGCGTTGGTTTTATTGATCTTCATTGTTGTTGTTTTTATTCACCACAGAGTTCCACAGAGTTTTTCATTTCCATTTATTCTTAATTCTATTGTATTTCTGGAGTGAACTTAAAAACTCTGTGGAACTCTGTGTGACTCTGTGGTGAACTGAAATTATTTGAGTTCTTCGCTCAGGAACTTCGCTGTATATCCTTTTCCGCTACGAACCACCTCCTCGGGTGTACCGCAACAAATAAGCTCTCCCCCACCGCGTCCGCCGTCGGGTCCCATGTCGATGAGATAGTCGGCCATCTTGATCACATCCAAATTGTGCTCGATGACGATCACCGTGTTGCCTTTGTCCACCAGCTTATTGAGTACGCCCATCAACACGCGAATGTCCTCGAAGTGCAATCCCGTGGTAGGTTCGTCGAGGATATAAAGCGTCTTGCCCGTATCGCGTTTGGAGAGCTCGGTGGCCAACTTCACCCGCTGACTTTCGCCACCGGAGAGCGTGGTCGACGATTGTCCCAGTTTAATGTAGCCCAATCCCACGTCCTGTATCACCTTGATCTTATTCAATATCTGCGGCACATTCTCGAAGAACTCCACCGCCCGGTTGATGGTCATATCGAGCACATCGGCGATAGACTTGCCCTTGAAGCGTACTTCGAGTGTTTCGCGGTTGTAGCGTTTACCGTGACACACCTCACAAGGCACGTACACGTCAGGCAAGAAATTCATCTCGATAGTTTTATAACCATTGCCCGAGCAGGTTTCGCACCTTCCACCCGACACATTGAACGAGAAACGTCCCGGTTTGTACCCGCGTATCTTGGCTTCGGGAAGCTCCACAAACAGGTTGCGGATATCCGAGAACACGCCCGTATAGGTAGCCGGGTTGGAGCGCGGTGTACGTCCCAGTGGTGACTGATCGACATTCACCACCTTATCTATATAGGTCAATCCCTCGAAGGAGTCATAAGCCAACGGGTCTTGTAGCGAGCGGTAGAACTTCTGCGACAGGATGGGTTGCAGCGTTTCGTTGATCAGCGTAGACTTTCCGCTACCCGATACACCGGTGACGCAAATCAGCTTCCCTAACGGAAACTCCACGTCGACATTCTTTAGGTTATTACCCTTCGCCCCTTTCAGCAGGAGCGACTTACCATTGCCCTTGCGCCGCTTGGCAGGTACTTCGATCTGTTTTTCTCCATTGAGGTATTGCGATGTGAGCGTACTGGTACGTAGCATTTCCTGCGGTGTTCCGGCAAAGACTACTTCACCACCCAGTCGTCCGGCTTTCGGCCCCATGTCGATGACATAGTCGGCGGCCAGCATCATATCCTTGTCATGCTCCACCACAATGACCGAGTTACCCATGTCGCGCAACTCCTTCAGCGAGTTGATGAGTCGCAGGTTGTCCCGTTGGTGTAAGCCGATGCTCGGCTCGTCGAGGATATAGAGCACGTTCACCAGTTGCGAACCGATCTGTGTAGCCAGACGGATGCGTTGGCTCTCACCACCGGAGAGACTCATCGAACTGCGATTCAGCGACAGATAGTCCAGCCCGACATCGAGCAAGAACTTCAAGCGCGTGCGAATCTCCTTGAGAATTTCCACGGCTATCTTCTGCTGCTTGTCCGACAAGTGTTTGTCTACGTGCTCCATCCACTGATACAGTTCACTAATGTCCATGTTGGACAGTTCGTTGATATTCTTATCGTGCATGCGGAAGTGCAGTGCCTCCTTGTTGAGCCGGGCGCCGCCACATTCCGGACAGACGGCTGTCTTGGCAAACTGTTCGGCCCACTTCTGCGCCGTAGCCGAAGCGTCCTTTTCTTGTAACATCTGGATGTATTTCACCACACCTTCGTACGTCACAAAGTAGTCCGAAGAGGTACCGATGAGCGAGCTTTTTATCTTGATACGGTCGTCCGAGCCATAGAGGATTTCCTCAATGGCATCATCCGGCAGTTCCTTTATGGGTGTTTTCAATGTCACCTCGAACTTATCGAGCAAAGCACCTATCTGCCAGAAGATCATAGCATTCTTGTACTTACCCAGCGGAGCGATGGCTCCTTCGTAGATGGAGAGTTCCCGATCCGGAATCACCTTATCCACATCTATTTGATTCACGATGCCAAGACCCTTGCACTTGGGACAAGAGCCTTGCGGGGAGTTGAACGAGAAGTTGTGCGGAGCCGGTTCGCGGTACGATAGTCCGGTGACGGGGCACATCAACCGCTTGCTGTAATGCCGCACCTCCTGCGTGTCGGCATCGAGAATCATCAGTAAACCGTCGCCCTGACGCATGGCAGTAGCCACACTCTGCTTCAAGCGACGATCGTCCTTGGCTTCAACAAACATCTTGTCTATTACCACCTCGATGTCATGGTTCTTGTAGCGGTCCAGTTTCAGGCCGTGCGTCACCTCGCGCACTTCGCCGTCCACACGTACATAGAGGTAGCCTTTCTTACGTACCTGTTCGAAGAGTTCCTTGTAGTGTCCCTTGCGCGAGCGAACCAGCGGAGCCAACAAGTAAGTTTTCCGTCCGGCATATTGCTGCATGATCAGATCCAGAATCTGCTCCTCGGTATATTTCACCATCTTCTCACCCGAGAGGTACGAGTAAGCCTCCCCTGCCCGGGCAAAGAGCAGACGCAGGTAGTCATATACCTCTGTAGTAGTTCCTACGGTAGAGCGCGGATTCTTGTTAGTGGTTTTCTGTTCGATGGAGATTACCGGGCTTAGTCCTGTAATCTTGTCCACATCGGGACGCTCCAGGTTGCCCAGAAAGTTGCGCGCATAGGCCGAGAAGGTTTCGATGTAGCGCCGTTGGCCTTCGGCAAAGATGGTATCGAATGCCAATGATGACTTTCCACTACCGCTCAGTCCGGTAATTACTGTGAGCTGATTGCGGGGAATCTCGGCATCAATATCTTTCAAATTGTGTACACGCGCACCGTACACATTTATATATTCAGTTTCTTGCATAATTCGATGAATAAAAGAACTTGCAAAATTAATCTTTCCGGCTGAAAAATAGCCTTAAAAAGGTACAATAATATTTTCTTAACGCATTTATAGCGCAGATATATGACAGAATTCGTACCTTTGGGGCTCGATTTCAATAACCCAAAGTTATAAATTGATGAAGCCAATCAAACGAATCATCCTTTTCCTGGCCTTCGTGAGCAGTTGCTGCGTAGGAAGCATGGCGCAGGAAAGCCAGTACTTCCTGCACACTGTTGAGAAGGGACAAAATCTCACGACAATCTCCAGCATGTACGAAGTGTCACAAGACGACATCGTACGTCTCAACCCCGGCAGCAATGACAAGATCTATGCCGGACAAACTCTGAAAATCCCTCAAAAGAAGAATGCCCAAAAGGGCGAAACCTTTCATACCATCCAGCCGGGCGAAACACTGTACCGCCTGACGGTGATGTATAACATGTCGGCCAAGAATATCTGCGACGCCAATCCTGGATTGAGTGCTGAAAGCTTCCGCTCAGGACAAGTGATACGTATCCCCTCACCCGAAGTAGCCGTCGCCGGTACTGCTACTCAAACTACCGCACAGCAGAAACCCGCTACCACTCCATCGCCCACCGGTCCGGTGAAGCCTAACTATAAGGACATGCACAAGGTAAAACGAAGCGAAACCATCTACAGCATCAGCCGGAAATACGGCATCACTGAACAGGAACTGAAAGATGCCAATCCGGAACTGAAGACCAAAGGTCTGAAACGGGGATCGTTCGTAGGTATCCCCTATTCGTCCTCTGCACCGTCCGTAGCCGGACAACCGGGCGGGCAACCCCAACCGAGCACCTACGCCACGCCACCCAGCGACACAGAACTGTTCACAGCCAATAAGGAAAAGGTGGAGAAGTATTCCACCATCAAAGCTGCCATCGTACTCCCCTTCACGAAAGACAAGCGCATGGTGGAGTACTATGAAGGCCTGCTCATAGCTGTCGATAGTTTGAAGCGCAGCGGTGTATCCCTCGATCTGTATGTGTACAACTCAGGCACAGAGGTAACTGAAATCAATGCTATCCTGACCAAGCCTGAAATGAAGCAGATGGACGTCATCTTCGGTCCGCTGAACCAACAACAGATCCCTTCTCTGGCTAGCTTCGCCAAGAAGAACGAGATACGACTGGTAATCCCCTTCACGTCGAAGGATAACGAGGTATTCAACAATCCGATGGTATATCAGGTGAACACACCGCAATCCTACCTCTATTCCGAAGTGTACGAACACTTCACCCGCCAATTCCCGAGTGCCAACGTCATCTTCCTGGAAAGCACACCGATGGATAAAGAGAAAGAAGAGTTCGTCAAAGGACTGAAACAAGAGTTGGCCCAGAAAGGCATACCGGTGAAACGTCTGAAAGAGACTGCCTCGGTAAATGAAATGAAAGCTGCACTGGATAGCAACAAGGAGAATATCTTCATCCCCACATCGAGCAGTAACACTACGCTCACCCGCATCATCCCGCAACTCACCCTGCTGGTTCGGGACAATGGACTAACCACCATCCGTCTCTTCGGTTACCCCGAATGGCAGACGTACACGCGCGACTATCTGGAAAACTTCTACGAGTTGGATACCTATTTCTACTCGTCGTTCTATACCAACAACCTGCTGCCGGAAGCGGTCAACTTCACCAACGCCTACCACAAATGGTACGGAAAGGAGATGATTGTTTCCTATCCCCGGTATGCTATGCTGGGATTCGACACTGGTTATTTCTTCCTGAAAGGATTGTCGCGCTACGGCTCGGACCTGGAGAACAACATCTCGAAGATGAACCTCACACCCATCCAGACCGGATTCAACTTCCAACGGGTGAACAATTGGGGAGGATTCGTGAATAAGAAGGTGTTCTTTGTGCATTTCACACGTAGCTACGAGTTGTTAAAGCAGGATTTTGAATAATACCCACGTCATGACCAACCTAAGATATGTACTCCTCACCGCCTTGTCGGTGCTCTTCACCCTTCCCGCATGGGCACAGATGGGAGATCAACGCTACAACCTCGCCGTCGGGTTCAATGGAGGTGTGAACTTCAACAGTGTCAGCTTCACCCCTACCATCAAGCAAAATCAACTGATGGGCATGACCGGTGGATTGACAGCCCGGTACATCTCCGAGAAATACTTCTCGATGATTTGCGGAGCGCAGGTCGAAATCAACTACGCACAACTGGGATGGAGCGAGAAGTTCGAAACCGACTCCCCCACCGAAGTCGACGACCGTAGCTATGTGCGTCGCATGAACTACGTACAGGTACCCTTCCTGGCGCATCTGGCTTTTGGTAAAGACCGGGGGCTCCAGTTCTTCCTCAACCTGGGTCCGCAGATAGGATTCCTGCTGGGCGATAGCGAAGAGTTTGGCGGTACCTGGACCGGCGACGAAAAAAAATCCGAAGAAGAGTACGGCAAAAAGATAGACAACAAGTTCGACTACGGTATTGCTGCCGGAGGCGGATTCGAGCTACGCACCAAAGCGGGTAACTTCCTGATCGAGGGAAGGTACTACTACGGACTGTCCGATTTTTACAACAGCACGAAGAAGGATTATTTCTCCCGTTCGGCCAATAATACCATCGTTGCTAAAATAAGCTACCTGTTCGACATTTCGAAATAACTTAATACCTCTCATGGACATTCATCAAGAACTCAAGGAACTCTCGAGGTTCCTGTCCGATTACTCCACCAGCCTGATGGCAGTCGGAGTGCAGACATCGCGTGTAGTGCGGAACACCGGACGTATTGCCGAATCTTTCGGCTTTTTTTGTGACATTACGATTTTTCAGAAGACCATTATCATGACGCTGCGCGATGCTGACAATTCGCATTCGTACAGTACGGTGAACAAAATCAAGCCATTACCGCTGAACTTCACCGTCAACTCGGAACTGAGCACCCTGAGTTGGGAGGCGTATGACAATCATTTGTCACTCGCTGAATTGAGACAGCGCTACGCTGCCATCATGGACCGACCGCGGGAAAGCAAGTGGCTGGTCATCGTGCTGGTAGCTTTTGCCAACGCCGCTTTCTGCCGGTTGTTTCAGGGAGATTGGGCAGCAATGGGCATCGTCTTTGTGGCTACCCTGGCAGGCTTCGCCATTCGTACCTTACTGATGGAACGTCACTGGAACCACCTATCGGTCTTTATCATCTCAGCCTTCTGTGCTTCCATGATAGCCAGTACTGGTTATCTGGTGCAATGGAGCCAGACACCTGATATCGCCCTAGCCACGAGTGTACTTTACCTCATTCCCGGCGTGCCGCTGATTAATTCCATCATGGATATCATCGACGGGCATGTATTGGCGGGCGTATCGCGTTTCATCAACGCCACCCTGCTGATCATCTGTATCGCTATCGGACTTTCAATCACCCTTTTAATCACCGGAATCAGCGCCTTATGATGAATACAGAATTGATTACCGCCATCGTACTCGATGGTTTGTTTGCCGCAGTAGCCGCCATCGGATTTGCTATTATCTCTAATCCGCCGCGCAAAGCGATTGCCATCTCAGCCTTGCTGGCTGCCGCGGGACATGCGTTCCGCTACTTCCTCATCAACGGCCTGGAGTTGAATCTACCGGCTGCTTCGTTTTTTGCTGCATTGCTCATCGGACTGCTGTCGATACCGTTTGCCCGGTATATTCACTGTCCGGCAGAAGTATTCTCCTTCCCTTCCCTGCTGCCGATGATCCCGGGAATGTATGCCTACAAAACGGTGCTGGGGCTGACCAAGTTTATCCAGTCCACCCACGAAGCCGATTCGTTGGAGTACCTGTTGCAGTTCTTCCGTAACGGTAGCACGGCTCTCTTCGTACTATTCGCACTGGTAGTTGGCGTGGCTATTCCTATCTTTATCTTCTCACAGCAGTCGTTCTCAGCGACACGCTTATTGCAGAAGTTAGCGAAGAAACCTTGATTTTTTGCTAGCGCATGGCTTTACTTTCTTCTTTGCCTTGGCGCAAAGAAGAAAGTAACAAAGAAGAAAAGCCACGGCTGCATTTTCTCCGCTACTCCGCTTAACGCTCCGAAAATGAGGCCGATCCTTTTTTCGCCACATCGCTTCGCTCGTGCTTTTCGGTGACATCGCTTCGCTCGCGTTGTACTCTAATTGACCATCCATTAACAGAAATCCGCGAGCGGAGCAATGTCACAAAGCCAAAAAGTACGAGCGAAGCGATGTCACTGAAAAACACGAGCAAAGCGATGTGGCGTTGCGGGATTGGCCTCGTGCGTTTTCCGTTAAGCGAGCGACCGGAGTAGCGCGTGAAGACGACCCTGTGTTTGAGCGAGCGTAGCGAGTGAGTTCGGGGTCGTTAGCGCTACGAAGAGAGCGAGTAGGAAAACACACGCAGCCTTGAATTTTTCTCTTTGTTACTTTCTCT
>JAVBVI010000049.1:0-23664 GCA_031554505.1 Bacteroides sp. | reverse complement strand
TTCAATATACTTGTTGCTATCTGCAAGAATCTGTTTTATGTCTTTGAACGTGTATCTATTGGATGGGAGATGACAGCATTTGGTGGGAGATGGTGGTTGATTGGTGGGAGATAAACGGTAATTTATCTTGATCAACCACCTATGTATATATCAGTACACCAGTGAATTGCGCTACTTTAGTGGTTGATGTATGATTGATTCGCATTTTTTGTATGGGGAGTAACTCCGGCTACTTATTAGGAAAAGTGGCGAAGGGGTTTTTCTATGAAAGAGAAAGTCCGATAAATCATTGATTTACCGGACTTTTTCAAGGGTGACTGATGGGGCTCGAACCCACGACATTCAGAACCACAATCTGATGCTCTAACCAACTGAACTACAGTCACCATGTTTGCGTTTGTCTAACGCGGTGCAAAGATAGGTATTATCTTTTATATTGCAAATATTCCTGTTACTTTTTTCAGGGAAAGTGTAAAGTAATGTCAGTAGAAAAGATACTCTTCCACCTCCCTGTTGTGCTTACGGAATAAGGCGCGGGCATCTTCTGTAAAGATTTTCAATGCGTTACGGGCATCGACAGGGAGTGAATCGGTGGGGAAGTTCACCGGATAGAGGCGGTGGTTTTTCTCTCCGGTTTGCACCGGGCGTCCCACCCATACCAGACTGTATTCACAGTTGCTGACCTGTACTATGCTGTCTTTGGTTAGTTCCAGCTTCACCAGCAGTCCACCATCGGTGTGGCGGGCAGACATGTTCGAGATGAGGTTGCCCAGCGAATAGACCACCAGGTGCTGACTGCCGTCTACGCTGTCCGTACGGAGCTCCATCGGTTGCACCACGTGCGGATGACCGCCGATGACGTGTGTCACTCCCTGTGCAAGCAACCAGTCGGCCAGTTTCACTACCGAATCGTCGGGCAGTGAGCGGTACTCCGTTCCCCAATGCATGCAGGCGATAATCGCGTCGGGCTTCAGGGCTTTGGCGGCCTCGATGTCAGCAGACATGATCTCTTTATCAATGTAGTTGACAATGTTCGGGGGAGTTACCTTGATCTCGTTGGTGCCGTAGGTGTAGTTCAGCAGAGCGATGCGGAATCCGTTTTGTTCCAGTAGGAGCGGGTAGAGTTTGGCGCGCTCTTCCTTATTTATATAGGTACCCGCGTAAGGGACGTTCAGTGAGTCGAGCATCAAGATGGTGCGTTCCAGGCCTTTTCGCCCACGATCCAGGCTGTGATTGTTGGCTGTGATAAGCACGTCGAATCCGGCTTCCTTAACGGCTGATAGGTATTCGTCGGGGGCGCTGAATGCCGGATAACCGGTGTAAGGCTTTCCGCCCAGCGTTACTTCCAGGTTGGCAACGGCAATGTCTGCCCGTTCGATCTCATCCTTTATCAAGTCGAAATAGGAAGAGTAGTCGTACGTGCCGCTCTCGGTACGTGCTGCTTTGATCTGTGCCTCGTGCTGCATCAGGTCGCCTGCAAAGAGGAGGGTGATGCGCTGTTGCTTGTCGGTAGGGTGAAAAGAAATGTCTCTCCATTCCTGCGAAAAAAGTGTGCAGGAGAAGGAGAGACCATATAAGATGAATGTGGTACGCATATTAAGAGTAGATGGCTTTTTTGCCAGCCAGAAGGGTGTTCTTCATCAGCGAAACGATGGTCATGGGGCCTACGCCGCCGGGAACCGGGGTGATGTAAGAACATTTGGGAGCTACCTCGTCGAACAGTACGTCGCCAGTGAGCTTGAAGCCCGACTTCTTGCTGGCATCGGGTACGCGGGTGGTACCTACGTCGATCACCACGGCGCCTTCTTTCACCATCTCGGCCTTCACGAAGTTGGGTTGTCCCAGCGCGGCGATGATGATATCGGCTTCCTGGCACTCCTTCACCAAGTCGCGTGAGCGGCTGTGGCAAACAGTTACCGTTGCGTCGCCCGGATAGGCTTTCTGCATCATCAGCGAAGCCATCGGCTTGCCTACGATGTTGCTGCGTCCCAGCACCACGCATTTCTTACCTGAGGTTTCGATGTTGTAGCGTTTCAGCAGTTCGAGGATGCCGTTCGGGGTGGCCGATACATAGCAGGGGAGTCCGATAGACATGCGTCCCACGTTGATGGGATGAAATCCGTCAACATCCTTGCGGTGATCGATGGTTTCGATGACCTTCTGTTCGGAAATATGTTTCGGAAGCGGGAGTTGTACAATGAACCCGTCGATGTCCGCGTCGTTGTTCAGTTCGCGTACTTTGGCCAGCAGTTCTTCTTCCGTCACGTTGTCTTCGTAACGAATCAGGCTCGACTTGAATCCACACTCTTCACAGGCTTTGACCTTGCCTGCTACATACGTCTCACTTCCGCCGTCGTGGCCCACCAGGATGGCGGCCAGGTGCGGGCGTTTGCCTCCACGGGCAACGATCTCGGCTACCTCGGCGGCAATTTCCTGCTTTACCTGTGCGGCGATGGCTTTTCCGTCTATCAAATTCATATTTTCCGGTATTATTGTTTCAACAAATAGTTGTTCTTATTTCTTCGGCATCATCTTGCTCATCTTGCTGCCGGTCACCATCTTCATCATCTTGCGAGTTTCGTCGAACTGCTTCAGCAGACGGTTAACCTCCTGAATGGTGGTACCACTACCCTTAGCGATGCGGTTGCGGCGCGATCCGTTGAGAAGTGCCGGGTTGGTACGTTCTTTGGGAGTCATGGAGTGAATGATGGCCTCGATGCTCTTGAATGCATTGTCGTCGATGTCGATATCCTTGATGGCCTTGCCTACACCCGGGATCATGGATGCCAGGTCTTTGAGGTTACCCATCTTCTTGATCTGGGCTATTTGACTCAGGAAGTCGTTGAAGTCGAACTGGTTTTTGGCGATTTTTCGCTCCAAACGTTTGGCTTCTTCTTCGTCGTATTGTTCCTGTGCGCGTTCCACCAGCGAAACGATATCACCCATACCGAGGATACGGTCGGCCATACGAGAAGGGTGGAACTGGTCGATGGCATCGAGCTTCTCGCCGGTACCTACGAACTTGATGGGTTTGTTGACTACCGAGCGGATGGAGAGGGCTGCACCACCACGGGTGTCACCGTCGAGTTTGGTCAGTACCACACCGTTGAAATCCAGACGGTCGTTGAACTCCTTGGCGGTGTTCACAGCATCCTGTCCGGTCATGGAGTCGACTACGAATAAGATTTCCTGCGGCTGAACGGCTTCCTTGATGGCTGCAATCTCGTTCATCATCTGCTCGTCGACGGCCAATCGACCGGCGGTATCGACGATGACCAGATCATATCCTTTAGCCCGGGCTTCTTTGATGGCATTTTGTGCAATCTGCACCGGATTCTTGCTGTCCGGTTCCGAGTACATAGGAACTTCGATCTGTTCGGCCAGGATGCGGAGCTGTTCGATAGCGGCGGGACGATACACGTCACAGGCCACGAGCAACGGGCGTTTGCCTTTCTTGGTTTTCAGCATGCGGGCCAACTTACCCGAGAAGGTGGTTTTACCCGAACCCTGCAAACCCGACATCAGGATGACGGCCGGCTGACCTTTGGTTTCGATGTCCACTGTTTCGCCACCCATGAGTTGCGTCAGTTCGTCGTGAACGATCTTCACCAGCAGTTGGCTGGGTTTTACGGCAGTAAGCACATTCTGTCCCAGCGCCTTTTCCTTCACCGTGTCGGTAAATGTCTTGGCGACTTTATAGTTAACGTCGGCGTCAAGCAATGCTTTCCGTACGTCTTTCAGAGTTTCTGCTACATTGATTTCGGTGATTTTGCCTTCACCTTTCAGAATTTTAAAGGACCTCTCGAGTCTCTCACTTAAATTATCAAACATGTCTCTATTACAGATTACAATATTACAATACTATAGTATCTTCTTTACGAAGACGCAAAAGTACGAAAATCTCTTGTAATTCCCCCTTTTTATTCGGGCATTTTGGGAGTTTCTGCTGTAGGAAGTGTGAAAATAACGGTCGGACCCTCAAGTTGTTTGGTTTTGATCTGGTAAGTTCCGCCGAAATGTTCCACCAACAGGCGGTTGATCTCGTGCCGGATGGCTACCGATTGAGTGGTAAAGGCTGGGTCGGCCAACGGAGAATTGTGCAGTTTGAAGATATAGTCTCCCTCTGATTCTTCAAGCTTGAAGACGATCCGGCGAGGTTGTTCGCACATTTCCGGATAAACCAACAGGCCGAGGATTACTTGCGTGAGACGGCTGATGTCGGTATGTATGAAATTGTTGCGTAGTTCGGTGATGAACAGTACCTGAATCTGCGATTCTTTCATGCGTACTTGTCCAATGGCATCGTTGCAGAGGTCGATAATGCCGTAATCAGAAAGGTTGAAACGCATCATCCGGGCTTCGAGCCTGGATAGGTCGAGCACATCGTTCACCAACTGTATCAATTCGCCGGCATTCTTCTGGATAATTTTGGAGTATTCCTTCAACATTGCTTCGTCGATATTCGGATCGGCGGCAATCAGTTGCGAGAATCCCACCACGTTGTTCAGGGGGATACGGATGTTGTAACTCATGTTCGACAGGAAGCGACTCTTCACTTCATTGGTTTCCTCGGTGATCCGGGTGGCTTCGCGCGTTTCGCGTTCGGCTTCTTTCAGCTTTCTCCGGGTGCGGTAGAAATGGATCATGAATACGGTGGACAAAATCAACATGATCCCGATGACTGTCAGGGCGATGAGTTGGACGTTGAGTTTGAGATGTTCCTTTTCCAACAAGAGTTTGTCCACATTGTAGATACTCTTGATCTGTTCCATCTGTTTGCGCGAGACTGCCAGGTTCACAGAGTCATTCTGTACGATAACCCTTTTGTACAGCGGGAGTGCCTCCGTCATACGTCCGGCTTCGATCAGTATGTCTGCTTTTTTTACATTCTGATAGATCACCTCGCTGGGGAACAAATCGGCTACCTGAATGATGATGGAGTCGCGCAACATCAATGCCCGGTCGAACTCCTTATTGTATAAGCTGAATTCGGCATGCGCATTGAGGCGGTCTATCTTGGCTGCCAGATAGTAATTCGGATGGTAGTATCGGTCCATGGCTACCAGATGCTCACTAGCTTGTGTCATATCACCTTTTCGCAGGTAATAGTTCACATAGTTGGACTCAATGCTCATAGGGACATTGTTGTAGGCACTTTGCAGGGCAGGAGTGATTTCGTTATAGGCTTGTTGCAGTTCCTGAAGGGTATTCACCAACTTGTCATCCATCTTGATAAAATCATAGATAGCCACAATTCGCATCAATACATTGATGCGGGTGAGTGGGTCGTCGGTGGGGGATAGCAGCTTATGGGCTTTGTCGGCCACCTTCAAGGCGTTGTCAAACTGAAGTGTGCCTATATAACCACTTAGCAAACATAGATTAGCTACCATCTGCCCGTGTGTGTTTTGATGCTGTAGCGCCTCGACCTCCATCTTTTTAGCTTCATAGATGCCAAGCTCCACCTCTTCGCGGATGAAGTAGAGTTCTATCATCCATCGTTTAGCGTCGAAGTATAGGTCGTAGAATCCATTTTTAGGCGCGATTTCGCTCAGACGTGCCATCCACTTCTGGACCTCTTCCTTATTATTATGATTGTAGTAATAAATGATGTGGTTGTGCATGGCGATGCACTGGTATTTGATATTTTTCTGTTTGATAGCCTCCTCGAGCAATTGGTCTTCGTAGTGCAGAAAGGCGGGGGAGGACTGGTCCAGACGTGCCAGAGCATGCAGTGTCATGAGTCGGGTACTATCCTGCGGTAGCGTGTTGAGTGCACGTAGTAAACTATCCTTCACCGCTTCGGGCGATAGGTTGGCTGCCAAACAGTTTGCTATGACAGCCAGAAATATAAAAGGTGTTATTATCCGTTTTTTCATGCCAAGTCCTCCTTTGTAGCTTCCGGCTTGTTGCCAACCGGGTGAGTAAATAAGAACCGTGCGCCGCCTGTGTAGCTGGGGTCGATCCATATTTTTCCTCCCAGACGTTCGATGATCAGTTGGCAAATGGAAAGTCCCAATCCGGTTCCCTGCGCTCCTTCGTTCAGCTTTTCGAAGCGATTGAAGATAGCTCCCTGTTTCTCGATCGGTATACCGAAGCCGGTATCAGTCACCGAAAACAGAGCCATTTGGTCGGATTCCTGGGTGACTTCCAAGGTAATAGTTCCCTGCTGTGTAAACTTGGTCGCGTTGATCAGCAGGTTAATCAGTACTTGTTGTAGGCGTGAACTGTCGGACTGTAACTCCAAGGAAGAGAGTTCGGTCTTGAAAATCACGGCAGTGCTGGTTTGTTTCACGCGTTCCACCGTGTCGATAACGTTCCGGCAGATGGAGATGGCATCGCATTTCTCGATGGTAAATTCCAACTTGCCCAGTTCCAGATTCGACAGGTCGATGACATCGTTGATCAGTTTGAGCAATAGTTCCGAGTTCTGCTGGATGATATCGTTGCATTGTCGCCGGGTTTCGTTGTCGATATGCTCCTCGGTGAGGATGGAGGAGAAGCCCGATAAGGCATTGAGTGGAGTGCGTATCTCGTGACTCATGTTGGAAAGGAACATGCTTTTGGTGCGGATGGCGTTCTCAGCATTGGTCTTAGCTACTTCCAGTCGTTTTTGAGAATCCAACAACTCCTTGTTTTGTTTGCGGATGCGGAGGGCTACAAAAACGACCAGCCCTAATAGGCACAAGATGCCGATGATGCTTCCCAATAATAAGCGGTTGCGTTCCGTCTGGTTGTCTATCTCGATTTGATCGGCATCGTATTGAACGCGCATCTCATTGATCTGCCTGGCATAACTTTTAGCGCAGAGACTGTCTTGGAGAGCATAAACCTGTTGGTAGATGAGGCAGGCTTCATTGATATTTCCCGTCAGGTCCAGTAGCCGGGCGCGTGCCAGTGCATATTGGATGGATTGGACTGCCGCATATTTTTGGGTCTTTTGTTCCAGATCCTCGTAGAGAGTCAACGCTTTCCGGTATTCCCCCTTTTTCTCGTAATAGGCAGCTTGCGCCTGTTGCAAGAGGTCATGGTAATAATCAAAGTGGGTTCCAGATGCAATGTCCCGAGCTTCTTTCAGGTGGATATCCGCCTGTTCCAGTTGGTTTGTCTTTATTTCAAAATTGGCGTATGCCAAAGGGAGGGTAAAAGCCAATAGCTGGGGCGAAACGACTTCTTTCAAGTTGTCCAGTTGTTGGAGGCAGACGATTGCTTCGTCAATGCGGTCGGCTTGTAATAAGGTGGAAATATATCTGGGAAGCATGTTGGCCTGAATATCCCCGGTATTGGGAATCCTTTGGATTAGGTGGTAAGCTTGTTCGTACGATTCCATGGCTTCCTGTGGCAGGTTCGAGTTGAGGTACGCATCAGCTATGGCTCCATAAGCCAGCACGATACCGATTTCGAAATTCATGGCTTTAGCCTCTTCGTACATTTGACTGGAATAGTCTACAGCAGTATTTACGTCGCCCCGCATAGCGTAGGCGTAAGAAGCCAGTTGGCGGATACGAAATAATAAGACATAATCCTTTCGTTCTTTCAGTACGGGTTCCAGTGTTTCCTCCCAAAGGATGATGCTGTCATTGTCTACCCCGTCACAGAATAACAAATTATGGTTTAGAAGAAACTCGAACTTAGACACATAATGGCTTGTTCTGTCTTCCGAATGGACCGGCAGCGAGATTAATATGCCGATGACTGTTATGATTATAGAGATACAAGTTTTCACTGTTCAGATAACTAATTTATATCAGGTCTGTGCAAAAATAATAAAAAAAGTGGAAGTCTATACAGAACTCCCACTCTTTTTGTCTTTTATTTTTAGCAAGTTATGCTATTTGGACCCTGATATAGTTTCGTGACATGATTTTTATACAGTTTTTAGCTGTTCATGCTCATCAGGAATTCGTCGTTGTCACGAGTTTTCTCCAAGCGATCTTTTACAAAATCCATCGCTTCAATGGGGTTCATATCCGACAGATATTTGCGGAGAATCCACATGCGATCCAACGTCTGTTTTTCGAGTAACAGGTCGTCGCGACGGGTGCTGGAGGCAACGATGTTGACAGCCGGGAAGATACGCTTGTTGGACAGGTTTCGGTCGAGTTGTAACTCCATATTACCGGTACCCTTGAATTCTTCGAAGATAACTTCGTCCATTTTCGAGCCAGTATCAATGAGTGCTGTAGCAATAATGGTCAGCGAACCTCCGTTTTCAATGTGACGGGCTGCACCGAAGAAACGTTTCGGTTTGTGCAGGGCATTGGCGTCGACACCACCCGAGAGTACTTTACCTGATGCAGGTGAAACGGTGTTGTAAGCACGTGCCAGACGCGTAATCGAGTCGAGAAAAATCACTACGTCGTGTCCACATTCTACCAGGCGTTTGGCTTTTTCGAGTACAATGCCGGCAATCTTTACGTGACGTTCGGCAGGTTCGTCAAATGTAGAAGCGATAACTTCTGCATTGACGCTGCGGGCCATATCGGTAACTTCTTCCGGGCGTTCGTCAATCAACAGCATAATCATGTATACTTCTGGATGATTGGCAGCAATAGCGTTGGCGATATCCTTCATTAACAGGGTCTTACCGGTCTTTGGCTGAGCTACGATCAGTGCGCGTTGTCCTTTGCCGATGGGCGAGAACAGGTCGACTACACGTGCTGACATAGAGTCAGAGTAGCCTCCTTTGCACAGTTTGAATTTTTCGTCCGGGAAGAGTGGGGTGAGATGTTCGAACGGTACACGGTCGCGCACGAAGGCGGCATCACGTCCGTTGATTCTTGATACTTTTACCAATGGGAAATATTTTTCACCTTCCTTGGGCGGACGTATCACCCCTTCCACTACGTCACCTGTCTTCAAACCAAACAGTTTGATTTGAGATTGTGATACGTAAATATCGTCGGGCGATGAGAGGTAGTTGTAATCCGATGAACGGAGAAATCCATAGCCGTCCTGCATGATTTCAAGTACGCCCAATCCAGTGAGTATATCGTCGAATTCGTAAGGTTTCTCACGTTCGTTGGTTTTCCGTTCGGGCATGGGAGCATTTTCCTGAGCCTGTCTTTGCTGTCCTTGTTGGCGTCCCTGCATAGGAGCGTTTTTAGGGGCTGGCGTGTGCTGTGGACGTTGTTGGGGATGTTCGTTGGCAACAGGAGTAACTTCCGGTTTATTCTCAAATTTGCCGAACAGTTCAGTGGGCAGTTCTGCTTTTTCAGAAGGAAGATCCTCGATTGGAATAAAGTCGTCACCACTATCCGAAAGGAGGGCATTTGCTTCGTCAACAACGATTTGCTTGTTCTTGGCTATCGGCTTGGCGATGGGCTTGTTTTCCGGTTGCGGCTTTTTCTCAGCGGGAGCCTGTTTTACCTGTTCTTCAGCAACAGGTTCGACTGTTGCACTTTCTGCTGCTTTGTTAGACTCTTTGCGCGGACGACCAACTTTTTTCTTGCTGGCGGAATCGGCGGCTGGCTTGGCCGTTTTATTTTCGGCAGGTTGTTCGGCTACTACGGGAGTTGCTTTAGCTACAGCAGGTTGTGGCTTGGCAGGCTGTTGTTTGGCTGGTTGGGGTTTTGCAGGTTGGTTGGCAGCCGGTTGCTGAGGCTTGGCCGGTTGAGTGGATTGCTGTTTGGGGGCATTGCCTTCCGCTTTGGTCAATTCGCCACTTTTGGATGCAGAGAATACCTTGTCTTCTTTTTTGTTAATTTGTACGCGCGAGCGTTTCTGCTTGTCATCTTTGCGCTCTTCTTTCAGCTTGTCGGCAGCCACTTTTTTGGTAGCTCCGGCAATGGCTTGTTCATCTAAGATACGGTAAACAAGTTCTTCTTTCTTTAATGAGTCGGTTTTTTTGATACCCATTTCCTGGGCGATAGTTTGAAGATCGGACAAACTTTTGTCGTTCAATTGAATGATGTTATACATATAGTATAATGTAAGTTAGTAAATAATTCATTATATCCGTAGAAACGTGACGATAGCTACGACTTGATAAGTCACAGTCTATGCCCGCATACACTTCTTGGTCTCGAAAATAATTAGGGATTTAACTGTTGAATTGAATATCTGGTTAATTCCTTTGGGTGGGGAACAGCAGAATGTGTTTCAACGGTGCAAAGATAAATAAAATATTTAAGTTTTATTCAAAAACGCTTGTTTTTTTCCTTTTTGACTATCTTTGTAGGATAAAAAAGAGAAAAACATGGTTCTGGAAACTACGTATTTAATTTATTTTTCACCTACCCATACATCAAAACAAGTTGCTCGGGCAATTGTTCGCGGAATAGGATCGACAAGTGTGAATACGCTTGATCTTACATTGAATCCGGCCGATGATATCGTATTGCCGGCCTCTTCATTAGCTGTTATTGTGGTGCCTGTATATGGAGGTCGGGTGGCTCCATTGGCTATGGAGCGCCTGCAAGGTATCCGTGGAATGGATACACCTGTCGTGTTGGTGGTGGTATACGGCAATCGTGCTTATGAGAAAGCACTGGCTGAGCTTGACGAATATGCTGTATTGCACGGGTTTAAGGTGGTTGCCGGTGCTACGTTTGTAGGCGAACATTCTTATAGTACGGAGAAGAACCCCATCGCTGTGAATCGTCCTGATGCGGCCGATCTGGAATTTGCTTGTACTTTCGGACAACAGATTGCCCGGAAAATAGAAAATGCTTCGGATGTCGATACACTTTATCCGGTAGAAGTACGAGCTATTCCGCGTCCACGCCAGCCGTTGTTCCCGATGCTTCGTTTCATCCGGCGGGTGATGGCTTTACGCAAGAGTGGTCAACCACTTCCCCGTACTCCCTGGCTGGCTGATGAGAGTTTATGTACGCATTGTGGTTATTGTGCGCTTCATTGCCCGGCCAAGGCTATTGCGAAAGATAACGTACTGCATACTGATGCCGAAAAATGCATCAAATGCTGTGCTTGTGTGAAAGGGTGTCCGGCCAAGGCACGCGTATATGATACGCCTTTTGCAGACTTGCTCTCGAAATATTTCCGTCGCCCCAAAGACCCGAAAACCCTTCTTTAGCATTGTTTATGCGTCCATGCAAGTGGATTTTGGATTCAAAAAGGAAGAAACAAAGCTTTTCGTTTGTTAATAAAGGAAAGGGAAGAGGGAAACTTCTTCCTTTTTTTTATTTTTGCTTGCAAATAGAATAATTACTATGAAAGATAATAAACTCTTATCTGTTTTTCGACGCCTGCTTGTTGGGCTGTTGCTCATATCTGCCTCGACAACATTGTGCCGGGCTACCGGTTCTCCCATTATTACTCATCTGAAATTCAATCAACTATCTACACTCAACGGCCTGCCGACCAATGAGGTGCAGAAAGTCTATCAGGATAAAGACGGCTTCATGTGGTTCGCTACCCGATACGGACTGTGTCAGTACGACGGGTATAAAATCAGTGTGCATAAATCGAGCCTGTATACCCCGTTTCTGTTGACCAGTAACGATATTCTCTGTCTGGCCGATGATTACGATCATCATTTGTGGATGGGAACCCGGAATGGCCTCAATAAATTGAACAAGGAAACCGGTGAGATACAGAAGTATTCTTTCCCGGCAACAGCCAGTAATGTGGTGTCATGTCTGCTGGTTACTAAAGATAACGCCATACTGATAGGTACTGAAATGGGAATGTACCGTTACGATGCCGTATGCGATAGCTTCCTGGTATATAACCGGCAGAATACGAATGGCGTCATTGCTGATTTTTCCTTCAAAGAATTTTTGGAAGATTCTGATGGGGATATCTGGATCGGAACCTGGAACAATGGAATGTACCGTTATTCAGTTCGCGAGGACAAGTATTATGCCTATCCGGAGATTAACGACCGGGGATCGGTTCACGTGATTTATGAAGATTCGCGTAAGAACTTCTGGGTCGGATCCTGGGATAGAGGTCTGTACCGCTTACGCCATCCGAAGGATATGCAGTCCGTTTCATACGAAAACTTTTCCCACCGTATAAGCGATGCCTCTTCGCTCTCGGACGATATTGTGTATGCCATTTCGGAAGATATGAATACCGGGACGATATGGGTCGGTACCCGGAGTGGACTGAGTATTATGGATGAAGAAGGCAAGTTTATCAATTATTTGCCTCAGAAGTCTCCTTACTATATGCCTTGCAACGAGGTGAACTCTATTCTGTGCGATCGGGACGGCAACATGTGGATCGGAAGTATCGGAGGTGGAGTGCTCATTACGGGTACGCGTTCGTCCGAATTTCAATTATACCAGCTCAATATGTCGAAGAATGAATTGCCTACCAGTGCCATCCGTTCGTTATACGTCGAAGATGAGCAAAATGTATGGGTGGGTATCGGAACATATGGAGTAGGGCGGCACAATCGGATTACTAATGAGTTCCAGAACTTCTCTCAAATTCCGGAGTTCTCGGATATATCGAGAATACCTACCATTTATGATATCACCCGGCGTCGGGCTACAGGCGAGCTTTGGTTTGCTTCTTATGACGGCGGAATCTATGTATATAAGAAAGGACAGAAAGTACGCCGGTTGTTGCCTGATAATACGACGTTCGTGAAAGACCATTGCGTGTTGGCTATTTATGAAGATAAGGCTGGCAACTGCTGGGTGGGAACACGTCATGGAATCGGGGTGCAATATGCCAATGGACGTGGGGCGCTATTGCATGATATGATTGCCAATAACAAAGTTCTGGACCGTTGCTACGTGCGCGACTTTATCGAAGATAATCAAGGTCGGATCTGGGTAGCTACCAGTAATCTCGGAGTGATCCGGATTTCGGGCAATGTGCGCGAACCGGCTTCGTTGGTATACCGCAACTATAGTCCGGAGAATGGAAAACTGATCAACAGTGCTGTATTCTGTCTTTATTCCGATACTGCCGGACGCCTATGGGCTGGAACCGAAGGAGGAGGACTGTACTTGTATGATCCGGAGAAGGATATGTTTTTTGAAAAGAACAGGCAGTACAACATACCGGGTGATTTGGTAGGAAGTATCGAAGAAGATGAGTCCGGTAATTTCTGGTTGGGTACCAACGTTGGATTAGTAAAGCTTACTGTGAAAGAGAATCTGAACGAGGCAGTGACCCGTGTATATACCTCCATCGATGGATTGCAGGACAACTTCTTTATTCCCCGTTCCTCTTTCAGCAAAGACGGTGAGTTGTTTTTCGGTGGCTATAAAGGATACAACAGTTTCCGTCCGTCCGAAGTGAAAGACGATATGCAGGAGGCACCATTCTATATTACCGATATCCGCATATTCAACCGATCGTTCAGTTCTATGGAAGATGAGGTACGCAAGAAGGTTTCGACCCAGATGCCTTCGTTCGCCACGCACATTACTTTACCTTATAAATATAATAACTTCAGCATCGAGTTTGCCTCGCTTACCTACCGCAATCCGGAGTTGAACAAGTATGCTTATATGCTCGATGGGTTCGAAAAAGATTGGCAATATACCGATGCTACCCGCCACTTTGCTTATTACAACAACTTGCAGAGCGGAACGTATACGTTTCTTCTGAAAGCTACGAATGAAAATGGTGTGTGGAACGAACAGGTTCGTCAACTCAAAGTCACGATCTTACCCCCGTTCTGGGCTACCTGGTGGGCATATGCTCTTTACGCGATGTTCCTGGCTATCGTACTGTACTATAGTTTCCGGGTGGCACAAAACCGTATCCTCCTGCGCAATGAACTTCGTCTGCGCGAAATGGAGAAAGCCAAGGCCGAAGAGTTGAACCATACGAAGTTGCAATTCTTCACCAATATCACCCATGAGCTGCTTACTCCGCTTACCATCATTTCTGCTACGGCCGATGAGATCAAGTTGCGGGCACCGGAACATACCGACCTGTATTCCGTGATGGGTAGTAATATCTATCGACTGATGCGCTTGCTGCAACAGATCCTGGAATTCCGCAAGACCGAAACAGGAAACCTGAAGTTGCGTGTATCCCCCGGCGACATAGCGGCCTTCGTCAAGAACGAAGCCGAGTGCTTCCTGCCACTTATTAAGAAACAGAAACTCCACTTCTCTGTGCTGTGTGATCCGGAGTCGATCACTGGCTATTTTGATACGGATAAGGTGGATAAGATCTTGTACAATCTCCTGTCTAATGCGGCCAAGTATAATAAGGAGGGCGGGTTCGTGCAAATCACCCTGACGCGTGCCGAAAACAAAGACTTCGTGCAACTGGCTGTGCGCGATAATGGTAAAGGTATTTCGGCCGAACGACAGAAAACGCTCTTCAAACGTTTCTACGAAGGCGATTACCGTAAGTTTAATACCATTGGTACGGGTATCGGATTGTCGCTGGTCAAGGATCTGGTCGTGCTGCACGGCGGAACTATCCGTGTGGAGAGCGAGACAGACCGCGGTGCCACCTTCTTCGTTACCCTGCCCATCGAACGTTCGTACTTCAAGGAAGAAGAGATCGATGAAGAGGCTATCCTTCCGGCACAAAAATCCATCACATTCGATGATCATGTGGAGAGCCCGGTTATTGCAGAGGAGCAAACAAAGACGCACTCTCTCCTGATTCTGGAGGACAATGAAGAACTGTTGCAACTCATGATGAAGCTCTTGGGCCGCGAATACAATGTTTTTACGGCTGCCGACGGCAAAGAAGGCGTTGTGGTGGTGGAGAATGAGGATATCGACCTGATCGTTTCGGATATCATGATGCCGGAGATGGACGGGATCGAGTTCTGTAAGTACGTCAAGAGTAAGCTCGAGATCAGTCATATACCGGTGATACTGCTCACGGCGAAGAATAAGGAAGAAGAACGTGCCGAGGCTTATGAGGTAGGCGCCGATGCTTTCCTGAGCAAACCGTTCAATCTCACCGTGTTGCATGCCCGCATCAAGAACTTGTTGAAGTACAAGGAACGCATGGCGCGCGACTTCAAGAACCAACTGGTGTTCGAGGTGAAAGACCTGAACTATACCAGCATCGACGAAGAGTTCCTGCAAGATGCTATCGCCTGCGTGAACCGTCACTTGGAAGATAGTGAGTTCGACCAGCCGCAGTTCATCGAGGAAATGGGTACCAGTAAATCTACTCTGTACAAGAAGCTGAAATCGCTCACCGGACTGAATACTTCCGCTTTTATCCGCAATATTCGCTTGAAGGCCGCTTGCCGAATCATGGAAGAAAAAGGCACCGCTGTACGTGTATCCGAATTGGCATATGCCGTCGGCTTCAACGATCCCAAGTATTTCAGTTCTTGCTTCAAAAGGGAATTCGGTATGCTCCCTTCGGAGTACCTGGAACGATTCATCCCCGGCGATAAGGAATAGTTATGAAAACACTCTGTTTCACTCGATGAGACAGAGTGTTTCATGCCTTGAAACAAAGCGGTTCATGCCTTGAAACAACTTGTTTCAAGGCATGAAACTTCCAAATGAATGATATGTAGACCTAAATGAGCTAAAAGTATCCGTTAGGTTCTCTTTTTATTCGGTAATTTTACGACCGATTAATTAATCTGTTATATACATATCATGAAAAAACTCTCTATTTTATTGGCGCTGATGGCCATGACTGTGCTCCGCCTTCAGGGGCAAGTCCTTCCGGAAAAGGACTATGTCGGTTATCTGTTTACCTACTTTACCGGCAACCATATGAGCAAGGAAGCCGTATGCTATGCAGTGAGCATGGACGGCTACAGCTATTGGGCGTTGAACAACAACCAACCGGTCATCGATTCCAAAGTTATCAGCTCTACAGGCGGCGTACGCGACCCGCACATCCTCCGTTGCCAGGACGGAAAAACATTCTACATGGTCGTTACCGACATGGTATCCGACAATGGTTGGGACTCGAACCGGGCCATGGTATTGCTTAAGTCCACTGACCTGGTCAACTGGAACCATTCCGTGATCAATATGCAGAAACGCTATGCCGGACAAGAACGGCTGAAACGTGTCTGGGCGCCGCAAACCGCTTACGATCCGCAAGCTGATAAGTACATGGTATATTGGTCGATGAAGTATGGCAATGGAGCCGATATTATCTACTATGCTTATGCCAACCCGGAGTTCACCGACCTCGAAGGCGAACCGAAGCCGTTGTTCATTCCGCAGAACAAGCTCTCGTGCATCGACGGCGATATAGTTTATAAGGACAGCGTTTTCCATCTCTTCTACAAGACCGAAGGTAGCGGTAATGGCATCAAGGTAGCCACCACCCGTTCGCTTACTTCAGGCGTATGGGAAGAAGAGCCCGACTACAAGCAACAAACCACGGATGCAGTTGAGGGTGCCGGCACATTCAAACTGATCGGTCAGGACAAATATATCCTGATGTACGATGTCTATATGAAAGGTAAGTATCAATTTACCGAAACCACCGACCTCAAGAACTTCCGTGTGATAGACAGTGAAGTGAAGATGAACTTCCATCCGCGTCACGGAACCATCATCCCCATTACCCGCAGCGAGCTGAAAAATATCACCGACCGTTGGGGATGGCCGGCCGAACTGGGTACGTTTCCCAACAACCCGGTACTGACTGGTTACTATGCCGACCCCGACGTGCTTTATGCCGAGAAGACCGGCAAGTACTATCTGTATCCCACCAGCGATGGTTTCAAGAGCTGGAGCGGTTACTACTTTAAGACCTTCTCTTCCGATAACCTGAAGGAGTGGAAAGACGAAGGCATCATTCTCGACCTCAAGAAAGATGTATCGTGGGCCGATCGCAATGCATGGGCTCCTTGCATCATCGAGCAAAAAGATAAGAAAGGCAACTACAAATATTATTACTATTTCACAGCTGCCCAGAAGATTGGAGTAGCCGTGGCCGATGATCCCACCGGTCCCTTTGTAGACAGTGGTCAGGCTCTGATCGCTTCCAAACCGGAAGGCGTGAAGGGTGGTCAGGAGATTGACCCCGATGTATTCCAGGACCCGGTAAGTGGAAAGAGCTACTTGTACTGGGGCAACGGCTACATGGCCGTGGCCGAACTGAACAAAGACATGGTTTCCATCAAGAAGAATACCGTTAAGGTGATGACACCTGATAAGACTTTCCGTGAGGGAGCTTACGTGTTCTACCGGAAAGGATTGTATTATTTCCTCTGGTCGGAAGACGATACCCGGAGCGAGAACTATCGCGTACGTTACGGTACATCTACTTCGCCGACAGGCCCTATCCAAATCCCTGCTAACAATCTGGTATTGGCCAAAGATCCATCGAAAGGTATCTACGGCACCGGACATAACTCTGTGCTCCAGATTCCCGGAACAGACGAATGGTACATCGTGTATCACCGTTTCAACCGTCCGGATGGAATTAAGATGGGCGGCGCTGCCGGTTTCCACCGCGAAGTGTGCATCGACCGCATGGAGTTCAACGAAGACGGAAGCATCAAACAAGTAATCCCTACTATTTAATTTTGAATCCATATAGTATGAAGAAGAGTTTATTTATTCTACTGATGTTGCCGGCAGTATTGCTCTCGGCACAGAACACAAAACTTCATTGGCAAAACCCTGAGGTTTTTGCAGTGAACAAAGAAGCGGCGCGGGCCACTTCACTTCCTTATTCCACCGTGCAACAAGCCGTGGATGATAATTATACAGCATCTCCTTATTATAGGCTGCTCAATGGTGTGTGGAAGTTCAACTGGGTACCCAAGGCTGCCATGGCGCCGGAAGGTTTCTTTCAGGAGAGTTTCGATGTTAGCCAATGGGCGGACATGCCGGTACCCGGAAATTGGGAGTTCAACGGCTTTGGTGTTCCCATCTACGTAGCTAGTAACTTTGGTTTCGAGGCTCCTTACTTTGAAATAGACCCCGAAGATTCTCCGACGGGTTCTTACCGTCATGAGTTTACCATTCCGACCGACTGGAACGGACGCCGTGTATTCATTCATTTCGACGGAGGTACTACAGCCATGTATGTGTGGGTGAACGGGAAGGAAGTGGGCTACACTGAAAATGCCAAAAGCCCTGCTGAATTCGACATCACACCTTATATCCGTTCAGGGAAAAACACCCTGGCATGCCGTGTGTACAAATATGGTGACGGTTCTTACCTCGAAGACCAGGACTTCTGGCGTTTAGGCGGAATCAATCGCGATGTTTATCTGTATAGCACAGCGGATACCCGTATATTCGACTTCTTCTCGCATGCCGACCTGGATGGCAATTACCGCAGCGGACTGTTCTCTGCCGAAGTTACGCTGAAGAACTATAGCAATTCTTCCAAGCCGCAAACGGTAACAATCGATCTGATCGACGAAAAAGGAAAGAAAGTATTCACTGAAGTGAAGAAAGTAGAGATTCCTGCACAGAAAACCAGCGAAGTTACCTTCGCAGGAAAGGTTTCTTCTCCTCAGAAGTGGACAGCAGAGACCCCGAATCTCTATACCATGTTATTTACCTTGAAGGACAATAACGGGCAGATCGTTGAAACTACCTCTCATAAGATTGGTTTCAGAAAAGTGGAAATCAAAAATAACCAATTACTTGTAAACGGTAAGAAGGTATGGTTCAAAGGCGTAAACCTTCACGAATTTGGTGACAAAACGGGTGCCGTAGTTACGAAGAAGGAGATGCTCCGCAATATTCAACTGATGAAAGAGTTGAATATCAACGCCGTTCGTACATCGCACTATCCGCAGCCGACGTTGTGGTACAAGCTTTGCGACCAGTACGGTATCTATTTGGTGGACGAAGCCAACCTTGAATCGCATGGTATACGACATCTGGGTAAAGGTATGATCTCTAATCTTCCGGAGTGGAGAGCTGCACACATCGATCGTATTGTGAGTGTACTGGAAAGAGATAAGAACCATCCTTCGGTTATCATGTGGTCGCTCGGAAACGAGTCGGGCAATGGAGAAGCATTCAAAGTAAACTATGATTGGGCAAAAAAACGCGATACAAGCCGCCCTACCGTTTATGAACCGGCATATAGCGAACCCAATAGCGATGTAAGCTTCCCCATGTATCCCAGCTATGATTCTATGTTGCGCGAAGCAGCCAAAGAACAGATTACTCGCCCCTATATCATGTGTGAGTATGCTCATGCTATGGGTAACAGTATGGGAAACATGCAAGAGTATTGGGATGTGATGCGCAGCAGCCAACACATGCAAGGAGGTTTCATCTGGGAATGGTACAATCATGGTCATCCGGCTTATGATGAACAAGGCCGTTTTTATTGGGCCTATGGTGGCGACCTCGGTGCTTATGCAAAGATGAGTAGCGATAACTTCTGTATGGACGGTATTATCAGTCCCGATCAGAACTATGTTCCTCACACATATATAGTAAAGAAAGTATATCAGAATATATGGGTCGAATCAGCCGATCCGACAAGTGGCGAGTTGACTATTGTTAATGATTTTGTCTTTACCGATATCACTCCGAAGAACTACGGTTTCAAATGGATCTTGTTGAAGAATGGCGAACAGGTGAGCGAAGGTACAATCGACGCTACCGTTCCTGCCGCATCCAAGAAGATGGTAAAGATTAAGCTCCCCGAAATTGCTTCGGCTTCGGGAACAGAGTATTTCCTGAATGTTTTCGCTTATACCAAGGTCGCGGATGAATTCATCCCGGCTGGTTTCGAATGCTCGAAGAGCGAAATTGCTTTCCCGTCGAACAACTATTTCGCTGCTAAGCCCGAAGGAGATCTTTCGCTTAACATAGATAAAGCTGATGACCGGATTGTGGTGAAAGCAGGAGACGTTACGTATACGGTAACTACAGGCGAACGGCCTCAGGAAAGAACTGTTCAGGGTGCAACTGTTGGTGCCGGAGCGGCCGAAGCTGCTGGTGGTGCCCGGAACAGAGCCAGAGCAGCCGGTATCAGTATGTCTAAAGAAGGGCGTAGACCATTTGCTCTGCCTACGCTTAATTTCTGGCGTGCTCCCAATGATAACGATTTCGGTTCTTGGGATCAGTCAGCTATGCGGCTCTGGGAAGTGGCTGGCATCAATCCGATCCTGACTTATAAAGGTTACTCGGAAAAGGATGGAACGATTACGTTTGACTTCGAAACTAAACTTCGAGGTATAGAAGCCAAAGTAGATATGCGCTATACAGTTAATAAGGACGGAAGTCTAACTGTTTCAGCTAATTACAAAGCCCTCTCCAACGACTTGCCGGAAATGATGCGTTTCGGAATGATGATGTCATTGCCCGGTCAATACAATGATTTCACGTGGTATGGCCGTGGCCCGCACGAGAACTACGTAGACCGGAACACGGATACGTTCATTGGCATTTGGAATGGTAAAGTAGAAGATCAGGCTTTCCCTTACTATCGTCCGCAAGAAACAGGAAACAAAACCGATGTCCGTTGGTTGACTTTGAAGAATGCGAAGGGAGAAGGACTCATGATTTCAGGTTCTCAGCCTCTGTCGGTAAGTGCTACCAATTATCGTCCGGAAGACTTGGATCCGGGAATGACAAAGAAACAACAACACGCGTCCGATGTACAACCGCGTGAGAATGTAAATCTTTGTATTGACTTGTTCCAGCGTGGCGTTGGAGGTCTTCATTCCTGGGGTGCGAAACCTTTGGACAAGTACCGGTTTAGTGAGAAAGCTTATTCTTATGAATTTACCATTCGTGTTCTTTAAGAATCTGAATAGTATCTCATAGTACGAATAAAAAGGTAGAAAGTCGCTCGTTGGTAGTGAGTAAAAAGTCACATATACTCACTATTAATGGGCGATTTTCGCAATAAAGCCTATAAATAAGGATATGTATCCCTAAATGAGCCGAAAGTCCCCATTCGGTTCATTTTTATTTTGGTAATTTTACACCGGTTAGTTCTTTGGTAACTACATATTGTGAAAAAACATTCCTACTATTTAAACACACAACTTTATGAATAGAAAAACATTTTTGAAGTCGCTCTTTATCATGGCTTCTTTGTTTACTCCAAGTTTGCAATCCTGTATCTTGGCAGAAAACCACGTTGATTCGGAGGTGTTTCGGGTAGTAACCCCCGATTATCAAAAGAGCCCTCTTACCGGGGTCACTCGCCAACACTGGGTGGATGCCGCCACTTATCTGCTCGATGGAGCATTCAGCTATATACATACGCTGGACGATCCGATGAAATTCCCGAAACAGCATGACAAAACATATCCAAAGAACGAGGGGCAGGTACCTACCGAAAAGCTGGAAGGGCTTTGCCGTACCTTGTTCCTTGCCGCTCCTTTGCTTCGCGAAAACTCGGAGCTTACCCTGCATGGAATCAAAGTAGCCGATTACTACCGTCATCAGTTGTTGAACCTGATTAATCCCGAAAGTCCGAGCTTTATCAAACATCGCGCTCCCAATGGAGGAGCCAGCCAGATTCTGGTTGAGTTCGGAGCATTGGCCATCTCGCTCTCTGTGGTTCCGGAAGTCCTCTGGGAACCTCTGACGCAGGAGCAAAAAGATGCGCTGGCTGCTACCATGATCAGCTACGGTGATGGACCGACGGTTAACTCCAACTGGCGCTTCTTCAATATCTTCGTACTCAGCTTCTTCAAGGATAAGGGTTATGCCATCAATGAAGCACGTCTGGTGGAGAACCTCGACAAAGCTCTTGCTTTCTATCGTGGCGAAGGATGGTACAATGACAGTCCTGCTTACGACTACTATAGTATGTGGGCTTTCCAGATGTATGGACCGTTGTGGGCTCAACTCTACGGAAAATTCTATCCGCAACATGCTGCCCGGTTCGTATCCAATCTGAACGACATGACTCCTAATTATCCGTACATGTTCAACCGTGATGGACGAATGAATATGTGGGGCCGAAGCATCACTTATCGTTTCGGTGCTGTGATTCCTTTTGCTATGCTTGGGTTCCAGAACCGCGCGGACGTCAACTATGGATGGCTTCGTCGTATAGCCTCGAGCACCATGCTGCAATTCCTTCAGCATCCGCAATTTCTGGAAGACCAGGTTCCGACTTTAGGGTTCTACGGCCCTTTTGCACCGGCTGTGCAGATATACAGCTGTCGTGGAAGTGTATACTGGTGCGGTAAGGCATTTCTGTCGTTGCTTCTGCCGAAAGATAATATCTTCTGGACAGCTACCGAGAATAACGGTCCTTGGGAGAATGAACTGAAAAAGGGACAAGTGTACAATAAGTTCCAGCCAGGTTCGGAACTGATGATTACCGACTATCCTAACAGTGGTGCTGCCGAGATGCGCTCTTGGTGTCACGAAACGGTGGCGGGAGACTGGCAACTGTTCCGCAGCACTGAAAATTACAACAAACTGGCCTACAATACTGAATTTCCATGGATGGCTGATGGCCCGAATGGCGAAATCTCCATGAACTACGGCATCAAGAACCAGAAGGATAAATGGGAAGTGCTTCGTCTGTATACTTTCAAGAAGTACGAACAGGGTATCTATTATCGCGATGCTGTATTGGAAACGAATAAGGATATTCAGTTTAAGCTGGCTGATATCACTCTCCCCGATGGTATTTTGCGAGTTGATAAGGTAAGCAGTCCAGTGACTACTGATCTTCGTTTAGGACATTACTCACTGCCGCAGTTGGGCGATGCAGTCACCACTACTGTGCGGAAGGTGGGCAAGCGGACTGCCTTTATCGTTAGTAACGGTGAGTTCCAGATGGCTATGGTCCCGGTCGAAGGATGGAAGGGTTGCGAATTTATTCAACCATCGGGCTTGCATCCTGTGAGCGAGAAGTGTGCGCTTCCCATCGCTTCCAATACTCTCGAAGCAGGGAAAGAGAAAGTGTTGATCACTCTCATGCTGTGGAAGAAAGGAACTAAGCCGTTTACAGACAAAGAGTTGTTCCCGCTGAAACAGGTGTCTGTGAAGGATGGAGCAGTCAAAGTAACGCGCACCGATAATACCGTACAGAATATCACTTGGTAATTCCATTATTGTTATACTAATTATATAAAAAAACATGAAAAACAAGAGAATTATACTCGTATGCATTAGTTTCCTGCTACCTGGCTTGTGCTGTCTGGCGGGCAATTCTAAAGAGAAGAAACAAATCCTGGAAATTATCCACCAGGTAAACCAGTACTGGCAAACCAATCATACCCCGCAGCAGCGTGCGTTCTGGGATGAAGCAGCCTATCATACTGGCAACATGGAAGCTTATTTCCTGACCAAAAAGAAGGATTACCTCAAATATTCCGAAGATTGGGCCATTCACAACGAATGGAAAGGTGCTAAGTCGGACAACAAAGCCGAGTGGAGATATCGTTATGGTGAAAGAGATCAGTATGTATTGTTTGGTGACTGGCAGACTTGTTTCCAAACTTATTGCGACCTGTACAAACTCCGTAAGGCTGACAATAAAATAGCCCGTGCCCGCGAAGTGATGGAATACCAGATGAGTACCGATAAAAACGACTATTGGTGGTGGGCCGACGGACTTTATATGGTGATGCCCGTCATGACAAAGCTCTACAAGATCACTGGCAATTCCCTCTATCTCGATAAACTGTATGAGTACTTTGATTATGCCGACAAGCTAATGTACGATTCGGAAGTCGGATTGTATTATCGCGACGGCAGTTTCGTTCATCCCAAGCATTCCATTCTTGATGGACAGAAAGATTTCTGGGCTCGTGGTGACGGATGGGTGCTGGCTGCGTTTGCTAAAGTGTTGCAGGACCTCCCCAAAGACAATGAACATCGTTCACTG
>JAVBVI010000135.1:0-31654 GCA_031554505.1 Bacteroides sp. | reverse complement strand
TTCACCGTTGAAAAGGTCTTCGCCCGATCCGGCGTCACGAGAGAAGCAAACACCTGTAGCCGATGTTTCGCCCATGTTACCGAACACCATCGCCTGTACGTTGACAGCCGTTCCCCATTCAGCAGGGATACCTTCCATCTTGCGGTAGAGGATAGCGCGTTCGTTCATCCATGAGTCGAATACCGAGCAAACGGCACCCCACAGCTGTTCGTAAGCTGATTCCGGGAAGTCATGACCGGTCTGTTTCTTCACGGCAGCCTTGAATTTGGCAACCAGTTCCTTCAGGTCTTCCACTTCGAGTTGGTTATCCAGTTTCACGCCGTTGGCATGCTTCACTTCTTCGATAATTTCTTCGAACGGGTCCATATCTTCCTTGTTGGTCGGCTTCATGCCCAGTACCACGTCACCGTACATCTGTACGAAACGACGGTACGAGTCCCATGCGAAACGGCCGTTGCCAGTCTTGCGAACCATGCCTTCTACTACTGCGTCATTCAAACCGAGGTTGAGGATCGTGTCCATCATACCAGGCATTGAAGCGCGTGCACCCGAACGAACGGATACGAGCAACGGATTTTCGATGTCACCGAATTTCGATTTCATCAAATCTTCCAGCAATGCAATAGCTTTTTCTACGTCGGCTTTCAGAAGGGCTACCACCTGGTCCTTGCCCAGTTCGTAGTATTCGGAACAAACATCTGTTGTAATTGTAAAGCCCGGAGGAACAGGAACCCCGATAAGGTTCATTTCGGCAAGGTTAGCACCCTTACCACCCAATAGGTTTTTCATGCCGGCTTTTCCTTCTGCCTGGCCATTACCAAAGGTGTAAACTCTCTTTTTGTCCATAATAGTGTTTTAAAGTTATAAAGTTTCAAATCTCATTCTTGCGCAAAACTATACATAATTCATTAACTTAAAAACTTTTCGCATGAAAACTTTTCGAGCAAATGCAATTTCGAGATGGCAATTTGGAATATTTCACTTGCGGTACAAGTTTTTCAGAAATTATGCCTACTTTTGCAGAGAATTTATTAGACTGGTGTAAAAGTGGCAAGAAATAAAAAAGAACTTCCCTTGCTTGAGAAGGTGAAGATTACGGATGTGGCTGCCGAAGGAAAAGCCATTGCGAAGATAGACGACCTGGTGATTTTTGTACCCTATGTGGCGCCGGGTGATGTGGTCGATCTGCAAATCAAACGAAAGAAAAATAAGTATGCCGAAGCCGAAGCGGTACACATTCATGAATACTCTCCCTTGCGCGCTGTGCCGTTCTGCCAGCATTATGGTGTCTGCGGCGGTTGTAAATGGCAGGTACTCCCTTATTCCGAACAAATCAGGTACAAACAGAAGGAGGTGGAAAACAATCTCCGCCGCATCGGGCATATAGAATTGCCGGAGGTGTCGCCTATTCTCGGCTCGGAGAAGACGGTGTTCTACCGCAACAAACTAGAGTTTACCTTCTCCAACAAGCGTTGGTTGACTTATGAGGAAGTAAAACAGAACGTGGTGTACGACCAGATGAATGCCGTAGGTTTCCATATTCCCGGTGCGTTCGACAAGGTACTGCCTATCGAAAAGTGCTGGTTGCAGGACGACATCTCGAACCGCATCCGCAACGCTGTACGCGACTATGCCTACGAGCACAATTATACGTTCATAAACCTGCGCTCGCAGGAGGGTATGCTTCGCAATATGATCATCCGCACGTCGACCACCGGCGAACTAATGGTAATCCTCGTCTGCAAGATCGTAGAAGAAAGCGAGATGGTTCCGTTCCGGGAGATGCTGCAATTCATGGCCGACTCGTTCCCGGAAATTTCCTCCTTATTATATATAGTAAACAACAAGTGCAACGATACCATCAACGACCTCGATGTGCAGGTATTTAAAGGCAACGACCACATCTTCGAGGAGATGGAGGGACTGCGTTTCAAGATCGGACCGAAATCGTTCTATCAAACTAACTCCGAACAGGCATACAACTTATACAAGATTACCCGTGAATTCGCCGGACTCACCGGTAATGAGTTGGTGTACGACCTCTACACGGGTACCGGAACCATTGCCAACTTCGTGTCGCGCCAAGCCCGTCAAGTCATCGGTATCGAGTATGTGCCCGAAGCCATCGAAGATGCCAAAGTGAACTCGGCCATCAACGGTATCGACAATACGTTGTTCTTCGCCGGGGATATGAAAGATATGCTGACGCAGGACTTTATCAACGAATACGGTCGTCCGGACGTGATCATCACCGACCCGCCCCGTGCCGGTATGCACCAGGATGTGGTCGACGTGATCCTCTTCGCAGAACCCCAACGCATCGTGTACGTAAGTTGCAACTCGGCCACACAGGCACGCGACTTGCAGTTGCTCGACGCTAAGTATAAGGTGACGGCCGTGCAACCGGTGGATATGTTCCCGCATACGCACCATGTGGAAAATGTAGTTTTACTTGAAAAGAGAGCCAACGATGAGTAAGAAGAAAGAAAGACCCACTGCTAAGGAGCGCCTGGAGCGGGCTGCCATACGTGCAAAAGCGAAATATACGGACTATCAGGTTCGCGAACCGATGGAGTTGATGGATTTCCTGGCTGCCAAGATGCCGGATGCCAGCCGCACGAAGTTGAAATCATTGCTCAGCAAACGGGTGGTGTATGTGGATAAGGTCATCACTACACAGTTCAACTTTCCCCTGAAACCGGGCATGAAGGTACAAATCAGTAAAGAGAAGGGACGGAAGGAGTTTCGCAGCACCCTGCTGAAAATAGTATTCGAAGATGCCTACATCATCGTGATCGAAAAGCGCGAAGGGGTTCTTTCCATCGGTACCGACAAACAGAAGATACGCACAGCGCACTCCATCCTGAACGACTATGTACAGCGTTCGGCTAAGGAAAACCGGGTGTATATCGTGCACCGACTGGACAAAGACACATCAGGCTTAATGGTTTTTGCCAAAGACGAGAAGACGAAAGTCCGCTTGCAGGACAACTGGGACAAGATTGTTACAGAACGCCGCTACGTAGCCGTACTCTCGGGCGAGATGGAGAAGGATAAGGGAACAGTCACTTCCTGGCTGATGGATAACAAAGTATTCGTGACCTATTCCAGCATGTCGGACAACGGTGGCGACAAAGCTATCACGCATTACCACACCATCAAGCGGGCCAATGGTTATTCACTCGTAGAACTGGAACTGGAAACGGGCCGTAAGAATCAGATCCGTGTACACATGCAGGACTTGAAGCATCCGGTTATCGGCGATGTAAAGTACGGCAATGGGGAAAATCCCATCGGCCGACTGGCTTTGCATGCTTTCAAGCTGAACTTCTACCATCCGCTGACAGGAGAGTTGATGCGGTTCGAGACACCATATCCCGATGCTTTCCGCAAATTACTTCTCAAAGTACAACCAAGCAAATAATAAGGTTCACCACAGAGTCACACAGAGTTCCACAGAGTTTCTATTTTCTTACTCTGTGAAACTCTGTGTGACTCTGTGGTTAATTATTCTCCCCGCATGCGGTCTTCGAACGCTGTCAAGGCGGCTTTAGCTCCTTCACCCATAGAAATGACAATCTGCTTGAAGGGCACACTCGTCACATCGCCGGCAGCGTAGACACCCGGCTGATTGGTACGACAATGGGCATCGATCTCTATTTCGCCGAAACGATTCACGGCTATGAACTCCCTGAACACCGAGCTTTCAGGAGAAAGTCCTATTTGTACAAATACCCCATCAAGTGCTACATGGCGTTCTTCGTCCGTCTGGCGATCCTTTACCCGGAGGGCGGTCACGCGTTCGCCGTCGCCTATCACTTCCATCGTTTGTGAGGAGAGGAAGATCTCCACATTCGGCAGGGACCGGGCTTTCTCTTGAAGCACCTGATCGGCCCGCAACTCATCCAGAAACTCAAAGACAGTCACCTGCGAGCAGATACCTGCCAGGTCGATGGCTGCTTCGATACCCGAATTACCGCCACCGACCACTGCCACGTGCTTTCCTTTATAGAACGGGCCGTCGCAGTGCGGGCAGAAAGCAACGCCCCGGCCGATATACTCCGTTTCACCGGGTACCTGGAGCTTCCGCCAGTTGGCACCGGTGGCAATGATCACGATAGGAGTGGTAAACTGTTCACCTCCGGAGGCTTGCAATATCTTCTGCCGACCCTCTACTGTGATCGACTCGATATGTCGATGTTCGAACAAGTCTATTTCGTAATGCTGCATATGTAGTTTCAGGTTGGCCGACAGTTGGTCACCAGTAGTGTAGATCGTAGAGATCAGATTCTCAATACCTACCGTATCCTTCACCTGCCCGCCCAGCCGTTCGGCCACGACCGCCACTTTCAGTCCCTTACGGGCCGAATAGATGGCAGCCGATGTTCCGGCCGGACCACCGCCCACTACCACTACGTCATACGATCGGACGGTAGTTTCCAGCTCCGAACCCTCCACGCCGTAATGAGATTCCAGCTTCTGCAGCAACTCTCCAAAGTCGGACTTGCCACTGTGTATCAACTTCCCATCGGCAAAGACGGCCGGTACCCCTTGTATCCGGAGTGCCTGCACTTCGGACTGGTTGATATCACCATCCACCATCTCGTGGCGAAGACCGTGATTCAGGATAGCCATCAGGTTGAGCGACTGAATCACATCCGGACAGTTGGTACAAGTAAGCGATACATACGTGGTGAGGTTGATAGGACCTTTCAATGCCTCCACCCGCCGACGGGTAGTTTCGTCTGGAAAGTTCTTCCCCTTACCATCGCTATTCAGGATAGCCAGCAACAAAGAGGTAAACTCATGCCCGTTGGGAATCCCCCGGAACTTGATACGCGTATCTTCCCCGTTCTTCAACAAGGAGAATTCCAATCCGGCACCTTCCCGAAGCCGGCAGGAGAGATGATCCGAACAACTGGCCACATCGTTGAGAAGCTCCAATAGTTCGCTCCGGTTCTCATGCTGGGGCGAGACAGCGATATCGAAAAGATAATTTGCCTCGAGTGAGGCAAATATATCTTTTAACTGTATGATGAATGATTGATCTAACATGCGCAGATTCAAACTAAATTTTTCCTACCAGGTCGATGCTGGGCTTCAGGGTTTCTTCGCCTTTCTTCCATTTAGCCGGACATACTTCGCCCGGATGACTGGCCACGAACTGCGCAGCTTCTACCTTGCGGATCAGCTCTTCTGCATTGCGGCCAATGCCGTTGTCATGAACCTCGGCTATCTTGACTTTCCCCTCAGGATTGACTACAAATGTTCCGCGATAAGCCACGCCTTCTTCCTCGATCATCACCCCGAAAGCACGGGATAGTATGCCCGTAGGATCAGCTAGCATCGGATACTGTATTTTGCGGATGCTATCTGAGGTATCGTGCCAGGCTTTGTGTACGAAATGAGAGTCGGTGCTAACCGAATAGATCTCCACGCCGGCAGCCTGGAAACGATCGTATTTATCAGCCATATCTACCAACTCGGTGGGACATACAAAGGTAAAATCGGCCGGATAGAAAAAGAAGATGGCCCATTTGCCCAGGACATCTTTGTGACTCACTGTTTTAAAACTACCATTGTGATAAGCCTGCACGGTAAATTCAGGCAGTTGTGAATTAATAATGGGTTGCATAATACGACTTTTAAAAGTTAGATAATAAATTCATAGCTTGTTTAGTTGCTATCGTTTCTTATAAAAAACAACCGGATCCGGCTTTTGTTTGTATCAGGCGGTATTGTTATCCTTAATTAAATACCAATTCCGCTATCTCGTCCGTACGCAACTCTATATCGATGTATTCCACATTCGAGGCAACCAAGGTTTGCTTGCCCCGTTCACTGCGTTGAATACTGGCCTTGGTGCATCCTGCAGGCATCTTTATCCGGATATTCTTAGTAAACCCGCCTGTTATCACTGCCTCGGTGGCCTTACCGGCCTTCCAGGTCAGATCGATGGTCGCACCACCACGTACTTTGAAACCTTTCAGACTACCTGCGCTCCAGGCATCGGGCAGGGCAGGGAGCAGGTTGATGAAACCGTCCTGGCTTTGTACCAGCATCTCGCCTATACCAGCCGTTCCGCCCCAATTCCCGTCGATCTGGAAAGGAGGATGAGAGCAAAAGAGGTTCGGAAAGGTACCACTACCGTGTTTGGACGGTTTTTCCGGCGTATAGGCAGGTTGCAGCAGACTCTTGAAGAGCTTGTATGCCCGGTTGCCATCGCCCAGACGCGCCCAGAAGTTGATCTTCCACGCCCGGCTCCAGCCCGTACCACCGTCGCCACGGCGTTCCAATGTCTGCCGGCAGGCTTCAGCCAGTTCAGGGGTATTCACCAAAGAGATCTGGTTGCCCGGATGCAGGCCGTACAGGTGCGACACATGGCGGTGGTGCACATCCGCTTCCTTATAATCCTCGAGCCATTCCATCAGATATCCTTCCCGGCTGATCTGATGCGGGGGGAGTTTCTTCACGGCAGCCGCCAGTTGTTTGCTGTATCCCTTGTCCGTTTTTAGTATGCCGGCAGCTTCCATGACGTTGGTAAATAGCTCACGTATCAACTGATTGTCCATCGTCGGTCCCATGCAGATGCTGATAGGCGTACGGTCATCGCCTACATAGAACGAATTCTCGGGCGATGAGGTAGGAGCAGTGACCAGCCAACCGTGTACAGGCTCCTGCACCATAGTTGACAGGAAGAACTCCGAAGCCCCTTTCAGTACCGGATATATCTCTTTCAGATAAGTTTTATCGCCGGTGTAGAGGTAGTGCTCCCACAGGTGGGCACAGAGCCAGGCTCCACCGGTATTGGTAGCGCCCCACGACGGGTGTTCGCCCGGAGCGGTAAAGCTCCAGACATTGGTCATCATGTGAGCCACCCATCCTTTGGCGTCATTGCCGTAAAACGCTTTAGCCGTTTGCTCACCGCTTTTAACCAATCCTTTGGTGAGTTCCACCAGCGGCAAGTGAAGTTCCGACAGATTACCCGGTTCCACCGGCCAGTGATTCATCTGCACATTGATATTCAGATGGTAATCACCATTCCAGGGAGCCTGCACATCGTTGGCCCAGAGTCCCTGCAGGTTGGGTGGGAGAGAGCCTTTGCGGGTACTGCTGATAAGCAGGTACCGACCGTAATTATAGTACAAAGCAGCCAGCGAAGGGTCTTCTTTATTTTGGAAACGAAGTATTCGCTCATCAATGGGAAGGTTCTCCACCTTCGGATCACCCTGAATGTCCAGACTGACTCGGTTGTACAATGCCTGATAACTTTTCACAGCTTCGCCCTCCAAACCGTCGAATGAACCAGCCATCACCTTGTCCAATAATTCCGTTGCTTTCTTTTCGTACGCATCACCTTCGAAAAAGGAAGTAGCCGAAGATACCACAATCCATGCCTCGTCGGCCCGTTGTACAGAGATATTGTCCAAACCGAAGCCACGCAGGGCATCCTTACCGAATGCCTTGATAGCTACCAAGGTGGTATACTTCATTCCCTGATCATCTCCCCGTCCATTATCGAGCGCACCGGATAGCTTCAGGCGAAGTTCTTCTTTATTGGGAGCACAGCAGGGATCGGCCGGCTTCTGGCCGTACATGGTGCGAACCATTCCGCGTTCTTTCCGGTTCAGATGGAGACGGAAGTCGATGCTTCCCGGTTCGGAAGCTTGCAGGCGGATGAGCATGACATCCTTGTCGCGCGACACGAAATAGGTGCGGGTATACTGCTTTCCTTGAACGTAGTAGGTAGTGTAGGCCATTCCCTGTTGCAGGTCGAGCCACCGGGCATAGTCGCCTCCCCACGGAGAGTGGCGCTGAAACAACGGGCCTTGCCAACTGGCAGATGTTTCGTGACAATAGTCGATGTCCAGATTGCCCAGAAACTGGAAGTTGCCGTATGTACCACCGCTTTCCGGTTTCTTAGGCACAAAGTGCTTGTACATCAATTCTTGCGCTTCCTTGTTCTTTCCCGCGAACAGCAGTTGGCGAATTTCCGGCAGGCAACGGGCGGCTTCGGGGTTGCTATAATCAGCTTCGGAACCACTCCACAGCGTGATATCGCTTAGTACGATACGTTCTTTCTCGACACCGCCATCGGGCATCATACCGAGTCGTCCATTACCTAGTGGAAAAGTCTCTTCCCATTGAGCGGCAGGAGCGGTGAAACTCATCGTCTGATTATGTGATTCTTGAGCATGGAGAGTAACGCCGCAGGTAATGAACCACCCGCAAGCGGCGGTAAGTATGTGTTTTCCTTTCATATCGCGTATTCTAAATTATTGCTTTAGCTTGTCGGCCAATTCGGGCAGGTAACGAAGTTGTACGTATTGTTCCCCGGTTTTCACATAGCCGCTGTCGAGCATCAATTGGTTGACCCTGAAAATCTCCAGTCGGTAGGCAAGATACTTCACTACCGAATTAGGTTGTGGTTTTGTGAATTCCAACAGGTCGACTTTTCCGCTTTCTTTGATGTTCACCAAAGCCTTAGCCGTGCGGACATGCGTTGCCGACACTCCGGGCGGACGGCTGCGTTTGTCCACCCAGAAGATGGCAGTTGCCTTCTCCACGCTATCGACTGAGGCCTCTGTAGCCGCGATCTCTTGGGAAGCCGATGATTGCGAACGCGAAGAGCATGCCCCAAGCAGCCACAACAGAAGAAGCAAGAAGTAAACAGGTGTCTTCATATTCATGCATGTAAACCGGTAATATTCATCAAAATTAGTGCTTTTCATAGAAATGACCAAATATAATCAGCATAAATAGGAGGGCGGTTATAGGATGATAAAAGATGTAGACATACAACCAAACAGAAAAGTCGTTCGCCAAGGTCCGCCCAGACAAAAACCCGAACCCAGCCCACAAGCTATTCTGAATGGGGGGGCCAAAGGTTTAAAACCTAAGGGTCGAAGGTTTTAAACCTAACCCCCTTAGGTTTTAAACCTTCGACCCTTAGGTTCTAAACCTTTTTTTGCCTGCATCCAGAACATACACCTTGAGCGCTACGGGTACAGAGAAGAAAATATTAAATTTTATTCAACAAACATCAATGAAGTCCGGCTGCCGAAAGAAATACAGCGGCAATAGAGCCCCACATCAAGATCATGAAAATAAAACCGATAACCATAAAAATAAGCGAAGCTTTCGCCCAGTTGGCTTTGCTAACAGACGTATTGCTACCAAATGCCCATACACAAAGCATAATGATATTTACTAATGGAATAGCCATTAAAATGAAGGTGATGATCCAGTCGCCAATAGTGACAACCGACTGATTCTGACTCTGATACTGTTCTTGATTTTCCATAAATAACTGTGTTTTAAGTGATTGATTAATTGATTAACTTTATTGTTTGCATAATTTCTCAAAATTAGTCTTTTTATCTAAATAGTCAAGTATAAGGAATAATTATTTTTATAGAAATAGAAACCCTTTTTAATAAGAATTACCTCACGACTATCTTCTTTCTATCGTATCTTTGCCGATCATGAGAAATATTGGCGAAGATACCCTCCATGCTTTACGAGAAGGCAACCACAAAGCTTTCGAGGAAGTTTTTATACTTTATTTCAACAAGATAAAAACATTTATTTCGGCCTATATTAAATCTGATACCGATGCAGAGGATCTAACAGAAGAACTGTTCCTCAATTTATGGTATAACCGTGAATCTATCGATACTTCAAAATCGTTTAATGCCTATTTGCACACCATTGCCCGCCATGCAGCACTCAATTTTATCAACCATACACTCGCCCGGGAATCCTATCAAAGGAATTATTCGCAACCAGATGCCGGATTTACTTCGGAAGACGAACTGATAGCCCATGAAATGGCTATGCTTATCGAAATGGCTGTGGAAAAAATGCCGGAACAACGAAGACAGGTTTATAAATTAAGCAAAGAAGAAGGTTTAAAAAATGAAGAAATAGCCAAGCGATTAAATACCACTAAACGAAACGTAGAGAGCCAATTAAGTCTTGCCCTGAAAGACATACGCAAAGCTATTTCTGTTCTTCTTTTTCTTCTCCCCTGATTTTATTCAAAAAAAAGTGGCATTTCTCCATTGAGAAATGCCAGGTATAGCTGTATACTATATAAGTATTGCAAAATAAGTATATGGAAAACGAGAAAGATACACGCATATTCAAGATTCTCCGTCTATATTTGAAGAATAGATTTTCGTCGAAGACGGAAGAAAAAGTTCAACGCTGGATCATAAGGGAAGAGCATTCTCCCGAAAAAGAAAAGGCTTCATTGGAGTATTGGAACGAATTGCCCGTTACAGAAGATTCCGGTACATACGCTGCCCTTGAGCGGGTAAATCGAAGAATCGGATACCCGGCCAAACAGACAAAAGCACCAATATACATTCAGATATCCCGCGTTGCAGCCGTACTTATCCCTTTGTTGCTCATGGGGGGAGGATATCTGTTTTACATTCAGCAGAATGAAATGACAGAGGTATCAGTAGCCTACGGAGATACCCGGCACGTGTTATTGCCTGACAGTTCCGAAATCTGGATCCATGCAGGAACCCACATCCGGTACCCGAAAAACTTCGCAAGCAGCGAAAGAATCGTACAGCTGGATGGGGAAGCTTATTTCTCAGTAAAGAAAAACAAAACAAGACCCTTTATCGTACAAACCCAGGAACTGTCCGTCAAAGTTCTCGGAACGAGATTCAATGTCAAAGCTTATGCCGGCGATGAGAAGATAACCACCACATTGACAAGCGGTAAAGTAGAGATAAGTACCCACAACCATTCCCGGGTACTTCAACCCAATGAACAGTTAACGTACGACTGTAGTACATCTGCTATCGAGGTGGTGAAAGTTCCTGCCGAAGAAACAAACAGTTGGCTATCCGGCCAATTACTATTCAACAACAGTTCATTGACAGAAATCATACATACATTGGAAAGGCATTTTGGCGTATCCATTACCGATCAGACAGCTATCCCTGCATCCAAACTATATACGGTTAAGTTCATGAAAGACGAAACGTTGGACGAAGTCCTTCATGTATTAGAGGATGTAGTTGGTTTTAGCTATCAGCGAGATGAAACAGATATCCTATTAAAGTAATCAACAAAAATGCCTATGAAATAAAAAGAGCCGGAAAGCAGTTTGCGACCCTCTCTCCGGCTCTGAAAATATTAAAACCCCAAAAACAGTGAAGTAAATGAAGTATTAACACTACAAATGTAAGAAAATGAACTCAATAAAAACAAAAAATCAACTACTTAGATTTATCCTTTTCATATTTTTACTCTTTCTGATTTCGAGTATCCCGGCTCAAAATACAGACAAAAAGATTACCATACAGGACAAAAGCATCTTGCTGAAAGACGCTTTTCTCCAGATAGAACAACAAACCGGGTATAGCATAGCCTATGAACACTCCACATTGGATTTGAATAAAAGAATCTCTTTATCATTGAAAGACGTGAGTGTCGATAAAGCCCTTAAACAGATATTAAACGGAACCGGGCATACCTATAAGATCAATGGCTATCACATTATTATCATTCGAGCAAAGGAGGAAAAAAGCCTCTCACAAAACACCTCCCCTAAGCTTACGCAGACCATACGGGGAATGGTCATTGATTCCAAAACAAATATACCTATTGAGTTTGCCACTGTTAGTCTAACAGAAAATCCGTCATTGGGTGCAGCTACCGATAGCCTGGGGCGGTTCCAGATAAAAAAGGTTCCGGTGGGAAGATACAACATACAGACCTCCCTGTTCGGTTATCAACCCCAAATCACCAACGAGATAGTGGTAACCTCCTCCAAAGAAGTCAACCTGGAGATACTCCTGAGCGAGAATGCATTCCGGTTGGACGAAATAGTGGTAGTCCCGACGATCAATAAAGAAGAATTGATCAACCCGATGGCCATTGCCGGCGGCCGCATGATCAATATGGAAGAGGCGGGCCGTTTTGCCAATGGATTCGATGATCCGGCACGTTTAGTCGCCGCATTTGCAGGTGTGGCAGGAGAAATCGGCTCCAACGCCCTGATCGTCCGGGGCAACTCTCCGCAATACACCAAATGGCAACTGGAAGGCACAGAAGTCCCCATTCCTAGCCATTTCGCCGATTACACAGGACTGGGCGGCGGATTTCTTTCGGCACTGAATGCCAATGTCATTACTAACTCGGATTTCTACAACGGCGCTTTCCCTGCCGAGTACAACAATGCCCTGGCAGGTGTTTTCGACATGCGGATGCGCGCAGGAAACAACCAACGCTACGAGCATTCCTTCCTGATCGGCCTTATGGGAATGGAATTCGCATCAGAAGGCCCTATCAGCAAATCCCGCGGCAGTTCCTACCTGTTCAATCTCCGGGCATCCAATACGAGCCTGGTTACGAACGGCGATGCCAACCTTTCGTATGAAGACATGTCCTTCAAACTGAATTTCCCCACGAAACATGCAGGTACTTTTTCTGTCTGGGGACTCGGACTGCTCGACCGCAATAAATCGACTGCCGAAAAAGACCCGTCCCAATGGGAAACCATGGGGGACAGAAGAAACGGTAAAGACAATCTGGAAAAATTCATGGGCGGCCTCACGCACAAATACATCATCGACAACCGGACCAGCATCCAGTCTTCTTTGGTGTCGACCTATTCCGCCGACCATCTATGGATAGATCAGATAAAACCGGGCGGTATACCGGTTTGTGTGGCTGATATCAAGAACCGGGAGCTGGATTTTATAGCTTCGACTTTCCTGACACGGAAATTCAGTTCCCGGCACACCAACCGTACAGGAATCCGTTTTACGCATCTGAGTTATGACCTGAACTATCAGGTCAGCCCTGCCATCGGATTGGACGAGCCTGCCATACCCGTGTCCAAAGGCAACGATAACAGCACCGCATGGTCAGCCTATACTACCTCTTTGTATTCCTTCAACCGGTATCTTACCGGAACGGTAGGCCTGAACCTGAATCATTTTGCCTTAACCAATGAATGGTCGTTGGAACCACGTGCCGCATTGAAATGGTCTCCGACCGACAAACATTCATTGGCTTTAGCCTACGGGCTACACAGCCAGCGGGAAAAACTGAATTATTATTACGTACAGAACACGGTGGATGGGAAGACCTCAACCAACAGTAATTTAGAGTTTGCCAAAGCCCACCACGTAAGTCTAAGTTACAACTGGCATCTGGCACCCAATCTTAATCTGAAGATCGAGCCTTATTTCCAGTACCTTTTTCAGGTACCTGTCGAGGAAGGCTCTACATTCTCCATCATCAATCACCAGGATTATTACCTGGATAAAATCCTGACCAACCAGGGAGTCGGAAGGAATTACGGAGTAGATGTTACGTTAGAGCGTTACATAAAAGATGGATTTTACTATATGGTTAGCGGTTCCCTTTTCAAATCGCAATACAAGGGCGGCGACGACGTGTGGCGCAATACCCGGTATGACAGAGGTTTTCTGTTGAATCTCGTTGCAGGTAAGGAGTGGATGGTCGGAAAACGAAAGCAAAATACTTTCGGGATCAATGGGCGTATTTTTGCTCACGGCGGAGATCGCTATACACCGATAGATGAAACAAAGAGTCAGGAGATGCATGAGATCATGCTTGATGAGAGCAAGGCATACAGCCAGCAATTCAAGCCTGTCGTTAATGGGGATTTGTCCATCAATTTCCGGATCAATAAGAAGAAAGTCTCTCATGAGTTTTCACTCAAGATACTGAATGTAGGCATGCGGACAGGCATGTTCTTCTACGAATACCAGGAGAATATCCGCGAGATTAAAAAAGAAAACGGCACGGGGCTTATTCCTAATCTTTCCTATAAAATATACTTTTGATCGATTCGATGCGGTACACTTATTGAGAAAAAATCTTAGCCAAGAGGGTAGGGTGTCTGTAGCCGGGGGTGAACCAACAGTTACGGACACTTTGGCCCGACGGGCCAATGTGCGATGTAATTGTTGTTAATCGGCTATATACCCGCTTTCACTGATCACCCGCTTTCCGGCTTCCGTCTGCAACCATTCATATAATTTATAGGTCATCGAGCTACGGTCGGCATCCGAACGTATGGAAACATACACATGGGCAACGAATGGATAGGTCCTGTTTCGTATCGAACTTGCATGGGCTTGAATACCTTGTATGGCAATGGTTTTTATATTACCGGCTCCCGCGGCATCCCGGATAATATACTCCTTGTAATAATGTGGGGTAAAGCATTTTGGGCATACGTTTTTTCGTCGGCCGACATGGTTCTTGCCGAAATAATAAGATCGGTCTGATCGTCTATCAAGTTAATAATCGATTGGTGTGTTTGAGACGATTTTATCCGTTCGCCGAAAAAGCCGGCTGGTACGTCTTCATTGCCGCAACCGGCCAAGCCAACTGTTAGCATTACCAGCAATATTCCAAGTGTTTTTTTCATCATTGATGTTTCTGGGGCCTGTATAACTATACTTAAATGACTACCGGAGCACGGAACTTAGCACGATTTTCCCTTTCCAGGTAAGTATGTCAGCATCCGGTGTCTCCGGGTGGTACAGCTTTAACTCATATTCTCCGCCGGTCTTCTTGACCTCAAGTTCCAAAGGTTCGGTATATAATTCAGCTTCACTCAAGGTGATGAGTGCTTTGAGCCTGTCTCCTTCGGCTATGAAAGATTGGCCTAAGGAATTATATGTACCGGATTTAAGTTCGCCGTTGTTACACATAACATCTAATTCTACCTTCTTTAAACCATCTTTAGACAGAAAGGTGATGCAATACATATCTCTATTACTATATACGCGTTGATAGACGGCATAATGCAGTTCGCAAGAAGACTCCCTGAGCTGAAATGTGCCTATACCGGTAGGTTCTATGTACGTGCTTTCTTCGCTTTTGAGACATGACGTAAGCATTGTCATGAGCAATAAACTATATATAAATAACTTTTTCATAACTGATAACTTTTTGTGGAATGTAAATAAACTAAAATTAATACAGGTTATTGTAGCTTTTCTATCAATTCAATCAAGTCTTTCACTATTATCAAAAAAACAGTTGTTTTACCTGAATTCTTCATTTCTCTTATTGTTTTAAGTTTAATACGTTAATTATTCCGGGGGTCCCATAAGCACATGTTTTTAAGGGTTAATACTTTGTCTTGTCAGACGTTTGACACTTCTAAGCGGACAACTAAAATTAATTATCCGTTTAGAAGAAAGTAACTCTCTCCGTAGCAGAAATTAGTTCGGCCCTTAGTAACGGGGGGGATACATCTTTATACCTTTCATGGCTTCTGATGGGGGGTATGTGATTTGCCAGTTCAACCATTGTAAATCTTGCAGACTTACATCATAACGCTGGATAATCGTATTCTTGACATGAGTGTAATTCTTAGAATCCAACAGTTCAGCATCATAAATATAAATCATTAATGTATCGGAAGGAATTTTCCATTTCCCTTTAAAATTGTTCTCCCAATAACCTCGATTCGAAAGAGCGGCAGCGGTTCTATTTCTTTCATGAGGCTCTACTTTATAAATTGAAGGTACTGGGATCTGAATGCTAGCACCAAATAAAGTATCAGGATATGATATACCACATTGAGCATAAATAGCCTTTTCTGAATTATTAATTACTTCTATCGTTGTATGGTGATTTTCGTCTTCCTTCATAACACATGCGTTTGCCATAAAGACAAAAGATAGAACCATCAAAATAACAGTTGTTTTACCTGAATTTTTCATATTAATCAATGTTTATATCGTATCATAATCATTTCATAAAATAAAACATTGCCGACTCTTCTACTTCTCCCCCAAGACCAGTGGATCCATTTCTCAAAAAAGCAATGGGTACAATGTTGGTCATCTGATTTTGGAGTTTTTCGGAAAGCCCGATGTCCATCTTAAATGGATTTCTCATATGGTCCTCTTCATTATTTTCTAAAACTGCAAGAAGAGAACATTTCTGCTGCAAACATAGAGGTTTAATCAATATACGGCAATAGAAAAATAAGGCTTGGCAGATTTTTTCCAAGCCTTAAAAAAATAAAGTATTTTAGATCAGATGTTTACAAAACAAGAAGAGACGATTCAGGCAGATTACAGGCAGGTTTTTTCAGGGGAATGATGTTCCCTGAGAGCTAAATTAATCCTTCATTAACCCATCCTGACCACCTCGTCCAACTGCTTTACAAAACTTTCCTGCTTTTTCATTCCGGTTTTTTCGCGTATGGACGACCTTTTTTTCTGAATGATGTTGGTATTCGCTTTCATTAACAATGCGATTTCATCATTGGTAAATTCTATTTTGGAAAGACAGCATACAAGTACCTCATCCGGTGTTAACGATGGGTATTGAGTAGCCAACCGTGCCAAAAAGTCATCGTACAATACATTGACAGATTGATAGAAAATAGTCCAATCGAAGTTCTCATTCGAGTCATAGATTATTCCATTCACTTTTTTAAGTACCGTTTGCCCGGTCTTCTTTTCTTCTTTACCTAAATACACTTCCAGTAAAGAGATTTTTTTCAATATATCCAGTTGCCTGAATAATATTGACTTAAGTTCCTTATTTTTTTCCATGTTCCGGGATCCTTCATTGGCTTTCTCTACAACCATTTCTTTCAGTTGGTACACATGCTGTTTAGATTGCAACAACGCTTCCTTGTTTTTAGCCCGGTTTATGAAGTAAACGAGAAATGACGAAACGGCAAGCAGGATAAAGGCGATGAATAGCCAGAGTCTTTCGTTGGCCAGTTTCCGGTTGGCATTCTGTATCAGCTCGAAATTATACTTTTTCTGAATTTCCAGCACATTCTGGCTCTGCTTCTGATTATACAATGAATCGGCATAATCAGCATAAACATTGAGATACTCCAGCGCCTTTTGATAATTTCCCCGTGATGCTTCAATATCAGACAATGTTCCATAAAGGGTCGACTTATAATCATTATCATCTGTTGACATTAATGCAAGTTCCGCATAGTACATAGCTGAATCTATTTTATTTTCCTTTTGATACACATCTGCAAGGTTTCCATAAATTTCAGGAAGTCTATTGCTATCATTAGCTTGTTTACTTAAAGCTAATGCATATAGTGTAATTTCTTTTGATAGTCTTGTATCACCTTCTTCAAGCAGTATAACTCCTATAGACTGATTTACTTCAATCTGTTCTGTCAGGTTATTATACTGTTTAGCTATTTCAAGGCTCTTGCGTTCATAAAACAGAGCACTGTCAAGAGCCTGAGGTTTATCAAGTAGAAATGACTTGCTAATATAGCTGCATGCAATGATTTCGTTTTTATATTTACCTTTTATAGTGGACATTTTTTGACAGGCACTTTTAAAATAAGGTCTTGCTTCTTTGCACAAATATTGCTTGTAGTTCAGGTATCCAATATAGAAATCGGCCATCCCGCTCCAATAAACATCTTTTATTTTATCTGCCAGTTCTCTTGTTTCAAGAAATGCTTGTACGGCTTCTTCCTGTTTTCCTTGTGATTGCAGTACCCGGCCACAGTAGAATTCAGCCATCACCCGTTTTTTTTGTTGGTTCTTTTTCTGATAGTAGTCTCTCACGCGAAAAATCAACATATCAGAGGATATGTCCTTTCCGGCTTTGGTCTTGGCCTGAAGAGAGCACAATAGATAACGGGCAAATTGTTCATCATTCAATTCATAAGGATTCGGGATAGAGTCGAGCAGAGCCAACGCGCTGTCAGGATATTGCTCCACGAGGGTTTCCACCTGGTCGAACAGAGTGGCAGCATAGTTCGAGTGTCGCTTGCAGGAGGCAAGGAGAATCAAAGAAAAGAGAATGACGAAACAAGATAGATAACGATGCATTATATTCCGGTTTGTAATTAATAATAAATTGTCATACCTGTTCACGAACCAATCCGGTATGCGTACACAAAAATACGTTTAATCTTAACAATTTGTATATGTTTACCTGCGAAAAAGAAGATTTTTCATAATTATCTGAAAACTCTTTCGACACACCCTCTTGTAAACCTCTACCTAAGTATTTCATCAAAGGCTGGGTCCATCCTGAATGGGATGAGAATAGTATATTTCACCCGGACGGGATGACCGTTTTGCTTGCCAGGTATCCACCGGGGCATCTTCTTCAGGATGCGTATGGCTTCTTTATCCATGGTTTCATCCAAGGAACCAACTACTTTAATATTGCTTATCGTACCATCCTTCTCCACAACAAATTGCAGGATGGTGCGCCCTTCCTTGGTTATTTCCTTCGGTAGGTTCTTGTTGATAAAACCTATCAGTTCGTCTCTTCCGCCGGGGAATTGCGGCATTTGTTCCACCCTGTCGTAAACCTTGTCTTCCACTAAGGGGGAATTCGCCGGACGAGGTTGCTTTGCTTCTTCGGGAAGAAGGGTTTTGGCTATATTCTTCCATTCTTTCTCTTGATCGGATAAACGGAATTCCGCCATCAGGAGCAACTCCCGGCCACCCACTTTCAGTTTGTGGAAGTAACGGTAACGCCCCGGACGATTGTCGTTGACATCGGGATAGAGTAAGGCGTAAAACGTCTTGTTCTCATTCGGTTCAATGCCAATTCCTAACGAGACAAAAGTCTGCTCAGTAGGCAGTCTGCGCCAGGTTCCATCCCGGTCCTGAAAAGTAATAAAATAGTCGAGTCCACCACTGATTTCAGTCCCACTGCGGTTGTAAAGCACAAATTCTACACCCGCTGTCGTGGTGGAATAAACGGGGTATTCGGGATACAGATAGACTCCGAGGGTATCGTTTAAGCCTATGGAGTTGTCCACTTCCGGGGTTGCCGATCCGCTAAAGAGCAGGGCAGGGGAGTCTATGACCTGTTCACGAAACTCCTGCTGTTTTTCGGGGGTGTTGACCAGCAGTTTCACTTCTACATGGTTGATGATCACTGAACCGCCGTGTGCATTGTTTGCTACGGGAGTGCCTTTCAGTGTTTCCAGCTTCTTCCATATTTGAGACTGAAGGTCGGATAGTTGCTTGTGGGTGTAGATGGGTTCCGGCTTTTCGTCTGGTTCCGCCGTTACGGATACCGTAGTGTCGGTGGTTTCTTCATTGTTTGTATCCGGTTGTTTGGGCTTGTGGGTGCATCCCGTTGCAAGTATGGATAGTGTGAACAGGGAAATGATCAAAGTTCTCATATACTTAGGTATTTAGTGCGATATATCTACTGAATATGTTTAACCACAGATTACGCAGATAACACAGATTAATAATCAGAAGATTAATCAGCCGTTATCTGCGTAGTTTCTCAAGGGCCGGATCCATCCTGAATGTGATGAGAACACGGTATTGCACTCGAACGGGATGCCCGTTTTGTTTGCCGGGTATCCACTTGGGCATCTTCTCCATGATGCGTATGGCTTCTTTGTCCATGGTTTCGTCCAAGGAACGAAGTAGATGAATATCACTCAGCTTGCCGTCTTTTTCTACTATAAATTGTAGTACAACGCGCCCTTGCGTGGTTATATCGGCTGGCTGGTTTTTGCTTATAAAATGGTTCATTTCATCCACTCCGCCAGGAAATTGCGGCATTTGCTCCACCATGTCAAAAACCATATCCTGTGCTGCCGGATCTAAAGGAGAATTAACGACAATGTGTTTTATTGCTTCCTCAGGGACATGGGTCTTGTCGATATCTTTCCACTCTTTTTCATGACTCGACAGACGGAATTCTGCCATCATGAGTAACCTCTTACTGCCGACTTGTATCTCATGGAAATAACGGTAGCGACCCGGGCGGTTATGATTGATATCGGGGAAGAGTGCAGGGTGGAATTCGGCTTCTTCATTGTGTTTGGTTCCCAGTCCTATCGAATTGAAAAACATCTCGCTGGCAAGATCTCTCCATATTCCACGTTCATCCTGATACGTTACGAAATAAGGAGTGCCATATTCAACAGTAACGCCACTGCGGTTGTAAAGCACGAGCTTGACCTCTGCTTTCTTTGTGGAGTAAACGGGGTATTCGGGATACAAATAGACCCCAAGGGTATCGTTCACGCCTACTGTGTTGTTGACTTTCGGAGTGTCCGGCCCGCTAAAGATAAGCGCGGGAGAGTCCAGTACTTTTTCGCGGAACTCTTCCTGTTTTTTTGCGGTGTTGACTCTCAATCTTACTTCGATAGAGTTTACCATCACGGCGCTGGCCCACACATTGTTGGCAATGGGAGTACCTTTCAGCGTTTCCAGCTTTTTCCATATTTGAGACTGAATGTCAGAGAGTTGCCTGGAGGTATAGAGTAGGGGGCCCAGTTTTCCTTCTTCCAGTTTTCCTTCTTCCGGTTTACCTTCCTTCGACTCTTTATCTTCTGGTTTAACTTGGATGGACAGGGCAGAGTCTGCTTCTTGCTTCTTCGCGTCGGCTTCCTTTGGCTTACTGGTGCATCCCACAGCCAAAGCGCACAATGTACATAATACAATCAAAGTTTTCATAGGCTTGAATTTCAATAATTTAGATGGTACTAACTTAGAATCTCCTCCAAAAATACAAATTCAAATGTCTTTAACAAAAGCATAGAGAGTTTTTTCGCCAAAAAACATGCTCAACTTCTCAGTTTGTATCTTCCCCAGAACTTGTAATATGTCAACGAAGTGAATGCGATGCACTTCCCGATGAGCCTGTTTTTGAGAAGAAGATACTGTATCCGGTAACACACCCACAACAGCAACAGCAGAACGATATTGAAAATAATGAATTTGATGAACGCCGATTGGATAAAAGGAGCCAAAAGCGCACAGAGGAAACCCGAAAGCATGGATGAGCAAATCCCCAACGTCACCCAAAGCCCATGTGTAGTCTCAATCGCTCTTTGAGGACAATGGTTCATGCATCTCATACAACTCTCGCACCGAAATGTCCAGAATGGACGGTCGGTGGTGCTGTGCTTGATGGCATGTACGGGACATTGCTTCTCGCACAACCTACACTGATTGCAGGCAGAAGTGGCATAGAATGATTTGGCAAGGACGAATCTACCCACCAAGTAATACGCCAATGCAACAGGCAATATTAAAATATCCTGCAACAAGTCCCTACAAGCAAGAAAGTCCTTTCCGCCTTCGAACAAGATCGCTGCATGCTTTTCCACCCGTTGATGAATGGTTTCGCAGATACGTTTCACCGATTTCTCTCTCAAAGCAGGATGAATGGATATCCAATTAGAAGGCATATCAAAAGGTATCTGCCCGACGATGCTGTATCCTTTCCATATCAGTAGGAGTGAAGACAATAAAAAAGCGATACCTGTCAATCCGGGGGTAACCCAGCGGCCGATACACATACCTGCCCGCGTATTCATCAAAACTACTTGATTCTCCCCTTTGGGAAAAGCACGGATGAAATCCAATGTGATCTTGGGATAATTGAAACCGTGCACAGGCGAAATAATCAGGATCAAGGTATCCGGATCAATAGCTTCCATAGATCTGATATCTGTACCGGCAATATCATTCATCCGGCAATCCAACTTACGGGATAACGCCTGTTCGGAAAACCATTTTGCCACTTGTCGCGCATTACCTGTTCCCGAGAAGTAAAATATGTGAACCGCTTTAATCAAACTGATGTGTCATAGATTGTTTCCTGTCGAGCAATAAAGCTGCCGCAATTTACTGAGAAAGTACCACGCATGCAAGATTGACAATAGAAATAACGATCAATGATAAACTAATTTGTACTTTTGCGTCAAACTCTACAATATAAATCAACTGCCACATGATAGATTTGCTACTAAAGAATAACGGAATACGCAGATTCCAAAGCGTAAACGAGATAACCGACCAGTCGTTGTATATCCAGTTCAATTTCGATCGTCTGGACGATCTGAAAGACAATATGAATAACAAGATCGACCTGGAGCAGAACCATATCTTCAAGATACTCACCGTGATAACCATGTGCATCGCCTTGCCAACCCTCGTTGCGGGTATTTACGGGATGAACTTCGAAGTGATGCCGGAACTGAAATGGGCGTATGGTTATCCCGCAGCTATCGTGGCAATGATCTTGAGTGTTATTTGCCCGTATCTCTATTTCAAGAAAAAGAAATGGTTGAAATAATCGATATTTGCTATCAATGCACTCTATTTCCTCATTACAAGTTCGGACAATTTAAATAGTTCTCATTATGGACGTCATACAAACCACCTTCCAATACATTCATTTGAACAATGACAATCAAAAAAAATCTCCTTCCGCCGAATAGCCTGGTTGCACAATACCTGCCGGCCGATTATACCGATACATACGTTTGCGAGGTAGATACTGCCGGGCAGATCGTTCCTGATGATGTCATGGTTCGTTTCTGGACAGACTATCCGGCATGGGTAAAGATGCTCTTCGGCTTGCGCAACTTTTTGGTGAAGTTTGTCGGCCTGAAAGGAGCAGAGGATGATAACCTGGAAGCTTTCGAGACGTGTATCAGGAAAGGAGAAAGCCATGAACTGGCTTCCATCCCGGCCAAAAACGAACAGGAAACCGTTCTGCTGCTGACCGACAAGCATCTGAATGCTTATTTGTCTGTACGAGTAGAAAGGAACGGTACAGATAACAAAGTTTTTGCCATTACATTGGTGCATTTTCATAATACGTTGGGACGGCTGTATTTCTTCTTCATCCGCCCTTTTCATGGTTTTATTGTGAAAAGTATGCTCAAGCGTTCAATTAAAAATACAATCAGCAAGAATGGATAAGAACTTAAGATATTATCAAGGACGAATAGATGCTGACACCATGAGATACACCATCGCCCAAATAGAAAAGATCACTGAAAAGCGGAGTTATTACCCGTTGTTACTGGATGCAGACCCGTCCAAAGAGATGGTCGAGAAGTACCTTAAGAAAGGGAAGATGTTTACTTTTTCCGAAGAGGGCCGGGTAGTAGGAGAGGTCGTAGTCCTTCCCTTATCGGCCACCGATATCGAAATCAAAAATATCGCCGTCTTGCCGGAAAGACAAGGGCAGGGGTTTGGGCGATATATGATCGAGTTCGTTGCCCGCCATTATGCCGATCAGTTCCGGAATCTATACGTGGGCACGGCAGATTCCGGTATTGCATTCTATCAGAAATTCGGTTTTGAAGTTTCTCATAGAGTAAAGAACTTCTTCACAGACAATTACCCGGAACCTATTATAGATAGTGGGATCCAGTGCATCGATATGATTTATTTACTAAAAAAATTATAACTAAAATACAACGTATATTATGCAAGGAAGAATTAATTATCGAACCACAGAGCTTCTTTGCATATCTTTATACTATAATATGTAAATATTCAGCTATATAAAAACAAAAAAGCACCGTGCAATTGTTACTCTGCCAATCGTTTTTACATCAAACAAAATAACGAATATGGATAATTCAAGAATCTTCCCTAAAGGGGAAAAAGCCATCGCCAACTTTACCGGCGATGCCTGGGTGCAAATGCTGATCCCGGATGCTGACAGCACGTTCAATACCCAAGTATATGATGTAACTTTTGCTCCGGGAACACGAAATTACTGGCACAGTCATCCTGGCGGACAACTCCTGCTGGTTACGGCAGGCGAAGGCTATTATCAGGAAAAAGATCACCCTGCCCGCTTGCTAAAGAAAGGTGATGTAGTGGAAATCAAACCCGGGATGATACATTGGCACGGCGCCACTGCCCACAGCGAATTTACTCATATTGGTATCACAACACAAGTCGATGCAGGAGCACCTACCTGGTACGGACCGGTGACTGACGAAGAATATAGTTCGTTGAAATAATGAACTTTACACTCGGAAACAAAACTTTTACTTGAACTCAAAACTTAAACAAAATATGGAAACAAAAAACATCAAAGCATTTGGAGTTGTGACTGCCGATACTCCTATGAAACCGTTCCACATCCAACGCCGCACCTTACTGCCGCACGATGTAGAAATAGAGATTCTTTACTGCGGAATCTGCCACTCCGACCTTCACTCGGTACGGGATGAATGGCACAATGCGGTTTATCCACTTGTACCCGGGCATGAAATCGTGGGCCGGATAACGAAAGTAGGCGGCCATGTACACAAGTTCCGTATTGGCGATCTGGCAGCTGTGGGCTGCATGGTCGATTCCTGCGGCAAGTGCGAGTATTGCGAAGAAGGAGAGGAGCAGTTCTGCGAAGTGGAAACCACCATGGTGTTCAACTCACCCGACCGGGTTTCGGGAGGACAGACATACGGTGGATTTTCGGAAAATATAGTAGTCAATGAGAACTATGTACTACACGTTCCTACGTCACTCGACCTTCCGTCGGCCGCACCATTACTTTGTGCCGGAATTACTGTTTACTCCCCGCTCAAGCATTGGCACACAGAACCAGGCAAAAAGGTTGGCATCATTGGTATCGGTGGGCTGGGGCATCTGGCCATTAAGATTGCCAAAGCGATGGGAGCACACGTTACTGTATTCACCACATCGGTTTCGAAAGCAGCAGATGCCAAGCGGTTGGGTGCCGACGAAGTCACTCTTTCTACCGATCCGGAACAAATGAAGAAACAATCGAAGCTCGACATGATCCTCGACACCGTTTCGGCTAAACATGATGCTAACGTGTTTCTAAACTTGTTGAAAGTAGATGGTGCGTTGGTTTTGGTAGGCTTGCCTGTAGAACCGCTTCCAGTAGCAGCATTCAATCTGGTAAAAGGACGGAAAAGCTTCTCGGGTTCCAACATAGGTGGCATTGCCGAAACACAAGAGATGCTCGACTTTTGCGCCAAGCACCAGATTACAGCAGATATCGAACTAATCAATATAGAACAAGCCAATGAGGCTTTCGCCCGCTTAGAGAAAGGGGATGTACACTACCGGTTTGTGATAGATATGGCTTCGTTAAAGAAATAAACAGAATCGGCCATTGGCCACACCAAACAAGAATAAGTCATTCCTGTTTAACTCTTTGACTATGTTCTTCAATATAAGTAAGACAAACTTCCCGCGTATCGACACGTAATTGCTCGATTTTAACGAGAAGTTTGTCAATATCTTCTTTGGTTACAACAAAGTCCTTATTATATCTCGATTGAACGTAGGCATTTTCCAACAATTTGAAAAGTTTCTTATCATCTTCCTTGTCCGTTGGAAAAGCTAATACTGCCTTATCGGTAAACCTTTCACTATCTTTTAAAACCTTTGTCAGATTATGCTCTTTAGGAGCATATAGGGAAGCTGAAAGAATGATTGCAAGTAGGTAATTCTCGGTAGCCTGATGAAGCATAAAAGAAGACATTACATAGTTTTCTTTATGATAATAGAAGATTGAGCCTTCCAGGAATTCTTCTGCTCTTGCATATTTAGTGTCATAATATTCTTGTGACAGTGCGAGGATCTGCTTATAGTTCAGTTCGCGGATTTCTTCTATTTGATAGTTTCCGGAATCATAAAGAATAATCCCCTGCTTTACTATATCCGTGAAAAAGTATCGTCCTTCCGTTATAGCCTTATTAAAATCCTCGATGGTTTCATGCAAAAATGATACAGGTATGGTCACAGCAAAATGGCGACCGCCATCAAACTTTGTACGAGCGTTATGAAGCCTGCGCAATACCGACGAATGACTAGCCTTCCGTTTAGAAGTCAGCACTACAATATCATAATCGGATCGAAAAAAAGTCCTTACTCCATATTCTGTTCGTTGGTCGTAAACCACATATTCATTTCTCGCATACGAGCCATATAGAATGATATATTGTGCTTCCGGTACCGTTTCCCGGATACATTCCACAAGATAAGCGAGTTCTTCCTGTTTCCCTTCCGGTAAGAATTCTATGGACGTTTTCATGCTGCTTCATTCATTAATTTACGCAAAGATAGCATTCTTCCGTGGTTTTTGGCGTGAGAGGTACCAAAATATATTATCTTTGTGGTTGAATACTATTCAGTTAGTGTTCAACAATTTTTCAAAAGTTCAGTCAGTCCTTGTAAACGGCAAATTTTCTAAAGCACATGCGCTGAACGATACATTCATAAGTACGCTTTATTGCAAAATATAGCGTGCCTTTGATTGTATTCTATGCATGTGCTGGGTGTTTGCCGACCTCAAGGATTGCATAAATACAAAATGAGGCACGTTTTTTTGTGCCTATAACTTAACACATTCTAAATCACAAAATTATGGACAATTTTATGGATAGACTTTTTTATTGGTGGGAAGATGTAACCGGAAGATTTGGTTCTGCAATTATTGCTTTTCTTGTTATAACAAACTTCTTCAGCATTTCTTTTGCAGTAATTGAGCGCGAGCGTTCAAGAAATTTACAAGCAATTATTGAAGCTTCTATACGTCAGAAAGAAGCAGAGCAGCAGGACAATAAGAACAAACTATATCGAAAGAAAATGGAATTAAACCGCTTGAGAGGAATGCCTAAATTTATGCGGGATAGAGGTGACAGCACGGTTAAAGCAACGGTGAATGGAATAGACCTGAATACGCCATACCCTTACCAGCCATTGATCACACCATCGAGATAAACAAAGCGGTTATTGATATAGTTCCGTAATTGAGTCAACCCTGCCTCGTAACCAGCCGGGGCAGGTTGGGCATGCCCAAGGCTTTGTGTAGATATCTTCCATACTTCGAAGTTTGCTTCCCGCGAACGTTCTATCTTTTTCGAGTCGTTTTCCACTACAGCCAGCGCATTCTCACGCATGCGGACTTTCATCTGGTTCCACCGGGCTTTCACTGCCGATTTCAAAGCGGGATCTCCGAAGAGACGGCTTACCCACGTCTTAGGATCGTGTGCCACATCGAGCATGAGGCGGTTCGGAGCATTGTATAGGCGCTTATCGTTATCGAAGGCAATATCAAAATCCCATACAGGACCGAAAAAGAGTTTCTGGCTGTCGCTATCGCGCAACTTATACATATAGGTACTCCACCAGGCATCCGGATTGCCGCAAAACTCGCTTATCAAGTAATAATCGACCAGCGTAGCCTGATCGAAATACTTTCGCCATCCGCTTGTTGCATCCTGATAGTTGGAACCGAAAAGCGTATTCTCGGCAGTTTGCACATAGTTCGATATGTATTTGTACCGCGTGTCTTCTTTCATATTGTACCGATCGGTATAATCATCCTCCATATCAGGATACTTCAAGGTGATTTTCATGTTACGGGATGTTTGGAACCAGGAGAACTCGCCATCGGCAAATCCGTCAATCTCCATCAGATAACCACCTGTAATCTCGGGAGTAGAAGCTGTCTTACCTGGCTTATCCAATGTTACACGACCGGGAGCGCTTTGCACTTGGTCGGTCAGATGGTAAACACCTTGATAGGTATCGCCCACATATACATCTACGTATTGTGTGGCAGGGGTGAAAAGTACAGCCTTTTCGTGATGATAATCTATCGGATTATTTCTCTGCAACAGCGTGCGCGAAACAGCCAGTGCAACTGCATTGCGTAACAATGTCTTGTCCGCATCATTAGCCAGTAACACCCAGCTCTTTTCCTTCGTATGACTCAACCCTAACAGACTGATCTTTTCGGGAAATTTTACCCGGAAAGGCTTCTTGGGAAGCCACATGGTCGAATTACCCCGAAGACGTATTTCCACTTCATCCTTATCGTAACTCCAAAGCCCCTGGGCAATACCATTGCCTACGATCTCTAATTTTGACTTACGGTAGTCGTCCTTGCTGTTGATTTTGTCCAGATTGATAGAGAATCGCATGATAGGAAGCGTAGCGTTCACCTGGGGACATATCAATTTAACAGTGTAATCTTCGGCTGTGTTACTACCAGCAAGTTTAACGGAATAAATCAATTCATCTTTGAACGAAAGGGAGGTAACTCCGCTTTCCTGTACTTTACCATTCACCGATACCGTTGCAGCTTCGGTGGCTACAAATGAGGGAATCAACTTATCAGCATCCTGTGCGTTAATCCACTTGATAATGGTAGCCGTTATCGTTTTCGCCACATGGTCTATTTTAAAATCAATATTCCCCGCCAAACCCGGATTCTTGGACTTGGAAAGGCTGAACGACATGATCTGTGCGGTATTTTTATTGATTAGGTCGTTTGTTTCATCATCATCAGAGCACCCATAAAAGGTACAGAGCATTGTAGATAAGAGCAACAAAATGGGCCATCTGAGTAATCGCATGATAACAGTGTTTATAGATTAGAAAAAAGAACTAAAGAAACAGGTACTAGCTATACATTGATAATATAAGGTATAAAGACAATCAGCCCCACAATAACAGCGACAACGGCACAAATCAGTACAGCCCCGGCAGCAAGATCCTTCACATCGCCAGCTATCGGATTTTGTTGCGGCGAAACCAGGTTCACCAATCGCTCGATAGCCGTATTGAACCCTTCGGCAGCCAGTACCAGCCCGAAGCAAAGTACCACAGCAATCCACTCACCCCGTGTAATCTGAAAACAGAAACCGGCAGCAATCACCAATACCATTATTACACAATGAATCCAAGCATTATGCTCCTGGCCGATAAAGCTTCGTATGCCTTTCCAGGCATACGAAAAGCTTTTTATTCGTTTTTTTATACTAAACTGTTCCATATAATATCAATTACGGCTGACGTGCTTCACACCTTTTACCGTCCTCAACTTCTTGAGCAATGCTTCCAGGCGGGAAGTATCGCCTACCATCACCGTAAGAATACCCGAGAAAAGTCCGTCATGCGAATCAATACTAATGGATCGCAACGCAATGTTATTCTCTTTTCCTATGATGGAAGTGATGTTCGTCACAATACCGATATCGTCATTCCCCACTACACGTAGCGTGATAGGATACTGCGTACCTTCAGCCTTTCCGGCCCAGCGTGCTTTCTGAATGCGATACCCGAAACGATCCATCATCTGATGCGCATTGGGGCAGTCCATACGGTGAATCTTGATACCGCCCGTCACAGACACGAATCCAAATACATCATCACCATAAATAGGGTTACAGCATCGGGCCAGCTTGAAATCAATCCCTTTCAGGTTCTGGTCGATAACAAGCACATCTTCCTTACCGGTCTGTTCAGGAACCAGATTTTGCAAGTTGTATCCTTCGGCGCTACGGTACGTCAGCTCGGAATGCTCGTCGCTGTCACGCTTCACCTGTTCCAGATACTTGTCGATGATGTCGTTCACATCCAGCACCTCGTCGGCCACCTTCTGATAAAACTCAGTTACCGTCTTAAAACCCAGTCGTTTGATGAGCCGCATCATCGTCGGTTCATTGTACTCTATCTTACGGTTCTTGAACTTCCGTTCCAGTGTTTCTTTGGCAAACTCGTGCTGACGGGCTACCATTTCCTTCAATGTTTGGCGTATCTTGGTACGCGCTTTGGACGTGGTGACGATATTGAGCCAGTCCTGCTTCGGTGTCTGCGTGTTCGATGTCATGATCTCCACCTGGTCGCCGCTGGCCAACTTATGTTTCAACGGCACGTTCTTGCCGTTCACCTTGGCGCCAATGCATTTACAGCCCAGTTTGCTGTGAATGTGGAAAGCAAAGTCGAGCACAGTAGCCCCCCGGCCTAATTTATACAAATCGCCTTTAGGAGTGAAAACGAATACCTCGTCTTCATACAAATCCATTTTGAACTGATCCATCACTTCGAGCGAATCGCCTTCGGAATTCTCCAACGCCTCACGAACCGAGGTTAACCATTCGTCAAGCCCGCTTTCGCCCTTCACGCCTTTGTAGCGCCAGTGGGCGGCCAGCCCTCGCTCAGCAATGTCGTCCATGCGGCGGGTGCGGATCTGCACCTCCACCCATTTTCCTTCGGGCCCCATCACGGTAATATGAAGCGACTCGTAACCATTGCTCTTCGGTATGGACAACCAGTCGCGCAGACGTTTCGGGTTGGGTTGGTACATATCCGTTACAATGGAGTAGGCATTCCAGCACTCGGCCTTCTCCTTGTCATAGTCCGAATCGAGGATGATACGGATAGCAAAGAGGTCGTAGATACCCTCGAAGGGCGTTTTCTGTTTCTGTATCTTGTTCCAAATGGAGTGAATGGACTTGGTACGTCCCTTCATGTCGAACTTCAACCCACTGGCTGTCAGTTTCCGTCGGATAGGCTCGATGAAGTCTTCGATGTACTTCTCGCGCGAAGCCTTCGTCTCGTTCAGCTTATCCTTGATGAAATAATAAACATCGTGATTGGTGTATTTGAGCGACAAGTCTTCCAGCTCGGACTTCAACTTGTAGAGTCCCAACTTGTGTGCCAACGGCGCATAGAGATAGGCCGCCTCGTTGGCCACCTTCCGACGGTCTTCATCGTTCTCCACATCCTTGATCTGCCGCATCATGTTCACCCGATCGGCAATCATGATAAGGATCACCCGCATATCCTCGGCAAAGGAGAGGAGCAGGTTACGGAAGTTCTCCGACCCGATGGCAGGACTCTTGGCATAGAGCATGTTCGTCTTTACCAACCCGTTGATGATGGCAGCCACATCCTCTCCGAACTCCAGCCTTACAGTCTCGATGCTCATCAGGTTGACCTTCACGATTTCGTGCAGCATGATGCTTACCAAACAGGAGCCTTTCATGCCTATCTCGTCGGCCACGATAACGGCCGTGTCCATGTCTCTGATAATGGGGTTCATGCCGAAGCTGTTGCGTTGCAAGGTTTTGCATTCAACGGCTTCGTTCAGGAATTTCCTCAACTTCCGGGTGTCATGCCGGCTGATAGTATCCCCGGCTGAGGTCATCAACTGTTTGTACAAGACAAACAGCTCGGCTCTCTCTGACTCTGTAAAAAATGACAAATGTTCCATAATCTTTGCAGGTTTACGCTGTGCGTGCATTATTTCGATGTAAAAATAACCTTTTTGTTTCGTTAAACGGCGAAAGTAAATAACATTTTTGTATTTTTGGGCATCAATAATTTTAAATAGTAAAATCATGATGACTCCACAAGACAAAGAATTGCTTGCCTCCAAAGGTATCACGGAGGAACAGATATCCGAACAACTGACTTGCTTTGCCAAAGGTTTTCCGTTTCTGAAACTGGATGCCGCTGCATCCATCGAAAAAGGAATTCTGGTTCCTGAAGCTGATGAGCAAAAGGCTTATCTGGCTGCCTGGGATGCCTATACAGCTACTGATAAAACCATCCTAAAGTTTGTTCCCGCATCGGGTGCCGCCAGCCGCATGTTCAAGGACTTGTTCGAGTTTCTGGGTGCTGACTATGATACTCCGCAGAATAAATTCGAACAGGCTTTTTTCGGCAGCATCAAGAACTTTGCTTTCTATGACGACTTGAATGCAGCTTGCCAACGTGTGGCTGGAAAGAATATCCCGTCATTGATGAACGAAGGGAATTACAAGGCAGTAGTAGCAGCTCTGCTCGAAGAAGCCGGTTTGAACTACGGTTCGTTGCCGAAGGGATTGCTGAAGTTCCATGCGTATGAAGAAAGTTCGCGCACTCCACTCGAAGAGCATCTGGCCGAAGGTGCCCTGTATGCAGCCGGAAAGAGTGGGGCAGTGAATGTGCATTTCACCGTGTCGACCGAACATCGCGAACTGTTTAAGGCGTTGGTAGCTGAAAAAGCGGAAGCGTTTGCCAAACATTATGGAGTGTCTTATCATATCAGCTTCTCAGAGCAGAAACCAAGTACAGATACCATTGCAGCCGATATG
>JAVBVI010000082.1:0-35221 GCA_031554505.1 Bacteroides sp. | reverse complement strand
CCACCCGGCTTGTATATCTCTCGGGTAGGCTCTTCATATGGTTGAGGCACACCCACTCTCCCACCAGCTTCCACCACTGCACTTAAAAAAAACTTGTTGGCAACTCGGTGCGACTCTGTGGTGAAAGCTAGTTTATTGCCTGGTTTTGTTATTTTTATTCAGTGGAGTTTGGAAGGTTTGAATAAATGTTTTTACTTTGTTAGCGTTGAACTTAAAGCTAACAGATATGGGTAAGAGAAAGAAAGTAAAACACACTCAAAAGGAAGAGAAACAAGCAAAGAAGGTTTTGGCGATTGTTTGCGTATCGATGGCAGTTATCGCGTTACTTATCATTCTTATTTCTTCATTCCTGGGGTAAGAAAACGAAGACTGTGTCGAAGGCTACGCTACGAACACAGTCTTTTGCTTTTATAAAGATCGATTATGGCACAGGAGATAGAACGTAAATTTCTCGTCAGCGGCGACTACCAGTCGCAAGCTTACGCGCAGATTCGGATGATACAAGGATATATCTGTAGCAGCCGTGGACGTACCGTGCGAGTGCGTATCTGTGGTGATAAGGGATACCTCACCATCAAAGGAGCAGCTAACGCTTCAGGCATTAGCCGGTATGAGTGGGAACACGAATTGCCGTTGCCCGAAGCCGAGGAACTGATGAAACTCTGCGAGCCGGGCTTGATTGACAAGACCCGTTATCTGGTGCGGAGTGGGAAGCATACCTTCGAGGTCGATGAGTTTTACGGCGAGAACGAGGGCTTGGTAGTAGCCGAAGTAGAACTTGCTTCGGAAGAGGAAGCCTACGTGAAGCCCGATTTCATTGGCGAAGAAGTGACGGGTGATATACGCTATTACAACTCTCAGTTGATGAGAAATCCCTATAAGAATTGGTAATAAGTAAATAGGCATTATGGAGCGATTGTATGATTACTTACCGCAGGAGCTGGTTACGTTTATTCTGGTTACCCTGTTTTCCTTGCTCATCGGGCTTTCCCAGCGTAAGATCAGTTTGAAGCGCGAAGGGGAGGTTACTCTTTTTGGTACCGATCGCACTTTTACCTTTATAGGTATATTGGGGTATTTGCTCTATATCCTCGATCCGGAAGGAATGGTTCTCTTCATGGGAGGCGGTCTGATACTGGGAGGTCTGCTGGGGTTGAATTATTACGTGAAGCAGTCGCAGTTTCATATCTTCGGGGTTACTACCATTGTCATCGCATTGATCACTTATTGTATCGCTCCCATTGTTTCTACCCAACCTTCCTGGTTTTATATCATGGTGGTGGTTACTGTGTTGCTGCTCACCGAGTTAAAACACACCTTTACCGAGATTGCTCAACGCATGAAGAACGATGAGATGATTACGCTAGCCAAGTTTCTAGCTATCAGTGGTATTATCCTGCCGATTTTGCCCCATACCAATATCATCCCCGGTATCAATCTGACTCCCTATACCATCTGGCTGACTACAGTGGTTGTCTCGGGCATTTCTTACTTGTCTTATTTATTGAAGCGCTATGTGTTCCGTGAATCCGGAGTGTTGGTGTCGGGTATCATCGGCGGACTGTACAGCAGTACCGCTACCATCTCTGTGTTGGCCCGCCGTAGCCGGAATGCTTCCCCGCAGGAAAGCGGTGACTATGTGGCTGCCATGCTAATGGCTATCAGCATGATGTTCCTTCGTTTTCTGATCCTGATTTCTATATTCAGTTGGACGGTATTTCTGGGAATTTATCCCTATCTATTGAGTATGTCTGCTGTGGCGGCTGGTGTGGCGTGGTACATTCACTCCCGTCAACAGCGCGCCAAAGATGAAAAGCCGGCGGGGGAAGAGGACGATGGCAGCAATCCGCTGGAGTTCAAGGTGGCGTTGATCTTTGCTACCTTGTTCGTGGTCTTTACTCTGGTGACACACTATACGGTGTTGTATGCGGGTACAGGTGGATTGAACCTGCTATCGGTGGTTTCCGGTTTTAGCGATATTACCCCCTTTATCCTGAACTTGCTACAGGGTACCTCTGTACCCGTGCTGATTATTTCTGCCTGTTGCTTGCAAGCCATTGTGAGTAATATTCTGATCAACATGTGTTATGCACTCTTTTTCTCCGGCGCCAGGAATAAATTGCGGCGGACAATTCTGGGCGGATTTGGCTGCGTGATTGCTGCCAATCTCTTACTTTTACTTCTCTTTTATTTTGTTTTCTGATTCTTGGACGACTTGGTGTGTTTCTCTCCTGAAGCAGCTGGAATAGCTACTTTTTGAGCGATCATAGCACTTGTTTGTAGGGACTCTTTTGTTTCATTTATTATTACATTTTTATTTCTTGAAATTTCAAATTTTATTTTCAATTCAGTCTTCTCTTCGATGAGCTGTTCTATTCTTTTGTCTTTTTCCCGCAGGTACTGAACAAGCTCTCCCAGCGAGTGAGTTTGTTGATTTCTCTCGGAAACAGACTTCGTCATCTCTCCTTTTCCTGTAATTAGCCACTCGGCATCTACCCAATCAAATGTTTGAATGATCTTATAGATGATTTCATATCCGGGGTTGTTTCTTCTCTGTACGACAATCCCCCTAACAGACTGGTCAACTACGCCTATTCTTCTTGCAAACGAGGACACGTTCAATCCTTCTTTGTTAATGATTTGCTGTATTCTATCAATTATATCCATTGCTAAATAGAAAAAAATCAAATAAATGTTTTGGTATATCAAATAAATGTTTGATATTTGTGCCGTAATTTCACTTAATGTAAGTAAAGTTACGAAAAAAAAGCCAGTTAAGTGTGGCGTTTCTTTAAAATCAATCCTTTACATGAGTGATTTGATAAAACAAATGCTGTAGAAAAAAGTCTCTGATATTTAGTGTTTGATAATATATTATTAATGTAATTTAGTGTAGTTATGAGAAAAAATTTTGTTAGAGTGATGCTCTTCGGAGCATTTACGCTTGTTACTGCTACATCATTCGTAGGCTGTAAGGACTATGATGATGATATTAGTAACTTGCAAGCTCAAATTGATGCTAATAAAAATGCTATTGAAACCATTAAGACTAAGCTTGATGGTGGTCAGTGGATTTCTAAAGTAGAATCTACTTCTACTGGCATCAAGATTACTTTGGGTAGTGGTACAACTTACGACATTACCAATGGAAAAGATGGGAATGCCGGAGCTGCCGGTAAAGCGGGTAGTGTTATTGTTATCGGTGAGAATGGCAACTGGTTTATCGACGGTGAAGATTCTGGTAAGGCAGCCGTAGGTACTGACGGTAAGTATTATGTACCGAATGCTGATGGCTATTGGTATCTTAACGGAACAGAAAAAACAAACTTGAAGTGGGCAAGCACTGCTGAAGGTGCTATCACTGCTGCTGTTGTCGACGGCCAAGTGTATTTCCATGGCGTAGAGGGCTATCCTAATGGATATTGTCTGTCTATGAACATTGGCGATCTTCGTAGCCTGGTATTTGAGCCGGAAGCTATTTTTGACGGAACTCCTGCTATCGAGTTCTCTAAGATTACTTACCGTGCATTGAAGGCCGATGGTACATTCTCAAACGCAGATGCATCTAAGGTAACCAATGTAACCAATACTCCGATCGCTATTTATCACATGAATCCTTCTTCTGTGACTCAGGATATGATTCAGAAAGATAAGTTGGCTTTCAACTGGAAAACAGTGAAGGTTCTTTCTCGTGCTACGACTGCAGATCCGAAGGCGGAATTTTTAGGAATTGAAAACGGACGTCTGAAAGTGAAAGTGTCTGTTAATTCAGAGTTCCTTAAAGGTTTTAATAATGGAGGTACATATTCTGCCAGTATGACGGATGGCAAATTGGATCTTGTTGCTTTGCAAGTTCCTTTAACCAAGAAAGGCAATGCTGCCGATACAATCATTACTTCTGATTATGCGGCTATGTATTCTTCTGCTTATAGCGAGTTTGGTATTGCACATACAGGTAAGAAGATCAACTCACTCTATCCTGCTGTTAAACCGGCTGATGGTAAGTATTTCTATCACACCAATAATGGGGCTGTATTTACTGAAGCAAATTATACGGATGCTAAGGCTGATACTGTTTTGGTTTACAAAAACCAAGCAGGTATTGACTTGGCTGGTGTAGTAAAAACAGCTGCATGGTTAACAAGTGGTTCTTATGTAGGCGATAACGTATATGACGGCGTAGGTGCTGATATCGACGTAGCTGCTATGTTCGGCTTCACCTATAAGTTCGAAGTTGTATCAACGAAGTTGGGTACTAACACAGATCAGAAAGATTTCGTTAACCTGAATGGTTCGGTATTGACTCCTAAGGTATATAATGAAACAGGTAAAGCCGCTGTCGGACGTACTCCGATTATCAAGGTTAGTTTGATGAATGGAGCTGAGATTGTGAAAGTGGCTTTCATTAAAGTTGAAATCATTGACGAAACGACCATTACTCCTTCTACAACCATTGACTTCTCATTCGATGACGTGAAGGTGGTATGTGCTGGTAGCGTTGATTACTCTGTAACTGTTGAGGATATGAACTTGAAGGTGTACAACAAGCTGGGTATGTCTAAAGATCAGTTCCACAGTGCGTATACATTCGTTCCTAACAACGTGGCTCCGAATGTAGGTACAGTTGCTGCCAATGACCCGAATGCAGGTAGCACTTCTACTGAAATTCTGAAATGGACCATCACTCCGTTTGATATGTGGGCAAACCTAGGTAAGGAAATCTCTTACACTGCTAAGTACGCATTGAATTCCAACCCGAGTTCTACGGTATCTGTGAAGTTCATTGCTAAGGTGGTAGGCCCGAATGTGGCAATCAACCTTACTCCGAACGTGTATACTCCGTTCTGGGATGCAACATCTGAAAACTTCTATCAGAATGTGAAGGTTCCTGCTGTAGGCGAGAATGTTTCAACTGCTTGCTCGTTCAGCAACATTTTGTATAGCGGATTCGTGACCTATCAGACTACAAACGGTGATCAGGTTGCCGGCAACATCGACTTCTCGAAAGCGGCTGATTATGCTAAGTTTAAGGGTGTATACGATAACATGACCGTTACTTATACATTCTCTGACGACAACAAGAAGATTACAAGCTATGGCGGTGTAGCTGCAACTGTTACATTGGATGCTACGAAGACCATTCTGTCTGTAAACGGTGTTCAGGTAGCGAAGATTGTGAATGGTAACACCATTCAGATTGCTGAAGTTTCCAATGTGGTTGATCCGGTTGTGAAGAAGCTGATCTCTACCGATGCATTCTATGCTATCCTTAACACAGCTGGTTATGCTTGTAGCGACACTAGCAGAAAAGTAACTATCGGTGGTAACAGAGCTACATTCAACGCTAAGTTTGTGAACCCGGTTATCGGTAAGGCTATCTCTGCTGGCAACTTCGTAGACGCTGTTTCGGGCGGTTCTAAGGTTAACTTGTTCAAGTTGCTGTCTCTCTATGACTGGAGAAATGCAGCGTTCCTTGACAATAGTGGTAATGAAACTTACTTGTTCGGTTACTACGGTGTTGACAAGAACAACATCCAGATCGACGGTACTGTAAATATTAAAGCTGCCGACGGAACAGGTAGTGAATTTGTTGTGAATCCGGCTAATATCACGCTGGTTAGTGGTGAATTCATCTACAAGAACGAAGGTAACCCGCTTACCAAAGACCATAACCTGACCATTCCTTTGAAGATCCCGCACAAGTGGGGTACTACAACGGTAACGATTAGTGCTTTGGTGAAAAAAGCTGGTAACTAATACGTTATAACTCAATAGAGTGGAGATGTGTATATGCATCTCCACTTTGCTGCTCAATTTATAGATTAATTTTCATAGATTATAAATTTCTAATTCGATTGGGGGGTGTGTCTGTGATAGATGGGCCCTTCAGTCGATAGAAGCAAGCCGTAATAACTGGAACAACAAAATCGACTTAATCTATGGAAGCTTAGTGTTTTTAATTGCTAAGTAAGGGAAGGATGTGCTCTGCGAAAGAGTGCATCCTTTCTGATTTTTTACGCGCGAATTGAAGAAGTATGCCGGCTTTTCATAACTCTTTTGCTGATTCTTTTCATTTTCTTAACTACGAGAAGTTCGTAAAAGCTTCAAAAGCTCCTATCTTTGCCCGCTGTAACGAAACACAGGCTTCCCCCCGTCTACTGTACATCAATAGAAAACACCATAGTCATGAGAAAACAACAACTGCTTCTATTTTTTCTTTTCTTATTACCCAGTGTGCTCTTTGCACAAAACTCTGTTCCTCCCACCTACACCGTAAAGGGTGTGCTGGTCGATTCGTTGACCCGGGAGACTGAACCGTATGCTACTCTCCGCATTATGTCCAAGTCTGCTCCCGGAAAGCCTGTCAAGATGGCTGTGACGGATACTAATGGCAAGTTTCAGGAGAAGTTTGCCGCTGTCCCCGGGGTTTATACCCTTATCCTGACCTCTGTTGGGAAGACAACGGTGACGAAAGAGTTTACCCTCACTTCGGGTAACACTATCGTCGACCTGGGAACGCTCTACACAGCTGAAGCTACCAACGAGTTGAAAGGCATCGAGGTCGTGGCCCAGAAACCTTTGGTTAAGGTAGATCTGGACAAAATAGAATACAGCATCGAAGACGATCCCGACTCGAAGTCGAACAACATCCTGGAGATGCTCCGCAAGGTACCCCTGGTGACGGTGGACGGCGAAGACAAGGTTCAGGTCAACGGGAGCTCCAGCTTTAAGATCCATGTCAACGGCAAGCCCAACAGCATGATGAGCAACAATCCGACGGAGGTGCTCAAGAGCATGCCGGCCAATACCATCAAATCCATCGAAGTGATTACCTCACCGGGTGCCAAGTACGACGCCGAAGGGGTGGGAGGTATCCTGAATATCATTACCGTGGGATCGGGTATTGAGGGATATACCGCCAATTTCTCCGCACGTGGCGGTAACCGGGGTGTTGGCGGGAGTGTATACGGCACCATCAAGAAAGACAAACTGACCCTGTCGGGCAATTTCAACTATTCGTACAACTCAAGTCCGAAATCGTATTCGGACAACACGACGGAGTATCACGAATCAACCGATCAGAAATACCTGGAGTCGAATACCACCAGTAAGGGTAAGGGGAACTCCCAGTACGGCAATGTAGAGGCCAGCTACGAAATCGATACCCTGCGGCTTATTACACTCTCGGCCGGCCTGTATGGCTACGGCAGCGATTCGGACAGCTGGGGACCTACCGGAATGTACGATGCTACCCGTGACGTGAAAGCTTTCGGTTACGATATGAACAGTACAGGCGAGAGTTCAAGGTCCTTCATCGATGGAAGCCTTGACTATCAGCGTACCTCTAAGGTGAACAAGCAACGTCTGTTGACCTTCTCCTACAAAATCAATACGCGCCCAGAAGAAAGCGATTATTACACCACCTACACCTACGAAGGGGAGGTACCTGCCTATCTGCTTCGCCCCAATACCCGTACCGACGGGTCGACCAATACCACCGAACATACCTTTCAGGCGGACTATACCACTCCGATAGGTAAGATCCATACGGTGGAAATGGGTGCCAAGTATATCATCCGCAACAATGTGAGCGAGAACGACTACTTCAACACCTACGAAGGGAGCCAGGGCGATGAACTCGATGTGGACCGCAGTTCCCACTACAAGCATCTGAACGACATCCTGGCAGCTTACCTGGGATACACCTTGCGCTACAAGAAGTTCTCGTTCAAACCGGGCCTGCGCTACGAACATACGACACAGGACGTGAAGTTCATCATGGGCAAGGGAGCCAGTTTCAAGTCCAACTTCAACGACCTCGTTCCCTCGGTGTCGCTGGGATACAAGTTGGCACCGACACAAAACCTGTCGGCCAGCTACAATATGCGTATCTGGCGTCCGAGCATCTGGTATCTGAACCCTTATTTCGATGACCGCAACCCGATGTATATCTCGCAAGGAAACCCGACGCTCGATAGCGAGAAGGGACATAGCCTGAATCTTTCGTACGGCAACTTTACGCCCAAGCTCAACCTCAATCTCTCGCTGCGCCACTCGTTCAACAACAACAGTATCGAGCAGGTGAGCCGCCTGTACAAGGAGGAAACCACTTTGCCCGACGGCAATATCATTCCTGCCGGCGCCATCTACTCCACCTATGCCAACATCGGTAAGAGCAAGTACACCGGAATGAGCGCGTATGCCCGGTGGAGTATCACTCCGCTCACCATAGTGTTTGCCAATGTATCGGGTGGCTACTCGGATATCAAGAGCCCCGTCCAGGGACTGCACAACTATGGTTGGAACGCGTCAGTATACGGAGGATTGCAACAGACATTGCCCTGGAAGATCCGCCTGAGTATGAACGGAAGTGTAAGCACGCCCTACATCAGTCTGCAAGGAAAAGGATCGTCATACTCTTACTATATGCTGGGACTGAACCGTTCGTTCCTCAAGGAGGGGCGTCTGACGGTGAGTGCCAATGCCACCAGCTTATTCAGTCAGTACATGAAGTATGACAATACGGTCGAGGGGCCCAACTTCACCCAGAAGATGTCGGCCAAATACCCTGCACGTTCTTTTAATCTGAGTATCAGTTACCGCATCGGTAAGCTGCAAGCCAGCGTGAAGAAAGCGGCCCGCAGCATCAGCAACGATGACGTGAAAGGCGGCGGAAGCAGCGGAGGTGGAGAAGGCGGCAACTAACCCTCTTTCCTCATAGAAAAAAGGATTCCCCGGTTATCTCTGAAACGGATAACCGGGGAGTTCTTTTTATACGATGTATGAGATGTACATCTTGTACTGTCAAAGATGTACATCTTATACATGCTATCTTCCGGAGTAAAGAAAGGTTTGCTCGTGAGAAAACTCTTATACTCCGGAGAGAAGCTGTTTCTGCTTAGGAATAGTCCGGATTCTGTACCAGCACGCCTTTCGACTTGTCTATTTCGGTTTGCGGAATAGGCAGCAAGGCATTCTTGTCCTGGTAGTTCGTCTTCCCGGCGGCATGGAGCACGTCGGCAGCTATGCCCCAGCGCACCAGATCGTAGAAACGGTCGGGCTCCAGCCCCAGTTCTACCCGGCGTTCCTGACGGATGGCGTCGCGCAGCACGTTGGGGTCGAGCGAAGTCACTTTCGGGAGGATAGCACTGTTGCTGCCACGAGCGGCGGCACGTACCATTTCCAGGTAGTTCGATGCTTCGGTGGTGATCCCCTTCTCGTTGGCCGCTTCGGCAGCCATGAGCACCACGTCGGAGTATCGTATCAAGCGGATGTTGACCCAGAAACCGTCGACGGTGAATTCACGACGCTTGGCCGGGTTGGTATACGCCTTCTTGTTGAAAGCGGCTCCCATAGCCGTAGATACGGGCGACTCACCATAAGGCTTGTTAGTATTGGCCGGTGTGATGGGATCGCTTTCCGAATGGCGGAAGTAAAGCAACGTGGCATCCTTTCGCGGGTCGCCTTCCTCGTATGCATTCATCAGATTGGTGGTAGCCATGTGCCATCCCCAACCCAGGTTCCACTGTCCCGAGCCGCGTACGCCCTGTACCTGGGCAAACTGGCTACCGATGGCCAGGTCGGCCTTCTGCGCAGCAGTAGAGGTACATTGCAGTTCGAATACAGATCCGGGGCAGTTTTCACCGTCGTCGGTGAAGATCTGGTCGTACGGTGTATTCAGGTTGTACAGTCCCGATCCGGTGACTTCCGTGGCGGCTGTGTACATCTCATCCCACATGTTGCGCATCATATAGGTACGGGCATGGAGCGAGCGGGCAGCACCCCAGGTGAGTCGGCCGGTGAATTCGGACGCCCATTGGCGGGGTAGAAAACCTTCGGCAGCGGTGAGGTCTTCATCGATCTGCGCGTAGATATCGTTTACGGGCGACTTTGGCACATTGGCTTGTGAGGCGTCTGTTATCTTAATGGTCACCAACGGCACTTCGCCGAAAGCGCGTACCAGGTTGAAGTAACAATAAGCGCGGAAGAAGAGTGCTTCGCCTTGGTTCACTTTACTCTCATCACTGGTGGCACCACTGGTAGCGATGTCGTCCAGGATTTCGTTACACTGATAGATGACGGTGTAATTCTGACCCCAGTAAGCACCCAGTACGCCTTCATTGGCCACGTAGTTGAAGTTATCGAACATGGAAGCGATGTTGTCGCCGTCGCCCGAGTCACTTCCTTTCTCCGAGTCTTCGGAGCGCATCATGTGGATAGCGAAGGCCGGGATGCCGGCGGTGATATTATAGCTTCGCATCAGGTAATAGAGGTTGTACGCCTTGCCATTGACCAGTGCGTCGGGAGCGTCGTCCTCAGTGAACTGTCCCTGTGGGCTTCGGTCTAGAAAATCCGAGCATCCGGTGCCCAGTACCAGGAGCGAAAAGAGTGTCACGATGGACACGATGAATGTATTGCGTTTCATAATCATACGTTGTTAGGATTAAAAGGTAAGGTTCACTCCGAAGGTATAGATCACGGGCATCGGGTAACTGCCATTGTCCGATCCGAAAGCAGTGGCCGTTCCGCCCAATTCGGGCGTGAAGCCGGTATTGTGCTTCCACGTTTTCAGGTTCTGGATGTTGGCATAGACTTTCAGCGCCTGCATTTTCAGCTTGGCAATGAGCGTCTTGTCGAAGTTGTACGCCAACTGCACGTTACGGATGCGGAAGAAACTACCGTCCTCGATGTAGTAATCGGAGTTCATATTGTTAATGGTGTGCGCGGAGTTCAGTATCGGCTGAGTATTCGAAGTACCTTCGCCATGCCAGCGGTCCACCCGTTGTTTCAGGTAGTTGAACTGCGACCAGTTGTAGTTATCCCACGTGCGGTAGATCTCGTTACCCGATTGCCCCATCATGTCGACGCTCAAGTCCCAGTTGCGATACGTCACTCCCAGGGAGATGCCGTAGGTGAAGTCCGGCGTCGGGTTACCGATGATGGTACGGTCGGCTGTGGTAATCTTTCCGTCGCCGTCGACATCTTTAAACTTCAAGTCGCCTGGATATACTCTACCTACCACTGTATTGGGTTCGGAATTATCGATTTCGTCTTGTGTCTGGTACACTCCTGCTACCTTATAACCATAGAAGAATCCGATGGGATAGCCCGCCATGGTATAACTCTGCGACTTGTCGCCGTCGATGATGGAGTATCCATCTTGTACCAGACTGAGCACTTTGTTTTTGATGGTAGTCAGATTAGCGCCGACACGGTATTGCCAATCGCCTATCTGGTCGCGCCAGGAAGCAGCAAGTTCAAAACCTTGGTTGCGGATAGATCCGAGGTTGCCAATGCCCGGTACAGTGCCCGACAGTCCGGGAACCTTGGCCAGCAAGTCTTTTGTGTCCTTGCGGTAGTACACCCCTTCGAAGTGCAGGCGGTTGTGCAGCATGTTGGTCTCTAGTCCCACTTCCCACGACTCCAGTTTCTCCCACTTCAAATTGGGATTAGGCAGGTAGGCCAACTGGTATCCCGGATAGATGATAGAAGGCGAACCGAACACAGCCGAGTAAGCATTCGTCAGCAATGGTTCGGCCGGGTAGGGGGTGTCCAGATTCTGGTTGCCCAGTGTACCCCATGAACCTTTTAGCTTCAACATATCCAGCCAGGCGATGTCTTTCATGAAGGATTCTTCAGACATCATCCAGCCCAGACCGATGGAGTAGAAGTCCTGCCACTCATTGCCTGTGTACGAGAAGGCCGAAGAGCCGTCCCGACGGAAGGATGCATTGACCAGATACTTGCCTTGATAGTTATAGATGGCACGAGCCAGGAAGGAGAGCGTACTGCGTTCCCATTGGGTGCTGCCGTTGGTTGATGTAGCTGCGTCGCCGATACTGACGAACCATTTGTTGGGATCGTCCGGAATGACCAGACCAATACCTTGGTCGCGTGCGCCATCCAACTTACTTAGTGCATTGTAATAGGTTGTGAAACCAGCGGTGGCCGTTAGGTTATGTTCGCCGAACGACTTGGTATAGGTGAGCAGGTAGTCGCTCTGTACCTTGGTTTCTGTCTGTTTGAACTGGCTCACAGCCGTCTTCTTACTTCCCAGGGTAGTGACATTGCCGGCGGCGTCTGCATCATACAGTTGCATGATGGGAGTATACGTGCGGCTATTGTTTACGGCATAGTCCATCGAGTAAGCCACCCGGAAGGTGAAGTCTTTCAGGAATGTCACTTCACCGTAGATATTACCTGCTGCGCGGTAGTTCTCGGCCCGGGTCTTGTTGGCTTTCAGTTCCACATCCACCATCGGGTTGTTGATCTGTGCCTTCTGGAAGCTGGGCAAACTGGCGTAGAGTTGGTATTCCTCGTTGTATACCGGCGCTACCGGAGTAGAGCGGAGCGCATTGAGTACCTCTTTGGCATCGGGCGGCAACATCCGGGCCCCATTAAACTGGTAGCCAACCTTGATATTCTTGGTGGGGCGGAATTCGTTGCTCGCGTTGATGGTCACTTTGCTGAACTTCTCGTGGTTGATATTTCCCTCTTCGTAGGCATAACCTACACCGAGGTAGAAGCTCATCTTCTCCGTAGCTCCGGTGATACTGGCATTGTTGTTGGTGATAAAGCCTGTCTGGAAGATCTCGTCTTGCCAGTTGGTATTGGCGTTCCAGTTCGTGAAGTCGAAAAGTGTGGCACCTTGGTTCGCCATCTGTTCATTGTACAGTTCCTTGAACTCGGCCGCGTTGGTCAACGCCACCCGGTCGGTCACCGATTTCCATCCGAACGATGTGTTGATATTCACCTGCGTCTGTCCTTCCTTAGCCTTCTTGGTGGTAATGATGATTACCCCGTTGGCACCACGTACTCCGAAGATAGCCAGTGAGGAAGGGTCTTTCAGAACCTCCATCGATTCGATATCTTCCGGATTCAGGAAGTTGATGTTGTCATTGAACAGTCCGTCGACGATGTACAGCGGTTTGTATCCGTTGATAGAGTTTGTACCCCGGATGCGTACTTCCGGGTCAGAGCCGGCACGTCCGGTGTTGATGATCTGCACACCTGCCACTTTGCCTTGCAAGGACGATATGGGGTTGCTGGCCGGTTTATTGGCTAGCTCCTCCGCCTTAATGTTGGTGATGGATCCGGTGAGGTCACGTTTTTTGGCGCTACCGTATCCGATGACGACCGTTTCGGCCAACATCTGCGCATCCTCTTTCAGGACGACGTTGATGACGGACTGTGTGCCCACTTTAATGAGTTGGGTAGCCATGCCTACGTACGAGAATTCGAGAGTGGCATTGGCAGGAACAGAGATGGAGAAATGTCCATCCATATCGGTCACAGTTCCTCCGGTTGTATCCGGTACACGGATAGAGACCCCGATGAGCGGTTCGTTTTGCGCATCGGTCACAGTTCCGGTCACAACTTTATCTTGCGCCCGTAGAGCGGAGAAAACAAATAGGAAAATCAGAACGGAAGTGGTTCTGAGGCATGCCATGGCATGTTTTTTAAAAGGTTTAGTCCTCATTGCATTAAATTTTAAATCAGAGTAGGTTGGCTGATGTTTACCACAAACTAACAGATTGCACGGGATTTTGTTTATACAAGCATGTTAATTTATAAATGGGGAGTCGATAAGTCAATATGCCCGTGCAATCTGCTTCGTTCATGGCTTGTGTTTGTCCTGAAAACAAATTCTCTAAAAACAATTCCACTAAAAACTAACTGTTCAGGTTAAAAAAACAAAGGTGAACCAATGCAAATATAAAGAATGCTTCGTATCTCCGATAATAGATAGGTACACGGTAGCTACATACCGCTTGATTTTAACAAATCAAGCGGTACGCATTTTAAACTTAAATAGATGTTAAGCATTTGGAAAATAGTGCTTTACGCGATGTTATTCGACGCTAAGAAAGTACTCGTTGAGGCTCTGTTCGGTCGAAAGTCCGAGTTTTTTTCGCAACCGGTAACGGTTATTCTCCACGCCGCGTACTGATAAATTCATCAGGGAGGCGATGTCTTTGGTCTCCAGATTCAGTTTGAGGCAGGCGCAGAGACGCAGATCGTTGTGGGTCAACTCCGGGTATTTCTCTTTGAGGTGCTTGAAAAAGTGCTGGTGCTTCTGTTCGAACTTAATGAGAAACATTTTCCAATCTTCTTCCTCGTCGATGCTGTCGTTTAGCAATTGATTCATCTTCTGGTACAGAGGCAGGAGCGACTTCTGGTTCGTCTTCCTGTACCATTCATCGACCATCTCCCTCAGCCGCAGAATCAATTCGTTCTTCCGGACAATGAAAGAGGTTTGTGTGAATAGTTCGGCATTCTTCTCCTCGATCTCGTCCTTCAACTTCCGGTTGGCCTGCAATAGATGGCGTGTCTCAGTCTGTCTGATCTGTTGTTGGTTCAAACGTCGATAGCGGCGGGAGTTGAGGAAGATAATGAGGTAGGACAGTGCCAAGGCGGCGCCTCCATAGCCGGCATACGCCCACGGGGTGCGATACCAGGGCGGAAGTACGCGAAAACTGTATCTGGCTTCGGGCGAATAGTGCCCCATACCATCGGTGGTTCGTAGCCTGAATACATATTGCCCTGGAGGCAGGCGGTCGTAAGTGATCTCGTTTCTTCTTCTCCTCACTCTCCAGATGTTGTCCATCTGCTTGTTCTGCAACAGGCACTCTACCTGCCAGTTCCCGGCGTGCATGTTGCCTACCGAATAGTCCAGTGACACCGAGTTATAGTTGTACGGAATGTCGCCTTCCCGTTTCAGGTCGGGATAGAGTGATTCTTTGCCCGGGGCTTTTATCTCTACAGCTTCGATGTAAGGAATAGGAAGAAAAAGTGAGGCTGGAAGATGCAGTCGGTTGCGGAACAAGATGAAACCATTGTCCAGGCAAATGAGCGAAGTAGAGTCGTTCAGGATGGAGATACCTTCGCCTGCAGCTAGTGAGAGGTTATCGGATTTGAGGGCGTACGAACCCAGGATGCGTGCTTGCGAACCGTCGTACACGAAACGGTGTATGGAGGAACCGTCCACCATCCAGTTTTCTTCATCGTGACTGTGTATCAGTCGCTTGATATCGCGTGCCGGTTTGAAACATTCGTTCAGCGGCTGGTTAGGTACTAATGTATCTGAATCTTCCCGATAGGTGTAAAAACGATTGTCGCCTACGAAGATAAGCCGTTTACCCACTTTATCCATGTGCAAGCTTGAGGGGAGTGACGTTTGGCTTCCGTGCCCGTAGTAGGTGGTTGCATTAATCTTGCCTTCCTTATCCATCCGGCATTTATAGATCCCCCGCTTGTCGGTTTCCATCCATATATTCTCCAGATAATCGGTTTCTATATCGCAGATAGGCCCGGTTACTTGGGTGATGGCATGCATCTGTCCACTTTCCATATCGATGATGATGGGTTGGTCATAGGTAGCGAGCAGCAGCAGATTACGCCCTTTCAGCCGGGCTGCCACTACCTTTCGTACTCCTGACGTGATGGCATAGGGATGTGCGGCATTCAGGTTCTGGTCTATACTCAGCAAGCCATTGCTGTGTGCGCAGAAGAGTGTCCCGCCGTTGGTAGCAAACGACCATGCTTCCCCCTGTGTTCCTTGGATTAGTTGGAGTGAGGCAAAGAAGTCCCGGTCGTCGAGTTGGCTTTTCGGGGCATAGAACACTCCCTGGTTAGTGGCTAATAACAGGTAGTCGCCCCAGTATGTGGCGGCATGGATGGTGCCGGCTTCGTGATTTTTGGTCAGGAAGTAACTCAGGTCATCGGCATAGCGCAGGTACGACAAACCCTTGTCCTGCACCGCCCAGATGTTGTGCCGCTGGTCTTCATAGAGCGAGCGGATGGCATTGGGTTCCGGGCCGTTACCGGATGCGAAATGATTTTTTACTGTTCCGTCAGGGGCTACCTCATAGAGCCCGTTGTACAGGGTGCCGAAATAATAGTTCCCGTGCTGGGGCGAATAGATACCGCAGCTCAGTTCCCGTCCGGTCAGCTCGCGGGAGAGTTTCTGATTCCACAGAGTAAAACCCTTTTCGTCGTACAGGTATATCTCTCCGGTGGAAAGCCCTATCAGGTAGTTGTGCAGCCCATGTGGCAGAATAGCCCGGATGGTGCTCTTCTGGAAGAAATCGCTTCCTTCCACTTTCTCCAGTTTCTCGCCTTGCAGTCTGTAGAGAAGACCGGTACTCAACTGCACCCAATAGGTACCTTGTACTTTAAGCAGGAAAAGGAAATCTGCTTCAGGAATGATACATTGAATGTTCTGGAAGTTGTACACATAGATGAGGTGGGGCGACTGGAAGTACACTTTATTGTCCGCTATCCACACCTGTTGGATGTCTTCTTTGTCCGGATTTCCTTCTTTCACCAGTCCCTTCAGGGAGGTGTATTTCAGAGTGCCTGATAAGTCTTTATCCCATCTTCCCATCTCTCCGGGGCCTCCGGTGAAGATGGTTTTGTGCGAAGACACGGCCACTCCTTGTATGGCAGGCGATCCGGGCAGGCGGTGCAATCGCCATTCCCTCCCGTCCGATTCGAGCAGTCCATCTCCGTTGCCGAAGTACATTACGCCTTTCTCGTCCTGGCATGCTGCCCAGTTCTGGTGGGCTGCCTGGTACTGATTGCGTGTTAGGTGGGTCACAAAAGGTTTCTGGCTGGCAAAGCTAGTGCCCAGCCAGAGGGAAGTACACAGAAATAGTAAATAAGGTTTCATTAAATAAGTAGGTTAGGGTTCGATTCACCGTTTTTTCTTTCTGCAATAATACGAAAAAGATTTTAAAATGGAGGTGCTTTTGTGTATATATTGTATATTTATTATTTAGATATACAAGAAAAATGCCCCGGAGCGGCTGAACCATTCCGGGGCATTGTCGATTTAGATAATCTCGATACCTTGCTTGGCGCAAAGCTCTACGCCGAGATCTTTCAGTTTGAATTTTTGTATCTTTCCGCTTCCGGTCATCGGGAATTCGTCGATGAAGAAGACGTGTTTGGGAATCTTATAGCGGGAGATCTTGTCGCGGCAGAAGTCGCGCACGTCCGATTCGCAGAGTTCGGCGCCATCGCGCAGGATGATGAAAGCCCCCACCTGCTCGCCATACTTCTTCGATGGGATACCGGCTACCTGTACATCCTTCACGCCATCGAGCTTGTAGAGGAACTCCTCGATCTCGCGCGGGTAGATATTCTCGCCGCCACGGATGATCATGTCTTTGATACGACCTGTGATGCGGTAGTTGCCTTCTTCGTCTTTGATACCGAGGTCGCCCGAGTGGAGGAAACCATTCGCATCGATTACTTCTTTCGTGGCCTGGTCGTTCTTGTAGTAACCCTTCATCACGTTGTAACCGCGGCAGCACATCTCGCCTTGTACACCTACGGGGCACTCTTCGCCGGTTTCCGGGTCGAGAACCTTCACTTCGGTGAACTCGTAGTCGTCGCCTACCGTGTTGCAGCGGGCTTCGAATGATGCCTCGATGCGGGTTTGCGTCATACCCGGAGAAGTCTCTGTCAAACCGTATACGCTCGTCACGCGCATGAACATTTTTTCCTGTACCTGTCGCATCAGTTCCACCGGGCAGAGCGATCCGGCCATGATACCGGTGCGGAGACTCGACATATCGAATAGGTCGAACATCGGGTGGTTCAACTCAGCGATGAACATCGTCGGTACGCCGTATAGGGCGGTGCAACGTTCCTTATGGATAGAGGCCAGTACCACCAGCGGGTCGAAACGTTCTACCATCACTTGCGTACATCCGTGGGTGAGTACGTTCATCGAGGCCAGCACGATGCCGAAGCAGTGGAACAGCGGAACGCAGCAGCACAACTTATCGTCGGCGGTGAACTTCATATGTTCGCCTGTGAGATAACCGTTGTTAGCGATGTTGTGATGGGTGAGCATCACTCCTTTCGGGAAACCGGTGGTGCCGGAGGTGTATTGCATGTTGACCACATCGTGGCAGTCGGTCTGACTTTTCAGTTTGTTGAGGTCGGCATCGTCGATGTTGTTACCCAGCATCAGGAGTTCGGCGGTGTTGTACATACCACGGTGTTTCTCCTGACCGATGTACACCACGTTCTTCATCTGCGGGAAGCGCTCGCTCTTCAGATGTCCGCGTTGGCAGGTCTTGAGCTCCGGCAGCATGTGGTTGGTCATCTGCACGAAGTCACTATCCTTCTCGCCGTTGACGATGCAGAGCGTGTGCATGTCCGAATTCTGGCAAAGATATTCCAGCTCGGTCTGCTTGTAGTTGGTGTTCACGGTTACCGATACGGCACCTACCTTGGCACAGGCATACATGAGGGTGAGCCAGTCGGGCACGTTAGCTGCCCAGAGGCCGACGTGTGTACCGCGGCCTACACCGATGGCGATGAGACCTTTGGCCATGTCGTCCACGCGGCGGTTGAACTGCCCCCAGGTGAAGCGGAGGTTGCGGTCGGAGTAAACGATGTATTCTTTGTCGGGCGTCAATTCGGCCCAATGCTCCAGCCATTGGCCGAGTGTTCTGTCATACAGTTGCATATGTAGTCTGCTCTCCTATATATTAAATAGGTGTATAGATAACGGCCAGGATCTTCGCCGCCTGTCCTTCGTAAGCGTGTACGTGGTGAGGCACGATGGAATCGTAGTAGATGCTGTCGCCTTCTTCGAGCAGATAGGTGCTCTTGCCGTAGCTGATCTCCATGATGCCTTCCATGACCATGATGAACTCTTCGCCTTCGTGTGAGGAGAGAACGAAGTCGTTATCGCTTGTAGGAGCCACGTCGATGATGAACGGTTCCATGTGGCGGTCGGACTTGGAGCGCGACAGTGAATGATATTCCATGTGCTTGCGCGAGTGGATGGCATTGTTGGAGAAACTGATCGAGTCTTGTGCTTCCGATTTGCGACACACCACCGGACCTGTTTCGTCCTGATCGTCGAGGAAAGTACCCAGACGAACGCCCAGTACACGGGCTATCTTGATGAGCGGAGCCAGCGACGGGATGTCGACATTGTTCTCGATGCGCTCTACTTGTTCCAATGCCAGGCCGGAGCGTTCGGCCAATTCTTCGATGGTCAGTTGTTTGTTCTCACGGAGAGCCTTAATCTTCTCTCCTACGATCTTCGTTGTATCCATATTATAAGTGTTTATTGTCGAAAAAGTAATAAATTACAAGATATCGGCTGCAAAAATAATGAAATCTTTATATTACCGCAATAATATGCATAAAAAAAGAAAGGTTTCCCGTCTGTAGGGAAACCTTTCTCTTTTTCTTCGGTACGAACGTAAATTACTTACGAAGCCCCAAGGCTTTGATGATCGCGCGGTATCTGGTGATATCCTTCGCTTTCAGGTAGTCGAGCAAACTGCGACGTTTACCAACCAACATGGTCAAAGCTCTTTCTGTGCTATGATCTTTTCTGTTGAGCTTCATGTGCTCAGTCAGGTGGGAAATACGGTATGAAAACAAAGCTATCTGCGCCTCAGCTGAGCCAGTATCAGTGTTAGACTTTCCGTACTTACCAAAGATTTCTTCTTTTTCTTTCGCGTCTAAATACATAACGTTTTAAAAAATTTGGTATATAATGTTTTAATGAGCGTGCAAAGATAGGGATTATCTTTGTATCACACAACGTTTTGCGCTAAATAAATCCGGCGAGGTATTATTTTTCACTTCTATTTTCGTACCTTTGCGGCCGAAATAACAGGTAATTTATGCAAAATATTAGAAACATTGCAATCATTGCCCATGTGGACCATGGGAAAACAACGCTGGTAGACAAGATGTTGCTCGCCGGAAATCTGTTCCGGACCAACCAGTCGAGCGGCGAACTGATTCTGGATAACAACGACTTGGAACGCGAACGCGGGATAACGATCCTCTCGAAGAACGTTTCCATCAATTACAACGGAACCAAGATTAACATCATTGATACCCCGGGGCACAGCGACTTCGGAGGAGAGGTAGAACGGGTACTCAATATGGCCGACGGCTGTATTCTGCTGGTCGACGCGTTTGAAGGTCCAATGCCTCAGACGCGTTTTGTGTTACAGAAAGCATTGGAACTCGGACTGAAACCCATCGTCGTAGTAAATAAGGTGGACAAGCCGAACTGCCGCCCGGACGAGGTACATGAGATGGTGTTCGACCTGATGTTCAGCCTCGATGCCACCGAAGACCAGCTCGACTTCCCGGCCATCTACGGGTCGGCCAAGAACAACTGGATGAGCACCGACTGGAAACAGCCGACGGATAACATCTTCCCGCTGCTGGATTGTATCATCGCCAACATCCCGGCACCGGAACAATTGGAAGGTACGCCGCAGATGCTTATCACCTCGCTCGACTACTCGTCGTACACCGGCCGTATCGCCGTGGGACGCGTACACCGCGGCACCCTCCGCGAAGGCATGCAGGTGACGCTGGCTAAGCGCAACGGAAGTTTCGTGAAATCAAAAATCAAAGAAGTGCACGTGTTCGAAGGACTGGGACGGGTGAAGACCACCTCGGTTTCCTCGGGAGATATCTGTGCACTGATCGGTATAGAGAACTTCGAGATCGGTGATACCATTTGCGACTTCGAAAACCCGGAAGCACTTCCGCCCATCGCTATCGACGAACCGACGATGAGCATGCTCTTCACCATCAACGACTCGCCTTTCTTCGGTAAGGACGGCAAGTTCGTGACTTCGCGCCACATACACGACCGCCTCATGAAGGAGCTGGACAAGAACCTCGCGCTTCGCATCGCCAAGAGCGAAGAAGACGGTAAGTGGGTGGTATCCGGTCGTGGCGTGCTTCACCTTTCGGTGCTTATCGAAACGATGCGCCGCGAAGGCTACGAGCTACAGGTAGGTCAGCCGCAGGTAATCTTCAAGGAGATCGACGGCCAGCGTTGCGAACCCATCGAGGAACTTACCATCAACGTCCCCGAAGAGTATGCCAGCAAGATGATCGACATGGTCACCCGTCGTAAAGGCGAAATGACCATGATGGATAACAACGGCGAGCGGGTGAACCTGGAATTCTCCATCCCTTCGCGCGGCATCATCGGTCTGCGTACCAATGTGCTCACCGCATCGGCCGGAGAGGCCATCATGGCGCACCGCTTCAAGGAATACCAGCCGTACAAGGGCGAGATAGAACGCCGTACCAACGGTTCGATGATTGCCATGGAAGGCGGAACAGCCTATGCCTATGCCATCGATAAGTTGCAGGATCGCGGTAAGTTCTTCATCTTCCCGCAGGACGAAGTGTATACCGGCCAGGTAGTAGGCGAGCACTCGCACGACAACGACCTGGTGATCAACGTCACGAAATCCAAGAAACTCACTAACATGCGCGCTTCCGGCTCGGACGACAAGGTCCGCCTGATTCCACCCGTGCAGTTCTCGCTCGAAGAAGCGCTGGAGTACATTAAGGAAGACGAGTACGTAGAAGTAACTCCCAAGGCCATGCGTATGCGTAAAGTGATCCTCGATGAACACGAACGCAAGCGCGCCAATAAGTCATAAACCGGCGTTCGGCGTATAAAGAGTCACGCCACTCCCGCAAAATGCATTTGCATCTCCCATCTCCCATCATTTGTCCGAAGATAGCTTATTATCAGATGGTTAAGTGGTGGGGGATGTCGTTTTTATCTCCCACCGCATCTCCCATCTCCCACCTGCATCTCCCACCGGATTAAGCGGAAAAAGCCCGTTTTTAAGGTGTGTTTTATAATTTTCGTAAGGCGATTCATGATTTTCATAAGACTATTATTCGTTTGTATATGAGGGTTTTATGATTCCTTCTAAGAGAAAAAGTGAGCCCACATATGGGGGACGATGGGCCCGCGGTCGTGAAACGATGGGCCTCCAACTGTGGGCTCATCGTCCCCCGTATGGGGGCCCACTTACTCCTGCCCCGAAAAACAGTAATCCCCGTACGTTATGGACTGATCATCCCACGAAAACAAAGAAATGGTATGACCTAAGTCTTCTTTCCTCTCTGTCTATAGCAGGATAGGCAGTAAAAACAAAAAGGCGATTCCTTTCGGAACCGCCTTTCGCGTATATAATCTCAATCAGAGAATTAGAGCTGGGGACCAGCAGCGATCAATGCCTTAGCATCGTCGTTGTCGCAGTATTGCTCGAAGTTCTTGATGTACTTAGCACCCAGTGACTTAGCTTTAGTTTCCCACTCGCTTACGTTAGCGTATGTGCTGCGCGGATCGAGGATGTCAGAAACGTTGTTCAAAGTCTTCGGAACTGTCAGGTTCAAGATAGGAATGTGTACTCTTTCAGCCTTCTCGATAGAACCGTCGATGATAGCATCGATGATAGCGCGAGTGTCTTTCAGAGAGATACGCTTGCCAGTACCGTTCCAACCCGTGTTCACCAAGTAAGCCTTAGCGCCGTGTTCTTTCATCTTGCCACCCAGAGTCTTAGCATACATAGTGGGGTGCCGAGTCAAGAAAGCTTCACCGAAAGCAGGTGAGAACGAAGGAACCGGTTCAGTGATACCGCGTTCTGTTCCGGCCAACTTAGAAGTGTAACCGCACAGGAAGTGATATTGAGCCTGAGCATCGTCCAGGATAGATACCGGAGGCAATACGCCGAATGCGTCAGCCGACAGGTAAACGATCTTGCTAGCGTGACCAGCCTTAGAAGGCAATACGATCTTGTTGATGTTGTAGATCGGGTAAGATACGCGAGTGTTCTCAGTGATAGAACCATCAGCGTAGTCGGGAGTACCGTCTTCTTTCACTACTACGTTCTCCAACAGAGCGTCGCGTTTGATAGCTCTCCAGATGTCCGGCTCGTTTTCCTGGCTCAGGTTGATAACCTTTGCATAGCAACCGCCTTCGTAGTTGAATACACCGTTGTTGTCCCAACCGTGTTCGTCGTCACCGATCAGGAAACGTTTCGGGTCGGCAGACAGCGTAGTCTTACCTGTACCAGACAGACCGAAGAAGATAGCTACATCACCCTGATCGCCTACGTTAGCCGAGCAGTGCATAGAAGCCATACCCTTCAGCGGCAGGTAGTAGTTCATCATAGCGAACATACCTTTCTTCATTTCACCACCGTACCAGGTACCGCCGATGATTTGTTCTTTCTGAGTCAAGTTGAATACAACGAATACTTCAGAGTTCAGCTTTTGCTCTTTCCAGTTCGGATTAGTGATCTTAGAAGAGTTGAATACAGTGAAGTCAGGTTCGCCGAAGTGTTCGAGTTCGAACAAAGACGGACGGATGAACATATTGGTTACGAAGTGAGCCTGCCATGCTACTTCCATGATGAAACGTACTTTCATACGAGTATCCGGGTTGGTTCCGCAGAATGTGTCTACTACATAGAGGGTCTTGGCAGTGTTCAATTGTTTCAGAGACAAAGCTTTCAGGTCGTTCCAAACTGCAGTTTCAACAGGTTTGTTGATCGTTCCGTCCCACCAGATGGTGTCTTCGGTCACTGCATCTTTGACGATGTAGCGGTCTTTGGGTGAACGTCCTGTAAAGATACCTGTCTTCACTGATACAGCTCCAGTTGTAGTCAGTTCTCCTTTTTCGTATCCCTGGTTTGCGGGATCCATTTCAGCTTGAAACAGCTGTTCGTAAGTAGGATTGTGAACAACGGCAATGTCATTGCTGATACCGTACTTGCTTAAATCTAAATTTGCCATTTTCGTTTGAATTTAAAATTTGGTATATTGTTTATTGTATCACTTCGTAATCAAATCAGGGATGGGAGAAATAGCCTCCTCGGAAATCGAGTACAAAAGTAATACTTTCTTTGGAAACAAGTACCCGATTAAAGAAGATTTTCCTTAATCCCTATTCTTTTATAAATCAATAACAATATCTGCTACCTGAATGTTACAAATTCAGATATTATGCTTTACTTTGCGCTGGTTTAGTTGATCGATAAATACTACATACATATACAGATGAAAGTAATAGATTTTAGTCAAAGCAACTCCATACTCAATCAATACGTATCGGAGATAAGAGATGTGCAGGTGCAGAACGACCGGTTGCGCTTCCGTCGCAACATAGAACGCATCGGGGAGATCATGGCTTACGAAATAAGCAAGTCGTTCGACTATTCGGTAAAGCCTGTTCAGACACCGTTGGGCATCGCGCCCATCAGTACTCCCGACAATCAGTTGGTGGTAAGCACCATCCTGCGTGCCGGACTTCCTTTCCACCAGGGATTCCTCAGCTACTTCGACGGGGCGGAGAATGCGTTCGTGTCGGCCTATCGAAAATACAAGGATAAGTTGAAGTTCGATATTTTCATCGAATACATCGCTTCCCCGCGTATCGATGGCAAAACACTTATTATCACCGATCCAATGCTAGCTACCGGAGGCAGCATGGAACTGAGCTACCAGGCTATGCTCACCAAAGGCGAACCGGCCGAGATACATGTGGCGTCCATCATTGCCAGTCGACAGGCGGTGGAGTATATCCAGCGGGTGTTCCCGCAGGACAGAACGACCATCTGGTGTGCGGCCATCGACCCGGAAATCAATGAGCATTCGTACATTGTTCCCGGTCTGGGCGATGCGGGCGACCTGGCTTTCGGGGAAAAGGAATAATATCTTTTCGACCTCACAAAGTATGTCTTGAGGCTATGCCCCGGGTATGGGGTTTTGTTTTTTTGTACGACAGTTTGTTTATTTTGTTTGTTAACGTGAAATAGTTGCAAAAAAAGTTCTATATTTGCACAAAACACTCATTTTGTTGTATATTGTGATTAAATTACTACGACTACTTTTTACAATTTTTACTTGTACGGTGCTATTAGTTTCCTGCCAACGGGCGGAATCAGTTGGATATTTGAAATTAAGCGGCCACCGGGGAGCCGAATGCGTAGCTCCCGAAAATACTATGGCGTCGGTTGATACTTGTATTAAATATGGAGTGGACTTCATTGAATGCGATGTATGTATCAGCAAGGATAGTGTATTCTATCTGCTTCACGATTCTATTCTGGATCGTACGACCAATGGGGCAGGAGAAATAGGTCAATGGATGTCCGCTGATATCGATACGCTCGATGCCGGTGTCTGGTTTGATGCGAAGTTCGAAGGACAACGGGTTCCTCGGTTGGAGGATGTGTTGGTGCAGATAAAGGAGCACAGTGATCTGGGCATTACGATCGATTACCGGAACGGTGGGTTGGAGCGGTTGCTGGCACTTATCGATAAGGTAGGAATGCTGGATCGCTGCACATTTACGTTCTCGGACGAGGAGGATGCGAAGGAATTCCGGCGTTTGGTGCCCGACAAGAAGATGCTGCAGGCATACATTCGTTGTGAAAGCGATTTTGAAAGAGTACTTACAGAGTTGCGCCCGGATATTGCGGTGGTGTGGCTCGATTCGATAGATTCTTTGTTCGTGGACAAGTGTCACACGGCAGGATTGAAGGTTTTGGCATTAGCCATGGATGGTGAGCGGCACAACGATGCGGACTATGAAAAGGCGATTAGCTTGAATGTGGATCTGCTTGGAACGCGGCAGCCATTGTATTTTGTCAAAAAGTACCGGAGGTAATCCGTACTTTTTTCTTTCCCGACAGTGGGCAAGACCAGTTAGTGAATCCTCGTCTGGGTGTGTATGCATCCGGGCGGGGACTTTTTAATTGACAATTGACAATTGACAGTTGACAATTTTCACTGTAGGGCGGGTAAATGAAAGCCGGACATTTGGTAATGTCCGGCTTTTTTGGGGTAAGACTGTATGTCAACGCTGTAGAGAAATAATTGTCAATTGTCAATTATTTAACTTCCCAGGTTTCGTTAGTCAGCAGCAGCTCGGCGAAGTTGTGGTATTTCTTCTTCGCTCTTACTTCTTCGATCTGTTGGGCGATGGCCTCATCATATGCCGGGGCATCTACGTCGCGGATCACGCCGAGGGCGATCGGGTAGTCCGGCCCTTCCATCAACGCCAGCTTCAGTTGGAGGGTGTTGTCCTCGCAGTGAGCGTCGTGTACCAGGATGTCTTTCTCCGTGATACCGTTTTCGCCCAACTTCACCACTTTCAGCCCGAAGCCTTCCTGCATCAGCCCGAATTCATTGCTGGCGCCGAAGATCATCGGCTTGCCATGTTCCAGATAGATGGCGTTCTTGGCGCGTCCTTCTTTGGTGGCTACCGATTCGTGTGTGCCATCGTTGAAGATGATGCAGTTTTGCAACACTTCCACTACCGAAGCGCCTTTGTGGTTGGCGGCAGCTTTCAGTACCTCTACCGTGGTAGATATATGTATGCCTCCGCTGCGTGAAAAGAAGCGACCGCGGGCACCGAAGGCCAACTCGGCCGGACGGAACGGGTCTTCCACTGTGCCGTACGGAGTAGACTTGCTCACGAAACCACGTTCGGAAGTGGGCGAGTATTGTCCTTTCGTCAAGCCGTAGATACGGTTGTTCAGCAGGATCATATTCAGATTCACGTTGCGGCGTACGGCGTGGATGAAGTGATTACCACCGATGGCCAGTCCGTCACCGTCGCCCGAGATCTGCCAGATGGTCAGGTCGGGATTGGCCACTTTGGCGCCGGTAGCTACCGCAGCGGCACGTCCGTGGATGGTGTGGAAACCGTAGGTGTTCACGTAATAAGGCAAGCGCGACGAACAACCGATACCGGAGATCACGGCGATGTTGTGCGGGGCTACTCCCAGTTCGCCCATGGCTTTGTGCAGGGAGTTCAGGAAACCGTGGTCGCCACATCCCGGGCACCAGCGTGGCTGACCGGTTTTATAATCTTTTGATGTATATACTGTTTCGCTCATTTCTTATTCCTCCATTAATTTAGTGAATGCGTCTACCAATTCTTTCGTCACGAAGGGCTGTCCTTTCACCTCGTTGTACTGGTGAAGTAGGATTCCGGGTACTTTCATGCGGAGATATCCGGCAAATTGTCCCATGTTCTGCTCGGCAACAACGATCTTCTTGTATTTGTTCAGTACCTCGGCTGTATTCTTCGGCAGCGGGTTGATGTACTGGAAGTGAGCCAATGCCACCTTCTTGCCGCTCTTGCGGAGGAAGTCCATGGCCAGGTAGAGGTGTCCGTACGTTCCACCCCAACCCACGATGAGCAGGTCGGCATCTTCGTCGCCCTGTACTTCCACATCGGGCACGGCGATCTTGTCTATTTTGGCCTGGCGGAGCAGAGTCATCTTGTGATGGTTGTCCGGTTCGGTAGAGATGACGCCGGTTTCGTTGCTCTTCTCCAATCCGCCGATGCGGTGGGTGAAGCCTTCGGTGCCAGGTACCGCCCAGTAGCGTACGCCCGTCTGCTCGTTGCGCTGGAACGGAGTCCAGGAGTCGGCCATGTCGGGAGTGACATACGGTGGCTGGATGGCGGGATAGTCGTTCATATCGGGAAGCTTCCAGGCAGCCGATCCGTTGGCGATGAACGCGTCGGTGAGCAGCACTACCGGAGTCATGTGTTCCAGAGCTATCTTAGCGGCCATGTAGGCCGAGTCGAAGCAGTTGGTAGGCGATGTGGCGGCGATGACGGGCATCGGGCTTTCACCGTTGCGTCCGTAGAGGGCTTGCAACAAGTCGGTCTGTTCCGATTTGGTGGGCAAGCCAGTCGAAGGACCGCCGCGTTGTACGTTCACTACCACCAAAGGCAGTTCAGCAATGACCGCCAGGTTCATCGCTTCGCTCTTTAGGCAGACGCCCGGTCCGGAAGTGGTCGTGATAGCCAGGTCGCCTGCGAAGGCAGCACCTACGGCCGAGGCGCATCCGGAGATCTCGTCTTCGCACTGTACTGTCTTCACGCCCATGGATTTATGCTTGGAGAGTTCGTGCAGGATGTCCGTAGCCGGAGTGATGGGGTAGGAACCCAGGTAGAGGTCCAGCCCGGCTTTCTCGGCAGCGGCAAGGAATCCGTAAGCGGTGGCCTTGTTGCCGTTGATGTCAGTATACAGACCTTTGGCTTTCTGGATGCGGCTTTCTATCTTATAAGTAGAGGTCGAAGCGTGCGTGTTGGCGCCATAGTTGTAACCGTCGTTCAGCACCTTGATGTTGGCTTCGGCAATTTCCGGCTTCTTGGCAAACTTCTCGCGGATCATTCCTTCGGCAGCCGAGAGGTTGCGGTTGAACAACCAGCATACCAGCCCCAGTGCAAACATATTCTTACAACGTACCGCTGCTTTGTTGTCCAGTCCCGAGTCTTTCAGGCTCTCTTTGCATATGGATGAGATGGGTACTTCGAGTACATCGTTCTTCAGGCCCAGTTCTTCGAATGGATTGTCGGTTTTGAACAATGCTTTCTCCAGGTCCTTCTGTTCAAATGAATCCGAGTCGGTAATAATCAGTGCTTGTTTTTTGCAGAATTTCACCTGCGTTTTGAGAGCGGCGGGGTTCATGGCCACCAGTACATCGCAATGATCGCCCGGGGTGAATACCTTTTCCGCGCCAACGTGTATCTGGAATCCCGAGACACCGGTAAGCGATCCTTGCGGAGCCCGGATGTCTGCCGGGTAATCGGGGAACGTACAGATATCGTTGCCCACAGTAGCCGACACGTTAGAGAAAATGTTACCGGCCAACTGCATACCGTCGCCCGAATCCCCAGAGAAGCGAACCACCACTTGCTCCAATTCTTTCACCATCAATTCGTCTGCCATAATTTTATCTATCTAATAATTATAATGTAAACCTACCCGTTTTTGCGGCCTGCAAAGAGTATCGAATTGCCTTACAGGCGGTTGCAAAAAGTCACGCAAAGTTCGTAAAGTTAAACGACTTAGCAAAATCTTTTTCTATATATCTGCCAGGGGTTATCAAAAGTTTTGCGAAACCAGGGATGTTACAACACAAAAGAAAGCAAATGGTTCCCGGTAATGCCATATACGCGTTGTTTGGACGAACAATCTGTTTTTGCTTTTCTTGGCCGAATTTGACTATTTGACGGAATTACCGGGTTAAATAAAGACAGATGATTTGTTTTTATGAAAGATTTATGAATGTTGTCCCCTGTTTTGTGCCGTTTGCTGACTCGCTTCCTGTTATTTGTTTCCGCGCATAACGCCTGTTCCTATTTGCCAGCAGAAAACTCCTACGCGAGGTTTGTCAAATCGGCGGAATGCATTATCTTTGCACGCAAATGAACGCGGCCTTGTAGTTCAACGGATAGAATAGAAGTTTCCTAAACTTTAGATAGGGGTTCGATTCCCCTCGAGGCTACGACGAGACGCCTGTCGATCAAACTGATTGACAGGCGTTTTCGGTTCGTCCGGAAGCTACCTGCTCCAGACCTGTTTCGGCTCACCAGTAAAACCATGTGTGATGCAAAATCAGGGTTTCTTATCCCCATCCTCATAGAGTTTTTGTTTGGAGCCTCCAGCCTCTTCTCCTGCTCTGAAACCCTCTGTTCATCGGTGTTGACGGTGAAGGGGCCCTTCTCCACCCGGGGTTCACAAAGTTCACCGTGTGCCGTCCTGACAGCAAGAAGCAAAGTGTCCGGAAGCAAGAAGCATTTGCCTCAGGAGCAAGAAGCAAAATGTCCGGAAGCAAGAAGCAAAGTGCCCGGGAGAAAGAAGCAAAATACCCGGAAGAAAGAAGCATTTGCCTCGGAAGAAAGAAGCAACTGACCACATTGCCAGAAGCTTCCGGGGCAATAGCGGGAAGCTTTCAACGGGCGCTACGCGTTTTATTTTTTCCCGTTACGCCTTTCTGAAAAACGCGTAGCGGGCGTCAAAAAAACGCGTAGCGCCCGTTGAACAGTGCTTGCAGATCTCTTGAAAGAAGAAGTTAGTTGCCTTAAAAACAAATGTAGAAGGCAACAAAAGGGGCATCGCATGCTTTCTAAATCAAGGTAAGCGGCTTTTATACTGTTTCGTTTTACACATGGTTTTACTGGTGATCCCCGGTTTCAAAGGATGGAACTACCCCGATGGAGTATCTTCACAAAAAAAGCCTCCCCCGCGCAAAGGCAGGAGAGGCTTTCTGATTGTATATACAGAAGTTAATTACGCTTCTTCAAGAACAGGAGTTTTGGCTGCTCTCTTGTCCATCATCACATAAGCGATAGGCGATGCGATGAACAGAGAAGAAAGGGTACCGAATACCACACCGAGGATCATGGCGAAGGCGAAGCTGCGGATAGAGTCACCACCGAGGATGAAGATACACAGCAGCACCAGGAAGGTACTCAATGAAGTATTGATGGTACGAGACAGCGTGGTGTTCAGCGAGTCGTTGAACAACTGGCGGCGGTTGCGTTTCGGATACAGACCGAAGAACTCGCGCACACGGTCGAAGATAACCACCTTGTCATTGATAGAGTAACCGATAGCCGTCAGGATAGCACCGATGAACGTCTGGTCGATTTCCAATGAGAAGGGAAGGATACCCCACAGCAACGAGTAAGCACCGATAATCATGATGGTGTCACAACTCAATGCCACGATAGACCCCACACTATAAGCAATGTTGCGGAAACGTACCAGAATGTACAGACCAATCGCGAATACGGCGAAGATAACCGACCAGATGGCCGATGTCTTGATGTCGTCGGCGATGCTCGGACCTACCTTCTGCGAGCTGACGATACTACCACCGGTGTGGTTGTCGCGGTCGATGAATGTCTCCAGAGAGATGTTCTGCGTCAGCAACGGTTTCAGAGTTTCGTACAGATAAGCTTCGATTTCCGAGTCAACAGCCGTACCTTCATCGTGGATGCGGTAGTTGGTGCTGATACGTACAGTCTTCTTGTCGGTACCGATGGCGATAACACTCACGTTCACACCTTCGCCGAACTTATCAGAGATCAGGTCGCGGATCTGTTCCGGTTCCACCTGCTGTTCGAACTGTACCTTGAAGTTGCGTCCACCGGTGAAGTCGATGCTCTGGCTCAAGCCGCGTACTAGGAACGAACCTACGCAGACAGCGATGATGACAGTTACCGTGATGAGCGATGTTTTGTTGGTCTTCATGAAGTTGAAGTTGGGGCTCACCAGCAGGTTCTTGGTCAGACTAGACGAGAATGTGAGGTTCAGCAACTTGTCTTTGCTCATGAAGTACTCGTACACGATGCGTGTGATAAATACAGCAGTAAAGAACGAACAGAGGATACCGATGATCAACGTCGTAGCAAAACCACGGATCGGGCCCGTACCGAAGTAGAACAGGATGATACCGGTGATGATAGACGTCAAGTTGGAGTCGAAGATAGCGGAGAAAGCGTTCGAGTAACCGTCGGCCAATGCTTTCTTAATTCCCTTACCGGCTCTAAGTTCTTCCTTTGTACGTTCGTAGATAAGTACGTTCGCGTCCACCGCCATACCGAGCGAGAGCACCATACCCGCGATACCCGACATGGTCAAGGCCGCCTGGAATGAGGAGAGGATACCCAGCGTGAAGAAGAAGTTGAGGAACATGGCGCCGTTGGCGATCATACCCGGGATGAAACCGTACATCACACACATGTATGACATCAGTACGATCAAAGCCACGATGAACGAGAACACACCGGCGTTGATAGATTCCTGACCCAGTGACGGACCTACGATGTCTTCCTGTACGATACGGGCAGGTGCCGGCATTTTACCAGATTTCAATACGTTGGCAAGGTCCTTTGCTTGGTCGGGAGTGAAGTTACCGGTGATCTGTGAGCTACCTCCGGAGATTTCGTTCATAACATTCGGAGCCGAATATACGTAGTTGTCCAGCACGATAGCGATGGAATGACCGATGTTCTGCTTAGTCATCTGTGCCCAACGGCGTGAGCCGTCCTGGTTCATTGACATGCTTACCGACGGTTTGCCGTATTGGTCGAAGTCACTGCGTGCGTCCACGATTACGTCGCCTTCCAGCGGAGCGCGGCCGTTGCGTTCGGTCGACTTGATAGCATACAGTTCGTAGATTTGTCCCTTCTTGTCGAAGTCGGCCGGAGATACGCTCCATTTCAGACGGAGGTCTTTCGGCATAGCGCTTGCCACTTCCGGCATAGCGAGGTACTTGTTTACTTCGGCTGTATCTTTGTAGCTGGCATAAGCCGCTACAGGGCTCTGTGCATTCTGGCTGGGCTGCAGAACAGCGAACAACGGGTGTTCTTTCTTCATACGTTCCATGTCGGCAGCGCTTACTTCCTGCTTGGTGTCGCCTTTCAGGGCGGCAGCCAGACTGTCGGCAGTGCTTATTGTTTTCACTTCGGCCACCGCTTCGGTAGCAGTAGTGTCAGCAACTTCTGTACTTCCCGAGAGGATCGAACGAAGTTTGGCATCTGCTTCTTCCAGTACCGGTACGATATCCTTGGCAGTGTAAGTTTCCCAGAACTCGAGGTTAGCCGATCCCTGAAGGAGCTTTCTTACACGTTCCGGTTCTTTGATACCCGGAAGCTCCACCATGATACGTCCCATCTTGTCTTCCAGGCTCTGGATGTTAGGCTGAACCACACCGAAGCGGTCGATACGTGTACGGAGTACATTGTATGAGTTGGCTACGGCTGCTTTCACTTCTTCTCTCAGGACCTTTTCTACCTCAGAGTCCGAAGTTTTCTGGTTCACTTTATCTTTCAACTGCTGTGTGGCGAACAGTTCGGCCAACTTAGCGTTCGGAGCGATTTTGTGATATTCTCTAACGAACAGGGTAATGAAGTCGTCCTGGCTGGAGCTGGCCAACTTAGCTGCCGAAGCGACAGCCTGGTTGAAGGCTTCGTCTGGTTTGTTATCTGCCAGTACCTTTACCACATCGGGTACAGATACTTCGAGGATAACGTTCATACCTCCCTTGAGGTCCAGACCCAGACTGATTTCTTTCTCACTACACTGTTTCAGTGTGTTGCCCAGCCATACTTTCTCCATAGAGAGTGAGTCGAGGTAGTCATGTTCTACCTTCAGATCCCCCTGTGCTACCTCCTTAGCCTTGTTGGCATAGTGGCGAGTCACAAAAGAAAAGGAGAGGTAGTACACGCACACCAATGCGAGCAGTACACCAAAAACTTTAATAAATCCTTTGTTTTGCATTGTACTTTTAGTTTACTATTATTACTTTTTGATTAATTTCCACGTTATTAAGGGTGCAAATATAGGTTTTTTTTCACATTCAATAATAAATCACACCCAATTATTTGATGTGCAGGACATTTTGGGCCCTATTTTGCCCACTTTGTTACTCGATCATTCCCCGGTTGCGGAGCATGGGCTCGAGTTTGGGTTCGGCGTCGCGGAAATTCTTGTAAAGTTCCATTGGATCTTCGCTGTCGCCTTTCTCGAGCACATTGTGCAGGAAGAGTCCGGCGGTCGTCGGGTCGAAGATGCCGTGTTCCTTGAAAGCTTCGAAAGCGTCATTGTCCAGTACGTTGGCCCACAGATAGCTGTAATAGCCGGCAGCGTACTCACCGATGATGTGGTTGAAGTAGGTGACGCGGTAGCGGGGAGCAATCTCCGGAATCAGTCCGAGCTGGTTCATCGCATTCTTCTCGAAGTTGAGAATATCGAGGTTCGAAGCGTCGGTGATGTTGTGTAGATTCATGTCCAGAAGGGCAGCTGCCAACAGTTCGGTAGTCATGAATCCCTGGTTGAACTTGCCTTGTGCCAGTATCTTCTCGATGAGGGCATCGGGAATCACTTCGCCGGTCTGGTAGTGGCGGGCGTACATTTTCAGCACTTCGGGTTCGGTACCCCAGTGCTCGTTGATCTGTGAGGGAAGTTCTACAAAGTCGCGTGCTACGTTGGTGCCCGAGGTGCCGAGGTAGTTACATTGGGTAAGCAGGCCATGCAGTGCATGCCCAAACTCGTGGAACAAGGTTTCCACTTCATCCATCGTTAGCAGCGAAGGCGTGTCGCCAATCGGTTTGGTGAAGCTGCACACGTTGCACACCAGCGGACGAACGCCAGCTTGTTGCTCGCGGTAGTTGCTCATCCAGGCGCCGCCGCTCTTGCCGCGACGCGGGAAGAAGTCTACATAGAAGATACCCAGTTGCGATCCGTCGGCGGCTTTCACTTCGAATACTTCCACGTCGGGATGGTACACGGGGATGTTGGGTAGTTTGGTCAGAGTGATACCGTATAGTTTGTTGGCTACCGCGAAGGCGCCATCGCGTACGTTTTCCAGTTTGAAATAGGGCTTGGTATCCTCTTCGTTGAGGTCGTACTTCGCTTTCCGCAGCTTTTCGGTGTAGTACCACCAGTCCCAGCCTGCCAGTTTCTCGCCTTTACCTTCCTGGTCCATCAGCTTCTGCAACTCGGCCGCTTCGGCTTTGGCTTTCGGCAGAGCGTAAGTCCAGAGGTTGTTCAGGAAGTCCATGACGGTAGCCGAGTTCTTGGCCATCTGATTGTCTAATACGAAGTTGGCATAGCAGTCGTAGCCCAGCAGATTAGCCTTTTCCAAACGGAGTGCAACGATCTCGGCGATGATTTTTTTATTGTCATTCTTGTCGTTATTATTACCGCGGTTGATGTAGGCGGTGTACATTTTTTCGCGTAACGGACGGTTCTCGGAGTATTGCAGGAAGGGCAGGCGACTGGCATTGTGCAAGGTGAAGAGCCACTTGCCTTCTTGTCCGGCCGCTTTGGCCTCTTCGGCAGCGCTTTGGCAGAACCATTCGGGCAGCCCGGCCAGGTCTTCCTGCTTGTCAATGATGAGCTGGAAGGCGTTGTTCTCGTTCAGTACGTGGTTGCTGAAGGCGATGCCCTGAGTGGAGAGTTGTTTGTTAATTTCGCGCAGACGGGCTTGCTTGTCAGCGTCGAGGTTGGCGCCCGAACGTATGAATTTTTTGTATTTCTTGTCCAGCAGACGCTGTTGCTCGGTGGTGAGTCCCAGATTGTCCTTCTGTTGGTACACGGCCTGTACTTTCGCGAAAAGTGCTGCATTCAGCCAGATGTTATCGTCGTGTTCGGAGAGTACGGGAGCCAATTGGGTAGAGAGCGCTGTCAATGAGTCGGACGTTTCGGCGTCGGTCATGTTGAAGAAGATGAGACTTACGCGGTTCAGCATGGGCGAACTGTTGTCCAGCGCCTCGATGGTGTTTTCGAACGTGGGAGAGTTCGGATGGGCGATGATGGCTTCGATGCGCTGGTTCTGCTCTTCGATGCCTTTCAGGAAGGCTGGTTCGTAGTGCTCCAACTTGATCTTGTCATACGGCGGAACGCCATTCTTGGTTTGGAACTCGGTGAAGAACGGGTTATTGTCCGTCTTGGTAGCACAGGAGTACATCATACAACTTGCGGCTAAAATGATTACTGATTGTTTGAATGTCATCGTAGTATATTTTTAGATTGTAAACTTAACGCTTGCTTATGTAGCACCAGATGGGGTAGTGGTCCGAGCTCTTGAT
>JAVBVI010000100.1:0-8948 GCA_031554505.1 Bacteroides sp. | reverse complement strand
GTTACATTATAACCTCTTGCTTGCAGCAACTTACCGATGGACGAAGAGATGATGCCTTTACCCAATGAAGAGGCTACACCACCGGTGACGAAAATATACTTTGTTTCTCCCACAGCTATACTGTTTTTAATTATTTTTACTTATAAAGTGCCAGTTGGAATTCATATATAGCATTAAAGAGCGCAAATATACAAAATAAAGAGCAAGTATATGAGGTTTTCGATGAACAAAATGAAAAAAAACTCGAGATTGGCGAGTGATATGGAGCTGTATTATTCATAGGCTGCATCGCTCACTAAATTTCTTCTTGATAAAATAAGTTGTGACGGTTTTCATACAAACAACCTGTCTTCTATCAATACCCATCAGTAGTCAAATCTAATAAAACTGTTCGTTCCCTTGCGACTATTTATTTCCGGGTATGAAGACAAGTGTTATTTTTCTTACTAATAGCTATGTGTACAGGCGAAAATAAAATCAGGCAAACAGCTGGTTAATCTGTACCAGCTTATTTTTAAATCATGACTAATTATTCCTTTTTAATCCTAAAGCTATGAATTTTTAATTATTTAATGTAGCTTTGCAAACGAATTGTTTTAAGGAATTATGAGGAAGTTTTACATTTTGTCAATAGTGTTAGCAATGGTTTCTTCAGTGCTCGTGGCGCAGAACACGAGTGGAACCAAATCAAAGAATAGTCATGCAAAGGTGGATACATTATCTAGTTTCCTGCAGAAATACTTGCTCCTGAAGCTAAACTTGGATGGACCTACTCCCAAGATGGATACTGTATCTATTTTGTATGAAAAGTATATAGGGCAGTTGGAATATTATCATGATTTGACGGTACCTGCACGCTATATCCCTGATTATCCCGAATATTACCGGCTATTCATCCCGCTGACTTATTACCATGCACCGATAGCTCAGTTTACTGTGGTGAACTGGCAACCGAAGAGTCTGGCCAGTCAGGCATTGAAGCCCGACTCGCTGTTCAAACTCGACCTCAGTGAGTTCAAAAAAGCAGAGAATGCCAATAAGATCGTGAACCGGAACTTGCTGGCTATCTACCTGAAGCACCCGGAACTTGTCCGAAGCACGGAAGACCAGATTATGAGCCGTAATGTATTCCGGGAGGATGTCAAACCTCGTATATCGTCCAAAGCAAAGGTGATAAACCTTTTCGAACGGGAAGAGGTAGCAACGGATGTAGGAACGGCGGACCTGAAAATTCAGAAGCCTAATTGGTGGCAGACGGGTGGTAGCGGTTCATTGCAAATGTCGCAAAACTACATCTCGGACAACTGGTACAAGGGAGGGGAGAGTAATGCTTCTATGATGTTTAACCTGCAACTTTTTGCCAACTACAACGATAAAGAGAAAGTACAGTTCGAGAACCTGCTCGAAACGAAGATCGGATTTAACTCCACTCCCTCGGATGAGTTTCACGATTACCTGATCAATACCGACCAACTTCGTTTGTATAGTAAGTTGGGTGTGCAAGCCGCTTCGAAATGGTACTATACCATTTCGACAGAGTTCAAGACCCAGTTCTTTAAAGGTTACAAAGCCAACAGTGATGTGCTCGTTTCATCGTTTTTGTCCCCTGCCGATTTGATTGCCAGTATCGGTATGGACTACAAACTAAAGAAGAAAACATACAACTTGTCTGTCTTTGTGGGTCCGCTGACGTATACCATGCGATACATCGGTAACAGCGAGGTAGACGAAACCAAATTTGGTCTCAAAGAAGGACAGACTACCAAGAATGACTTTGGTTCGCAGGTTCGGCCTGTATTGTCATGGACCATTGTTCCATCTGTGACACTAGTTTCCAATCTGAACTATCTGACCAATTATAAGTGGGTGCGTGTTGAATGGGAAAATACATTTAACTTCGTGCTGAACCGGTATCTGTCTACTAAACTTTACCTGAATGCTCGCTTCGACGATAGCTCTAAACCCACTACGGGTAGCAGCTATTTCCAGTTGAACGAGCTGTTGAGCTTCGGTCTCAATTACAAATGGTAAGCTAAGGAATACGATAACCGGAAACGGTAAATAGGGTGGCGTGGGTCGCCCTTTTTTTGTATTTTCCCGTGTAAAGAACAAAATTTACCACATAAAAAACAGGTGAGATGCTTGTGATTGATAATAATTGCTTAATTTTGCCTCGATTTGTAATGTGTAGTTTGCAAAATGGCTGATACTATAAAACATCAAGGTGTCGTGGAAAACATATCCGGTTCTCATATTTCCGTGAGAATCATCCAAACTTCCGCCTGTGCGGCTTGCAGTGCCAAGGGGCATTGTGCGTCGGCCGACAGCAAAGAAAAGATCATCGACATTATTGATCCGACAGGGCGTTACCGGATAGGTGACTCTGTGATGGTGATCGGCGAAACTTCCATGGGAATGTGGGCCGTATCGCTGGCTTTTGTCGTTCCTTTTGTCCTGCTTATCGTATCTCTGTTCTTGTGTATGGCATGGCTGGAGAACGAACTGGTGGCAGGGCTTATTTCATTGGCTGTACTTATACCTTATTATTATATCATTCGATTGAATAGACAACATTTGAAACATAAGTTCTCGTTTAGAATAGAGAAAATGAAACCATTATAATAATTTAGATTTATGAATTTGATTCTGATTGCAGTCATTTCTCTGGGAGTCATTGCGTTGGTGCTTGCCGCGATTTTGTATGCTGCTTCCAAGAAATTTGCTGTGTATGAAGACCCGCGGATTGCCCAGGTAGGCGAAGTGCTGCCTCAGGCCAATTGCGGCGGATGCGGTTATCCGGGATGCAGCGGATTTGCCGATGCCTGTGTGAAGGCCGGCTCGCTGGAAGGGAAGTCTTGCCCGGTAGGCGGACAATCTGTGATGTCGCAGATAGCCTCCATCCTGGGGCTGGATGCGGCCGAAACCGAACCGAAGGTGGCGGTGGTGAGATGTAGCGGAACCTGTGCGGTCCGTCCGCGTACCAACCAGTACGACGGGGCGAAAAGCTGTGCCATTGCCGCAGCGCTCTACGGCGGCGAGACGGGTTGTAGTTACGGATGCCTGGGATGTGGCGACTGTGTGGCTGTCTGCCAGTTCGATGCCATCCGCATGAATCCCGAAACGGGACTCCCGGAAGTGGAAGAAGCCCAATGTACGGCTTGTGCTGCTTGCGTGAAAGCCTGTCCGAAGTCGATCATCGAGATCCGTCCGCAAGGAAAGAAATCGCGCCGGGTGTACATCTCCTGCGTCAACAAGGACAAGGGTGCGGTGACCCGCAAAGCCTGTTCGGTGGGCTGTATCGGTTGCGGAAAGTGTGTGAAGATCTGCCCGTACGAAGCCATCGCGATGACCAACAACCTGGCTTACATCGATTTCGATAAGTGCAAATCCTGCCGCAAATGCGTGGAAGAGTGTCCGCAAGGCACCATCATCGAGTTGAATTTCCCTGACCGCAAGACGAAAGCCGAAGCAGTAACCGAATAACAAACAGCTAACAAAACAGAATATGTTGAAGACATTTTCAATTGGTGGTGTTCATCCACACGAAAATAAGCTATCGGCTCATCAACCCATCATCACGGCAGAAATACCGGCCAAGGCGGTCGTCATGCTCGGCCAGCACATCGGTGCTCCGGCCAAGCCTGTCGTAGCCAAAGGGGATGTGGTGAAGGTAGGAACTTTGATTGCCGAACCAGCCGGATTTGTTTCGGCAGCCATACACTCCCCGGTGAGCGGTAAGGTATCCAAAGTCGACTCGTTTGTCGACGCAAGCGGATATGCCCGTCCGGCTATCTTCATCGATGTAGATGGAGATGAGTGGGAAGAATCCATCGACCGCAGCCCGGAACTGGTGAAAGAGTGCACGCTCACTCCCGAAGAAATCATAAAGAAGATCGCCGCTGCCGGTATCGTCGGACTGGGTGGCGCTTGTTTCCCTACACAAGTGAAACTGACTCCTCCTCCCTCAGCCAAAGCTGACTGCGTGATCATCAATGCCGTGGAGTGCGAACCGTACCTCACTTCCGACCATCAGCTGATGATGGAACATGCCGGGGAGATACTCGTGGGCGTTTTCCTGTTGATGAAAGCCGTGAAGGTGAATAAAGCATTTATCGGCATCGAAAACAACAAACCCGATGCTATCGAGCTGATGAAGAAGCTGGCTTCTTCCTATGCAGGTGTCGAAGTGGTGGCGCTGAAAGTACAGTACCCGCAAGGTGGTGAGAAACAGTTGATCGACGCAGTGATCCGTCGCCAGGTGGGTAGCGGGCAACTGCCTATCTCGACCGGTGCTGTGGTGCAGAACGTGGGTACCGCTTTTGCGGTGTACCAGGCTGTGCAGAAAAACAAACCGTTGTTCGAGCGCGTCATTACCGTAACGGGCAAGTCGGTGGCAAAACCGTCCAACTTCCTGGCGCGCATCGGTACCCCACTGGGGCAACTGATCGATGCTTGCGGCGGACTTCCCGAAGATACCGGAAAGGTGATCGGTGGTGGTCCGATGATGGGTAAGGCATTGATCCATACGGATGTTCCGATGACCAAAGGAAGCTCGGGCGTGCTGATCATGAACCGGAAAGAAGCCCGTCGCGGAGAGATTCAAAACTGTATCCGTTGTGCCAAATGTGTAAGCGCTTGTCCGATGGGACTGGAGCCTTACCTGCTTTCGGCTGTAGCGGAAAACGGGGATTTTGAAAGAATAGAGAAAGAAAAGATCATGGATTGCATCGAATGCGGCTCGTGCCAGTTTACCTGTCCGGCCAACCGCCCGCTGCTCGACTATTGCCGTTTGGGCAAAGCGAAAGTAGGCGCCCTGATCCGTGCACGTCAAGCTAAATAATAAGAAGTATGGAAAATAAATTAATAGTATCCTTGTCGCCACACGTACACAGCGGCGACAGCGTACGCAAAAATATGTACGGCGTGCTCATCGCCATGGCGCCTGCCTTCCTGGTGTCGTTGTTCTTCTTCGGACTGGGCGCCCTGATTGTCACCGCTACATCGGTGGCTGCCTGTGTGTTCTTCGAATGGGCTATTGCGAAATATCTGCTGAAGAAGGAAACCACTACAGTTTGTGACGGATCGGCTGTTATCACCGGCGTGTTGCTGGCGTTCAATCTGCCGTCGAACCTGCCGGTGTGGATCATTGTCCTCGGTGCTTTGTTTGCCATCGGGGTGGGGAAGATGTCGTTCGGCGGACTGGGTAACAACCCCTTCAACCCGGCGTTAGTGGGACGTGTGTTCCTGCTGCTCTCTTTCCCGGTACAAATGACTTCCTGGCCTGTGGTGGGACAACTGACGGCGTATGCCGATGCTACCACCGGAGCCACTCCGCTGGCCATCATGAAGGGAGTGATCAACGGTGCCCCCGGGGTATCGCTCGACCAGCTTCCCGACTCATTCAGCCTGCTCATCGGGCAGAACGGCGGATGTCTGGGCGAAGTCAGCGCGTTGGCGCTTCTCCTCGGACTGATCTATATGTTGTGGAAGAAGATCATTAGCTGGCACATCCCGGTATCCATCCTGGCTACCGTGTTCGTGTTTGCCGGTGTCATGCATCTGGTGAAGCCGGAATTGTATGTGTCTCCGCTTGTGCAACTTCTTTCAGGAGGTTTGATGCTGGGCGCCGTCTTCATGGCTACCGACTATGTCACCTCACCGATGAGTCGCAACGGTATGCTCATCTACGGTGTGTGCATTGGTCTGCTCACCATGGTGATCCGTTTGTTCGGAGCCTATCCCGAAGGTATGTCGTTTGCCATTCTGATCATGAATGCCTTCACACCACTGATCAATACGTATTGCAGACCAAAACGCTTTGGGGAGGTAGCGAAGAAAAAATGAAAAAGTTAGAATCATCTTTAAAGAATATGTTGCTGGTGCTTACCGGGGTGACTGTCGTCTCGGTTGCGTTGCTGGCCTATGTGAATGAATTGACCAAGGAACCCATTGCGCAGGCCAATGCCAAAACATTGAGCGATGCTGTGAAAGTAGTGGTTCCCGCATTTGATAACAATCCGATTGCCGAAGCAACGACACATGAAGTGGACGGCGTTACCTATACGATTTATCCTGCAAAGAACGGCGAAGAGTGGGTAGGGGCAGCCGTGGAAGCCAGTGCATTGGGTTTTGCAGGCGACCTGAAAGTGTTGGTCGGCTTTGACGCCGAGGGCAAGATATACAATTACTCCCTGCTTTCGCATGCGGAAACTCCGGGGCTGGGTTCTAAAGCTGCTGACTGGTTTAAGGAAGGCGGTAAAGGAAATATTGTGGGAATGGATCCGGGAGAATCGTCGCTGAAAGTGTCCAAAGACGGTGGGAAGGTCGACGCTATCACAGCTTCAACCATCACCTCGCGTGCTTTCCTGAATGCAGTCAATGCCGCATATGCTGCTTACAAGGGCAATGATGATAGCAATGCTACTACCGGTGCTACGAAGAAAGTTGAATCAAGTGTAAATTAAGAAAGGAGTCGAAGATATGAGTAATATGAAAGTATTGATGAACGGGATTGTAAAAGAGAATCCTATATTTGTACTCCTGTTGGGTATGTGTCCTACGCTGGGAACTACATCGTCGGCTATTAACGGTATGGGCATGGGGTTGGCTACAATGTTCGTACTCATCTGCTCCAATGTGGTGATCTCACTGATTAAGAATCTTATTCCCGATATGGTGCGTATCCCCTCGTTCATTGTGGTGATCGCTTCGTTTGTGACCCTGTTGCAAATGATCATGCAGGCTTATGTGCCCGATCTGTATGCCACACTGGGGCTTTTTATCCCGCTGATTGTGGTCAACTGTATCGTATTGGGCCGGGCCGAGGCTTTTGCAGCCAAGAACAGTGCCATGGCTTCTATGTTTGATGGTATGGGAATGGGGCTTGGTTTCACCCTGGCGTTGACTCTGCTGGGAGCTACCCGTGAGTTCCTGGGAACCGGAAAGATGTTCAACTTCACCGTCATTCCGGAAGAATACGGCATGTTGGTCTTCGTGCTGGCACCGGGTGCTTTCATCGCCCTGGGTTATCTCATTGCCCTGATCAACCGTTTTAAAAAGGCATAATTAATCAACAGAAAATAGATTATGGAATATATATTGATATTTATCTCGGCCATCTTTGTCAACAACATTGTGTTGTCGCAGTTCCTGGGAATCTGTCCGTTCCTCGGCGTTTCCAAGAAAATTGATACGGCCCTGGGAATGAGTGCTGCCGTGGCTTTCGTACTGACCATTGCTACGATTGTGACTTTCCTGATTCAAAAATATGTGCTCGATGCCTTTGGATTGGGTTATCTGCAGACCATTACCTTTATTCTGGTGATTGCCGGACTGGTACAGATGGTCGAAATCATCCTGAAGAAGGTTTCTCCGGCTTTGTACCAGGCACTTGGCGTGTTCTTGCCGCTGATTACCACCAACTGCTGCATCCTGGGTGTGGCCATTCTGGTGATTCAGAAAGACTTCGACCTGCTTACCGGAGTGGTATATGCTTTCTCTACAGCGCTTGGATTCGGCTTGGCATTGGTGCTGTTTGCCGGCTTACGCGAGCAGATGAGCCTGGTGAAAATACCGAAAGGCATGGAAGGAACGCCTATCGCATTGATTACCGCTGGTTTGCTGGCTATGGCGTTTATGGGCTTCTCGGGTGTAGTTTAGTACTCTGGGGCCTGTTATAGATGCACTGAAAAGAGCGGATGTGTTAACAAACCTTTCCATTCTCTCTCTTCGGTGCATTATTTGTTAAGAAATTCTTCATTTTTTTGCACGGCATAGGATATTTGATAATATTTTACCTATATTTGCAGTGTTAGATATGAAACGACAATAGACCGTATAATTGTATTTTATGAAAGAAAGAATCTTAGTTACAGGTGGAACCGGATACATTGGTTCACATACTGTAGTTGAACTCCAGAATAGCGGATACGAAGTAATCGCGATTGATAATCTCTCTAACTCTAACGCAAATGTTATAGATAGTATAGAGCAGATTACCGGAGTTCGTCCTATCTTTGAACAATTAGATTGTCTCGATTACGCAGGGCTCGATGCCTTGTTCACCAAATACAAAGGAATCAAAGCCATCATCCATTTTGCAGCCAGTAAAGCTGTAGGTGAATCTGTGCAGAAGCCTTTGCTCTATTACCGCAACAATCTCGTTTCCCTTATTAATATTCTTGAACTGATGCCCAAACATGGAGTGGATGGACTTGTATTCTCCTCTTCTTGTACGGTGTATGGACAGCCTGATGTGCTTCCCGTAACCGAAAAAGCACCTACCAAGAAAGCTGAGTCTCCTTATGGAAACACCAAACAAATTAATGAGGAAATCGTTTGTGATACCATCGCTTCAGGTTCACCGATCAGTGCTATCCTGTTGCGTTACTTTAATCCGATAGGTGCACATCCGTCAGCATTGATGGGAGAGTTGCCTAACGGAGTGCCTCAGAACCTGATTCCGTTCCTCACGCAGACCGCGATGGGTATTCGCGAGAAGTTGAGTGTTTTCGGCGACGATTACAATACCCCTGACGGCTCTTGTATTCGTGATTATATCAACGTGGTAGACTTGGCTAAGGCACACGTTATCGCCATTCAGCGGATTCTGGAAAAGAAACAGAAAGAGAAAGTAGAAGTGTTCAATCTGGGTACCGGACGTGGTATGTCGGTATTGGAATTGATTCATGCTTTCGAATCTGCTACGGGAGTGAAATTGAATTATCAGATCGTAGGACGTCGTGCCGGAGACATCGAACAAGTTTGGGCAAACCCTGAATTTGCCAATAATGAACTCGGTTGGACGGCAGTGGAAACCATTGAAGATACCTTACGCTCTGCATGGAATTGGCAGTTGAAACTCCGCGAGAAAGGCATTCAATAATACGGTTTTTGTTTTTATTAACATACAGGCATAAACAAATGTATAAGTATATTTGTTTATATTT
>JAVBVI010000131.1:0-19780 GCA_031554505.1 Bacteroides sp. | reverse complement strand
GTCGTCGTCCTCAGCGACCAATATCAGTGGACGATATTCATTAGTCATTTCGTTTTCCATTGCTGTATACTTTTCTTATTATTCTTGGTTCCGTAATTCAGGGGCGCAAGTTATAAAAAAAATTGATATAATTGCTTATCTTTGCGCCTCATTTTAAAGATAGATTATGATTTCAGTGGACGGACTGGCCGTAGAATTCGGCGGGACTACTTTATTTAGCGATATTTCTTTTGTAATTAACGAGAAAGATCGCATCGCCCTGATGGGTAAAAACGGAGCTGGTAAAAGTACCTTACTAAAAATATTGTCGGGAACACGTCAACCCACACGGGGAAAGATCGCTGCTCCCAAAGATTGTGTCATTGCCTACCTGCCGCAACACCTGATGACGGAAGACGGACGGACGGTGTTCGAGGAAACGGCACAGGCTTTCGCGCATCTGCACCGCATGGAGGCGGAGATCGACGCACTGAACAAAGAACTGGAAACGCGGACGGACTACGAGAGCGACAGTTACATGGAGCTCATCGAGAAGGTGTCGGCGCTCAGCGAGAAGTACTATGCCATCGACGCCACCAACTATGAGGAGGATGTGGAGAAGGCATTGCTGGGCTTGGGTTTCCTGCGTGAGGACTTTCGGAAGCAGACCAGCGACTTCAGCGGCGGATGGCGTATGCGCATCGAGCTAGCCAAGCTACTGTTGCAGAAGCCGGACGTGTTGCTGCTCGATGAACCGACGAACCACCTTGACATAGAGTCCATTCAATGGCTGGAAGATTTCCTGATCAACAACGGCAAAGCGGTAATCGTCATCAGTCACGACCGTAAGTTTGTGGATAACATCACGACCCGCACCATCGAGGTGACTATGGGACGTATCTATGACTACAAGGTCAATTATTCGCAATACCTGCAACTGCGTGCTGAGCGTCGCGTGCATCAACAAAAGGCTTTCGACGAGCAGCAGGAGCTCATCGCAGAGACTAAGGAGTTCATCGAACGTTTCAAAGGTACATACTCGAAAACGTTACAAGTACAAAGCCGCGTGAAGATGCTGGAAAAGATGGAGCTTCTGGAAGTGGACGAGGAAGATGCTTCGGCACTGCGTCTCAAGTTCCCGCCATCGCCCCGCTCGGGTAGCTACCCGGTGATCATGGACGGCGTCGGGAAGTCGTACGGCAACCACACGGTATTCCGTAATGCTTCGCTCACCGTGGAACGGGGCGACAAGCTGGCTTTCGTGGGCAAGAACGGTGAAGGTAAATCGACGTTAGTGAAGTGTATCATGAACGAGATAGAGCATGACGGTACGCTGACACTGGGACACAATGTACAGATCGGTTACTTTGCTCAGAATCAGGCATCGATGCTGGACGAGAACCTGACGGTGTTCCAAACCATCGACGATGTAGCGAAAGGAGATATCCGTAACAAGATACGCGACCTCTTGGGCGCTTTCATGTTTGGCGGACCGGAGGAGTCGATGAAGAAGGTGAAGGTCCTGTCGGGGGGTGAACGTACTCGCCTGGCCATGATCAAACTGCTACTGGAACCGGTGAATCTGCTTATTCTGGATGAGCCTACCAACCACCTCGACCTGAAGACCAAAGATATCCTGAAACAAGCGTTGATCGACTTCGACGGCACGCTGATCGTCGTATCGCACGACCGTGATTTCCTCGACGGGCTGGTAACCAAGGTATATGAGTTTGGCAATAAGAAAGTGACAGAACACCTGTGCGGCATCTACGAATTCCTCGAAAAGAAAAAGATGGATTCGCTCCGGGAACTGGAAAAGTAAATGGTTTTGTTCACCACAGAGTCACACAGAGTTTCACAGAGTTAAATGGAATACTCTGTGTGACTTTGTGGTGAACAAAACCTAATTCAGGAATTTTATCTTCTTGAAAAACTTGGGTGCGTGGTCGAACCGCTTGATAAGGGTAAGTTGCGCAGACCCGGTATTGAACGCGATATCTAACGAATTGATACGATTGATGTACATACTGTTCAGTACATACCACAACCCGATCGACCAGCCTTTTCCATCGTACCCGAGAGCTACACGGGGCAGAAAGCTGGGAGTTATTTCCACGGTTTCAACTTTAGGGAACCTCATTGTGCCCAGATTCAACCCGAACGACATGCTGGCAGCTACGTGAAACTGTTTGGTGATCACCCAGTTATAGCCATATCCACCGGTAACGCTCAACTGATAATTTCTGAATTTCTTGTCCCCGTACAACGTTAACGTACTGTCAGAACTCAACTTATTAAAATAAGCTCCACCACCCAGATGAAAGCTCCCGGCCGATTTCAACTGCCGCTCACTCTGGTTGAAGGCTGCCTTATACGAGAACTTCTTATTGTTGAATACATATTCGGCATGTAGTCCGTACTGCACCACGCCAATATCCGGATAGAGAGTAATATCCTGGCGGTTCTCTACTTTATAATATCCTTTGTATTGCTGAAAAAAGAGGTCGGCCATGAGGTTACGACCGAAATAATGGTATTGAAGATCGAGCGCCTTGGTATCGCCATACTTCTTGTTGCGCAAGGATCTGATACCCATACCCGCGCCAATTCCAAAGTTTTTATAAGAGAAAGAAAGCCCTGCTCCAATCGGGCTATTGGGACGGTACGTCACAGACGGATGGCCTTCGCGTTGATACACCAGACTGGTATACTGATAATAGAAATAAGTACCGACGGATAGCTCCTCATCAAAAGGTTTGATGTACGTACTGTCTACCTGTGCCCGGAGAGAGGTTGACAAAAAAAGAACAAGTGCCAGACATAGAAACAATTTATAACCGGACAAAGCCCGGAACAATTGCTTTGCACCGCCTATTAAAAGAACCTTACTACCCGCAGAATAACTGTACCTCATCGATCTTATTAGAAATATCCGGCAAAAATATAACTTTCGTCCCTATTTCCAACTATAAAATCGTTAATACTTCGCAAGTTAGAAGAAAGAGTCCGGTCAGCGCGGCTTGTAATAACAGTTGCCGACAAACCCTTCGCCATGGTCTATCGAGATGACCAGCATCCCGTTGCGGATGCCGACAGGAATCTCGGGCGTGAATTCCACGAGCGAATGAAGCCCGTAATAATAGTAGCATTCATACCCCAGGGAAACATGGCCTTTGAGCCATTCGATCGTTTTCCACTCGGTTCCGACACCAGCTTCGTCGTATCTACGCATCCGGTCGCCATCAAAAGTGAGGTAACTTATGTAAGGAGGATCGGCTGCTATGTACTCATCCATATATACTATGCGCGAATCTTTCTCCTGCTCGTCGGCAGTACCCGGTATACCGGTAGTTGTCTTCACATAAGCCCATTCTCCTTGAAGTTGTTTCTTGATTTGTGACAGAGTCAACGACTTGAATTCCACTTCGAACGCGCTTGTGTCATCCTCTTCGTGGTAACAAGAGGTAACCAACGCCCCGCTCAGGATGAGCATACATAAACTGACAATAAACTGTTTCATGCTATTAAATTTTGTGAGATAACATAGAGTAAACGGGCAGATAGCAGCAATACTGCATCTCACTTCGCATAAAAATAACATTTTCATTGGCTGTTTGGAGATTAACAATTACCTTTGCTGCAACAAGATAAGCTTATGAAGCCAAAGAGACATATCTATTTCTTGCTTTTCGTCAGCATACTGATGCTGGCGGTGCCTCTTGTGCCTCACCACCACCATGCCAACGGCGTCATTTGCCTGAAGAATGATATCGCCACCGAACAGTCGTGCTGCGGTCATCAGCAGCCGACCGACGACCAACAATCCTGTCCCGGTCATCATCATCCGGAGAACGATGCTTGCTGCAACGACGGTTGTATGGCACGAATGGAGACTTCCGTACCTACCTCACAGGTAGATCTTGGAGACCCGGCCCATGGTTTTGTGGCCGTCTTGTTCACCGACTACATCATTGAGAACTTACTGAAACCCCAGGAACGACGCATCAAGAACAATTACGTCTACCGGGAATCCCTCCACGGCACGAACATCACTCGTGCCTATGCCCTCCGTGGGCCTCCGTGTCTTTTTGTATAAACTTCCGGCTGCTTGAGGGCAGCGCATCTTTTTACAAAATCACATTATTTACATCTTTACATGAAGAAATTTATCTTTATGGGAATACTGGGACTGTTCGTCCTGGGTTCCTGTCAACAGAATAAGTCGGCCCACGACCATGAAGGGCATAACCACGAAACAGAAGAAGCTAACCCGCACCAAGGACATGACCATGATGGACATGACCACGGCGATCATGACGGACACAATCATGACGGACATGCGCACGAAGTCGAGAAACCTGCCGGTGCCGAAGCACACAGCGACGAGATCATCCTGCCGAAGCAGAAGGCGGATGCTGCCGGAGTGAAATCCATTACCGTGCAACCGGGCACCTTCCACCAAGTGATCAAGACCAGCGGACAAGTGATGGCCGCCCAGGGCGACGAGTCGACCGCCGTGGCTACCGTAGCCGGAGTGGTTTCCTTTCAGGGGAAAGTGACGGAGGGCATGAACGTGAGCCGGGGTGCTTCCCTGCTGACTATCGCTTCGTCCGGTATAGCCGACGGCGACCCGGTACAGCGTGCCCGCATCGACTACGAAACAGCTAAGAAGGAATACGAGCGCATGCAGACGCTGGCCGAAAGCCAGATCGTCTCGGAGAAGGACCTGGCACAAGCCCGGCAAGTCTACGAAAACACCCGCATCAGTTACGAGGCGCTGGGCAAAAATCACTCGGCCAAGGGGCAAAGCATCACTGCTCCCATCGGCGGTTTCGTGAAGAGCATCCTGGTGAAGGAGGGCGAATACGTCAATGTGGGGCAGCCGTTGGTGAGCATCACGCAGAACCGTCGCCTCTTCCTGCGCGCCGAGGTGTCAGAACGTTACTACGATGCCCTGCGTTCGGTTCGCTCGGCCAACTTCCACACTCCCTATAATAAAAAGGTATATGAACTCAGCTCGCTCGGCGGACGGTTGCTCTCCTTCGGCAAGTCGGCGGGCGACAATTCGTTCTACATCCCCATCACTTTTGAGTTCGATAACAAGGGCGATGTGGTTCCGGGTTCGTACGTAGAGGTCTATTTGTTATCTGGCGAAACAGACGGAGTGATCTCCCTCCCCCGCACGGCGCTGACCGAAGAACAGGGCTATTTCTTCGTCTACCTGCAACTGGACGAGGAGGGTTACAAGAAACAGGAAGTCACCCTCGGCGCCGACAACGGACAGTCGGTACAGATCCTGAGCGGCGTGAAACCGGGCGACCGGGTGGTCACCGAAGGAGCTTACCACGTGAAACTCGCTGCCGTGAGCAACGCTCTCCCGGCACACAGTCATGAACACTAAACCTTCGCCCACATGCTGAACAAAATTATACAATACTCCCTGCACAACCGCTTGCTGGTGCTCTGCGCATCGGTACTGCTGCTGATAGCAGGTACGTACACCGCCTTGCATACCGAGGTGGATGTATTCCCGGATCTGAATGCGCCGACGGTGGTCATCATGACCGAAGCCAACGGCATGGCCGCCGAAGAGGTGGAACAGTTGGTTACCTTCCCCGTGGAAACAGCCGTGAACGGCGCCACCGATGTGCGACGCGTACGCTCTTCCTCCACCACCGGATTCTCGGTGGTATGGGTGGAGTTCGACTGGGACACGGATATCTACCTGGCCCGGCAGATCGTCAGCGAGAAGCTGGCCGTGGTGAACGAATCCCTGCCCGAAGGCGTGAGCCAACCCACGCTCGGCCCGCAATCGTCCATCCTGGGCGAAATGCTGATCATCGGCCTGACCGCCGACTCTACTTCCCTGCTCGACCTGCGCACGCTGGCCGACTGGACCATCCGCCCGCGCCTGCTCTCTACGGGCGGTGTGGCACAGGTGGCCGTCATCGGTGGCGACATCAAAGAATACCAGATACTGCTCGACCCGCAACGCATGCGCCACTACGGCGTGTCGGTGGACGAGGTGATGACCGCCACCCGCGGCATGAACCTCAACGCCAACGGCGGGGTGCTGTACGAATACGGTAACGAGTACATCGTGCGCGGCCTGCTGGCCACCAACCAGACCGACCAATTAGGCAAGGCGGTGGTGAAGCAGATCGACGGCCGCCCGGTACTGATCGAAGACATCGCCGATGTCACCATCGGCGCCAAAGCTCCCCGCCTGGGAACAGCTTCGGAACGGGGCAAGCCCGCCGTGCTACTCACCGTGACCAAGCAACCGGCCACCAGCACGATGGACCTGACCGAGCACCTGGAAACTTCGCTCAAAGACTTGCAAAAGAACCTGCCGCCGGACGTGAAGGTATCGACCGATATCTTCCGCCAGAGCCGCTTCATCGAAAATTCCATCGGCAATGTGCAGAAGTCGCTGCTCGAAGGTTCTTTCTTCGTGGTCATCGTGCTCTTCCTCTTCCTGGCCAACGTGCGGACTACGCTCATCTCGCTCGTCACCCTTCCGCTCTCGCTGCTCACCTCGGTACTGGCGCTGCACTACATGGGGCTGACCATCAATACGATGAGTCTCGGCGGTATGGCCATCGCCATCGGTTCGCTGGTGGACGATGCCATCGTGGACGTGGAGAATGTCTTCAAACGGCTGCGCGAGAACCGGTTGAAACCCGAAGCGGAACAACTTTCGGTGATGCAGGTGGTGTTCAACGCCTCGAAGGAGGTGCGTATGCCCATCCTGAACTCCACGCTGATCATCATCGCCAGCTTCGTGCCGCTCTTTTTCCTGAGTGGTATGGAAGGACGCATGCTGGCGCCGCTGGGTATCGCATTCATCGTAGCGCTGGCCGCCTCGACCGTAGTGGCGCTGACGCTAACGCCGGTGCTCTGCTCCTACCTGCTGGGCGGACGAAAAGGAGATAAAGAAATGAAAGAAGCCCGGGTGGCGGTCTACCTCAGAGGGGTGTACGGCCATGCCCTGACCTGGGTATTGAATCATAAACGGCTGACGCTGGGCTGTACCTTCACCCTGTTCGTTGCCGCCCTGATCAGCTTCTTCACCCTGGGACGCAGCTTCCTGCCGGCGTTCAACGAGGGTTCGCTCACCATCAACGTCAGTTCGCTGCCGGGCATCTCGCTCGAAGAGAGCGACCGGCTGGGACGACGGGCGGAGGAACTGCTGCTCTCCATCCCGGAGGTGCAGACCGTGGCCCGCAAAACGGGACGTGCCGAGCTGGACGAGCATGCGCTGGGGGTGAACACGTCGGAGATCGAAGCGCCGTTCCAGTTGGACAAGCGTTCGCGCAGTGAGTTCATGGAGGAGGTGCGCGAGAAGTTGGGCACGCTCACGGGAGCCAACATCGAGATAGGCCAACCCATCAGCCACCGCATCGACGCCATGCTGTCGGGCACGCGGGCCAATATCGCCATCAAACTCTTCGGCACGGACCTGAACCGGATGTTCGCGCTGGGCAACCAGATCAAGGATGTCATCGGGGATGTGCCGGGCATTGCCGACCTGAACGTGGAACAGCAGATCGAACGCCCGCAATTGAAGATCGTTCCGCGACGGGAGATGCTGGCACGCTACGGTATCTCGTTGCCGGAGTTTGCCGAGTTTGTCAATGCGACGCTGGCCGGAGAGGTGGTGTCACAGGTGTACGACCAGGGCAAGAGCTTCGACCTCACGGTAAAGGTACGCGATGACTACCGCGACATGACCGGGAAGATAGGCGACCTGGTAATCGACACGCCGTCCGGCGGAAAGGTACCGTTCAACTTGGTGGCCGAAGTCGTTTCGAGCACCGGGCCGAACACCATCAGCCGGGAGAACGTGAAACGGAAGATCGTGATATCGGCCAACGTGGCCGATCGCGACCTGCGCAGCGTGGTGAACGACATTCAGGACCGGGTGGACCAGCAGATACAGTTGCCCGAAGGGTATCACGTGGAGTACGGCGGTCAGTTCGAGAGCGAGCAGGCAGCCAGCCGCACGCTGCTGCTCACCTCGTTCATGAGTATCGTAGTGATTTTCCTGCTGCTGTTCCATGAGTTCCGCAGTGTGAAGGAGTCGTTCGTCATCTTGCTGAATCTGCCGTTGGCATTGATCGGCGGGGTGTTTACGTTGCTCTTTACCACGGGCGAGATCAGTATCCCGGCCATCATCGGGTTTATCTCGCTGTTCGGTATTGCCACGCGCAACGGGATGCTGCTGGTGAGTCACTACAACTATCTCCAAAAAGAGGAAGGTATGAGTCGATCGGAGAGTATTATCCAAGGATCGCTCGACCGGTTGAACCCCATCCTGATGACGGCGTTGTCTTCCGCCCTGGCGTTGATACCGTTGGCGTTGGGTGGCGACTTGCCGGGCAACGAGATTCAGAGCCCCATGGCGAAGGTGATCCTGGGAGGTTTGCTTACCTCGACGTTCCTGAACGGGTTTATCATCCCGATCATGTATTCGTACCGGAAGGATGCGTAAGCATTTCTCTCTTCAAGAGAAAAAAGTGATCTTATTCACCATTCGCCATATTTTTGGACTTATTATATTGATAAAGTGATGCTTAGTCAATGGTGAATACTTTTTCATTTACCATTTATTTACCATTTTCCGAGGCATTCACCATGGGCTGTGTTCTTTTGTCCTTCTGTCTTGAAAGTTTCATTCTACAGAAACGAAAAGTTTCATGCCCGGAAACAAAGTGTTTCATCCCATGAAACGAAGTGTTTCCTCAGATGAAACGAAGTGTTTGCTCCCTTGAAACTGGGGAATTGCTTCTTTCTTGCGGGGGAATTGCTTCTTTGTACCGAGGAGTTTCAACCGTTGTAACGAAGGGTTAGAGTTATTGAAACAGAGGGTTAGAGTTATTGAAACGGAAAGTGACCGAGCGTGACGGATACTTTGAGAAGTGACGGATGAGTGACGGATAAAAAGGGCATCCGTCACGGAGTAACCTTCACTTAATCAGCCAAATAAGTCACAAACCGTGACGGCGTGACGGTAATTTTCAAAAAAACAGATAGGAAGAGAATAGAAAAATACCACAGCCAAAAGGCTAAGAAAGAAAAATAAATAATCATATGAGAAGAAAAATAGTTATTCTGTTATGTGTAGGCAGCCTGTCGGCAACAGCCCAAAACACATCGATTGACCAGGTGCTCCGCAGCATCGAGGCCAACAACAAAGAGTTGCAAGCCAACAAGCAACTCACCGCTTCGCAGAAGCTGGAAGCCCGGACGGCCAACAACCTGTCCGACCCCACCTTGTCGTACTCGCACCTCTGGGGAGCGGACAACAAGGACGAAACCATCGGCGAGCTGATCGTTTCGCAAAGCTTCGACTTCCCCAGCCTGTACGCCGGCCGGGGAAAACTGAACCGCCTGCGCGGACAAGCCTTCGACGGTCAGTCGGCAGCTTTGCGGCAAAGCCTCCTGTTGCAAGCCAAGGAAGCATGCCTCGACCTCGTCATGCTCCGCCAGCAGAAACAGATACTGGACGAACGGCTGCGCAATGCCGAGGAGCTCTCCCGGCTCTACCGCAAACGTCTGGACACAGGCGATGCCAACATCCTGGCGACCAACCAGATTAATCTGGAACTGCTGAACGTACGCACCGAAGCCGTGCTGAACGAAACGGCCCTGAAGAACAAATTGCAGGAGCTCCAAGCGCTGAACGGGAATATCCCGGTGGTGTTCGAGGATACCGAATATCCGGATGCCGCACTCCCGGCGGACTACGAAGCGTTGAAAGCCGAGTTCCAGGCATCGGATGCCATGCTACAAGCGTTGACGAGCGAGAGTGCCGCCGCGCATAAGCAGGTCAGTGTCAGTCAGCAGGGATGGTTGCCCCGGTTGGAGCTGGGCTACCGGCGGAACACGGAGTCGGGCGCACCGTTCAATGGAGTGATCGTAGGCTTTTCCATTCCGCTCTTCGAGAACCGGAGCAAAGTGAAGGTAGCTCGGGCGCAGGCGTTGAATGTGGATTTGCAGAAGGAGAACGCCGTCACGCAGGTGGAATCGGAATGGTCGCAACTTTACAACGAAGCGCAGTCGCTCCGTACTTCGATGGGGGCTTATGAAGAGACGTTCCGCACACAGCAAGATCTGCCACTGCTGAAACAGGCTCTCACCGGAGGACAGATCAGCATGATCGAATATTTTGTGGAAGTATCGGTGGTGTACCAAAGCAAGCAGAACTACCTGCAACTGCAGAATCAATATCAGAAGGTAATGGCTCGGATACAGAAAGGAAAACTGTAAATTTTGTTTCACCACAGAGTCACACAGAGGCTTATTTTTATACCTTTCTCTGTTTTATCATATTGCTCCTCTGTGTCCTCTGTAGTGAAACAAAATAAAAACTCTGTGGAACTCTGTGTGACTCTGTGGTGAATGAAAAAACTCAATAGAGCAGCAGTCTCTCGGGCAGATAGCCGCTACGGATGCGCCACTCCTGCGGGTAGAGGTTGTTGGCGCGGTTGCCGATGTTCTTCACAAAGCCCAGAGGCACATCCCGGTAGGTGAGCAGCACGTAGCCACGGGGCGCCTCGGCGGAAAGTACAATGGATTCTTTGCGCAGGTAGGCGATAGCTTGTTCGTACGTGGTCTCCTCGGTAGGAAAGCAATCGCACCGAAGCGACTGGCTCATGGCCAGAGCATGGGAGGGGATCAGGTCTTTGCCTTTCACCTCGGCCAACTCGACACCGGCTTGTATCACGCGAAGCGATTGCCGCAAGACAGCTACCCGGTCGGCTTGCTCGTGGGGAATGGCTGTGATGAGGGCCCCTTCGGCTTGCAAGTCGAAAGAATCAGGAGCAAAGAGCCACTGGCGGGCAGCAGACAACGTTTCCTTGGATACCGGTTGGGGCGACTTGCCTCCATTCTTCTTCACCGGTTTGCGGGAAACGGAAGTAGTATACGGTTCGGCCATATTGCCTGCATCGGGTTTACGAAGTACAGTTAAGAAGAATCCCTCACCCCGGGTGCGATGAGGCAGGAAGCGATATACCGGAAGGTCGGAAGCAGCAAGCAGGCTGCCTGTTATCCCCCACTCTACCGGTACGTTCAGTGGTAAAGGTTCGGCGCCGAATTCCTGCATCATCCAGCGAACATTCTCCTCATCTTCCTTTGTATTATAGGTACATGTGCTATATACAAGCAGTCCGCCGGGACGGAGACAGGGCCAGATATCGGTCAGGATGCGACGTTGCCGTTGCCAGCACACATCGACATTCTCCGGGCTCCACTCGTCGATGGCTACCGGGTCTTTGCGGAACATCCCCTCACCGGAACAGGGCACATCGGTTAGGATGACGTCGAAGAAAGCATCCAGACCGGTAAAGTCGGCCGGGTCGTTGTTGGTCACCACCACATCGGGATATCCCCACTTCGTCAGGTTCTCGGCCAGCACTTGCGAACGATTGCGCATCACCTCGTTGGCTACCAGCAGACTACCCTCTGGCAAGAGGCTGCGGGCATGAGTCGACTTTCCACCGGGGGCGGCGCAAAGGTCGAGCATCACTACCGGACGGTCGACATAACGACGGAGCGCCTGTTCCACGAACATGGAAGAAGCTTCCTGCACGTAGTAGCACCCGGCATGAAACAGCGGGTCGAAGGTAAACGTCGGGCGGTCGGCCAGGTAATAGCCATCGGCACACCAGGGAACGGGTACTTGCAGTAAACCGGAGGCAGGAAGAGCACGCCGACGGTTGAGACGGATACTCACGGGAGGTTCCTGCTGCAAGGCTTCCACCAGGCAGTCGAAAGCTTCCTGACCCAGCAGCGGGCGGGTTTGCAGGATGAACGAAGCGGGTAATTGCATAAAGAGTTCTTTTTCTTCCTGCAAATATCATTTTTTTTTCGTCTCTTTGCAACTTTCGGACGCAGGTTCTACGTCTAATACCCAAAGAAACAAATAAACAACCAAAAATATGAAACAGTTATTCATTGCTTGGATGGTAGCATTCACCTTCAGTACCCTGGCTTGGGGACAGACGAAGGACACCATCTACAAAGACAGCATCGGTAAAGGAAGAATCACTACTACCCAAACAACTCCGGCAGAACCAAAGACAGAAGTCGACCCCGAATCCGGATTGGAGTACACCGATGTGATAGACAGTACCCGCTCAGTAGACTCGAGTTTCAGTTATGACCTCGGCCATGAGTTAGGCAAAACAATTAGAGATTCCGGTCTCGGTGGCATCATCAATGGCGGAATAATGCTTTCGTTTTTTGCTATCATCGTAACCTTTGGATTCCCACTGGTGATCATCTTCCTGGCTTTCTATTTCCGGTACAAGAACAAAAAGGCGAAGTATCGGTTAATAGAACAGGCATTGGCTTCCGGGCAACCACTTCCGGAGAATATCCTGAAAGAGGAAAAGGAGCACAACAACCGGGCAGACGGTATCAAGAATACATTCCTCGGACTGGGCCTGTTCATCTTCCTGTGGGCGGCTACAGGTGAATTCTTCATCGGCAGCATCGGACTTCTGGTCATGTGCGTCGGACTGGGAAAATGGTTAACTGCCGTTGACAAAGATCGCGCGGACAAACAGAAATGAGCCAACTCAACGACATATCGTTAGTCGCACAGGTCGTGGTGTTCAAGAACACCAGGGCCTTCGACCAGTTGGTCAAGAAGTATCAGTCGCCCATCCGGCGCTTCTTCCTGAACCAGACCTGCGGCGACAGCGAGCTGAGCGACGACCTGGCACAGGATACCTTCATCAAGGCGTATACGAACATCACCTCGTTCCAGAATCTTTCGAGTTTCTCTACCTGGCTGTATCGTATTGCATATAATGTTTTTTATGATTATATTCGCAGCCGGAAGGACACCAGCGACCTGGACTCGCACGAGGTAGACGCCATGAATAGCACCGAGCAAGTGAACATTGGGCAACAGATGGATATCTACCAGGCACTCAAGCGGCTGAAGGAGGCGGAGCGAACGTGCATCACCCTGTTCTACATGGAGGATGTGAGTATCGACAAGATCTCCCTGATCACGGGCTATCCCGTAGGAACTGTGAAGAGCCACCTATCACGTGGCAAAGACAAGTTAGCAACGTTCTTAAAACAAAACGGTTATGATGGAAACAGACGATAAATTAATAAAGGAATTCTTCGGACAGCACCGGGAAGAAATACCCGACAATGGTTTCAGCCGGCGGGTCATGCGCCAGCTACCCGACAGACGCAGCCGCTGGTCTGGCCTATGGACAGGCTTTGTGGGACTTATCGCTATCCTGATCTTCGTCAGGTTGGATGGGCTGCAAGCCATGGTAGCAAGCCTGCGCGATGCATTGGTAGCTATCGTGCAGAGCGGAGCCAATAATTTCGATCCCCGTACGCTCATTCTGGTGGTAGTAGTGTTGGGATTCTTTGGTGTTCGCAAGGTTTATTCGCTGATCTGATAGTCCGGTTTCACTTCTTGTTCTTTATTTTTTGCGCCAAGTCAAAAAAGAAAGAACAAGAAATTGTATATTTGCAGTTCGTAACCATAGACAGCAGAGAGTTTGAGAATCCGTTTCACCATATTTTTACTTCTTGTCGTACTAAGCAGTGCCAGAGCAGAAAGGATCGATAGTCTACTGAACCAGTCGCAAGACACTGTACAGCTATCCAGCGAGCAGTTCGTCATCGACTTTCTGAAAGATTCGGGCATCGACACCCTGCGCAACAACAAAGTTAAACTCCTCAAAAGCGGCCGCGAGAAATTCACCGATCTATTCGAAGCTATCCGCCAAGCTCATCACCACATCCATCTGGAATATTTCAACTTCCGCAACGACTCCATTGCCCAGGCACTCTTCCAATTGCTGGGCGAGAAAGCCCGCGAAGGCGTAGAGGTACGTGCTATGTTCGATGCGTTCGGCAACTGGTCGAACAACCAGCCATTGAAGAAAAAACACCTGAAAGAGATTCGGAAGCAAGGTATCGAGATCGTGAAATTCGACCCATTCACTTTTCCTTATATCAATCATGCCGCCCACCGCGACCACCGGAAGATCGTTGTTATCGACGGAACCATTGCCTATACCGGCGGGATGAACATAGCCGATTACTACATCAACGGACTTCCCAAGATAGGCACCTGGCGGGACATGCACGTACGCATTGAAGGACCGGTAGTAAACGAGCTGCAAAAAATCTTCCTCACGATATGGAACAAGGAAACCAAGCAGCAGATAAGCGGTGATGTCTACTTCCCGGAACATCCGGTCCGAACGGATAGTGGTTTCCACGTCACCACCGCCATCGTGGATCGCACGCCGAAAGAGTCGCCCCGTATGTTGAGCCATGCCTTTGCTGCCTCCATTTATTCCGCCCAGAAGAGTGTACGCATCATCAACCCCTACTTTGTGCCTACCTCCTCGATCAATAAGGCGCTGAAGAAGACCATCGAACGAGGCGCCCGGGTAGAGATCATGATCTCGGCCAAGTCGGATATCCCGTTCACCCCCGACGCATCGCTCTACAAAGTACACAAGTTGATGAAACGGGGAGCTACCATTTACCTGTACAACGGCGGATTCCACCACTCCAAGATCATGATGGTGGACGATAAGTTCTGCACCGTAGGTACGGCCAACCTGAACAGCCGCAGCCTCCGGTACGACTACGAGACAAACGCCTTCTTCTTCGACGAAGGCATCACCGATGAACTGAATCAGGTATTCGAAGCCGATACCCAGCATTGCACCATCCTGACCCCCGAAATATGGAAACAGCGCTCGCCCTGGAAGAAGTTCGTGGGATGGTTTGCCAACCTGTTCACACCCTTCCTCTAACACCGGGGCTGATTTTCGTTTCAGATATTCCCACCGTAACGAATAAACCTGTATATTTGCTGTATATTCAATCCTACCTATATTTCCGGCCAAATTAAACAATATTTAGATCTGCTCGACCGGGTGCTGGCCGAAGGCACAGAAAAAAGCGACCGCACAGGCACGGGTACCATCAGTATTTTCGGACACCAGATGCGGTTCAACTTAGAGGAAGGATTCCCTTGCCTCACCACGAAGAAGCTCCACCTGAAATCCATCATCCACGAACTACTCTGGTTCCTCCAGGGCGATACCAATGTAAAGTACCTGCAAGACAACGGGGTACGTATCTGGAACGAGTGGGCCGACGAGAAGGGCAACCTGGGACACATCTACGGATATCAGTGGCGTTCCTGGCCCGACTACACAGGCGGACACATCGACCAGATCAGCGAGGTGGTGGAGATACTTAAACATAATCCCGATTCGCGCCGCATCATCGTGAGCGCCTGGAACGTGGGAGACATCCGAAACATGAACCTGCCGCCTTGCCATGCCTTCTTCCAGTTCTATGTAGCCGACGGACGCCTCAGCCTGCAACTCTATCAACGCAGCGCCGACATCTTCCTGGGTGTTCCCTTCAATATAGCCTCATATGCCCTGCTATTGCAAATGATGGCGCAAGTCACCGGGCTGCGCGCAGGCGACTTTGTCCACACGCTGGGCGATGCCCATATCTACCTGAACCATCTGGAGCAGGTAAAACTGCAACTAACGCGCGAACCCCGTCCGCTACCGCAGATGAAAATGAATCCGGAAGTGAAGAGCATCTTCGGCTTCCGTTTCGAAGACTTTGAATTGGTGAATTACGACCCGCACCCGCACATCGCCGGCGCCGTATCTATATAAAAAGATGAGTAAGATAAGTATCATAGCGGCAGTAGACCTCCGCCTGGGCATCGGTTTCGAGAATAAACTGCTGTTCTGGTTGCCCAACGACCTGAAACGTTTCAAGGCGCTAACCACTGGCCACACCATCATCATGGGGCGGAAAACCTTCGAGTCATTCCCCAAAGGAGCATTGCCCAACCGGCGTAATGTGGTGCTTTCGACTCATCCGGCTACCATCTGTGCCGGTGCCGAGGTATTCCCTTCGTTGGAAGCTGCCCTGCAAAGCTGCCAACCGGATGAGCACATCTATATCATCGGTGGTGAAACACTCTACCGCCAGGCCATCGCCCTGGCCGACGAACTCTGCCTGACAGAAATAGACAGTACAGCTCCACAAGCCGATGCTTTCTTCCCCACCGTGGACCCAGCTATCTGGAAAGAAAAAAGCAGAGACGCTCACCCTGCGGATGAGAAACATCTCTGCTCGTATGCTTTTGTAGACTATATCCGGAAGTAGTTATTCCTCTTCCGTCTGTATCTCGTCCAACTGAATCGGCATCTGGCGCTTAATAGCTTCGTGAAACGAGATCAGTGTTTCTGTGCGCGCCAATCCCAATGGCTGTAACTTATCATGAATGATGCTCAGCAAATGGTGGTTATTCTTAGCGTATATCTTGATGAACATATCGTACTGCCCTGTGGTATAGTGGCACTCGACAACCTCCGGGATATTCTCCAAAGCCTTGACAACAGAATCGAAAGACTCCGGCTCCTTCAGATAAAGGCCGATGTAAGAACATGTTTCATATCCGATCTTCTCCAGATCAATAATAAACTCCGATCCTTTCAATATACCCTGGTTCGTCAGCTTCTGAATACGCTGATGAATGGCGGCGCCCGAAACATTGCACGCCCTGGCCACTTCCAGGAAAGGAATACGTGCATTATCTGCAATGAGCTTCAGGATTTGGATATCTAAAGCATCCAACTGGTGTTGTCCCATTTTTAAATACGATTTGGTTTAATTCTTAAATCATTTACGCAAAGTTAGTTATTTTCCCGGCAATAAATACAATAAATTATTACTTTTATTTCCAAACCAAGCGTAAATTCTAAATAGTTTGTACCTTTGTGATAGAACGAAAACACGCTGAATATGAAACGGATCATTACCATTTGTTTATTAGCTGTGCTGGCAGTAACTGCCAAGGCACAGGAGTTCAATCAATTCTTTGTCAACAAGACTCTTCGGGTAGATTACATCTTCACAGGCGATGCCGTGAAGCAGTCGGTCTGTGTAGACGAGCTGTCTCAATTTCCCACATGGGCCGGACGTCGTCATCAACTTTCCGGGCTTCCGCAAAAAGGCAACGGGCAAATCTACATGAAGGATTTGTCGACCGGACAGGTTATCTATGCTACTTCATTCTCGTCTCTGTTTCAGGAATGGCTGTCGACCGACGAGGCACAAACTACCGCTAAAGGGTTTGAGAACACATTCCTGCTCCCCTTCCCCAAACAGCCTGTAGAAGTTGAAATTACGCTAACCAACTTATCGCAACAGCCCATTGCTACCCTGAAACATACCGTACGCCCGGACGATATCCTGATCCGGCAACGAGGAATGGATCATGTCACTCCCCATAAGTATGTCTTGAAGAGCGGCAACGAAGCCGACTGTATTGACGTGGCTATCCTGGCCGAGGGGTATACTGAGAACGAGATGGAGCAGTTTTACAAGGATGCGGAAGCTACTTGTGAAAGCATTTTCTCCTACGAGCCTTTCACTTCGACCCGGAATCGGTTCAATATCGTAGCCGTTGCCTCTCCGTCAGTGGATAGCGGAGTGAGTATTCCCAATAGAAACGTATGGAAGCAAACCGCCTTTCAGTCTCATTACGACACCTTCTACTCGCAACGGTATCTTACCAGCAGTCGCGTCAAGTCCATACACAACGCACTGGCAGGCATTCCGTACGAACACATCATCATCATCGTTAATACACCGGAGTATGGTGGCGGCGGAATCTACAACGCTTATACCCTTACTTCAGCTCATCATCCTACCTTCCGTCCGGTAGTAGCCCACGAATTCGGGCATAGCTTTGCCGGGCTGGGCGACGAATACTTCTACGATAATGATGTAATGACCGACTCTTATCCGCTCGACGTCGAACCTTGGGAGCCTAACATCACCACCCGTATCGACTTCGCATCTAAATGGCAGGATATGCTTCCAGCCGGAACTCCCATCCCTACACCGCCTGCTATGGCCAAGCAATACCCGGTGGGAGTGTACGAAGGGGGAGGTTATTCGTCGAAAGGCATCTATCGCCCGGCCGACAACTGCCGCATGCGCACCAATGACCATCCGGATTTCTGTCCCGTATGTCAGCGGGCCATCCAGCGAATCATCGACTTCTATACACTTAAATAATGATTCAAATCCAATCAATACGAACAGATTCTCCCTGGTACCCATTTCTGGAGAATCTGCTCGTCATATCCTTCCCTCCTGAAGAATACCGGGAGTTGGAAGAGTGGCGTCTATTCACCGATCACACCCCACATTTCCACAACCACGCCATCCTCGATGAGAACAAGCCCGTCGGGCTGCTCACCTATTGGGAGTTCGACGAATTCTATTACATCGAACATTTCGCCATTCACCCCGGCTATCGGAATGCTGGCTATGGAGGAAAGGTGCTCCAATATCTGTTTACCCTTCTGCATCTCCCTATTGTGCTGGAAGTAGAGCTTCCTACAGGAGAACTGGAACAACGCCGCATCGGCTTCTACGAACGACAAGGCTTTGTCCTGTGGCAAACTCCCTACCAGCAACCACCCTACCGCCCCGAAGGCAACTACCTTCCCATGCTCCTCATGGCCTATGGCAACTGGCCGGAAAAATCCGCCTTCAACATCGCCCGGACATGCATCTACCGCGACGTTTACCTGGTAAAATAACGGCTATAAAGAAAACGTCCGAAACACTTAGTGTCCCGGACGCTTTCTTTATAGCACATCAACCATTACTGACGCAAGGACGCCGAATAGTTAATCTTTAATGCATAAGCTTTACGAAGGGCATTCTTGACATCTGTCACGATACCCATTTTCGTATCTTTATCAATCTTCAAAGATACAGTCATCATAGCCTGATCTTCTTCCTTCATGCTCGATCTCTCCTGAAAGATGAAATCCTGCACATCGTCTATTTCAGCAAAATTGTCATTCAATTGAATACGACTTTCAGATCCTAGTTTCTTACGAAATTCGGTAGTAGGTTTGCCAATATAGACAAATGTCACCAACGACTTCTTTTCAAGTTTTTCAAGCTCAGTACCTTGCGGAACCTTAAAATCAACCTTCAATGTCACCTCACGCATGGTTGTTACAATCATAAAGAAGAACAACAGGGTGAAGATAAGGTCAGGCAGAGAAGAAGTGTTCAACGTAGGCATCTCACGTTTACCGGTCTTATTAAATTTTCCCATTACTTCTTTTCTCCATATTTTTTCGGTTCTGCCTCAGATATCTTCTGAGGATAAATCTCACGAATCGCTTTTTGCTGGTCTTCCTCCAGGTCAGCATAATTTTTTTGCCATTTCTCCTGAGCCAACTCGTTTCTCAACTCATTGTAGGCGGCTACCAGTTCATTCTGAACATTGATATAAGCCTGATATGAAGTTCCACGGTCATTCTGCAAAGAAATAACATGTTTTTCAGTGATCATCGTCGTTCCAAAGAAAGGAATATCCTTAGCTACTCTTTCCGGCAACTTATCGTCGTTGTATGCATTGACGATAAATTCTTTCGCTTTCTGCTTTAACTGTGCTATACCGATGTACTCGCTACCACACATCAACTGGTCGTCCTTACTGAGGAACACCTGTAGCACGTTACGTTCTTTAATCTTATCCGAATCATCCTGGTCGATATCTTCCGGCGGAGGCGGCAAACGTCTTGCCAAGCCGCGGTCGGTATCCATAGATGTTGTGATCAAGAAGAAGATAAGCAACAAGAAAGCGATATCGGCAGTGGAGCTTGAATTGATTTCAGGAACTTTTCTATTTCCTTTTGCCATTTTACTTACTTTTTAAATTGAGTATCCTCAA
>JAVBVI010000085.1:0-97982 GCA_031554505.1 Bacteroides sp. | reverse complement strand
AAAACCTCTGTGTCCTCTGTGGTGAACTGAAAAACTCTGTGGAACTCTGTGTGACTCTGTGGTGAACTAAAAGCTATTCGACAACGACAGTCATGGCAGATGAATGCGAACTGTATTCCGGTGCATAAGCACACTGGATGGTAGCCAATCCGGCATCATACGTTCCGGCACGATCTACCCGGTAGGTATATTCGAGCACAAAGACACCTTTGCCCAAACCGTCGAAGAAGAAGTTAGTCGAGGCATCCTTCACATCCACATAGTAACCGAATCCATTGTTCCAGCGGTAGCCGGACAGGTTCTCGATGGGTTCGAAGCAAGCGCCCCGTTGGTCTTTCAGTTGTACATACTCCATGGCACGGTCGGTACGAATGGTGAGACGGGACACTACCTTGTCGCCCACCAACAAATGCGTTTCGGCGGTAACGGGTTCCAGTCTCCGCACCGTACCGTCCATACGCTCTACGTACAGTTTCTTTTCGATGTTCAGCTCGGCTCCCTGCTGACGTACCTGGTCGGTCTGCTCTTCGAAGCGTGCATAGACGGCTCCCCAGCCCATGCCCGACCCACGTTTGGCCACAACAATCTCCTTGGCTTTGGCTGTGCTTTTGTCGGTAAACGTTTCTTTCACGTAACCCACTCCGGGCATCCGGCTCCGGTCGGTATCCATCATCTTCCCGGCAATGGTAATGCGGGCACCATTCTGGTCGGAAGCTGTCAGGTCGACACCCCGTTCCAGCAAGGCATATACGGCATCGGCAGTGGCTACCGGCGAGTTCCATTGAAGGGTTTGCTTCTGCTTCAGCAGCCAGAGTTTCATCTCTTCCACGGTGGCACTGTCATGACTTACCTGGTCGAATGCTTCCATGACACTGACATGGGCGGGAACACTCTGTCCTTTCCATGAATAGGGATTCTCGTTGAAGGCAAAGTACATGCCCAGCTCCTCACTCTTCGTCAGGTACTCTTTCAGGGAAGTCATGAACCGTTGCGCTTCCTGCTTGTTCCCAGCTTTGTCGTAGGCCACGGCCAGGCGGGCTTTGACCTGCATGGAGGCAGTGGCCAGCATCGGGGTAGCTTTGGCGAGGAAATAAGTTTCCAGTTCGCCGGGCTTACTGCCCGAAAGTGCGCGCAGGTAGAGGTAGTCGACCACTGCACCGGATACGCCGCTCACCTTTTGTCCTTCTTTCTCTTGCTTGCGGAGGGCATCATACTCCTTCCGGGTTTCTTTCTCCAGGTAGTTCAGGGCGCTGGTTTGCATGTCGATCATCGCCTGGTCTGTTCCGTTACCGGTAAGCGCAGCCAAACGGGCGTTGAGGGTGGCAATGTAAGTGGTCATGTTGCTACTACCCACCATTCCCTTGTACCAGGGCCACGACCCGTCGGAAAGTTGCAGTTCCTTGAGTTTGGTACGGGCCGAAAGCTGGCTGTTGCTGATATTGTTCAGGTCGAACAAGGTAGCGATACGTTCTTTCTGTTGCTCCTCGTTCTTGGCTTCCAACACCCAGGGCGATTCGGCCAACAGGATATTCTTCACTTCCTGATTCTTTTGCAGGTTGCTCAGGAAGGTTTCCTTGGTTCCACCCTGGTGCTTCCAGTTTTCGAAGATCGCTTTGATTCGCGGCTGGTTGTTCATCAGGAATGCAGCCAGTGTATTGGCATAGTAAGCAGTAGCCCAGGAGATGGCATTATCGTCGGTGGGCTGACTCAGCACTGGCAACGACTGGATGGCGTACCACACGGGGTTGGCGGTGAACTCCACCGTCAATTCGCGGTTGACGGCTGTTTTACTATGGTTATTGAACAACTTATCGAGGGAGAAGGTACACGTTTTCTGTCCGCGAACGGGCAGGCCCACTGTCTCCGTCAGCACCTGTTTGTTGGACAACACCGGCAGGATATGCTGTTCGCCATCGCTGAATGTACCGCCATCGGCTATCAAGCGGCAAGCCAACACATCGTACTTGTCGGTAGCGGTAAACTGGAAGTTCACGCCTATGGTCTGTCCGGCTTCAGTGGTAAACTTCTGCCGCTGGGTACTAACCACTTGTTCGGTCATCGGATCGAAGAGGATGAAGTCGACTGTTCCGCTGAGTGCCTGTTCGCTCAGGTTGGCTACCGAAGCGGCAACCGATGTCTTGTCGCCTACACGTACAAAGCGCGGCAGGTTTGGTGTGAGCATGAACTCCTTGCTGGCTGTGACTTCGCTATCGATGTTTCCGGTGAGCATACCTTTGGTATGGGCAAAACCTCGGAAGTTCCAACGGGTGAGGCTTTCGGGCAAGGTGAACGAGAGGGTGATTTCGCCCTGTTCGTTGGTTCGCAGTTGCGGGTAGAAGAAGGCTGTTTCGGAGAAGTTGGTGCGCAGGCCGGAGGGGGTTTCGGAAAGTCCGGCTGCCTGACCGGCCTCTTCGGTGGAAGTCAGTTCCATATCCGACAGGGTGACTACCTCCGACAAGGTTTCTGCCTTAGCATTGCCCTTCACGTCAGCAACAGCCACTACACCATTGTACTGCGGAGCGATCCCGGATGCCCGCATCCTAAGAGCACGGGACATGGGCGTGGAGTACCTATAACCCGTGAATTGGTCGTACACCAGTACAGGCACCTTCCATTCAGACGAGTTGAATCCATAATAATAATAAAGGTTCCTCGGCGGATAGGCTTGTTGCCAGTTTACCGTAGGCAGGGATATACCGTAGTACAGTTGCAAGTTCTGTTGGTAAGGCCATATCTTATCCAAAGACGCATCGTACATCAGCGCCAGCATCTCGGCTTCGGCGGGAGTTCCCTGCGGAGTCTTCACCGTCAGTTTCCATTCCTCCTTCTGGCCGGGGCGCAGCTTGTCGCGGAACACCTCCCACTTCACTGCCAAAGTCTTCTCGGGTAGACGTTTCTGCAAGCTGGTGGACTGCTGATAGAGTTGATTGTTCTTGAAGAAGCAGAAGTTGACGGTAATTCCATTGCCATATGTCTCCTGGTAGGGATAGTCATACCGCAGGATGGTATCGGATACAACGAACGTGCGATTCTCCAAGATGGTTTCTCCGCAGAGCACGGTCATCCACACATAGGTATTGCCGAACGAGGTACCGAAGTAGAACTCGGCCGGGTGGGTAGCATCGAACTGCGTATTGGCTTCGTAGTACCACAGCGGTGTTTCCGTAGCCGGGCGGGTATCGGACAAAGAAAAGAATTCTAACGTCGTTTCATCCTTCACCTCACGCCCCTGCGCATCCTTGGCAGTAAGCACCAAGCGATAGGTACCCGAAGGCAAAGTCTGCCAGCCGGGCAGGTCTGTTTTCTTGTTGGAAGTAAATAAGCCCAACAGGGTGGGATTCTCGGCATACATATCTTTCTTCGCATCGGTGCGCAGGAAGAGTTGGTAGGTTCCTTCCACCGCCACCGGTTGCCCGTCGGGGTTCACCGCCTTGAACGTAGTGCTGATGGGCTGATCTCTGCGGATACGTCCATCCAGATCGGTACTGAGGAAGAGCGAACGCTCGCTCACAGTCAGCGAGTACGAGGACGACTGGGTTTCGCCTGCCACATTGGTCAGGGTAGCTTCTACCTGGAAACGATAAGCCGGAAAGCTTCCTTCCGTCGCTTCAGGTCCCTTTAGAAGTACCGGAATGGTGAATGTGCCATCGGCATTGAGAGGAACAGAACCCGACTCGATCCTGTCACCGCCACCGCTGCTCATGCGCCATACATAGGCGAAAGAACGAGTCACGGTGTACTGCACCGACAAGTCATGCATCGGCACTCCGCTAAAGGTCTTCGCCTGTCCGCGGAGCTGCACCCGGTCGTTCAGACGGTAGCTGCCTTCCGGCTTGTCGAAGGTGATATCGAACGTGGGGCGTTTGTACTCTTCCACCCGTATGCTCATGCTGCCCCTATCGGTTTCCAGCGTGAAGAAGCCATTGAGGCATACAGCCGGTAAGGCAAACGAAGTGGTGAACGATCCGAATTCATTGGTATGCACACTCTGGCGGGTCAGTTCCTGCCGGTTGGCATCGTAGAGCCTCAGCGTATAGCTCTTTCCGGTAATAACCCGAGCGGTATCCGGTTGCTGTTTGTAAACGATTCCCTTCACATAGACGGTCTGTCCGGGACGGTACAGGGCACGGTCGGTAAGTAGCTGCACCGTTTCCGTCTCCCGATCTCCTGTCGTGAAACGATAATAATAATTATTGATCCACTGATAAGGCATCGACTTATCGGTTCCTTTCATGGCGCGGACGTTGCGGTATTTAGTATCCCAGTCGAAGCGGGTTTTGCCTTTGGCGTCGGCGGTCAGTGTTTTCAACGGTTTCTCGTCGGCCGAATAGAGGGTGATCGCAGCTCCCGGCACCGGATGTCCGGTTTTACTGTCTACCACTACCGCCTCACACTGGTTCTGCGAGAAGTTGCGCGAGAGCACGGCTAGCCGGGTGACATGAAGGAACTGTCCATTGCTTTTTTCTCCCTTGGCATCGGGCACGACACGCATCACATAGCATCCTTCGGCGGGTGACAGTAGAGTAAAGACGGTATCTTTCAACTGGTAGTCGGACGGACGGGCGAGTGCGAAGTGCTTCTCGGAGAGTTTGCTAGTCTTATCCTTATAGAATTTGTCGTCGATGTTGGTATCCGGCATCGGGATATCGGGTGTATTCACCCGGTAGAACATCACCGTAAAGCCGTCCAGATTCCGGTGGTTGACGATCAGGCGAAGTTCTTCGCCGGGATACGCCGAGCAATCGGCTTGCACAATGAGGCAAGGCCGCAGAATCTCCTGTTTCAGTTGTTTCACAGCATTGATGCGTACGTAGGACGGATAGCGTTTCAGGGCCTCATCGCAGAGCTGCACGGCCGATACTCGTTCTTGATTCTCATACGCATATTGGGCTTTGGCCAAGTAAACCTCGGCGCAGATGGCTTTCGACTGGTAGCGGGCAATGAGCTTGTTAAGTTCGGCCACGTAAGGGTTCTGTGCCAGACCGATCTTTCCCGGCTTCGTGCGGTAAGGAACAACGAGGCCATCTACCTGCTTCCAGCGTAAGTAGTCGAGGCTGACAAGCACCAGCGCCTCATCGGCCTCCTGTTGCCGATAGGCCGATAACAAACTTTGGTAGATGGATTCTATCCCGGACTTCACGAGGGTATCTTTATCGAGTGACTGTACAGCGCTTAACGACTCGATCCCGCGGCTGCCCAGCAAGTGGTACATATCGTGCTTGAAGTAAGCGCTGGATGTTCCCTGGGTGACAAACGGCACGTACGCCTGTGTGGAACTGTCCAACAGGAGTTTGCTGTCCTTCAGTGCCGCACGGGTATGTGTCCATACTTGCTGTACGAACAAGTTCCCGCTCCACTCACGAATATCGGCCGACGGTTCTTCGTTCACCACCTCCCCCCGCTGGCGAAGCTGCCACTGGTTCTGCGAGGCATAGTCGGCATAGAATCCCGCGATGAGGGTATGAAGCACGGACCGGTCCAGCGGTTTCTCGGCTGTCTCGGCCCACTGTTCCAGGTTTTGCAGATTCACGTAGAAGCTGTCCGGGGTGAGTTGGTCGCGCAGTTCGGCCCGCTGTATATAGGCTTTCAGCATCTGCGCGGAGTTCTTCTCGGTTTCCGCCTTTCGGAAGATGTCGCCGGAGAGCTGAATGGCAGTTTGCGGTTTGCCTTGGTCTTTGGCTTGTTGCACTTGTTTCCACAACTGGTCGTAGGTTTGTGCTTGCAGTTCGGTAAGGGCTCCCAGTGCGAGCAACAGCGCCATGGAAAGGATTTGTCTTATCTTCATATATTATCATTTAATCTTTACGTATGTGATACAAAGTAAAAGATAAAAGTTTAAAGAGAAGTTATTTTTAGCATAAATAACGTCAATCTCTTCACCCGATCTTGATAATAAATACGGAAAACAGCGAATATTGCACCTTAGAGATTTGTCATTTCAATATTTTTTACGCAACCAAATACTAAAGAACTGATCGTAGATAGAGTAAACGCCCTGTTCATGCGTCACAAAGTCTTTCTCCAGTAATCCTCTCAAGGCAGCCTGTACCGAACCGGAAGAAAGTAACTTGTACTTTTTGATAAAAAGCCCAGAAGTAAGATTACTGGCTCCACTTCCCTCTTTAGCAATGGCTATCAGCAATTCTTTCTGTTTCTCAGGCAAACGGAACAAAATCTCGGAATACGTATATTGATAAGAGTCAATAATCTGTCCAATCGCTTCATCGACCTGTTCTTTTCGACAGGTCTCGCCCATAGCCGACATATCGAACAGCGTATTAAGCACCTTCTGCATATACCAGGTCACTCCATCAAAGTAAGAATAAACAGTCTCCACCGTTTCGGGAGTTATCTCCTTGCCCGCTTCCGCAAAATGTTTCCGGGCAAAAGCCGTGTACTCTTTCAAGGGGATACTTTGCAGATGCATCAATGAAACACTTTGATAGAAGGGACGAGCTGCAGACAGGAATATATTCCCCATAGTATGCCGGTGACTTCCGGCGAAAATGAAACGGGCATTCGGACAATGCTGGACATAGGTCCGCAAAACCGCTTCTACGTTGCCCTCCGGATAAGTAGCTACCTGCTGGAATTCATCAATAGCTATCAGGCAAGGTTTATCTGCGCGATTCAGATAATCGAATATTTCGTCCAATGTAACGGTAGGCGACTCGATATCTCCCAGTCCCAGATTAAAAGAAGGGAGTCCGTTCACATCAAATGTCAGACTGGCTTGCAAAGACTTCACTGTATCCCAGAAAGCGTGCACAGCTTTCTTCCCAGCTGGTTTCAAGCCTTCTACAATCTCCTTGCTCAGCATAAACACGAGCTCACGCAAGGACTTGGTGGCGTATATATCAATAAAAGAAGTATAGTACTTTTTGCGAATTTCTTTCTGCTCAAAACAGTGCATGATCAGTCCCGTCTTTCCCATACGGCGAGTGGAAATCAACGCCAGGTTACTACCTCCAGTCACCTCACGAATCAAAGTTTGGCTCTCCATGCGACGATCACAAAAGTAATATCCCGACACATAACCACTTGTAACAAAAGGATTTCTCTGTTTCATTGCATATCTATTTTATGCAAAGATAATTATTACTTTATAATAATTGTCTTCTGATAAGAATAAAACAGCAGTTAAACACTCTTTACTGATTCTTGAAACGTTTCAACTGGCTTTTCTCGAAAACCCATTCGGGCGTATAGACTTTCGGGGTAGAAGTATCCTCCAGGGAGTACCAGGGCGAGAGGCTGCGGCTGGACGGGTTGACCAGCACGTGTATCTGCTGGGCAGGCATATAGCTCTGTGCCAGCAGGTAGACTTTTTTCCCGGTGGTGGGGTCGACGGCCACATCGACCACAATCACCGCATGTCCGGGCGAACCGCCCTGAATGAGGACATCGCCGATGGAAAGGGAAGAAAACGCCACCGATTGGAGTTCTTTGGAGAGCGAAGCCGTGCCGGCATACATGAACACCACATCGAGGTATTTGCGGAAGTTGCGGTACGAATAGTCGGCACTGCCCGAAGCCACCCACCAGGATTTATTTCCCTCCACCTTGATTCGGTTGCCGTCGGCCCACTTCCGGTAATCGGCCAGGAAACCGTTGGTGAAGCGGAAGGCGATGTCGGCATACCGTTTCTGCGCCCAGAGATGTTCGGCGCGCAGACGGATGATGGCATCGGCACACTGTTGCAGGTCGCGGGTGCCTATCTCCATGTCGACCACCGCATAGGCGGCCGCCTGGTTTCGTTTCTCCTGTCCGTTGTAGAGCAGCACTTTGCTCCCCGCAGGCAGCAAGGGAAGCGAACGCAGGTAGGCAGCAAACGAACCGGGGTCAGCGGCCGTGCGGACGTATCCGGCGGGAGGAGCCACCCGGTCGGCCACAGTCTGCCCCATCAAAGCAGCGTATGTCGACATACATAAAAGAAGAATCAGTGCTTTTTTCCACATAATCATAGTATTTGCGACAAATGTAGTATTTGCCCGACGAGTAACAAAAGCCGCCCGACGATTTAACACAAAAGAAACACGAAGGAATTCATCGGGCGAAATCCGGCGTTCACCGATTCTCGCCTGCAAATCAGCGTAAAACTATATCCGGGAATCACGAGAACGCTTATCTTTGCATCCAAACTTATCAAACGTTATGGAAAAGAAACAACATGCTTGCTCTACGGGGCACTCTTTCAAGTACTGGGTGGCCACGTTACTGATTCTTACGGGGTCTTTACTCTTGGCCCGCAACATGGGATGGATCGATCATACAGTATACAGCCTGTTGATATCCTGGCAAATGCTACTGATCGTCATCGGTCTGTTCAACCTGACACACCGCCACTGGTTCACCGGAACACTGCTGATAGTGGTGGGCGGATGCTTCCTGGCTCCGATGCTCGACCTCCCCTGGTTTCCTGTTAATATGTCGCAACTCCTTTGGCCGGCTGTACTTATTATCATAGGTGTGTCGTTCCTCGGAAAGTCGCAATGCAAGTCGAAGCACTGGAACTGGAACTGGGACGGAAAACAGAAGAACGGGACGGGCGATTTCGGCCACACCAACTCCCAGTCGTCCGATGGATATGTACGGGTGGACAACGCTTTCGGCAGTGTGCGCCAGGTGGTGCTCGATGAACAATTCAAAGGCGCCTCCATCCAGACCCGCTTCGGCGGAACCATTGTCGACCTGCGCCGCACGGAGATTGCCGAGGGCGAAACATACATTGACATCGACTGCTCTTTCGGGGGAATAGAACTGTTCATACCCTCGCACTGGAAAGTAGACATGGTGTGCGATGTCTTCATGGGCGGTTGCGAGGACAAGCGCCTGCATCATCCGAACCCCGATCAGACGCGTGTGTTGGTACTCCGCGGACACGTTTCACTGAGTGGCGTTGAAATAAAGAGTTGATGGAACTGCACCCTCTTCATGACGAACCGAAAAGGAAGGTAGTAGCCCTCGTGCTGATCATCCTCCTGGCCATGATACAGGCGACGTTGCTGGAGCTTTATGCCCAGGCATCGCCCGTAGCCGCCAATGCCGACGGGGTTCTGTCGGTGGGACTGCTCGCTGTACTGGCTTATTGGGCATGGTATGTCACAGAGTTTGTTCCGCTGCGGCAGACACGTGTGCTGCTAACCGTGGTGGCTCTGTTGATCTGGCTTGCCGGTTGCTACGCCATCCAGAGCCTCATCGAAGGAGTGTTGCAAGAGTCGTACATCTCCTTCCACCGCACGTTACCGTTTCGCATCGTTGCCGGAGGGATGAGTTGGACCATCATCATGTTGTGGTATCGCATCGAAGTGCTTCGCAAGGAACTCCGGAACCAGGAGGACGAGCCACCTGCTGATGAACTGATGCTTCCCGCCGAAACCGATCCCGCTTTACCCGACTTGGCCGATGGCACTGACCCCTCGTCTATCGGATCAGAGCCGAAGTTCACCGACCGCATCACCGTCAAAGACGGCTCGCGCATTCACCTGGTCGAAGTGGAGAAACTGCTTTACCTACAGGCTTGCGGCGACTACGTGACATTGATCACGCCCGACAGTCAGTACGTAAAGGAGCAAACGATGAAGTATTACGAAACGCATCTCTCACCCGACCTGTTCGTGCGGATTCATCGCTCGTACATCGTTAATGTAACGCAGATTTCACGGGTGGAATTGTTCGGGAAGGAGAATTATCAGATGCTGCTGAAGAACGGAACCAAGCTAAAGATGAGCCTTTCGGGGTACAGGTTGCTGAAAGAGAAGCTCAATCTGTAGTTCACTGCAAAAACTACTCGAATTCAGGAGCCCTCTACACCGTGCGTTTTTTTGATTTTATCTTGCACGCCGTCACGTTTCCTGACTTAACAGTCTGATAAATAAACGCATAGAACGTGACGGATACCGGTTTTATCCTACACGCGTTTGCCACTTTTCGAGGTATCCGTCACGCTTTGAGTTCTTTTGTACTTTTGCCTTCCAAGTTTCATCAAGTGTCTGCGGTTGTTTCGTACGAGGAAACAAAGTGTTTCATGCCTTGAAACTTGGTGTTTCATCGGAGGAAACTTGGTGTTTCACTGTTTGAAACAAACAGTTCGAACCTTTGAAACAGACTATTTGTCCTTTGGAACAGGGCTTTTGCTCCTTGCTTCCAGGGCTTTTGCTCCTTGCTTCCGGGACTTTTGCTTCTTGCTTCCGGTGCAATACAAAGAAGCAAACGGGGCAGTAGCAGCGAACAGGAATGGTGAATTCCCCCAACAACGGTGAATGAATGGTGAATAAAAAAGGGATTCGCCATCAATCATGTTTTTGGTTACCAGGCATCTACCCGGGAAAACATGGCGAATGGCGAATACTTTTCAAAAAAACGAATGGAGTGATTCGTCCCTCGATTTACTTCACAGGTGTCTGTTCCAGCGTAGCTACCAGGAAGTCGTAAAACTTCTGTATCGTGGGGATCAGCGCCCGTTCATCGGGCGAATGCGGCGAGCGAAGTGTCGGACCAAAGGAAATCATATCGAGTCCCGGCAGGATAGCGCCGATAATACCACATTCCAGTCCGGCATGGATCACCTTCACGGCCGGTTCCACACCAAACTGTGCTTTGTAAGACTCCTTCATGGCGTGCAGGATGGGCGACTCCACATTGGGTTGCCAACCGGAATAGCCTCCGCTCATCACTACCTTCATGCCGGCCATGTTGAAGCAACATTCCAGGCTGGTGGTGAGGAACTCCTTCATGCTGTCGCAAGAGCTGCGAGCCAGTATCTTGATCTCGGCTTTACCGCCACCTATCCCGATGATGGCCAGGTTCGATGAAGTTTCTACTGTATCGGGAACCGTAGGAATCATACGCATCACCCCGTTCTGACAAGCGAAAATGGCATTGATCAGGTTGTCCTGAATCTCTTCGGGCACTTCACCGGCAGGCAGGGCCACGCGTTCGGCCTGGAAGCTGATGGGTGTCTCGATGGCAGCGTATTCTTCATTGAACAGGTCTTCGCAGTATTTCGCCAGCTCCAGCAGTTCGGCTTCGTTCTCGGCCGGGATGGTAAGCACGGCAGAGGCTTCGCGCGGGATGGCATTGCGCATATTGCCGCCTTCCCAACTGGCCAGACGGGCTTCGTACGTAGCCACTGCTTCGCGTACGAAACGCACCAGCAACTTGTTGGCATTGCCGCGTCCCTCGTTGATCTCCAGTCCGGAGTGTCCGCCACGCAAACCTTTCAGGCTTACTTTAACAGCTACGTCGCCTTCTTCGGGAGCTACTTCCTTGTATTCCAGCGAAGCAGTCACGTCCATACCACCGGCACAACCGATATAGAGTTCGCCTTCGTCTTCCGAGTCGAGGTTGAGCAGGATCTCCCCGTTCACCGTTTCCGGTTGCAGACCGAAGGCACCGAACATACCAGTCTCCTCGTCCTTGGTGATGAGCGCTTCGAGCGGACCGTGTTTCAGGTTGGTGGCTTCGAACACTGCCATGATGGCAGCTACACCCAGCCCGTTGTCAGCGCCCAGGGTGGTACCTCTGGCTTTCAGCCAATCGCCGTCTACGTATGTTTCAATGGGATCTTTCCCGAAATCGTGTACTGTATCGTTGTTCTTCTGCGGCACCATGTCCATGTGTGCCTGGAGGATGACACCTTTGCGGTTCTCCATGCCCGGAGTGGCTGGTTTGCGGATAATCACGTTGCCCACTCCGTCGACGAATGTTTCCAGCCCGAGGTCTTTACCAAACTTTACCAGGAAATCGGTCACCGGCTGCATGTATCCCGAAGGACGTGGGATACGGGTAAGGGAATAGAAATGCTTCCACACGTTCTGTGGTTGCAAAGAAAGAATTGTACTCATAATGATCTTTTTTGGGTATTAGTTTCGCTTTCTGTTGGTCAGCGACAAAGCCGCCATACCATATATTCCCAACAAAACTACTAAAAATGTCTGAATACCATGCACAATCAAGGCAAATATTCCTGCATCGACTGTATTTACACCGTAAAGCGTCATCATGGAGATGACGGCGAAATGCCACGGACCAGCACCGTTGGGTGTAGGCACGATGACGGCAAACGTTCCGCCGACGAACATCACCAGGGCAGCCATCGCACTGAGATCGTCGGTAAAGTCGAAACAGAAGAAGGTGAGGTAGAAGTGCATGAAGTAGCACCCCCAGATGAGTACCGTATAGAGGACGAAGAGCGGAATATTACGTACGTCTTTCAGCGAGATGATGCCCTTCCATACATTGAGCGCGATGCCTTTCACCTTCTCGAAGAACGACAAAGCGCGCATCAGGTAGTACAGCAGTACCCCTACCCCGATGAGACAGAACAGGATGATATAAAACTCGATGGAGGTGAACCAATGCAGCAACGACGAAAAGTCGGTCCCGGTATTGGAAAAGAAAGACTTGAACACAGGCAGTTGCAGGCACAGCGTCACTCCGGTAATCAGGCCGATGCAGAGCGTATCGATGAGCCGTTCGGTCACCACCGTACCCAGCGACTTGGAAAAGGAAACATCATCGTATTTGGACAGGATGCCGCAACGGGACACTTCGCCCATACGGGGCAGGACCAAGTTGGCAGCATAGGATACGAAGACAGCATTGACACAATCGGAAGTTTTCGGATGGGCTCCCAGCGGTTCCAACGTCTGCTTCCAGCGCCACCCGCGAAATATATGGCTGAATACCCCGAAGACCAATGAAAGAAGCATCCACCACCAGTTCATACCGTGCATCAGTACATCGACAGCATTCGAGAAATTAAAGTCGCGGTACACCCAGAAGAGGATAAATCCTCCCAGAAGCAAGGGTAATGTTATTTTTAGGGCTTTTTTAAACAGTTTCTTCATGCTGATTTATTCATTCTTCATATAAAAGAATTACCTTTGTCGACTGCAAAAGTAGTTAATTTGTTGATACATGAGAGTAGTAAAGCCCAAAAAGTTTCTCGGACAGCATTTCCTGAAAGATTTGAAAGTCGCTCAGGACATTGCCGATACAGTCGATACCTTCCCCACGCTTCCGATACTGGAGGTAGGTCCCGGTATGGGGGTACTCACCCAGTTCCTCGTACAGAAAGAGCGGTTGCTCAAGGTAGTAGAAGTGGACTTCGAATCGGTGGCCTACCTGCGCGAGGCTTATCCGGCGCTGGAAGAGCACATCATCGAGGACGACTTCCTGAAAATGCGTCTGGATCGCCTGTTCGACGGCGGACCGTTCGTGCTGACGGGCAACTATCCGTACAACATATCGAGCCAGATCTTCTTCAAGATGCTGGACAATAAGGACCTGATTCCCTGTTGCACAGGCATGATTCAGAAAGAGGTGGCCGAACGCATCGCCGCCGGACCGGGCAGCAAGACGTACGGCATCCTGAGCGTGCTCATACAAGCCTGGTACCGGGTGGAGTATCTCTTTACGGTGAGCGAACATGTATTCAACCCGCCTCCCAAGGTGAAGAGCGCCGTCATCCGGATGACACGCAACGAAACGCACGACCTGGGTTGCGACGAGAAGCTCTTCAAACAGGTAGTGAAGACCACCTTCAACCAACGCCGGAAGACGCTGCGCAACTCCATCAAACCTATTCTGGGCAAGGAGTGCCCGCTGACGGAAGACGCGCTGTTCAACAAACGCCCCGAGCAACTCTCCGTGCAGGAGTTCATCGACCTGACCAACCGGGTGGAACGTGCTTTGGCCGAAGCCAGTGAGAAGTAAGAAAAGTAGTCGGTAACGATAAATGACGAGTGAGTATGGAAATAACCGAGCAATATATTGATCACGTAAAGACATTGATCGAGCAGAAGGAAGGCGACCCCATCAAGGAGTTGCTCACCGACCTCCACCCTGCCGACATCGCCGAACTCTGTAACGACCTGACAGCAGAGGAAGCGAGGTTCATCTACCGCTTGCTCGACAATGAGACGGCTGCCGACGTGCTCATGGAGATGGACGAGGATGTCCGTAAGGAGTTCCTCGAGATCATCCCCTCGGAAACCATTGCCAAGCGGTTCGTGGACTACATGGACACGGACGACGCCGTGGACCTGATGCGCGAACTCGATGAAGAGAAGCAGGAGGAGATCCTTTCGCACATCGAAGACATCGAGCAGGCAGGCGACATCGTCGACCTGCTGAAGTACGACGAAGACACGGCCGGTGGTTTGATGGGTACGGAAATGGTACTCGTAAACGAGAACTGGAGTATGCCCGAGTGCCTGAAAGAGATGCGCGAGCAAGCCGAAGAACTGGACGAGATCTATTACATATATGTCATCGACGACGATGAACGGCTCCGCGGTATCTTTCCATTGAAAAAGGTGATCACCTCCCCGTCTGTTTCCAAAATAAAACACGTGATGCAGAAAGATCCCATCTCCGTACACGTGGACACACCCATCGAAGAGGTGGCGCAGATCATCGAGAAATACGACTTGGTGGCCGTGCCGGTACTGGACAGCATCGGACGGCTCGTGGGACAAATCACCGTTGACGACGTGATGGACGAGATCCGCGAACAAGCCGAACGCGACTACCAGTTGGCTTCCGGTCTCTCGCAAGACGTAGAAACGGACGATAACGTGATGCGCCAGACCACCGCCCGCCTTCCATGGCTGCTCATCGGAATGATCGGTGGTATCGGTAACTCCATGATTCTGGGCAACTTCGACACGACCTTCGCCGCCCACCCCGAAATGGCGCTCTACATTCCGCTCATCGGTGGTACGGGAGGAAACGTCGGTACACAGTCATCGGCCCTCGTGGTACAGGGTCTGGCCAACAGTTCGCTCGACTCGAAAGACACCTTCAAGCAGGTAACGAAGGAAGCTATTGTGGCCCTGATCAATGCTACCATCATCTCCATGCTGGTATACACATACAACTTTGTCCGGTTCGGACCTACGGCTACGGTCTCCTACTCCGTATCCATCAGTCTGTTCGCCGTGGTCATGTTCGCTTCCATCTTTGGTACACTGGTGCCCCTGACACTGGAAAAGCTAAAGATCGATCCGGCCATTGCCACCGGGCCTTTCATCTCCATTACAAACGACATCATCGGCATGATGCTTTATATGGGATTTACCGTTCTATTGTCATAGAAATGCGGTTTATCAGAAAAAAAAGATGAAAAAACTATGAAGTAAACGTTTTATTTCATTTATTTGTGGGTTAAAGTATTCAAGGAACCCGTTCCTTATCTCTAAAAATGTAAAGACAATGATGGACTCTCATGACACTAACCTTCCTTTGGAACAAGGGCAGTTAGAAGAAGAAAAACAAGTACTCGAGGTTTCCGAGGTGACTCCCGAAGTAGCTCCTGAGGCAACTTCTGAGGAAACTCCCGAAGTAACCGCAGAGGAAACTCCCGAAGCAACCGCTGAACCTGCGACTGAAGAAACAAGCGTAGAAGAGCAAGAAGAATCGTCGGCCCGGGTGCAGACCAAGGAGGATGTGCTGGCACGTCTGAAAGAACTGGCATCGGAAGCGGAAAGTGCCCATAAACCGGAGCTGGATGCATTGAAACAGTCCTTCTACAAGCTCCACAACGCTGAGCAGGAAGCTGCTAAGAAAACATTTGTAGAGAACGGAGGGGAAGAAGAGAAGTACGAACCGGAACCGGATGCAATGGAAGAAGAGTTCAAAAGCATCATGAGCACCATTAAGGAGAAACGAAGCCTGCAAGCCAACGAACTGGAAAGAATCAAGGAGGAAAACCTGCAGATTAAGCTCTCCATCATCGAAGAACTGAAAGAACTGGTCGAATCGCCCGATGACGCCAACAAATCATACACCGAGTTCAAGAAGCTGCAACAGCAATGGAACGAGACCAAACTGGTTCCACAAGCCAAAGTAAACGAACTCTGGAAAACTTACCAACTGTACGTAGAGAAATTCTACGACATCCTGAAACTCAACAATGAGTTCCGCGAATACGATTTCAAGAAGAACCTCGAAATCAAACAACGCCTCTGCGAAGCCGCCGAAAAGCTGGCCGAAGAGGAAGAGGTCGTTTCGGCCTTCCACCAACTCCAGAAACTGCACCAGGAGTTCCGCGACACGGGTCCCGTAAGCAAAGAACTGCGTGAGGAGGTCTGGGGACGCTTCAAAGCAGCCTCGACCGTAGTCAACCGCCGCCACCAACAGCACTTCGAAGAGCTGAAGGAAAGTGAACAGCTCAACCTGGATCAGAAAACAGTGATCTGCGAAATCGTAGAAGCCATCGAATACCCCGAACTGAAAACGTTCAACGCCTGGGAAAGCAAGACACAGGAAGTCATTGCCCTGCAGAACAAATGGAAAACCATCGGATTTGCCCCGCAGAAGATGAACGTCAAGATATTCGAACGCTTCCGCCGTGCCTGTGACGAGTTCTTCAAGAAGAAGAGCGAGTTCTACAAGGTGCTGAAAGAGAGCATGAACGACAACCTCGAAAAGAAAAAAGCACTGTGCGAGAAAGCCGAAGAGCTGAAAGACAGCACCGACTGGAAAACCACTGCCGAGGTACTGTCCAAGCTGCAAAAGGAATGGAAAACCATCGGACCGGTTGCCAAGAAGCACTCGGATGCCGTATGGACCCGCTTCATCGCCGCCTGCGACTACTTCTTCGAACAAAAGAACAAAGCCACCCACTCGCAACGCTCGGTCGAAGTGGAGAATATGGAAAAGAAGAAAGCCATCATCGGCCAACTGAACGCCATCGAGGAAAACATGGATACGGAAGAGGCCAGCAAGCTGGTACGCGAGTTGATGAAGGAATGGAACAACGTAGGACATGTGCCGTTCAAGGAGAAAGACCGGTTGTACAAACTATACCACACTGCCGTCGACCAACTGTTCGAACGCTTCAACATCAGCGCATCGAACAAGAAGTTGAGTAACTACAAGTCCAACGTCAACAGCATCCAGAGCAGCGGTCCGCAGTCCTTGTACAAAGAGCGCGAGAAACTGGTACGCCTGTATGATAATATGAAGAGCGAACTCCAAACGTATGAAAACAATCTGGGATTCCTCACCTCTTCGTCCAAGAAGGGCAACAGTCTGCTCACTGAGCTGAACCGCAAGGTAGAAAAGCTGAAATCGGAACTGGAACTCGTACTGCAGAAGATCAAGGTGATCGACGAGTCCATGAAGGAAGAACAATAACCAGAGTCATTTCTACTCTGTTGACACAAGGGCATGAACCAAACGGTTTGTGCCCTTTGTTTTTAGGCAAGCCACAGGTTGAAAACGCGCCAGTACAAACGTTCAGAAAAAAGAAAGAGCCTAAATAACAAGTATTTAGACTCTCCTGCTCAGCTATGTCGGGATGACAAGATTCGAACTTGCGACCACACGCCCCCCAGACGCGTACTCTACCGGGCTGAGCTACATCCCGAATTGCGGATGCAAAAGTACAGTTTAATTTTGAATATCCAAAGAAATGCTTCGTTTTTTCTTCCGCAAACTTATACCCCCATGCATTCCCGATAGAAATCGAGCATCTCGAAAAGCGTTTCCTTATCGGCTGTTTGGTTGATGCTGATATCACCGATACCCTTTAGAAGAGTGAAATTGATCGTATCGGCTGTATTCTTTTTATCATGCTGCATGTAGGCATACAGGCGTTCGTACTGGTTGCAATCGAAAGCAAACGTTCCGTAGTTTTCTTGGATGAACTGGATGGTTTGGCGCATCTTCTCCTTCGGGAAACCCACTTGCAGGTGCGACAGATACAGTTCGCACACCAACCCCCAGGCTACGGCATATCCATGCAACACCGGACGTCCTTCGGCCAGAGCCAGACTCTCGAAGGCATGCCCCACGGTATGCCCCAGGTTGAGCGCTTTGCGAATGCCATGCTCGAATGGGTCTTGCTCTACAATATCCTCCTTCACCTGTACCGAGCAGCCTACCAGCTGCTTCAAAGAACTATAATCTATCTTTTCGGTATCGAAAGTGAGCAGTTCCGCCCAATGCGCTTCCGTGCTGATAAGCCCATGCTTCAGCATCTCGGCATAGCCGGAGAAGAAGTTCTCGGCATCCAGGCTGCGCAGGAATTCCGTCTCGATCAGCACACTGTTGGCAGGAGCAAACACACCGACCTCGTTCTTCAGTCCGTTGAAGTTAATTCCCGTCTTGCCACCCACAGAGGCATCGACCATGGCCAGAAGAGTAGTAGGGACATTGATATACGCCAGACCCCGTTTGAAGGTGGCGGCAGCAAACCCTCCCAAGTCGGTCACCATACCCCCTCCCAGATTGATGAGAAGCGAATGGCGGGTAGCCCCCTTGTCGCTCAGCACTTGCCATACCTGCGCCAACGTATCGAGGGTTTTGTGCACATCGCCTGCACCGATGACGATTTCCGTGGCTCCGGCGAGTAAAGAATGATTACCTAACTTCGGCAGACACATCCGGCTGGTATGCTCGTCGGTCAGGACAAACAAACGGTCGTGTGGGCACTGACCGACAGATCGGTTGAGGCTTTCGTCCAGTTGTTCGCAGAGGATAACTTCTTGCTTTTTCATAACTCTTTTATGATTTCTGCCGCAAAAGTAACTAAAATATCTTTGTTTTACTTACTTTTGTACAAACTAAAACTCCATTCCATGAAACCATTATTACCTGTTTTTTGTCGTCCGTTGGGATATGTGATACTTTTTGTGGCCTTGATGATACCGATTGTACTTTGGATGCAAGGCATGGTGACCGACAGCAATTTGTTGTTTTATAAAGAATGTTCCAAACTTTTAATGATGCTCGGAGCTTTGATGATTCTCTTCGCTTTGTCCAAAGACGAAAATCACGAAACCGAACAAATAAGAGGCAATGCAGCGCGCAATGCCATCTTCTTCACGGTGCTGTTCCTCTTTATCAACATGCTCTACCGTGTATCCCAGAGCGATATTACTTCCGTCGACACCTCGTCTTTTCTGCTCTACCTGATCATTCATATTCTTTGTCTGGAGTTCGGCATGAAGAAAGCCGTAATCGATAAAATGTTTAAAAGATAATTTACGTCATTAAACCTTTTGTGTTTGTAAAAGTCATAGTTGCATCTGTTAATATTACAAACGCATACTGAATGAAGAAATTCACATTTTTGATGGTGCTGGCCATGTGTAGCGCCTTCTCGGTTTTCGCACAAGACAAGATTGTTACTGTATCAGGCAAATTAATTGAGAGTGACACCAAAGAGCCTGTTGAGATGGCAGCGGTACAGTTGCTGTCGTTGCCTGATAGTACACAGGTAACGGGTGTTATTTCCCAGAAACAAGGGCTTTTCACCCTTCCGAAAGTAAAGCCGGGCAAGTATGTCCTGCGCGTTTCCTTCGTCGGGCTCATCACACAGAACATTCCCCTTCAACTGGCTGCCAATGCCACCACAAAGAATGTAGGTACCATCGAAATGGCTACCGATGCAGTGATGCTGGCCGAAGCGACAGTGGTGGCCGAAGCGCCGCCTGTAGTCGTTAAAGGCGATACTACGGAGTATTCGGCAGCAGCCTACCGCGTAGCCGAGGGCGCTATGCTGGAAGAACTGGTAAAGAAGATACCGGGAGCCGAGGTAAGCTCGGATGGAAAGATTACCCTGAACGGTAAGGAGATCAAGAAAATGTTGGTCGACGGTAAGGAATTCTTCTCCGACGACCCCAAGATGTCTATGAAGAACCTTCCGGCCGAGATGTTCGAGAAAGTAAAAGCATACGACAGAAAGAGTGACAGGGCCCGCATCACCGGAATCGACGATGGCGATGAGGAAGCTGTACTCGACTTGACAGTAAAGAAAGGAATGAAGCAGGGTGTGCTTGGAAACCTGATTGCCGGTTACGGCAGCAAGGACAGATACGAAGGGGGAGCAATGGTCAGCCGGTTCAAGGATAACGCCAACTTCTCACTCGTCGGATCGACCAACAATACGAACAATCAGGGATTCACTGAATTCGGCGATGCCGGATCGGGTATGGGTGGAAATGCCGGTGCAGGTATTACCTCTTCGAACGCGCTGGGACTCACCTTTGCCAAAGCTACCGATAAAATAGAATTGGGTGGTAACCTGAGATATGGCTATTCGGACAACGATGCTTTGCGCAAGACTTCTACCGAGAACTTCCTGGGCGATGGCCTCTCTTCGTTCACGGATGCCGAAAACAGCTCACGCCGTAAAAATCACAACCTCCGTTTCGACCTCCGTCTCGAATGGAAGCCCGACTCATTGACCACCATCATCTTCCGTCCCAACGGTTCTTACTCGAGCACAGAATCGGCGTCCGGAAGTATTTCAACGGCTTTGAACAATAATCGTAATAAAGTCAATGACCGTACCAACTCATCAGAATCAAATGGAGACAATTATAGCCTGAATGGTAGCTTTCAGTTCTTCCGTCGCCTGAACGAAGACGGAAGAAACGTGTCGGTTAGTGCACGCTACGGATATTCTGACAGAGAGTCTGATATTTATTCCGAGTCATTTACCAAATTCTATGAGCTCGACAGTATCAGTGCCTATGAACGGTACACCAACAGCATGGGCGATAGCCGCAACTGGAGTGTATCTGCATCGTACACAGAGCCGGTGTTCACCCGGCATTACCTGGAGTTGAGTTATGAATATGCCCATCGTAAACAGATCTCTCAATCACTGGTATACGATAGTATTAATATATATCCTGATTACCTGACACGTGGTTATGACAATTCATTGAGCTCTCGGGTAGAGAACTTCTACAACACCCATACGGCATCTGTCTCTATTCGGGCTAACTACGATAAACTGCAATACAACTTGGGAGTGAGTCTGACGCCGCAGTCTTCTTTGAGTGAGTCGATCATCGGTCCTAATATGGAGAACGACCCTGTGAAGCAAAATGTGCTGAACTGGTCTCCGTCGGCTATGCTTCGCTATCGATTCACCAAACAAAACACCTTGATGTTCCGTTACCGGGGACGTAGCAATGCGCCCGATGCGGAAGACTTGCAGGAAGTGATCGACGTGACCGACCCGATGAACTTGCGTTATGGTGATCCCAACCTGAAACCATCATTCACCAACAACTTATCGATGTTCTGGAACAATTTTGTTCCTACGTCCATGCGTAGTTATATGATCAATCTGTCCTACATGAATACGCTTAACTCGGTAGCCAATAAGATGACGTATGACCCAACTACCGGTGCGCGTACTTATAGAAGAGTAAATATCAATGGTAACTGGAATGCCAGCGCAGGATTCGTCTTTAGCACACCGTTCAAAAACAAGAAGTTTACATTATCATCCAGCACGTCCGGGCGGTACAGCGATGCTGTCAGCTATACTACCGTAGGCAAACAGCAGAATGCCGATCAGGTATTAAGTACGACCCATCGTTTGGGTGCCAGTGAGCGCCTGACTACCAATTACCGGAGCGACTTGTTCGATATCTCATTGAATGGAAGTATTGCGTATGACCTGACGCGCAATGGTACGAATAAGGAAAATAACCGCGAAACGTTCGACTACACCTTTGGTGGAAGCACCAACTGGAATCTGCCTTGGCGGTTCTTCATCTCTACCGATTTGACTTGTCGCTTGAAAGATGGTTATTCGGAAGGTTTCAACAATAGTGAAGTCATCTGGAATGCGCAGATCTCGAAGAACTTATTCAGCAAGAGCCAGGGTACACTCCGTCTGAAAGTGTATGATATCCTGGGACAGAAAAGTAACCTGTCTCGTACCATCAGCGAATCGAGCATGTCGGATGTCGAAGTAAATACGTTGGGTAGTTATTGCATGGTGCACTTCGTATACCGCTTCAATGCCATAGGTGGCAGCAAACGCTCAAGTGGCAATCGTGAATTCGACGGACGCAGAGGCGGTGACGGCGGCTTTGGTCGTGGCGGTGGCGGTGGCTATCCCGGCGGCGGTGGCGGCGGCTTTGGTGGAGGCGGCGGACGTCCGTTCTAACCGACATTACATCTAAACATTCATCTCATACAGAATCCCGGATAGCGATAAGTTGTCCGGGATTTTTGTTTTATCACTATTTTTCTCTACATTTGTTGCTTGTCACAAAAATACCTTGCTATGTTTGATTGGAACTTTCTGGCCGGACAGATAGCCTCGGTCGTATTTAACATACTCTACTTCGGAGCGGTGATCGGTACGATTATCGTTGTGATTCTTGATAACCGACAACCGGTGAAGACCATGGCATGGATATTGATTCTGATGTTTCTCCCGATTGTCGGCCTGGTGTTCTACTATTTCTTCGGGCGCAGTCAGCGGCGTGAGCGACTGATCAGCAAGAAGGGCTACGGCCGGCTGATCAAGAAGCCGATGGCCGAATACCTCTCACAGAACCTCTCTGCCTCTCCGGCGGAACATACCCGACTCATTCACCTGTTTCAGAATATCAGCCAGGCTTTTCTCTTCGAAGGCAACCGGATAGATGTCTATACCACCGGAAGCTCCAAGCTGCAAGCCCTGTTGCGCGAATTGCAAAAGGCCAAACATCACATCCACATGGAGTATTACATCATCGAGGACGATCCGGTGGGACGATTGGTGCGCGACGTGCTCATAGAACGGTCGCGTGCCGGTGTGGAAGTACGGCTGATTTATGACGATGTGGGTTGCTGGCACGTACCAGGTCGCTTCTTCGAGGAGATGCGCGATGCGGGTATCGAAGTACGAAGCTTCCTGAAAGTTCGTTTCCCACTTTTCACCAGCAGGGTGAATTACCGCAACCACCGGAAGATTGTGGTAGTCGACGGGCGCGTGGGCTTTATCGGCGGGATGAACCTGGCCAAACGCTACATGCGCGGATTCGCCTGGGGCATCTGGCGCGACACCCATATCCTGATCGAAGGAAAAGCAGTGCACGGCCTGCAAACAGCCTTCCTGCTCGACTGGTATTTCGTGGACCGCACATTGATTACCGCCGCCCGCTACTTCCCCAAGCTGGAAACCTGCGGCACCTCCCTGGCGCAGATTGTCACCGGCGACCCGGTAGGCCCGTGGCGTGAGATCATGCAAGGACTGCTCATGTCCATCACCAGCGCCCGCAAATACTTCTACATCCAGACTCCTTATTTCCTGCCTACCGAGCAGGTGCTCACAGCCCTGCAGGTAGCGGCGCTTTCGGGGGTGGACGTCCGGCTGATGCTTCCCCGCAAGGCTGACAATCGTTTCACACACCTGGGTTCCCGTTCGTACCTGGCCGATGTGCTGCGGGCGGGCGTAAAGGTGTACTTCTACGAGAACGGATTCCTGCATTCCAAGCTGATGGTATCCGACGACACACTCTCGACGGTAGGGTCGACTAATCTGGACTTCCGCAGTTTCGAGCACAATTTTGAAGCCAATGCTTTCATCTACGGAGCAGAAACAGCCCTGCAGATGAAAGAGATCTTCCTGCACGACCAACGGGAGTCTACACAAGTATTCCTAAAAAGCTGGGAGAAACGTTCCTGGCGCCAGAAAGCAGCGGAGTCTGTAGTCCGTCTGCTGGCACCATTGTTGTGATTACCGGAAGAACGAGAAGTTCACGCTACCGTATACACGCCGTTCCAGGAAGTGCGGCGATTCTTCGAAATTATTCTGTTTTCCATGTTCCAGGACAAAGACCCCTCCTTCTTTCAGTAGGTTGTTCTGGAAAACCAACTCGGGAAGAGTATCCAATTCCTTCAGGTCATAGGGCGGATCGGCAAAGATAAAGTCGAACTGCTCCCGGCAATGGCTCACGAAGCGAAAGGCATCCCCACGTATGGGCAGACACTTGTCCGTCTTCACCTCCTTCATGACCTGACAGATGAAAGCGTGGTGCGAACCTTCCTTCTCTACACTGACCACCCGGTCGCATCCGCGCGACACCAGTTCGATGCTGATACTACCCGTACCGGCAAATAAGTCGAGTGCGGTGACTCCTTCCTCGAAGTCGAAGTAGCTGTTGAGTACATTGAATAGGTTCTCCTTGGCAAAGTCGGTGGTGGGACGTGCCTTGAAGGTACGTGGCACATCAAACCGTCTTCTCTTATATATACCGCTGATTACTCGCATGATAACAGACCTTGAATATCAATATTGGATTCCGGGTTCATCACAAACACCTGCGTGATGAACTTGCGTAGTTCTTTGAGCAGTGCATCCTTAGCGGTGAACAAGCCCGAGAGATGCAACTCATCCCGTTGCTGATCGAACTCCAGCAGCTTCCACACGTAGAGCACATAGTACACCCGGTCGGTGGTTTCCGAGCATTCGAACGAGTTGACAAACAAGAGTTTTCCGCGGTCGTAGGCATACAGATCGATGGCATCGGCCCGCAGGCAGGCATAAATCTTCCGGCTATTGCCCATCCGGCTTTTCTGCAGGAAGTATTCCAGCATCGGGCTGGCTTGCGAATAGAAGGTAGCTTCCGGGAAATGCTCGGCCAGGAAGGTGTGGGCGCTTTTGTCCATGCCGTAGATGACCACCGTGTTGTGACGCTTCTGGATGTTGTACAGAATAATCTCATTGGGTATCTGCGGATGGTTGTAATTAAAAATAGATTCGACCTGTTCATCGTCGAACAGTTCCAGCGGCACCAGCGTGAAGCGTTTGCCCACCAGGAGCATATACACCCGCTTATAGGGATGTTTCAGGAACTCCAGCTCACGGAAACAGCTTTTCAGATTGGCTGTGAGCGATAATGACGGATCGACCTCCTGCTCTTCGAACGACAATTCGCCTTCGTTGAGCGGGTTGTAGATAGAAAAAGAAAATCCATCCGTACTCAGACGGATGGATAATGTGTATTGTTTTGATTTACTAAAGTCTATTGTTTCGAACATATATTGTCAGGATATTATTCCCAGTTTCCAGCACCGTTGTTCGGTGTTTCGATAGAACCAACCATCAAGCCCGGATATCTAAACAGCTTCTCCTTGATGTCCTTGAGGTTGTTGATCTCCTGCTTGCTAAGTCCTTGCAAATACGTTTCGTATGGTGTATTTGCCTGGAACAGGAAGATCGGGGCACCCGATTTGGCTGTATCGTTCTTGATGTACATCTCGAACTGTGCGCCACTGCTGTAGGGTACGTATCTCAGTGAGTCGGGGTTGAAGCCTTTAGGGAAAATAGTATCCATTACGGCCACCCACATGGTATCACGTTTGAAATTCTGCAGATTGTTTTTTTCTACTTCCTTGTAGTTACCGGTTTTCTTGGCTTTGTTGATGATAACCATAGCCTTCTTCTCGGTCAATCCCTCTTCTAACTGCTTATCGCTCAGAACTCCTTCTTTAGATACGAAAGGCAACTTCTGTGTCTTGATGAAATCGATCAAGCTATCGAAGCTTTCGGTGTACTGGCCTTTGTGAAGACTGCGGTACTCCATCTGTGCCTTACGGATGTCGATCAGGCGTGCGATAACTGCTTTCTCTCTATGCTCCCTCTGAGCCTCGAATTCAATAGGTCCCATGATACTTGCATAACAAATATAAATCAAAGCAAGCGCACATAGCCCTAATACGATATTAAATACTGTTTTCATGATAAATATGTTTTTTTTAGTTTATATTCGTAGCGCAAAAATAAAATAAATAAATTTAAATACAGAAGCCACCCAAGCTTTTTCTCCTACGAAAATGATAAATAACTATTTAGAATGCCAAATTAAGGAAAATTTTCCTTACCAACCAACTTTTGAGCAAGAAATAGCTGTTAAAAATCTTTCAGAGTTCTTGTTAGCCCCCGACGCAGACTCTGTATTGATATTGCGGGGATATGCCGGAACGGGGAAAACATCGTTGCTGGGAGCACTCGTGAAGACAATGGACCAGCTGAAACAGAAGACCATACTACTGGCTCCCACCGGCCGGGCGGCCAAGGTTTTTGCGGCTTATGCAGGACATCCGGCATTCACTATTCATAAAAAGATTTACAGGCAGAAGTCATTCTCCAACGAACTGACCAACTTTTCGATCAACGATAATCTCTCCTCTCACACGCTGTTCATCGTCGACGAAGCATCCATGATAGCCAACGAAGGGTTGTCGGGAGCGTCGTTCGGAACAGGCCGCCTGCTCGACGACCTGATACAGTTTGTCTACTCCGGTACCGGCTGCCGCTTGCTGCTTATGGGCGACACCGCCCAGCTGCCACCGGTGGGCGAAGAACAAAGCCCCGCCTTGTATGCCGAAGCCTTGAAGGGTTACGGGCTGAACGTGCGCGAGGTGAACCTGACCCAGGTAGTGCGACAGGAGCAAGATTCGGGCATTTTGTGGAACGCTACCCGTCTGCGCGAGCTGATCGCCACCGACGACTGCTTCTCTCTTCCCCGGATACGCGTAACGGGCTTTCCGGATATCCGCGTGGTACCGGGCAACGAGTTGATCGAAGAACTAAGCACGTGCTACGACCGCGACGGACTGGACGAAACCATCGTGATCTGCCGTTCCAACAAGCGGGCCAACATCTACAACAAGGGTATCCGGGCACAAATCCTCTGGCGGGAAGAAGAACTGGAAACAGGCGATGTCCTGATGATAGCGAAAAACAACTACTACTGGACGGAAAAGAGCAAGGAGATGGACTTCATCGCCAACGGCGAAACGGCCGTAGTGCGGCGCGTGCGACACACCCGCGAACTGTATGGCTTCCGCTTTGCCGACGTCTTGCTGTCGTTTCCCGACCACGGAGATTTCGAACTGGAGACGAAACTCCTGCTCGATACGCTGCAGACCGACTCCCCCGCCCTACCGAAGGCGGACAACGACCGTCTCTTCTACACCATCCTGGAAGATTATGCCGACATCCCCCTGAAAGGCGACCGGATGAAGAAGATGAAGGCCGATCCTCACTACAACGCCCTGCAAGTGAAGTATGCCTACGCCGTGACATGCCACAAAGCGCAGGGCGGCCAGTGGCAGAACGTATTCCTCGATCAGGGTTACCTGACGGATGAGTCCCTCACTCCCGACTATTTCCGGTGGCTCTATACCGCTTTCACCCGCGCTACCAAGACGTTGTTCCTGGTGAACTACCCGGAGAATCAGATTCTTTAAAGTTTCTTTCCCGTTTGTTCCAAGAGTGAAAACGCGGTGTTTCCGCAGATGAAACAAAGTGTTTCATGCCTTGAAACGCAGTGTTCCATGCTTTGAAACAGAGTGTTCCATGCCCTGAAACAAAGTGTTCCATGCGGTTGAAACACTCTGTTATAAGACATTGCAACCGTTGAAACACCGCGTTTCAGTCGTTGCAACAAACAAAAGAGCGCGGGCGAAACAGATAAACTCTCCATTTCGCCCGCGCTTTTATCAGTACGTAGCTGATATTTCTTAGATACCAGCCAGTTCCAGTACTTTGTCGATGGCTGCCTGCAAACCTTCGGAGCTCTTGCCGCCGGCTGTTGCGAAGTGCGGCTGACCGCCGCCGCCACCTTGGATCAGTTTGGCAGCTTCCCGTACCAGGTCGCCCGCTTTCAGTCCGCCGGCCACCAGGTTGTCGCTCAGCATTACCGTCAGCATCGGTTTTCCGGTGCCGTCGGCCGATCCGGCCACGAAGAACAGGTTCTCCGTGAACTCGCCACGGAGCTGGAAAGCGATGTTCTTCACCGTTTCGGGAGGCATGGGAGCACAGAACTTCACTACTTTCACCCCGTTCACCTCTTGGATGCCCTTGATCAGACGAGCCTTGAACTCAGTTTCCTTCTCTTTCATGAAGTCTTCCACCTGCTTCTTCAATCCGGCATTCTCTTCGATGTGCTTGCGGATGGTTCCAGCCAGGTCGGGTGCATTGTTGAAGAGCGCTTTCAGGTCGGTCAACGTATCTTGAATGGCGTCCAGCATCTCTTCCACACGGGCTCCGGTGAAGGCTTCGATACGACGTACGCCGGCAGCTACCGAACTTTCGGACACAATCTTCATCATACCGATCTGTCCGGTGGCAGCTACGTGCGTACCTCCGCAGAACTCAATGGACGAGCCAAAGCGGATGACGCGTACTTCGTCACCGTACTTCTCGCCGAACAAGGCGATGGCACCCAGTTCTTTGGCTTCGCTGATGGGGATGTTGCGGTATTCGGTCAGAGCTACGTTGGCGCGAATCTTGGCGTTCACCAAGTGTTCTACCTGGCGGATCTCCTCGTTGGTCACCTTCTGGAAGTGCGAGAAATCGAAGCGTAGCGATTCGGGCGAAACGAGCGAACCTTTCTGTTCGATGTGCTCGCCCAGTACTTCGCGCAGGGCCTCGTCCAGCAAGTGCGTAGCCGAGTGATTGGCCGCACAGGCGGCACGCTTGTCTGTATCCACGCAAGCCATCATCGGAGCTTCCAGATGTGCGGGCAGCTTCTTGGTGATGTGCACGGCCAGGTTGTTTTCCTTCTTCGTGTCGATCACGTCGATGGTTTCAAACTCGCTCACCAGTACACCGGTGTCGCCCACCTGACCGCCGCTTTCGGCGTAGAACGGGGTATAGTCGAGTACGATCTGGTACAACGTCTGGTTTTTCTGCTTGATCTGGCGGTAGCGCAGGATGGTGGTTTCGTATTCGGTAAAGTCATAGCCCACGAACTCCGAAGTACCTTCTTTCAGGCTGATCCAGTCGCCTGTTTCGATGGCGGCGGCGTTGCGGGCACGCTCTTTCTGTTGTTGCATTTCGGCGTTGAACTCATCGATGTTCACCGTCATATTGTTTTCGCGAAGGATCAGCTCCGTCAAGTCGAGCGGGAAGCCGAAGGTGTCATACAACGTAAAAGCATCCTTACCGCTGATTTCCGATTGACCGTTGGCTTTCGCGTCGGCCATCGTCTTATCGAGCAAGCGGATACCTGTTTCCAGCGTGCGGAGGAATGATTCTTCTTCTTCCTTGATCACCTTCTCGATCAGTCCCTTCTGTGCTTCCAGTTCCGGATAAGCGTCGCCCATGTTGGCGATGAGTGCCGGGAGCAGACGGTACATGAAGGCTTGCTTCTGTCCGAGGAACGTGTAACCGTAACGCACGGCGCGGCGCAGGATGCGGCGGATCACATAACCAGCCTTCGCGTTCGATGGCAACTGCCCGTCGGTGATGGAGAAGGAGATGGTGCGGATGTGGTCGGCGATGACGCGCATAGCCACATCGTTCTGAGTGTCCTTTCCGTATTCGGTGCCGGCCATGGCAGCGATTTCTTTAATGATGGGTTGGAACACGTCGGTGTCATAGTTCGACGTTTTGCCTTGCAGAGCCATGCACAGACGCTCGAAGCCCATACCGGTGTCGATCACCTTGGCAGGAAGTCCGTCCAGCGAGCCGTCGGCCCGGCGGTTGTACTGCATGAATACGAGGTTCCATATTTCGATGACTTGCGGGTGACTTTGGTTGACCAGCGAAAGCCCGCTCACTTCGGCGCGTTCGGCTTCGCTGCGCAAGTCGATATGTATTTCCGAGCAAGGGCCACAGGGACCTGTGTCGCCCATCTCCCAGAAATTATCCTTCCGGTTACCATTGATGATGCGGTCGGCCGGCAGGAACTGTCCCCAGATACCGGCTGCTTCGTCGTCGCGTTCCAGTCCTTCAGCGGGATAGCCTTCGAACACGGTAGCATACAGACGGTTCGGATCGAGCTTCAACACGGTCACTAAGTATTCCCAGGCCCACTCGATAGCTTCCTTCTTGAAGTAGTCGCCGAACGACCAGTTGCCCAGCATCTCGAACATGGTGTGGTGGTACGTGTCGTGTCCTACTTCTTCCAGGTCGTTGTGCTTGCCACTCACGCGCAGACACTTCTGCGAGTCCGCCACGCGGCTGTATTTAATGGGTTGGTTCCCCAGGATGATATCCTTGAACTGATTCATTCCGGCATTGGTGAACATCAGTGTGGGGTCGTCTTTTATTACCATCGGAGCCGAGGATACAATCTGGTGTCCTTTCGACTCGAAGAATCTTTTGAACGATTCTCTCGTTTCTTTAGCTGTCAGCATACTCTGTAAATATCTATCGATGAGGTTAATATTCTTGAAAAACAGCGCAAAGATAGCTTGTTTTTCGTATTTTTGTCGCATTAACCCGCGAAATAATTGTCAGATGCGCAAAGTTTACTATATCTATAATCCCAAAACACAGACCTACGACAGGATTTATCCTACCGTCCGGCAACGGGCGATGAGCATTCTGCGCCGGCTGTTCGTCGGTATGGGACTGGGTATCGGGACCTTTATCCTGTTGCTCATTATCTTCGGCACCCCTTCCGAGAAGGAGCTGCGTAGCGAGAACAGCCGCTTGCAGGCACAGTACAACGTGCTTTCGCACCGGTTGGACGAGGCGATGGGCGTATTGCAAGATGTGCAACAACGGGACGATAATCTATACCGGGTGATTCTGCAAGCCGATCCGGTGTCACCAGCCATCCGCAAGGCAGGTTATGGTGGAACCAGCCGATACGAGGAACTGATGGACCTGGCCAACTCGGCCCTGGTGGTGAACACCACACAAAAGATGGATGTGCTGACCAAGCAACTCTACATACAGTCTAAATCGTTCGACGATGTGGTGGCTATGTGCAAGAACCACGACGAGATGCTGAAGTGCATGCCCGCCATTCAGCCGGTATCCAACAAGGACTTGCGGCAAACGGCTTCGGGTTACGGCATGCGTATCGACCCCATCTACGGCACTCCGAGGTTTCACAGTGGGATGGACTTCTCGGCACATCAGGGAACGGATGTCTACGCCACGGGCGACGGCACGGTGGTCAAGGCAGGCTGGGAAACGGGCTATGGCAATACCATCGTTATCAACCACGGCTTCGGGTACAATACCTGGTACGCCCACCTGTATACGATGAAAGCCCGGGTGGGGCAGAAGGTGGTACGTGGCGAAGTGATTGGCACGGTGGGCAGTACGGGAAAGAGTACCGGTCCTCACCTGCATTACGAGGTGCATGTAAAGGGGCAGATAGTGAATCCGGTAAATTATTATTTCATGGACCTGACAGCCGAGGAGTACGATCGGATGATTCAGTTGGCTGCCAACCACGGCAAGGTGTTCGACTAAGAGAGAATGTATTATATAGTTAAGGAGAACAGCGATGTTGAATACAGAAAAAGACTTGAAGTTGTACTACTCCATCAGCGAGGTGGCCGACATGTTCGGTGTGAACCAGTCCCTCCTCCGCTTCTGGGAGAAGGAGTTTCCGCAAATCAGCCCGAAGACCAACAGTCGGGGAGTGCGTCAGTACCGTAAGGAGGACGTGGAGACCGTTCGCCTCATTTACCACTTGGTAAAGGAGAAAGGCATGACACTTCACGGCGCTCGCCAACGGCTGAAGGGCAACAAGGAAGAAACTGTTCGCAACTTCGAAATCATCAATCGCCTGAAAGAAATCAAAGAAGAACTGCTCTCGATCACACGGGAGTTGGACGAATAAGCAGGAACTGTTTATGAAAATTAAAGAAGAATATAAGGTACGAAAAATAGCGGGAGAGGATCTCGTAGTAAAGCAAGGAGCTTCTCATGCGGAGATGACGAGAGTGATCTCTCTGAACGAGTCGGCCGCTTTGATGTGGGAAGAGCTTTGCCGTTGTGACTTTACCTTGGAAGATGCTGCGGCTGTTCTGGAGGCCCACTATGAGGTCTCGCACGAACAGGCTTTGCAAGGCGCCCAGGACTGGATTGACTCTCTGACCGGATGCGGCATTCTTATCGCATAGCCGGGCACTGCATCCGGATAGAGGGGGTTGCATTGGCAGCAGTTGTGAAGCAGATCGAAGGCTTCGCCCCTTTCGAGATCCATGCCGATGAAGCACCGTTGGCTACCTTTACCGTCTCCGAGACACCGGCCCCCGCAATGGCTAAGATACTATACCAGAATCAAGTAGAAGATGTCGAAAACACCTTCGGAAGATATGCCGAGGGCTATCTGCTGATACTCCAACAAGAGGACCTCTCGCTACGCATGTGGGTGAAAGAGGGCGGCGATACCGTTTACTTCCAGGGTGCATTGACCGAACGGTTGTTGCGCTTTGCCCTGTGGATAGCTTATGGCATAGTGACGGCTCCTTACGATACGGTGGCTATACACACCAGCGCGATACAACACCAGGGAAAAGCAGTGCTCTTCCTGGGCGAAAGCGGAACCGGAAAGAGTACCCACACACGCTTGTGGCGTGAGCACATCCCAGGTGCCGAATTGCTGAACGACGATAGTCCTATCCTGCGGATCATCGAAGGTGTGCCGTATGTATTCGGGAGTCCGTGGAGCGGGAAAACACCCTGTTATAAGAATGAACAATATCCGTTGGCGGGCTGCGTACGCTTGTCACAGGCCCCTTACAACCGCATCAAACGACTGGATACGCTACCAGCTTACGGGGCGCTTCACCCGTCCTGCCCACCCGACTTTGCCTATGACAACCGGTTGTACGACTGCATCAGCCACGTCATCGGACGCGTGCTCGAAACCACTCCCATCTATCACCTGGCTTGTCTGCCCGATGCGGAAGCAGCGAAGCTTTCCTGCGTAAGCCTCCAAAAAAACACTTAAGTCTTTTTTTGAAGGCTTGTACAGGCAAGTGGATTACGATAATCGATGCTTGATTTGCATCTTGGCAGAATGGATGGCCAACATCAGCGGGTACCAGCGTGCCTCGGCAGGGGCAAACTCGCCCAGCTCCCGGCAACGGTTGATGATGGTGGTGAAGGTGTGCCACTTTCCGCTCCAGTATCCTTTGGGTTTTACCTTGCGCCGTTGGTCGAACTGCCCGAAGTTACCAGTTTGCAGAATGTCTTCCAGCAACCACTCACCCCGCTTTTTGTCTTTCTCATCCAACTTGAAAAGGAGTTCTTCGGCGGGCAGTCCCAGGTACTCCACAGCAATATAGCCGAAGGCTTTCCCCGCTCTTGTCAGTCCGGTACGGCGATAAGATTCGGCGATGCCGGTAGGATTCAATTCCGCCCGGTAGGCATGAAGCAGACAGGCCCAGTCGCACACTTGTCGCAGACCGATGCCTCCGGAAAGGAAATGGATGATGGCGTGTATCAGTAGGAAAAGGGCGTCGAAATCGGCTGGAGGAAGGACGGTGTAGAAGCCATCGATAGTGGCTGTCCGCCCGTGAGGAAACCAATTCTTAACCATACGTTGGAAGTAGGCGTTGGCTCGTGGGGCATTCAACTGTGCTACAATCCGGTGGTTTTCCACTTCGACCTGGTGCCAGTGAAAACCGGAATGTTTGTTGTTCTCTTCCAGAGTCTCTACCGCCCCGCCCGCGAGTAACAGTTTGTTGGCCACCGGGTATTGCTTCTCGCCTAAGTAGATGTCGATATCACCACACTGGCGGTGTAGTGGATTCGGATAGTTCTGCGCCACACCCTGTCCTTTCAGCAGTACGGGAGTTAATCCATGTTGGCTGTACAGGGAGAAGACATTCTGCAGTTCGGCGTTGAGCATGGAGTTGCTTTGCTCTATTTTTCCTACCAGGCTGCACCATTGCAGGTATATCTTCCGCTCGGGCATACAGGTCTCGGGCAGCGTACGAATGCCGTCGAAGATGATTCCCAATACAGATTGTGATTTGGATAGCTTGAAGATAAACGGCCAGTCCACCCCGGACTCGAACAGGGCGGCATCTGCCTTTTGATTCCAAAGGCCTGCCCTCAGAAGGGCGAAGAACTGCTTGTGGCCGGTGGTCTTCATGGGTGTTTATTCCTCCACCCGGGTCACCGACTTAATGTTCTTCACCTTCAGCAGGTTGTTGCAAATGGTCTTCACATCCTCTACATCGTGTACGTACAGTTGAATCTTGCCTTCGAAAATCCCGTCGTTGGTCTCTATATTCAACTTGCGGATGTTGACATTCAGTTGCCGGGAGATGACCTGAGTCACTTCATTGAGCACCCCCACTGCATCGATACCTTTTATATAAATGTACACCAGGAAAGAGAGCGCCTTATGCGTATCCCAGGAAGTGGCGATGATGCGGTTGCCGAAGTTGGCTTTCAGTTTGACAGCCACCGGACACTGCCGTTTGTGGATGACCACCTGGTCGTTTTCGTCCATATAGCCCAGTACGTCGTCGCCGGGAATGGGGTGGCAACAGTCGGCCATGATATAGTTGTTCCGGATGCTTTCCTCCGTTAGTTTCAGCACCTCTTTGGGGTTGATCTTTTCTTTCTCCAACAGTTCCTTCTCCATCGGCTGCTTGTCTTTGCTGCCGCCAAACGGGAAGGTGAGATACCGTTTCCAGTTGCCACTCTGCTTGTCTTTGAACTCATTCTTGTCTGCCTCGCCGAGTACCATGGCATTGCTGCCGATGGCGATGTAAAGTTCTTCCTCCGTCTTGAGGTTGTGCAGACGGCACAGGCGTTGCAGGATCTCCGGATTGGACTGCAACTCTTCTTTCTGGAGAAACTCGTGATAGAGTGTTTCCCCTTTCTTCTGGTTGTTCTTCCGCTCTCTGCGCAGCACGGCAGCGATGCGCGCGCGCGCCCGGGCCGTAGTGGCGAACATCTCCCATTGCGGTTGCACCCGCTGCGAACGCGAAGTCAGGATCTCTATCTGGTCACCGCTTTGCAGCTTGTGGCTGAGTGGAACCAACTTATGGTTCACCTTGGCGCCAATGCAGTGCGTGCCGATGTCGGTGTGCAGAGAGAAAGCGAAGTCGAGCGCCGTGGCATTCTGCGGCATCGTTTTCAGTTCACCTTTCGGGGTAAAGACAAAGATCTCCGAAGCAAACAGGTTCAGCTTGATGGTATCGAGAAAGTCGATGGCATCCGGTTGCGGATCGTCGAGGATCTCCTTGATGGGACTGAGCCATTTTTCGAGTTCTCCTTCGTCCTCGCCACCCACGCCGTCCTTGTATTTCCAGTGTGCGGCAAACCCTTGTTCGGCAATGTCGTTCATCCGTTCGCTACGAATCTGTACTTCGATCCACTGTCCGTTCTTTCCCATCAGGGTGACGTGCAGGGCTTGGTAACCGTTGGCTTTGGGATGGCTCACCCAGTCGCGGATACGGTCGGGGTGCGGCTTGTATATCTTGGAGATGGATACGTAAATATCGAAACAGTCGTTCAGTTCTTCTTCGGCGTTACGGGGTTCGAAGATGACACGCACAGCCAGCAGGTCGAATATTTCTTCGAACGGTACATGCTTGGTCTGCATCTTGTTCCAAATGGAGTAGATGGACTTCACGCGAGCCAGGATGCGGTATTTCAATCCCATCTTGTCCAGTTGCTCGCGGATGGGAGCGGTGAAGTCGGTAAACAGTTTGTCGCGCTCCATAGAAGTGGCTTGCAGCTTGCCTTCTATCTGCTCGTATTCTTCCGGATGTTCGTACTTGAAGCTGAGATTTTCCAGTTCGGTCTTGATCTTGTTCAAGCCCAAGCGGTTGGCGAGTGGTGCGTAGATGTAGAGCGTTTCACCGGCAATCTTGTACTGCTTGTTGGGCATCATGGAACCCAGTGTACGCATATTGTGCAAGCGGTCGGCAATCTTGATCAGGATTACACGGATATCTTCCGACATGGTAAGTAGCAGCTTCTTGAAGTTTTCCGCCTGTGCGGAAGCCTTGTCGCCAAAGATACCACCCGAGATCTTGGTCAGCCCGTCGACAATCTGGGCAATTTTCTTGCCGAAAATATTCTCGATATCCTCTACCGTGTAGTCCGTATCTTCGACCACGTCGTGCAGCAAAGCTGCACAGATGGACGTCGATCCCAGGCCGATCTCGTTGCACACAATCCGGGCTACAGCCAGCGGGTGCATGATGTACGGTTCGCCGGAGCGGCGCTTGATACCCTTGTGCGCCTGATTAGCGAAGTTAAAAGCTTTCGTGATGATCTCAACACGTTTGCGGTGTTTGGTGGCGAGGTAATCGGTAAGCAGTTCCTGGAACGCTTGTTCGATCATTTCTTCCTCGTGTTTATCTTTGTTATTTACATTGTCCATAATCTACTACTCTGTTGCAAAAATAAGCAAATTCCAACACCGCACAAATACCATTGTAACTATTTCTGGATTTTGAGGTTTTTCCCTGGGGAAATACGGGTGCTGCTTAAGCCGTTCCATCTCTGCAGGTCCTTAACGCTGACCCCGTACTTACCGGCAATACCTGACAATGTGTCGCCCTTCTTTATTTTATAATAGGTAACGTCGCCCGAGGTTGCCGATGAAGTCGATCGACTCCGTGATGCAGGCGTAGTGTCCTTGATGGCCACCGTCTTTCTGTTTTTGAAAAGCTCGGCACTGCGATGATCATAAATGGAGTCTTGCTTGTCAATAAATATGCTTACTGCGTTCTGCGGCAGGCGCAGGGTGCAGGGTTTGGTATCTCCTGGGATAATGTTCTTCTTGTACTGCGGGTTCAGACTTTTCAACTGGCTCATTTCCACTCCGCAAAGATCGGCAATCTGCTCGAAGTGCAGTTCCTTCGTCACCTGTATCGTATCGGTGCTTTCCGGAATATTGGTTTCCATCGGACAGATGTTGTGGTCACAGTAATATGTCATCATGTAGTTGGCGGCAATGAACGCCGGTACATATCCACGAGTTTCTTTGGGCAGATAGTTGTAGATAGCCCAATAATCCGTTTCGCCGTTTGCTCGGCGGATGGCTTTGTTGATATTACCCGGTCCACAGTTGTAGGCGGCAATCACCAGGTTCCAGTCCTGATAGATAGCATACAATTCTTTCAGGTAACGAGCCGCCGCCCAGGTAGCTTTGATCGGATCGCGACGTTCGTCTACCAGGCTGTTGCTCTCCAATCCGTACATCTTTCCGGTGTTGAGCATGAACTGCCACAGTCCTGATGCACCGGCGCGCGAAACAGCCGAAGGGTTCAGAGCCGACTCGATGACGGGCAGGTATTTCAGTTCCATGGGAAGGTTGTATGCATCGAGGGCTTCCTCGAAGATAGGCATATAGAAGTTGCAAGCGCTCAGCATGAACGATATATGATTACGCAGGCGTCCGCCATACGTATCGATAAACTTGCGTACGATTTCGTTGTAGGGCATCTCCATAACGGAGGGGATACGGCTCAGTCTATCTATATACACTGAATCGCTAAAGTAAGGGTTGACATCGGCCGTGCTACAATCTTTTCCGAGATCTATGTAGTTCTTGGCTTTCCAGTCATTAAGCAGACTATCGAGCGGATACGTCATGCTGGTAGGAATTTCGATGCTTTCTTTGTGTTCGTTTCCGTTCGATTTGATGATTACATCTACACTTTCCTGGGCACTGACCCAGGTGGTTGCCAATAATAAAGAGACAGTCAGACTGCAATAATGGATGAAATTCTTCATTCTTACTTGTTATTCTTCATGATAAAAACTAAAATCTAAAGCTGCATTGAATACCCACCGCTTTGTTGTTGCTGTTCAAGTACTGGGTATTCATCATCGTAGGCTCCACCCGCATACTCAGGTCGGGTGATATATCAAAATCAGATAGTTCGGCATCGACATAGGCATCGACGATGGAGATGAGATACACTCCGATCACGGCAAAGATACTCATATCGCGGTATCGACGATACATGTCTTTTCGTTTCCGGAAGACTTCCTTGTAATAACTCATCTGCGACTCAGGTATCTTATATCCGGCCGGGAGGAAGTCGTTGTAACTCGTGGCGTTCGGATTGTCACTCATAATATCCGTATAGGCTTTCGAGTAATCTTTGTACATCTTGTTGTTCCAGGTCAGCGCATAGGCACATCCGACGAGCCCCCCATAGACAATGGGCAATTTCCAGTACTTCCGGTTATAAATCTGTCCGCCTCCGGGAAATACTACAGCCAGCCAAGTCGCTTTATTGGGGTTGGGGAGGAAACGTTTTTCCGGGATGGACGACTTTATGCTATCAACAGGTGCTGTTATGGGTGGGGTAACAGCAGCAGTGCTTTTCTGCAGCTTCTCCATGTTGGCTTTGTTGGCTTTCTCCAGACTATCGGCCAAGGCCTTGTTGACTGCTACCGAAGCCAGACTGTCCAGTTCCAGGACAGGTACAGGCGGCAGACTATCCTGAACAATCTTCGACACCTGGGCTACCGCAGTGTCCGGCACAATCTCTGTGACGGGCCGTGTACGGCGGGCACGCGCTTTGGGTGCTGTCCGCACAGAGTCTTGAGGAGTGGTCTGAACAGGTTCTTGTGCATACACATCAATCCCTGCCACCTGTAGGAAACAGAGAAGCAGGGTTGCCATATACAGTTTATATCGTTTGTTTTTTCCTGTCATTTACTTCTTTAAAGAGTCGAAAAGTTCTATGATACGTTCCAGCTCTTCTTCGCTACCAAAAGGAATGCTAATCTTTCCTTTCCCCTTTTCGGAGCAGGTAAGCTGGACCTTGGTGTTGAAGAATCCGGAAAGATGTTGCTTCAGGATGTTGAACTCTTCCGGGAGTTTAGCACGTTTCGGTGCTATTTTTTTGTCACCACTCTTAATGGTTTCTCCTTCATTCAGCGCTTTGACCAACTCTTCCACTTTGCGTACCGAATATCCGTGCTGCTGAATCTCTTCGAACAGGTTCACCTGTAGCTTCGGATTGTCGAGAGCAATCAGTGCGCGGGCATGTCCCATGTCGATCTGTTTGTTTTGTAAAGCCATCTGGATGGGAGCCGGAAGTTTCAGCAACCGGAGATAGTTGGCGATGGTGGTACGTTTCTTCCCCACCCGCTCGCTGAGCCGTTCCTGCGTCAGTTTGTACTGCTCGATGAGATGCTGGTAGGCCAGGGCGATTTCCACAGAGTTCAAGTCTTCGCGCTGGATGTTTTCTATCAGCGCCATCTCCATCACATTCTCGTCATCAGCCGTACGGATGTAGGCGGGAACCGACTTTAGTCCGGCTCTCAACGAGGCCCGGTAGCGACGTTCACCGGCAATGATCTGGTATGAATCTTCGGATAGTTTCCGCAAAGTAATGGGCTGGATGATGCCGATCTCGGCAATGGAGTCCGATAATTCCTGCAAAGCCGTTTCGTCGAATTCACGACGCGGCTGATTGGGGTTGACGGCAATCTTCGACAGTTCGATTTCGTTGATGGAAGAAGACCCTTCAGTCTTTACTTCATCCATCGAAAGCAGAGCGTCGAGTCCGCGGCCTAATGCATTTCTCCTTTGTACCATATCTTTGTAGCGTTACTTATTTCTGTTGATTAATTCTTTGGCCAAAGCCATATAGTTCTTAGATCCGGTAGAGTCGGCGTCGTACAGGATGGTAGGTATACCGTAACTGGGTGCTTCACTCAACTTGACATTGCGCTGTATTACGCTGTTGAACACCAGTTCCTGAAAATGGCGTTTAACCTCATCATAGATCTGGTTGGCCTGGCGCAGCCGTGAGTCATACATGGTCAGCAGGAAGCCTTCGATCTCGAGTGAAGTATTCAGCTTCGACTTGATAATCTTGATGGTATTCAGCAACTTGCTGATTCCTTCGAGAGCGAAGTATTCAGCTTGCACGGGAATAATGACCGAATCGGCAGCCGTCAATGCATTGATGGTAATCAGCCCCAATGACGGCGAGCAGTCTATCAGGATATAATCGTACTCCGACTTGAGCGGCTCGATCACTTCTTTCAGGATCTTCTCGCGGTTGGGCAGATTCAGCATTTCTATCTCGGCACCTACCAGATTAATATGTGAAGAGATCACCTTCAGCGACTCGAGTTCCGTGTCGTGAATGGCAGCTTTCACATCTGCCCGGTCAATGATGCACTCATAAATAGTACATTCCGCTTGCTTGATGTCAACTCCCAATCCCGACGAGGCATTTGCCTGGGGATCAGCGTCGATGACTAGCACCTTTTTCTCAAGCGTCGCAAGCGAAGCGGCAAGATTGATAGTTGTCGTTGTTTTTCCTACGCCTCCCTTTTGGTTGGCCAATGCAATAATTTTTCCCATAATTTATGCTGTTTTATCGGCAGCGAAATAAGTAATAAATACTTAGAGAGCCTACGAAAAAAGACAAACTTTACAAAATCTGTTCATAAGTCGCCCTTTTTGTTAATAACCGGCTACCGATTTTTCATTTTTTAGAATGCAAATATACATATTTATCTTGAATTAAGAATTCCTTTTTGACTCACTTGCAGAAGATTAAGATTTGTAAACGACTTATCGCACTTCCCGAAACTGTTTCACAGCCTTGAATGGGGCGATATCTGCCAGGAGAGCATCGTTATTACAACTCTTTTTCTTATTTTTGTGCGGAAATTAGTTTAAGAAGATAGATATGATGGAAAATAAACGCCCGCTGATACTCGTTTCGAACGATGATGGAGTAACTGCCAAGGGTATCAGCGAACTGATCAAGTTCCTTCGTCCGCTGGGCGAGATTGTAGTAATGGCTCCCGACTCAGCCCGCTCGGGCAGCGGATGTGCGATGACGGTGACACAGCCCGTGCATTACCGCCTGGTACGCCAGGAAGTGGGACTGAAAGTATATGCCTGCTCGGGCACGCCGGCTGATTGTGTGAAACTGGCCTTCAATACAGTGTTGGATCGCAAGCCCAACCTGGTGGTGGGTGGTATCAACCACGGCGACAACTCGTCTACGAATGTACACTACTCGGGCACGATGGGGGTGGTGATCGAAGGATGCCTGAAAGGAATTCCGTCTGTCGGTTACTCTTTGTGCGACCATAGTCCTGGTGCTGATTTCGATGTGGCCGGACCTTATGTACGGAAAATTGCTGCCGCGGTACTGCAGAATGGGCTCCCACCGTTAACCTGTCTCAATGTGAACTTCCCGGTGACAAACACGTTGAAAGGTGTAAAGGTATGTGAGCAAGCTAAAGGAAGCTGGGACAAAGAATGGGAACCCTGCCCCCGGAAGGCTGACCCCAATTTCTTCTGGCTCACGGGAGAGTTTACCGACCACGAACCCGACAACGAACGGAACGACCACTGGGCACTCGCGCAAGACTATGTGGCCATCACTCCGGTAACGGTGGATATGACTGCTTATTCGTTTATCGATGAATTGAAAGCCTGGAATTTATGAAATATTACCTGATTGTTGGCGAAGCCTCGGGCGACCTGCACGCCTCTCACCTGATGGCAGCTCTGAAACAAGAGGATGCGCAAGCGGAATTCCGTTTCTTCGGAGGCGACCTGATGGTTGCCGAGGGCGGAACACTGGTGAAGCACTACAAGGAACTGGCCTACATGGGCTTTATCCCCGTATTGTTGCACCTGCGCACTATCTTTGCCAACATGAAGCATTGCAAGGAGGACATTGTCCGCTGGAATCCCGACGTGGTGATTCTGGTGGACTACCCGGGGTTCAACCTGAACATAGCCCGCTTCGTGCATGCCCGCACACAAATTCCTGTGTATTATTATATTTCGCCGAAAATCTGGGCCTGGAAGGAGTACCGCATCAAGAACATCAAGCGGGATGTAGACGAACTCTTCTCTATCCTGCCGTTCGAAGTGGAGTTCTTCGAAGGCAAGCACCAATTCCCGATTCATTATATAGGCAATCCCACAGTGGACGAGGTGACTGCTTTTTTGGATGGTAATACCGACACCTTCGCTACTTTCGCTGCCGACAATGGTCTGGAAGATAAGCCCGTTATCGCTCTGTTGGCCGGAAGCCGGAAGCAAGAAATCAAGGACAACCTGCCCGACATGCTGCGAGCGGCCTCTGCCTTTCCCGACTATCAATTGGTGCTGGCCGGAGCGCCTTCTATCACACCGGAATACTATCAGAAATACTTGAGTGATATCCCGGTGAAGATCGTCTTCGGGCAAACGTACCGGGTGTTGCAACATGCACAGGCTGCGTTGGTGACATCAGGAACGGCTACACTCGAAACAGCATTGTTCCGCGTACCGCAGGTGGTGTGCTACCACACCCCTATCGGCAAGGTCATTTCGTTCCTCCGCCGACACATCCTGACGGTGAAGTACATTTCGCTGGTCAATCTGATTGCCGACCGGGAAGTAGTTACCGAACTGGTAGCCGACACAATGACGATAGATAACATGAAAACTGAATTGGGTAAACTGCTGAACGACGCAGACTGTCGCCATCAAATGCTCGACGAATACACCCGTATGGCCGAACGTCTTGGTCCGGCCGGTGCACCCCGCCAGGCAGCGAAGGAAATGATGCGCTGCTTACTACTTCACAAAGGTTAAGAGAAGATGCAAGTAAACGGCCGCTGCAGGAATCGCCATCAAGGCACTGTCAAAGCGGTCGAGCAATCCCCCATGCCCCGGCAGGAAGGTTCCCGAATCTTTGATTTGCAACTGACGTTTCAGCAATGACTCCGTCAGGTCACCCCATGTACCAAATACCACTACCGTCAAGGCCAGTCCGCCCCATTCCATCATAGACATAATTGGAAAGAGGTGAGCAATAACCAAAGCAGATGCAATAGCCAGAACTCCACCACCAATGGAACCTTCCCAAGACTTCTTGGGTGAGATGCGTTCGAATAATCGGTGCTTCCCAATCAACGAACCTACGCAATAAGCTCCCGTATCATTCAACCAAATGAAAATAAATACCGACAATGGCAGAATGGGATTGTATGCCACGCTGTTCAGCACTTCGTCGTTGTGGAAGGCCAGCGCATTGAGCAGAGCAAACGGCAAAGCGATGTAAAGTTGGCTCATCATAGCGAAAGCCCAGTTGAGCACTGGCTTTTCCCGTTTCAGGTAAAGCTCGCTAATGAACAGGTAGAGCAATAATAAGGAATAAGGGATGAAGATCTCGACACCAGCTGCTTCGATGCAATAGCCCATGGTGGCAAGGAACAGATAAGCTGCCCCGAGCATAGTGATAGTCTGGTTGACACGTACCCCTTGTGCCCGGTTCATCAGTTGTGCAAATTCCCGGACAGTCAGCGCACTGACGACGACGAATAATATCCCGAATGCTGTTGGATCAAGCAGGGTACACCCCGCCAGGACTACTACAAAGAGCAGTCCTGTGATAGCACGTTGTATGAAGTTCTTCAAAGTATAATAGTATTTAGTTTTGAGAATCGGCAGTATCCTTTTCTGTATCCTTCTCGGTGTCCGTAACTTCTTCTTCCGTCGGAGTGGCGGGTGTTGCCGGGGCGATTCCCTGTGCAGCCATGATTTCTTCCGAACGCGAAGCCCACGGGCGTTTGCCGAAGATGCGTTCTACGTCTTCCGCAAAGATCACTTCCTTGTCGATAAGCAACTGTGCCAGTTCGTTGTGTCCTTTCTTGTTTTCCAGAAGAATCTTCTTGGCACGTTGGTATTGCTCGTTGACCATTGATTTCACTTCTTCGTCGATCAATTCGGCCGTTTTCTCACTGTATGGACGATTGAACGAATACTCGTCGTTGTTGTAATAGCACAAGTTGGGCAGCTTTTCGCTCATACCCAGATAGGCTATCATGCCGTACGCCTGCTTGGTTACCCGTTCCAAATCATTCAGCGCACCTGTAGATATATGTTCGAGGAACAAATCTTCGGCAGCACGTCCTCCCAAGGTGGCGCACATCTCGTCGAGCATTTGCTCCTTGGTGGTAATCTGTCGTTCTTCGGGCAGGTACCAGGCAGCGCCCAATGCCCGACCACGCGGTACAATCGTTACCTTAATCAGCGGGTTAGCATACTCCAGTAACCAGGAGATGCTGGCATGTCCTGCTTCGTGCAGGGCGATGGCACGGCGCTCCGACTCAGTGGTGATCTTCGTTTTCTTTTCCAACCCGCCGATGATACGGTCCACAGCATCCAGGAAGTCCTGTTTGCCGACAAACTTCTTACCGTGACGGGCAGCGATCAGGGCGGCTTCGTTGCACACATTAGCAATGTCAGCTCCCGAGAATCCTGGTGTTTGACGTGCCAACAGGTCCACATCCACCGAATTGTCTATCTTGATGGGGCGTAAGTGTACGCCGAAAACTTCTTTACGTTCATTCAGGTCGGGTAAGTCTACATGGATCTGACGGTCGAAACGTCCGGCACGAAGCAAGGCTTTGTCCAACACATCTACGCGGTTGGTAGCAGCCAGGATGATGACACCACTATTCGAACCGAAACCGTCCATTTCCGTAAGCAACTGATTCAGCGTGTTCTCTCGTTCGTCGTTTCCACCCATGGCCGGGTTCTTGCCGCGAGCACGTCCCACAGCGTCAATCTCGTCGATGAAGACGATACAGGGTGCTTTTTCCTTTGCTTGTTTGAATAAATCGCGGACACGCGAAGCGCCCACACCGACAAACATTTCCACGAAATCCGATCCAGCCAGAGAGAAGAACGGCACGTTGGCTTCACCTGCTACTGCTTTGGCCAGCAACGTTTTACCTGTTCCCGGAGGCCCTACCAGCAAGGCGCCTTTGGGAATCTTACCTCCCAAATCGGTATATTTCTGTGGTTCCTTGAGGAACTCTACGATTTCTTCCACCTCCTGTTTGGCTTCCGCCAGTCCGGCTACATCCTTGAATGTCACACGGTTGGCACCTCCCTTTTCGAAAAGCTGTGCTTTGGATTTTCCGACGCTGAACACGCCTGCACCGCCACTACCGGCACCTCCGCCCATACGACGCATGAAGAACAGAATCCAAAGCCCGATCAAAGCAATGGGAAGGATATTCCACAGAATGATCGACATGTAGTCTTTCTTCTTATCATAGCTTAGTGAACCACTGAAGTGCTCTTCCTCACGCTGTTTCTGCAGGAAGTTGTCCAGATTGTCGCGCGAAGGAGCTTCGGTGACAATCATCGGGTTCCGTCCCACGCGATTGGAATCTTTCTTGAATACTTGTCCGATGAACTCCGGTTTGATATACATTTCGACCGAATTGTCATCGTAACCGATAATCTTGTTCACGTATCCGTCGCGGACGTATTGTTGAAACTCGTCATAAGAGACCGTCTTGTTGACCGAGCTGCCCTGGTTGGTCCAGAACAGGCCCATTACCATCAAGGCAATGATCATGTACAGCCAGTTCAGGTTGAACTTAGGCATGTTTACCTTCTTGTTGTTAGTCTTTTTTTCTTCCATATTGATGTTAGTCGATGTCGGGGATTGTTGTTAGCCTAGCGTCGGCCCAAAGGTGTTCCAAATCATAAAAGTGTCTTACTTCGGGCAAGAAGATATGTACCAACACGTCTGCATAGTCCATGGCGACCCATTCGGCGTTACGTTCACCATCGATGGCCAACGGTCGGTTGCCTGTTCCTTTTCGGGCAGTTTCGCGGATGGAGTCGACGATGGCGCTTACTTGGCTGGGAGAGTTTCCCTGGCAGATGACGAAATACTTGCAAATGGTATCACCAATGCGAGTCAAATCGGCTATTACGATGCTTTTACCTTTCTTATCTTGTATTCCTTCAGTTATCTTCTCTAATAAAACTTTGGTTTCGTTCATTCTTATTTTACTATCAAATTAGTTCAAATCTGTTACATATCATACGTTAGAACAAGCAGATACGTTTCAATGTTTTTGCTTTGTTCAACATATAATCTACAAATATACGTCGTTTTATCGTATCCAGGAAAGCATTGTGAAAAAACTGTTGTTTTTTTGTTTTTTTTAGGGAACATCGAACAAGCGTAAAAGCCCCAATAGAGGGGCTTCGTTAAAAAAATGATGGAAAATATTTTGGGATATAAAATAATTTGTATCTTTGCACCGCAATTGAAAGTAATTGGGCTATGGTGTAATGGTAACACTTCAGATTCTGGTCCTGACTTTCCAGGTTCGAATCCTGGTAGCCCAACAGAGAGCGGGGTTTCCGATAAGGAAGCCCCGCTTTTTTTTATGAGTTTGCTCCTCTTCTGCAGAATACAGATTCTGCGTTTCTCGTGATCATCAGTAAAACCGTGTGTGATGCAAAACCAAGGCTTTGTATCTCCCTCCCCATAGGGTTTTTGTTTGGAGCCTCCTACCTTCATAAGTGCGCGAGAGGCTATCCGGATATTAGTCCATCTCTTGTACGCAACGCACAGACAGTCCGAACAAGGGGTTAATCACGGAATAAGAGATATCCGGTTCGTCCTCGGATATAAAAAGGCATTCCTGCTCCTGCTCCATCTGCCAGTAGCATACCCAACGAATCTTCTGCACATAATAACTTGCTGTTTTTTGGTCGTTATAAGTAAAAACACTCACAGCTTCGCCGTTGAATCCTGCCAAGTCTGGTTGATTAGTGCTCCATCCATCCCCACTCTTCAAAGCTGATGCTGAACCTCCAACATAAGCAAACAATTTATCCCATTGGGCTTTCGTTGGTATTTGCCAACCGGCAGGTGGCAAGTTTCCGGTTTCAACAGCTGCCATATTGTAATAATAGTATCCCCCATTTTCCCGATAGCCATGCGTGATATCTGTTTCGTCCAACAAAGGGATATCCGCTTCGTCGGCATAGAACTCCGTATGCAGGTTAGCCCGCATCCAATATTGCGTACCGATTTTCACAATCGGATAATCATTCTGTTCGCTTCCACGCACATCCTCCAGATAATGCTTCGCAAGAGAAGCCGGCAAGGGAGATTCGGGTTTGGCGAGAACTATTTTCTTTTCAAGATCGAAGTATATTCCCGGATAGGGAGAGGAAGTCCCGGCAGAATATGCCAGCTCGTTCGTTTGCTTGTTCCATGTGGCTGTACCCCCGTGTACCTTCTCCGTATTGCCTAAAAGATGCAGCACTTGACCGTGTTCCAAATCGGGTTTGCCTTCCACCACAGGATAGGCCACAATGGCCTGAGCATCCACGTCAGCCGACCTCAGGTATTCTTTGCAAAGTATGGCTACCACTTCGTCCTGATGCATCACATCCAGCACGTTCGTCTCCCGGAAGTCGGCTTCGCTCACCGCTACCAAGTCTTCCACATCGTCCTCCCGTGTTTCCATCTCTATCACACCACCAGTGCCCCAGGGTTCAATGGAAGTTTCCATCTTCTTAATGCCAATCTGGGAATCGTACGTTAGCTTCAGCGTGCAAACGGTACCTGCCTGAAGCAGAAATTCCGAAGAGAGAACGCCCGAGAAGCTTCTGCTACCGACCTGAAACCTCAACAGTTTGTATCCAGCGGCCACCGTATGCGGTATCAGCAGGGCCGACTTTCCTACCAATGTCCCATCTTTCTCTTTCCACGTGCCCTGTAGGGAGATATCCCGCGGCACATCCTGAGACACAATCGTATCGCCTACAAAATCATATACACCGGCAGTAGGCAGGCCCAGCAAGATCAGTTCAGGGTTATTGGCCGCCAGTTTGGATATATCTTCCTCACCTTTGAGGACGATTTCTATGACCAGTTTGCACATCTTATGGAAATATGGCAGTTTGACAGCCTCCTTGGTAGGGGTGACATCCGGCACGGAGGCCACCAGAAAGTCGGAAGCCAGATAATCGGACAGTTTGCTCTGATCCGTTTTGACAGATACCGACAGCGTACTGTCATCGGGAATGATGCCTTGCTCCCGATAAGGATAATAACTATAGAAATCACATTTGCCTTCCCCGTACGGGTAGTAAACTTCGGTTTCGGGGACAAGCTCTCCGGATGCATTATAAGCAAAACGCACGTTGTCGAGATGACGTGCGCCTGTTAGTGCTTCTGGCTGGCTGATAAGGTAAAGGCCAATGGCGTCGTCGGTTTCGAATGACTCTCCATCCATCCGGGTTACAGGAAGGTAGTTTCGTATATCCGATGATACGTTGACAGGCACTTTCCCATCGGTCGAACTGTTGTCATCGGTAATGTTGTTAATACAAGAACTTGTAAAAAACACGGTAAAAAGCAGAAAGCTCATAAGAGCAAATAGTTTGTTGTCCATTTTCATAACTTAAAAGGTTGTTGTTTTGTGTAATTGTTGATGGAATTTAGCCATAATTCGGCAGACACAACTATACACAAAGCACTTTTTACAATTAAAAATCGCAAGTTACTGAAAAAAAGCAAGTTATAATCACAAAGCAAACACTCCAATTAGGCTTTATCGCATCTACGAGCAGCCCTATTTGACAGTATTTCGGATAGACTTTCATCGGATAGGTTTTTTCATTTGTTTAGATATAAAAAAGGCCGATTCCTCCATGAACCAGCCTAAAACACCTATTCTTTGTACAGAATATTTTATCTACAGCACCTCCATCAACTCCCGGAGATCGCGCACCTGATACGTGGGAGTAAACGGAAAATCCGTACGCTCCTTCATATTGTAGTACACTTGGTGCATACCCACTCCACGTGCACCTACAATATCGGCATCCCAACTATCGCCTATCATCAGCGAATCACGCAGTTCGGACTGGGTGGCCGACAAAGCGAAATGGAACACCTCCGGATAAGGCTTCATCACCCCGATATCTTCCGAAAGAATGACTTTCTTGAAGTACCGGTCGATCCCCGCCGAACGCATTTTGGTGAATTGCAGCTCGCGGAAACCATTGGAGATGATGTACAGGTTGTACCGGGGAGCCAGATACTCCAACACCTCCACCGCATGAGGCATGAGCTTCTCCTTGGTGGGAACCACCGAGAAATAATCGTCGGAGAAGGTTTGTGACAAAACAGCATCACCAGCGCCTACTGCCTCGAGAGGATACAGAAAGCGCTGGCGATTGAGTTCCTCTTTTCCGATTTGTCCTTGTCCGTACTCCTGCCACAACTCCACATTCCGTTTCTCATAGAGCGCATAGAAATGCGCGAAGGAATCGAACCAGGCGTCGTAGCCGTACTTGAAATACATCTCTTCGAACGAATCACGGGCATTTTCCGAGAAAGCCCAGAGCGTATCGTCCAAATCGAAAAAGAGGTTTTTATAGGTCATCTTACTTGGATCACCAGATACTTGGATACACTCCAGAACTCGGTCGGATTGGTGATCTTCAGCGTCAATTCACCTTTGTCATCCTTCGGAAGTTCGAAAGAACCTTTCGGATGCGTAGTCAGCAACTCAGCATGCTTGGAGTACAACTTGATTTCCTTCGTGGTGCGGATATCGATCTGCGTGAAGTAATCCTTGTTGTAATCGGCACTCTTCAACACGTCGCCGCTCTGCAAAATCTTCTGATCTTTCAATTCCGACTTGGTTCCGAACACGAACCAGGCTGCATTGATAGCCTTGTCCTGTACAGCAACCGTTTTGGCTTTGGCTTCGTTCTCGGCAGTCAGTTCATCCTTCGCCACGGTCAGTCCCGTCACAGCATCATCCAACTCCTGGATGCGGATGTTCTTGGAAGCCAGTTCGGCCTGCAGCTCTTCGATGCGCTGTGCCTTCGCAGCCAACTCTTGCGTCAAAGCCTCCACAGCTTTCTTCAACTGAGCAGAGTTGCTCTTGCTACTTTTCAGCATTTCTTGCAACTTGGCAATCTGTGCCTTATTCTCTTCCATTTGCTTGGAAATAAAATCGATGTCGGAAGCAATCTGTTGCTTGGCTGTAGCCGAGTTCTCAGAGATAGAGCCTCGTTGCAAGTCCACGCGGTTCTCGGCATCATTGATCTTTCTGAACCCATCTTGAATGTCGTTGAACATTCCCATCATCTCGTCCAACTCATTGTTGCGCTGGCTGAGTTCGGTCAAGAGTGAATCGTTTTCGGCTTTCAACTGTTTGTTTCCGCCGCCCAGATTATCGCACGAAGCCATCACAGCTCCGCAAACCAGTAATAATGCTAACTTTTTCATACGTTTACCATTTACGTTTTTAAATGAAGTTATTTTTAATCGTCTATTCCTGCCAGTACGATCACAATCTCGCCCCGGGGATCGGTGGTGGTAAAGTGCTCGATCAGTTCGGCCAGTGTGCCCCGTACTGTCTCCTCGTGTAGTTTGGAGATCTCCCGGGAAACGGAGGCCTGACGCTCTGTGCCATAATACTCGGCAAACTGCGTCAATGTTTTCAACAAGCGGTGGGGTGATTCGTAGAACACCATGGTACGACGTTCTTCGGTGAGTGATTTCAGTTTCGTCATCCTTCATTTCTTCTGGGGCAGGAATCCTTCGAAGCAGAACCGTTCGTTGGGCAATCCCGAAGCCACCAGCGCCGGTACGAAAGCCGTTGCACCCGGAAGACACTGAACCTCAATGCCATTGCGCACACATTCGCGCACCACCAGGAAGCCCGGATCGGATATTCCCGGTGTACCGGCATCCGATATCAGCGCTACAGTTTCCCCCGCTCTTATTCTATTAACAACACTCTCGACTGTTTTATGTTCATTAAATTTATGGTGCGACTGCATGGCGTTCTTTATCTCAAAGTGCTTCAGCAGTATGCCCGACGTACGTGTATCCTCGGCCAAAATAAGGTCGGCCTCCTTCAGAACACGAATGGCACGGAAAGTCATATCCTCCAAATTTCCCACCGGAGTAGGTACCACGTATAGTTTGCCCATATCTTATTGAAAGTATTTCGTTAGGAGTTCTTGCAGATCAACCAGTGCCTCGTTTTCCGGATCTACTTGCACCTCTTGACCCAGGAATGTTAGTGCATCATCCAGTGAGGCTTGTTCCGAAAGGCATTGCAGGACGGTATTCATCCGTTCGGTATCGCCGGCGAACAGTTCGAGCGAGAATCTGAATGTATCGTTCAAGCTGATGGAACGCTTCAGGTCGGCTACGGGCTTGATCCGTTCCGCCAAAATGGGAGCAGAAGCGATGTTCATCTCCGGCTCTTTCGGCTCTTTCAGTATTTCCGGCTGTTTAGGCGTCTTTACCTCCACCAGTTTCACCTCCTCGGATTCTTCCGCAACAGGTTTCTTGATCAATGCCGTTTCCAAAGTCGATAACAACTCAGCCAACTGACCTTGTGCATGTTCCACAGAACGTTTCAGCACGCGTCGACCCGCTTCGTCGGGGTTCCGCATGAAAGCATCGGACAGGAATTTCACGTCCTGTACATCCAATTCTATTTCGGCCACTAATCGTTGTATATCCATCTTTCTGTTACCTACTAATGACGCCGCAAATGTAGAAATAAATTATGAAATACCACTGAGATGCAAACAAAAGTGTTATTTTTGCAACCAACAATAACATTTTGAACCATGGTATTATTCTCTGAAGACCACCTGCACGAGACCCGTCGACGGGGGCGCATCGAGGTGATTTGCGGCTCGATGTTCTCCGGCAAAACCGAGGAACTGATCCGTCGCCTGAAGCGTGTCAAATTTGCCCGCCAACGGGTGGAAATATTCAAACCGGCCATTGACGTACGTTATTCCGATGCCGATGTAGTGTCGCACGACAGCAATTCTATTCCCTCCACGCCGGTAGACTCATCGGCCAGCATTCTGCTTTTCACCTCCGAGATCGATGTAGTGGGCATCGACGAAGCGCAGTTCTTCGACAACGGATTAATTGAAATTTGTAACGAACTGGCCAACGACGGTATCCGGGTCATCATAGCTGGGCTCGACATGGACTTTAAGGGAATTCCGTTTGGCCCGATGCCTGCCTTGTGCGCCATTGCCGACGAGGTAACGAAGGTACACGCCATCTGTGTGAAGTGTGGACAACTCGCCTCTTTCTCTCATCGCACGGTGAAGGACGACAAGCAAGTGTTGCTGGGCGAGACCACCAAATACGAACCCTTGTGCCGTGAATGTTATCGCGAAGCCATCGAAGAAGACCAGAAGAACCTATAATACTACCACTTTATGGAGAAGAAAAAAATCACTTTCGACAGTTTCATACGAGGTGCCATCGGTTGTGCCATCGTTGTCGGCATACTGATTCTGTTCGACCGGTTGAGTGGTGTGCTGCTCCCGTTTTTCATCGCCTGGATCATCGCCTACATGCTCTACCCGTTGGTAAAGCTCTTCCAGTACCGGCTGAAACTAAAAAGCCGCATCCTCTCCATCTTCTGCGCTCTATTGTGCATCACCGTTGTGCTCGGAGCGGCCGTCTACTTCCTGGTTCCCCCGATGCTGGCCGAGCTGGGACGGGTGAACAACCTGTTGATGACCTACTTCACCAACGGCATACAGGGTAATCCGCATGTGCCGAAAACTATCTCCGAGTTCATCCATAATAATATAGATGTGCACATGCTAAGCCGCGCCCTGAGCGAAGAGAACATCATGAACACCATTCAGGCCGCCGTGCCCCGGGTGTGGATGCTTCTGTCTGAGTCCATCAGCTTCCTGTTCAGCATACTGGCCTCGTTCATCATCCTGCTCTACGTGGTATTTATCCTTCTTGATTACGAAGCGATAGCCGAAGGGTGGATTCACCTCTTGCCCAAGAAGTACCGCACCCTCGCCTCCAACGTAGTGAGTGACATTCAGCACGGCATGAACAAGTATTTCCGCGGACAAGCTCTGGTGGCTTTGTGCGTGGGTATTCTATTCAGCATCGGCTTCCTGATTATCAACTTCCCTCTGGCCATCGGCCTGGGGTTATTCATCGGTATGCTAAACATGGTGCCCTACCTGCAAATTATTGGTTTCATCCCCACCCTGCTGCTTGCCATCCTGAAAGCCTCGGATACGGGGCAGAATTTTTGGATCATCACCGCTTCGGCTCTGGCCGTCTTTGCTGTAGTGCAGATTATACAAGATGGCTTCATCGTCCCCCGCATCATGGGCAAGATTACCGGTCTGAACCCGGCCATCATCCTGCTTTCACTCTCCATCTGGGGGTCGCTCATGGGTATGATGGGTATGATTATCGCCCTTCCGCTCACCACACTAATGCTTTCGTACTATCAACGCTACATTATCAACCGGGAAACAAACGAAACGGATGTTTCCGAAGTGCCTGATAATCAAGAGTAAGTACGTTTTGTCACTACTTTTTTACAGCAGACCCTTGCAGATTAAAGAAAAGTGCCTATCTTTGCACCCGCTTAACCGCAAACAAGGATTGATTCGCTAGCTCAGCAGGTAGAGCACAACACTTTTAATGTTGGGGTCCTGGGTTCGAGCCCCAGGCGGATCACTTTTAGAACAAGAAATCCCTGATAATCAAGAGTTATCAGGGATTTATTTTTTATTACCAGAGCAAAAAAGAAAGAAATCCGCACATTCGCAGTATGCCCTTGCAATCAGATGGTCTGTTTGGCTTTGACTACAGTAATTTCTAATACGCGTGAGAGAAAAGGAAACTTCTCTTTCATCCGGTCGTATTCTTCTCCCGATGTAACATACCGCGCTGTGCCATCCACCAGGAATCCTGTTCCTTGATAATCCTTATAGCCCAACACTTCCCGGCTTCCCAACGTTAGTTTCACATGTTTATTGATCTCCACATTCTTTTGCGTTTTCCGGAATCCTGCAGCAGGAATCAATATACGTTCATCCTCAGTAACCACAAGATAAGAGTTCCAGGTGTTGGCTACGTGTGCTTCACCTTCCGCCCACGACACCACGGATACCACGCCTTCGTGCCGGAGTACTTCGTGGAATTTCTCTGACAGTTTCTTTGAATCGTCCATATTCAGTCTCTATTTTAACGTTGCAAAGGTACAACTCAGCATAAACAGGACAGCTTATATTTTGTTTGTCCACACGACAGGATTTATCAGGGTTTTCCTATTATTTCTCCGGCTCCGTCCAAATAAGCCGCCGTATCTTTGCATCAGTAAATAACATCCAAACAATAAAAATGAAAGAACATGAAAAAAGTATTACTCCTACTCTGCGCATGCGCCATTCTGGCCTCTTGCGATAACGTATCCCGGAAACAGGCAACCATTCCAACCAATCCATTTAAAGAAGTAACAGGTATGAATGTAAAAGACAAGTCGTTCGACGAGCTATTTACCAAGGTCGATTCGACCGAAGTGATGAAAATCCTTGCCCAACTCATGGTGGCCGAGGACCACACCGTGATTACTGCCGGAACGGAATCACGATTCAACTCCATGCCTGCCAGTTGGGAAGCTATGGGACGTTATTTCCGTCAGCCCAGCACATTCTGCTTATTGGGAGCCAAACGCTATACACTTGAGTTTATCAAACAACAGCAGTCGTACACCCTGTCCTTCTTCCCCCGACAGTACATGGCAGACGTGATGGATTTCGGCCGTAGAAGCGGCAGGGATACGGATAAAATGGCCGAAACCAGACTGACACATGTGCAAACACCGTCAGCCAATATCACCTACAAAGAAGCCTACGTGGTGATTGAATGCCGGTTGTTCGAGATCACCACCGTAAACCCGAGTGACTTCTATACAGAAGACGGGAAGAAGTTTGTGGAAGATGCCCTGAACGAAGCCGATGATTATCACAAGTTGGTATTCGGGACGATTACGAATCTATGGGTTAGAAAATAAACTTTACACAGTTACCCGCTTTTTCTCACTTTTCAATTGTTAGAATCAGGCAATGTTTTCCTGCCCTGCTAAAAAAAATAATCGCTGTAGGTACAGAAAAAAATCTGTTTAGTTAAATACGAAAATTTCTGTACCTACAGAGGTTTTACGAGGTATAGCGGGGTTTTTGGCGGAGAAGTATAGAAAAGACGGGTAACAGTAATTAAATCGGACTTCCCCGAACACATACTTCCGTTGATCGCTTGCTCCTTTCATAGATAGTCTAACACCGGTTTTCACCGGTAATCTCCAAGCAGGTTTTCGAATAACTACAGAAAAAACATCTTTACGCAAAGATGTTAAGAAAAAATGCATACATTCGCTCGTACATGAGCGCTCCCAACCGCGAAGGAATCGGTATTGCGTTCGGAGAAAGGAGGTGAGATCAAGCATATCCTCTTCGAGCATCTGACCATACAGAACTTCACAAAAAACGGGGTATTGATAGCCGGAGCTTCGGATATCCAAATCAATCGCTGCCATTTCAGCGACAACGGCTCCAGTGTAGTACCTGGAGCCGGATTTCATCACAATCTGCACTTGTTGCATGTAGCAGATACCAAAATCATCCACAGCCGGTTCGACACTTCGCCTTTCGGAAGCGGTGTTGAGATCCTGTTTGGGAAGCGCATCATCGTTTCCCGGCAACACCCTCTTATTCAATAAAGAATAATAAGTTATTCTATCACTTCCATCGGCGGTAGTTTGTACGCACCATCTACAACCGATGGTCCGGGACCATACACACGCATGATGATAAACGGTTTGCCATCGGGAGCAGGGAGCCAGTTGCTCTCCAACGCTTGGCCCGGCGAGGTCTTCGAGATGTAGATATCGATGCTTCCGTCGGCATTCGTCTTGAGTTGTTTGCTTCGGCTACCGATGGAATAGCGGTTTATCGGATTGGCTACCAGGAATCGTTGGGGCAGATTGTACATCGTGATCGACCAGAAAAATTTGGCAGGAGGCGTTTCTCCTTTTTTAAATGTCAGCTTGTAACTGGCCGTGGCGGTATTGATCGGGTTTCCATCCGTATCCTTGTGCCAGGACATGTACATGGCCTGCGTCGAATAGTTTCCGAAGATGCCCACAAGGACACCGAGCGTACGAGCCATATAGTCCGTCTTCAAAGCCGCGCGTGTATCGAACAGGCCGCTACTGGCCGTGCGAGTAGCTTCGTAACTGGCCACTTGCTTCAAAGCATCGGCTATACCAGCTTTGACTGCTTCTTTCGTTGCAGCGGTGAAGGTGGAAGTATCCCAAGGCTGTCCGGCAGCGATGCCCAGTACAGCCATGCTATCCAGGGCAGCTTTGTCCATCTCATTGGGAATGGTGTACGACAAGGCGAAATTGACAATCTCGAACACGTCGATGGTCTTCTCATCGCCCGTGCTATAGGGAATCCAGTCGATCTTAGGAGCTGGCGCGGGAGCGGGCTGGTTCAGGTATTCGTGCAGCGGCATCAGCTTGTAGCCAGCCTGAATGGCTTGCATCTTGGCCAGATCTTCCGGTCCGTCGGCCCCCGTGCGCGTGAGTGTTCCGAGGAAATACGACTCACCCCGGATGATACGCTTGATACCTTCGGGAGCTGTACCTTTCCAGTCGACAGGAGCTACGAGGTAGGCGCCTCCCTCCTGCCCGTCCATGACGGAACCGGGACTATCGAGCACGTAGGCCCATAAATCGTCCCACTGCGAAGTGTAGTAGCGTCCGGCATCCACAGGAGGCATGACGAGCACCCACGGCTCGGCGCGTAAGTCGACCCACGCCCAAGAGTATGGTGTGTCGTTGTTCGGACTCACAATATCTTTGTTGTCCGAAGTGGCAAAGCCATAATGACGGAACTTACCGAAACCGCCCACATATTCGGGAGCATTGGGATTGATGGCTTGTTTGTACATCGTAGCATAGTTCATGATCAGCGGATAACTGAAGATGTATGCCTGCGCAGTCAATGCCTGTATCCGTTCGGGCGGCAGACTGTTGATCCCGCTTTTCTTTGCAGGTTGGTTGCACGAAGTGAGCAACAAGCCCACTACAAGGATGGATAGGTTTCTTAATTTCATATTCGTATATTTTAGAGATTTACGTTATCGGGTACCGTATCAGGTTCTTATTTCAACAGTTTTCGGTTCAAAAGGTTTCTTGCAGTTTAGGAAAATTTATCATTTTCAACGAATGAAGTTCGTAGCCTGCGGTTCTTCCGGTTCCGGACGCGGGCAAGCACCTGCCTGTATACTCTTCAGCAGCCAAGCCATATTCCGGCCCAGTGTACGCATGGTTTGCAGTCCTTCAGCATCCTGGGAAACTTCGCCGGGAAACAGGCCGTGAACACTGTTCCAGTATTGAGAGGAGACAACGGGCATATTCGAAATAGTAAAATATTTGTTCAAGCGGTCGAACGTGGCGCTCGCCCCTCCCCTGCGGCATACAGCTACCGATGCAGCAGGTTTGTATTCCAGAAGCTCACTGGCAGAATAGAACAGGCGGTCGAGCAACGCACAGAGCGAACCGTTCGGCCCGGCATAATACACAGGCGAACCGATGATGATACCGTCGGCCGTTTGCAGTTTGGTGCGGATCTCGCTATACAGCGAATCGTTGAAGGTACAATGTCCCAGCTCGTTGCATTGGTTACAGGCAATGCAACCCTGCACCGCTTTGGCGCCGAGTTGTACGATTTCAGCCTCCACGTCCTCTTTTTCCAATGTTTTGACTATCTCCGACAATGCCAGAAATGTATTGCCCGCCCTCTTGGGACTTCCGTTGATTAATAGAACTTTCATGAGTATACGTTTTTTACAAAGTTAGTATTTATTCTACAAACTCCAACTCGTACCTCTTTAAACTTTATCGCGGGGCGAATCAGCTACTCTATACAGGATTTTTTATTGGGTCCTCCTCCACCACCACCTTTGAAGGCCGCTACTCATCGGGGTTGACGGTGAAGTTAGGTCCCTCCACCCGCTCTTCACCGGGCAGGCACCCCCGAAAAGACTTAAACGTTTTTTTGAAAGGTGTAGCAGCTTTCAAAAAAACGCTTAAGCGTTGCAAACGAAACGCTTAAGCGTTTTTTTAGCGTCTGTTACGAGTGTATTTTACGGCTGCTATGCCTTCTGTCTGCGACACCAATAAACCCTGCTGAAAGTTTCAGCTGATGAAACTTGGTGTTTCACGCTTTGGAACTCGGTGTTTCATCGGTTGAAACTTCCTGTTTGAGCCCTGGAAACTGAGTGTTTGTGACTTGAAACAGGCCTCTTGCTGAATACCCCCAACAATGGCGAATGAATGGTGAATAAAAAAGGCATTCGCCATCAGTCATATTTTTGATTACCAGGCGTCTACCCCAGAAAACATGGCGAATGACGAATACTTTTTCAAAAAACGAATGGAGAGAGTAGCCTCTGCGAAAAGCTACAGTACCTGCTTCTTATAGGCTTTCAGCTGCTTGTTTTTCGTGCTTCCTTCGGGGATGAAGCGGATAGCCACACCACCGGATGCACGCAAGTTGAAAGTAAGTGACATACGCGCATCGACCCGAAAAGCTGAGACTTTTACTTTGGTACGGGTAGGGATATCCTTGCCACCATCCGTGTAGATTTCGGCGCGGTATGTCTGGCCCGGTTCCAGGAAATCCAACGAGCAATTCATCCGGCGGGCGTCGTTGTTGGTGATTAAACCTGCGAACCAGTCGCCGCCACTCCGGCGGGCCATGGCCACACACTGTCCCGGTTCGCCTTGCAGCACTTTCGTATCGTCCCACACGGTAGGTACATCGTCAAAAAACTTCAGTTCGGGCTCGTCGCGCGAATCAGACGGTTTGTCGTACCAGTACAGCACTTGCATCGGACTGTAGAAGATAGCTGCCAGAGCAAGCTGATGCGCGGGGGTGGTCTGTATGCTCTTCGAGCGGGGTACGCCGTGGGCATCGTCGGCCTGTTCCAGCCGGCCGAAGTCCTGCCGATAGTAACAGATGGTATAATCGGCCGCACCAGCCACAAAGCGGGTGAAAGGCAGGATGGTGTGGTGGGTGGCGTCAGGGAACTCTTCATTTCCCCGGATACCTTCCTGCGTCATCAGGTTGGGGTATGTGCGACTGAAGCCGGTGGGGCGGTACTCGTCATGGATATCAACCAGCAGCCCGTACTGCGCGCACTTCTTCACCGCCTCGTGCATCCAGGCTGTCCAACGGTTGGAACCCACCTGCACAAAGCCGAACTTGATACCGGCCACTCCCCATGACTTGTACAACGGCAGGATCTCGTCGAGCTGTTGCTGCAGGGCGCGCTGGTTGACGTAGACGAACACACCTATGCCCTTCTCCTTGCCATAGCGTATCACCTTCTGCAAGTCGAGCGCATCCGGGTTGGGGTTGCGTTTCGGGTCGAGCGTCACCGTCGTGGCATCCGAAGCCTTGTCGAACTCGGAACCGTACCATCCGGCATCGAAGAGGATGTAGCTCAACTTATGTTTCACGGCAAAGTCAATGGTTGCCAGACCTCCTTCGGTGGTCAGCGTCACTTCCCGCATGGTCTTCCCCGGCTTGATCCAGTCGGTATCCTGCAAGGCGCAGGGCGGATTGAGGTTGAGCAGGATATCGTTGTGTTCCAGAATCTCGCCGGCCGTATTGCCTGCCATGATCACCCGCCAGGGGGTAGCATAAGGAGCGATATCCTCCACCGGACCGTACATGGCGGTGAGGAGGGTGTTCGGTTTCTCGGGCGACAGGGCGAACTTGGTACGGACATAGTCCACCACCTGCGCTTCGGCCAGACAGACGTACGTGCCGTCGGTCAGCTTCAGAAGCAGCGGGCGGTCGCTTTCACCGGGCCATTCCTGCAAAGGAAGACTGTGATAGGGTGTCTGAGCACGCTCTGTATAGTACGCCATCGTCTTTTCGGGCATAGCGAACTCAGTGTATTCTTTCGTAATCTTCAGGTATTGCCCGCTCACGAAGCGGTAGCGGAAGGCGACACCCTCGTTGTAAGCACGCACGTCGATGATCAGTCGTTCTTTGGATTCTTTCTTGTTCAGGGTAATCTCCCACGAGCGGTAATGATCGCGCACCTGGCTACGTTCGCCATATACCGGGCGCCAGGTTTCGTCCTGCTCACCGGTCCGGCAGTTGGCGATAGAGAGCTCTTTCAGCCATTCCGAGTTGGCCTGAATGCCCAGTACGGAAGGCGACACGATGCTCCGGCCTTTGTAGGAGAGCGTGTACGTCAGTTGACCGTTATCGTCCCGGATGCTCATCCGGTAATTCTCGTCGGGGGAAGTGACAAGCACTTCCGTAGCTGTAGCTGCCGAAAGGCTGCCGAAAGCGATGGCAACCAGCACGAACAATCGTTGTAATGTTTTCATGGTTCTATTTTTTGTTATTATCTACCTTAATAATAGTTTGCTTGGAGGCTGTTAGCCTCCATTAACGGATATCTTCCAATGTGGCGTACGAACGGACCCAGTCCACCGCAACCGGTTCACCGCCCGCCTGTCCGAAGTCAAGGATCAACGTAACGTTGGCGCCTTTCCCGGCAAAGCGGGTACCGTTGTTCGACCGGAAATCGGCTATGCGGAACACGTAGATATCCTCGCCTACCTTCGTAGCCTTGTCGGCGTCGAGCTTCCAGAACTCCGGCGCACTCATGACGCTGTAGCTCAACTGCAACCAGTCTTTGTTGGCCGATGCCGGGATACGGGGAGCTTTCACGGCGATATACGGATAGTCGTCCGCCCGATAGCTGATGCCTTTCTTCTGCATCCGCAGTCCGGACGAAACAAACAACATCCCCCCATTCACCGGCCGGAAGGTGGCTGTTGCCATCGTCCACCCATTGAGCTGAGTCAAGTCTTCGTCGATGCATCCGGCTTTCCTGCCGGTACTCAGGTCCTCGCCCAAGTAAAACAGCAAGCTTCCGAATCCGGTATTGTCGCAAGTGAATCCGGGACCTTCCGGACGCACACGTCCCAACACCATCTCCGTGTAAGGCATCTTCAGCCCTTTGCGGTATACATAATGGTTGTAGCCTATCTCGAATACGGCGCGGAAACGTCCCATCCCCTCCTCGCCCAGGTTCGTCCAGTTGGAATACTTGCCCGTCAGGTCTTTCCAGGTAAAGAAAGGCACTTCATAACCCAAGTTGGAGCGCGACAGGTATTCGTATCCTTTCATGATCCGGTTGTCCAGCGCGCCGTACAGGTCTTGTCCTTGCGTCCAGGCTATCTCGGCTATCTCCGCCAGACAACCCAGCCCCAGCATGGTGTGTTGCTGGTCGCGTCCGCTCTCCTGCAACTGGCCCGATTCGGCTACATAGTTGGGCAGGCTACCATTATCCTTCCCCCGGTAGAAGAACTCCACCGCCTCGTCGTACAACTTCCGGTCGTTCATAAACACGCCGAACGCCAGTTGCGCCTTGCAGACAGCTATCCCCCAGTTGCCGTTGGCATACGGCCGGGCTTGCAGGAAGGTGGTCAGTATGGGTTGGAACACGTTGCGGAACATAGCCTCCGTGGCTTGAGTATCCTGCGCGTTCCAGCCCTGCGCATAGCCAGGAGCTGTATATGTGTACCGCATGATCTCGGCGGCATTGACCAGCATAAAGCCTTGCAGACCGGCACAAAGCGGATCGTCGGGACCTTCTATCTTCTTCAGGCTGCCGGCATACGCGCGGATAATCTCCATCGCCTTCTCGGCATGCGCCTGGCGGCCGGTAGCTATCCAGAGCACAGCGTTGTAATAAGCAGCATTGAAATCGCGCTCGCAAGGGTCCTTGGTATAGCCGTACCGTCCTGCGCGACTGATGGTCTCGAACGGCCCTTTGAGACAGTAGTCGGCCTTGCCTTCGGGCAGTCCGGTCATGATGCGGAAAGAGCCGAACGCCGGTTCAGCTTTCGTTTCAACCAATGTATGGATTCTGTCCAACGACGATTGCGAGTGAAGCAAGCCGGGATGAATAAATGTCTGAGCGGACAGGGAGAGTGCGCCTATCAGCAGAGATACGAGGGCGCAGCCTTTCTGCAGGCGGTTTGATAAATGATTCTTCATATACAAGGGTATTAATTACATGATATAAGACGAACAAAAAGTTCCCGATACCTAACCGGCGGACAAGAAAAATGGCTTGCAAACTGATGAAAGTCTGCAAGCCATAAAAGGATTATCGAGCAAGAACTTACCAGCCGGGATTATTACCCAGTTCCTGTCCGTTGGAGAGAGAGTTCAACCAAGGCAGCGGAATAGGACGGCGGTTGAACTTGTTCTTGAACGTAGTTTCCGAAAGTTGGGTCTGTACACCACCGGTGATGTTTTTGGCATCCCAGTTGTACTTCAGCACTCTTTCGGCCAGTTTGCCGGTACGTTGCAGGTCGTTCCAACGAGGTGCCTCGCCCAACAGTTCCAGCGCACGTTCGTCGAGCACCTGGTCGATGGTCACTGTTCCGGTGTACGAAGCCAGTCCCTCTTCGGGTGCATTCTTCTTCGCACGATCTCTTACCTTGTTGATATACACTAACGCATTGGCATTGTCGTTGTTCTTCACGGCAGCCTCGGCAGCAATCAAACAGGTTTCAGCCAGACGGGAGAGGTAGATATCGCGCGTACCGGTAGCGGCTCCGCTTTCCAGATAGGTAGTATTGGCATCCTTGAACTTCCAGATAGGCAGGAAGGCGCGGGTGTTGGAGTTGGACGACTGGTAGGCATTGCGATAATACTCCTCGGTCGACATATCCGTCGGATCACCGGCGGGGAAGTTGTACACGATATATTTCACCGCATCTTTATCCTCCTGTGTCCAGTATTTGAATTCCGGATCGGTAGGTACCGGGAAGTAGATCACCTTATCACCCTTGGCATACAGTCCTGCTACAGGCGATGTGCACTGGAACCAGTTCTTGCCTGTATCTCTGCCGTCGGTAGAGGTAGAAGGATCGCCATTGACCGGACTCATGAAGGTAACCGAAGCACGACGGTCCTTCATCCAGTCATACATCAGATAAGCCAACTTAGTAGGAATCACGGCTGTGTCGTCGTTGCTGTAGTATGAGTCCTTAGACAATCCCTGCCAACCTTCACGATACGGGAACAGGAACCACTTCGGCCAGTTGTTCACGTTGTAATTGGAAGCGTTGCTGAAGCCTACGCAGAAGATGATCTCGTCGTTGGTTTCGTTGGATTGGCGGTGTACCATCTGGAAGTCGTCGAGCAACTTATGTCCGGAGTTCTTGATTACATCTTCGGCATCCTTGAATGCGTTCTCAAAGTCTTTTGAGTCGGCATACGACTCATAGCCTCTGGTGAGGTATACCAACGCACGCAGGTGCTTGGCGGCAGAAGCCGACATACGTCCGTAGTTGCTACCCGTCTGACGGGCGGGCAATACCGAGATGGCCTCGGTCAGGTCGGTCAGGATCTGTGTATAAAACGCCTTTCCATCGGCATACTCGGCGGTCTTCACCGGTGACAGCGGTTCATGTATCAGCAGCGGAGCCTGTCCCCAGTTGCGGACGATCTCGAAGAGGTACAAACCTCTCAGCGCTTTCATCTCGGCTACACGCAGTTTCAATACGGCATCATCGATTCCATCGGGATCTACACTCTTCAAGAGTACCTTGTCGGAACGATCGATCGCTGCGTTGACATTCTTCAAGGCTGCAAACAAACTGTTCCAGTAAGAAGACACAGTTCCTACATTGGCATCGTAGTTCACGGTATACTGGTTCAGGGCAGTGATGCTACCCGGATAGTTCTGGGTAAAGATGTCGGTACCCATCTGCGAGAGGGTAACGTAGTCCTTGGTGTTGTAAATAGACTTCAGCGTGGAGTAGGCTCCATTGATCAGCCCCTCATATCCGCTTTTGGTCTCGAAATACTCATCGGCCGACTGGCTCGAGTAGTTTACCTCGTCCAAAAAGTCGGAGCACGATGTTCCTCCCCCTACCAGGGCAAGAGCGAGTAATGCTTGTATAAAATATCTTTTTGCTTTCATTGCAGTTCATTTAAAGTTATTAGAATGATACATTTAACCCAAACATGGTATTCCGGGTCATGGCATCGGTACCACCGATACTCGCGGCAGCCTGTTCCGGGTCGAATCCGTTGAAGTCACTGAAGGTGAACGGGTTCTGTACCGTAGCATACAGACGCAGGTTGCCGAGACCAACCTGGTTCAGCAGGTTCTTCTTGAATGTATAGCCCAACGTGATGTAAGCCACCTTCATGAAGTCGGTCTTGTGCATAACGTGCGATACGCTCTTGTTGGTACTGTTCTGGTCTCTGTATGTTCCCATGTTCGAGGGCTGTGCCATGCTGTTCGACGGGTTTTCGGGAGTCCAGTAGTCCTTCCGCATGTTGCCCAGGTTGTGGTTGTTGTTTTCCAACGCATACGATACAAAGAACTGGTTTCTCAGGCGCGCACCTGTCTGGGTGTAGACATGGAAAGCCAAATCGAATTCTTTGTACTGGAAGGTATTAGTCATACCTCCTACCCAGTCGGGCGTACGTTTACCATTGATGAAACGATCCTTATCTGTGATGGCGCCGTCGTCATTGAAATCGCGTACTCTGAACTGTCCGGGTTTCTGTCCGTACTTCTGAGCTTCCGCTTCTTCGCCCAACTGCCATACGCCGATGGTCTGCAGGTTCCAGTTGATGTCTACCGGTTGGCCGATGATCCACAGGTTAGAATAGTCACCCTGCATACCTTTCAGCTGATCGGAGTAAACACCCAGGTCTTCTTTGAAGGCCAGGTCGACAATCTCGTTCTTGTTGTAAGCCAATGTGAAGGTTGTACGCCAGGAGAAGTCTTTCAACTTGATGTTCTCCGTATTCAATGTCATTTCAAATCCCTGGTTACGGATAGAACCTACGTTGTCTTTCACAGATGAATATCCTAAGTGTGTAGGAACGCTCTTGTTCATGATCACATCTTCGGTGAGACGGTTGTAGTATTCCACCGATCCAGAGATGCGGTTGTTGAGGAACCCGAAGTCCAAACCGACATTGTATTCCGAAGTACGTTCCCAACCCAATTGGTCATTACGCAGGTTGTTGGGGAATGTACCGATGACGTTGGTTCCTCCGAACGAGTAGTATTGCGAACCGGCAATGGTTCCAAGGGTAGAATAGGCTCCTACCGTGTCGTTTCCGGTCTGTCCGTAGCTCAAACGAACCTTCAGGTTGGACAACCAGTTAATATCTTTCAGGAAGCTTTCGTCGGTCATACGCCAAGCCAGTGCCACAGAGGGGAACGTTGCCCATTTGTGTCCTTCGGCCAGTTTAGACGAACCGTCGTAACGCAGACTGGCGGTAAGCAGGTATCTATCGGCAAATGTATAGTTAACACGACCTAAGTAAGACATCAGGTTGGTTTGTACATAACCGGAAGTCAGACTGGTGATGGTTCCTCCCTGCAGGTTGTACCACAGTGAGTTGAACGACAAGTCCTTGGAAGCACCAAACAAACGTTCGGTTTGTGCCTGCTGTACGGAGTAAACACCCGTCAGGTCCACTCTGTGCTGTCCCTTTTCTAATTTGTAGTTTACGATGTTATCCCACACCCAGTCGGTATAGTTATTCTTCGTATGGCTGTTAGTAGCACCTGCTGCTGTTCCCTGAAGAGCCTTGGTCCATACGCCACGGTACTGTCCTATCTGGTCATTGGTCATATTGGCCGAGAAGGTAGAAGTCATCTCCAATCCCTTTGCCGGAGTAATCTTCACATAGACATTACCCAGGATATTCACCTTCTTCGTCTTGTTGAACTCGTTTTTGTTGGTAACCAGCGGGTTAAACAATCCATTACTGGAATACTTCCACGCTTCCGTACCGTCTACCAAACTATTAGGATGCTGTGTGGGGCGCATGCGGAACACGTCCTGCAAGAGGTCGCTGTTACCTGTATCGCGGATGGAGTGCGTGAGGTACATGCTGGTTCCGAAACGGAGATACTTGCTGCCCTGTACATCGATGGCCGAGCGCAAAGTGTACCGGGTGAATTCCTGCGGATTGAGCATACCGTCCTCGAAGTAGTATCCACCCGACATGGAGTAACGAACGGCGTCCGTTCCACCTACAGCCGAGATGGTATGATTCGTCATAAAGGCCGGCGAAGCGATGGCATCGATCCAGTCGTAGTAATTATGATCCTGTACGGCCTTCAGTTCGGACGGGTCTTTGAAAATGTCTTCGTCCGTCTTGTACTGGTTGTTATTGGTCGCCCGAACCGACTCACGTGCCAACTGCACGTATTCGTCGCCCGACATCATATCCGGCAGGTTGGTGTACTTACGGAATCCGGCAGAACCGCTGTAGCTGATCTTCGGAGTACCGGTTGTACCCTTCTTGGTAGTAACCATCACGACACCATTCGTTGCGCGCGATCCATAGATAGCTGTCGAAGAGGCATCCTTCAGGATGTCGATCTTCTCGATATCGTCCGGGTTAATATTGTCCAAACTAGCTCCCGGCACACCGTCGACAACTACGAGCGGCGAACTGGAACCGGAGATCGTGTTGATACCTCTGATCTTGATATCGTATCCACCGCCCGGTTTGTTATTGTTGCGCAGGATCTGCACACCAGGAACAGCTCCCTGCATGGCACCTACGGCATTGGCCTGCCCACCACGCACCAGCGCTTCGGTCGATACCGAAGAAACGGCTCCGGTCAGGTCGGATTTCTTCACCGTACCGTAACCTACTACCACCACTTCGTCCAGCAGTTCGGCATCTTCTTTCAATATAATTTGCAGGGAGGTCTTGTTTCCCACACTCATTTCCTGTGAGACATATCCCACATAAGAAACCTGTAAAACATCTCTTGGAGAAGCATTGAGAGCAAACTTTCCATTCAGGTCGGTGATGGCACCCACGGTGGAACCTTTCACTTTGACCGTAGCACCGATGACCGGCTCATTGTTGGTATCGACCACTGTTCCGGTGATTCTACCGGAAGCTTGTGTGATTCCTTCCACGGAAGCAGGTATTGCCGGAAGAGTCCCGTTATCCGCTATACTTTGGAGCGGCATACCGAGAAGAGCCAACAGCACCATTGAAGATCTGATAAGCATTTTCTTTCTGTTCATAACATATATATTAAATTTAACCGTTAATAAATTCTATTCAAGAAACGAACGAGCATCGGTTAACACCCAAACGCTCCATTCACTTTCTGCAAAATAATAGTTCTTATGAGCACAAGTACGTCTGTAGATAACTCCGTAACGTATTCCGGGCCATATAAACATGGTTCTCTACCGTTTTCAGCGACAGCCCCAACTGTTGACTGATTTCCATATTGCTCTGTTCATCGCGGTATTTCATGGAGAAGACTTTGCGACATTGGGGAGACAGCCTGTCTATCCGGTTCTCGACGATGCTGAACAACTCGCGGTACAGGATATCATTGCCCGCCGCCATCGGACGAGTTTTATGCTCATCCAGAAAGAAGTCTTCGAACTGTTGCATCATCTGCCGGCGACGGAGTTTGTCCACGCAACGGTTGTACACCGAACGGAAGATGTAATTGGCCGCGGCAGCTTCGGACATGAAGTACATATCCTGCTGAATCAGATGGGTAAACACATCTTGCACAGCATCCTCGGCAAAGAGAGAGGAGCACAACATCCGTTGTGCATACAGCACTAACCTGTCATAATACTGACGGTACACTCCTTCTACCAACGTCTGTCGGCAAAGGGTATTTCCAATGGGGTTTTCATGCGTATTCATAGTAAATCAGCGTGTTATTGAAGTCGTTTCAGTCGTATCAGGGCTTCCATATAATAGTAGTCCGCGTAGATGATGGAAGCATCTACCTCTTTCCGCCGGGGCATATGACCCACCGAGTGGAGCAGGAAAGCGGTATTGTGATTGCGGCTCTGATATTTCTCAGAGGAGAGCACTTGCAACATTTGTTCTGCTTTGTTGCGGTACACAGCTGCCTGCGACGCATCACTAATATACGTTGACAGTTCGAGCAGGCCAGAAGCGGCAATGGCTGCGGCCGAGGCATCCCGAGGTTCGTTCGAGCCCAGCTCCAACGCTTTGAAGTCCCAGTAAGGTACCAGGTCTTCAGGAAGACGGGACAAGTACACATCGGCTACTTTCCGGGCAAAGTCCAGAAACTTGATGTCGCCCGTTTCCCGGTACATCATCGTATAGCCATAGATAGCCCAGGTTTGTCCGCGTGCCCACAAAGATTCGTCGGATAGTCCCTGGTGGGTGACTCCCTTGATGAAGTTACCGGTAATGGTATCGTATACTGCCACATGATACGTTGAACCGTCCGGACGGAAACCATGTTCCATGGTGGTCTCGGCATGCTTCACGGCTATATCGTACAGTCTTTTCTCACCTCCGTTTTTGGCTGCCCAGAGCAACAACTCGAGATTCATCATGTTATCGATGATGGTATTGTGCGGCCAATTCTCACGCGCCACCATGCCGGGCCAGGAAAGGATAGTCCCTACGGTAGGGTTGTACAGTTCAGCCAGATGATTGGCGGCATTCAGCAAGGCATCTTTGTATTCTGGAGCTCCGGTCAGACGGTAGCCATTGCCCAAGCTGCACATAGTGATAAAACCAGAGTCATGGCTATGCGCAGGTTGACTGGTCATCGGGATTAAAGTCGCAGTAGCCTGACGGGCTGCTTCCATCCAACTTTCATCACGGGTATATTCGTACATATACCATAATATACCGGGCCAGAAACCGGAAGTCCAGGAGCCCGGCGTAGTGAAGTGCCAACTCGCATCGTCCTTGTCTATATAATTAGGTATGGAATCGGAAACGGGAACTACCCGAAGCGTGCGCGATGCCTGCGCTTCGCAATAATCCAGTTGTTTATCCACCTCCATCGTAGCAACAGAAGTGCATGCTCCCGAAAGTAGAAGGGACAACCCGATAAAGAAAGGAGGGATTTTATTTTTCATGGGATACTGATATTGAGTGAATATTGTCATTCGTCTGGAACAAAATTAGATATTCAGCAATCAGTATCGACATAAAAAAAGGGAGAAGTAATACCAGCCTAAAGGATGAAACAAGAACATTCACACCAACCTAATTATCAGAAAATTACGATCAGAAAAAGAAGAGTACCAAAATAATTTGGCACTTACTACGACCAATAAAGAGGGACTTATTTACACAAGTCTACTCCCATATCCTTCACATATTCGGCAGGAGTCTTTCCTTTGAGGCGTTTGAATGAACGGAAGAAGGAAGTCCGGGAACTGAATCCACTTTGTTCCGAGAGGGAAGCCAATGTATATTTGACGGCCGACTTATCCTGCACCCGGAGGATAAATTCTTCAACCCGGTATTGGTTGACGAAGTCAGTGAAGTTCGTATGGTCGTATACATTCAGTACCTGAGATAATTCCACCGAACTGTAGCGGATAGCAGCAGCCACGTCCTGCAACTTCAGGTCAGGATTGAGGTAAGGTTTCTCCTGACGCATGTACTCGTGCAAGCGGTTGCGTATAACTTCTACCTCGCCTTCTTCCACTTTGGAACGAGCATACTTTTCTTTTGCCGACTCTTCCTCGCGTTTGGCTTGATGGGCCATCATCTGCCGGTATTTGGTCAGCAGACGGGAATAGGAATAGAGCAGAGCCACACAAACCAGTACCGCCCCGACAATGCCCCAGGCCATGAACGGTATATTCCATCGTATATTCACCTGAATGGAAGTCACTTTGTCGGGACTGGAAGACGAGCGCACCTGGAACAGATACTTTCCACGAGGCAGATTGTCATAAAAGGCTTTGTTGCCCGAAGTCAGCATCGTCCACCCTTTGTCGTATCCGGCCAGTGTATATTCGTAGATATCAGAGTCTTCCACCGAATAATTCAGGGCGGAGAAAGTAAATTCCACGCTGCTGCCCGATGGCAATTCCAGTTTCGAAGTATAGACGCTCGAGTTCGGCATTCGTTCATCGCCTGCATGCAGCACCTTTCCGGCTACGGAAATAGAGGTAATGGCCGGATAGTAAGAAGCGGATTTCTCGCCTTCAGGCTTATCCTGATAAGGGCGATGGGCAACCAGCCCCTCTTCGTTTCCCCACCAGATGGTTCCGTCGTCCGTGCGTTGCACCCAGGAGTTGAAGATGTATCCGGGAATTCCGTCGTGCAAGGAATAGAACTGCGACTGTTTAGTCTCCGGGTGCCAACAGGCCAACCCTCGCTGGGAAGCAAACCACAGGGCACCTCGTTCATCCTCCACCAAGCTGGTCACCGAATTGCTGGTCAGGTAATTGTCGGTGGTATAATGTTCAAAAGAGGAGAAACGCTCGTCGACCTTCACCACGCCATCCTTATCGCTGCAAAACCAAAGGTTCTTGTGACTGTCTTCGTAGATATAGCGTACGCTTTTCAGCCGAGCCAAGGTCTCGGGAGGGAACATATCCGAGCTAAACAGCCCGGTAGCGGGGGCATACAGGTAAACAGCTTTAGCCGTTCCCAGCCAGATGCGCCCTTGGGAATCTTTCGTGATGCAGAAGATAGAGTTGTCTCCCAATCCGGAATTCGTACTGGTGTAGCGCACGTACTTCCTGGTCTTGGGAGTATATACAAACACCCCACTGGAAGAGCCAATCCATAGATTGCCTTGATCATCGGTTACATAGCCGGCGAATGAGCTATGTTTGAACGGATCTTCGTCCAGAAAGTATGAAAGAGTCTGGGTACGGGGATCGAAGCAATACAATCCTCCTCCGTACGTGCCCACCAAACAGTCGCCCTCCCAGGGAAATACGGAAAGGATGATGTCCGATTGTAGCAGAGAATTCTTGGTGGTAAGGTGTTTCACCCGGTTCTCTTTCTCTGAGATGTAGAAGAAACCGTCCCGTGTACCGATAAACTTTTCGCCATTTCTTCCCAACCAGAAAGAACGGATATTATAAAGCCGGGAGTTGAACTGGTCCTTAAAGGTGTAAACACGGAACTCATTGCCCCGGGTGGGCGTGTAGTTCAGTCCGCCCATATAGGTTCCTATCCAGAATGTACTTCCATCCTGCAGGAAAGAATAGACAGCATTCGAGCTGATGCCGTTCCCTGCATACCCGTGTTCGATGGAGGAAATAATCTGACCGGTTTTCAAAGAAACCCGCTTCACTCCCCCACCATTGGTTCCCACGTAGAGTTCGTCGGGGGCAACCTGCGCAAGGGCTTTTATGTAGCTATTGCCTTTGTAGGGAAAATCAGAAAAGGAATGTGTGCGGATATCAAAAGTGACGATACCGCTGGTCGAGGTTCCCAGATACAACGTATGTCCCAGCCTCAGCACACAGGAAAATCCGGTATTCTCTTTCCGGTAAACCACCTGCTTGTTGGTGGTCCGGTTATAGCAGACCAGCCCGTTCAGGGTAGTTATCCAGAACTCTCCTTTTTCGTCTCCGGGGATGATCGACGTGACACTGTTGGTGGAAGAAAGCGGATTGATATCGAAAACCGCCTTTTCCACCTTCCCATTCTCATAAATGAATAAGCCTTGCGTAGTCCCGACTAAGATGGCTTCCGGTGCTAAGGGATAGAGCGAACGGACGGACGACTGCTTGTTTTCCAGTACAATCTGTTCCGTCTGCTCGATATGTCGGTTCATCTTGATCAATCCTTTATCAGTACCTACCCAGAGATATACAGAGTCCGACTCACTGATGACATATACCGTATGTCCCTTGAGATCGGGATAAGTAAAGACCTGAATACCGTCGAAGCGATCCAACCCCAGCTGCGAACCCACCCAAACAAAACCTCGCGTATCTTTATAGATAGAATAAACCATGTTGTGCGAAAGGCCGTGGGAGATATTGATGGTTCTGAAATTCAGGGAAGCATCGTCGGAAGAAGCATGGCAAAAAGCAGCCACACCCAACAAGGTAATGAGGAGTCTCTCTCTTAGCTTATGTACACACAGCGGTAAAAGAGTCTTTATAGTATTGAATAGGGGTTGCCTGTCCATCAAAGCCAGTCATTTATATTACGGTTCGCAAACATAAGTAAAAATCCGGATTCAGATGTAATATTGGCCCATTTATTCGGCTGACCGATGGGTTAAAATCACCCAGGCGTTCCGTATCACTTCATCCGGTAGCTGGTCTTTATGTTCAGTTCCCTATCCGATTGGTAAGCCAACCGCCCGTCTTGTATCTCGAAATAAGCATGGAAAGGTTCTCCTGAGACTGAGGAAACTTCCAGCCCTTTTATCTTTAGGTAAGTGCCCGACCCTACATAAAACGAGTGTAGTTTCTGCTGTGTCAGAGAGGCCACTCCATATACGCCCTTAAAACGGATGCCGCTGTACTCCATCTCGGTATCGGGAGTGAGAGCATTCAGTATGTGATCCATTCGTCCGCCGGCTTTATGCTCGACGGTGAATTTAACCACGCCGGGTTGTGTTTTCGTAGCTTGTTGTACTACCCGCCGGACAGTAGCTTCGGCACCGTTACCATAAGGTTCGTACACAGCAACGAAAGGTGTCCGACCAGCTTCGCCGTGCTGCCGCACCAATACTGCCGGAACGGGAAGGTTGCGCAAGGCAGGGAGGTAGTAACGATGATTGAACAAGGAATTGAGCTGATAGACCTCCCGGTCTTTATGACCCAGCATAAACATACGCATATGAGTATCGTCGGCCCCCAGATAAAAGTCGGCTCCGAAGTCCCGATCTGTTTTCAGCGAGCCTACTGTTTCAAAGTACATATAGCCTTTGCCGGAAAGCGTATCCAGCGGAGTACCCGACATGGGCAACAAGCAGCCATCGGCATCGAGCATATCGAAACCGGTTCCCATGTTGTGGTAAATATAATCGTGGTAGTTGTTCACACCGTCTATCACCTCGGAGCGGAAGATATCTACAAAGTAACCACTCGTAGGCGATGTGCGGACGATGGACAACAGTCGTCGCTGGTCGGCTTTCAGTTCTTTCGTATAAAACCGGTTCATGGCATCGACAAACTGGTGATTGGGAGAAAGTTCAACGACCGGGGCCTGCCCGTCATGCACGGCCGGTTCGGCATGGATAATCTCCAGGTGCTGCGGCATATTGTTATCGGCCCCTTTTCCATTGGGGCTGACTGTATTGTGTCCAGCCACATTGACCTTATATTCGTGGGTGTCTTTGCTCCAGTAATCTTGTCCGATGCCCTGATCAGGTGCCAGGACATGCCCCCTACCATACAACTCCATGTTCATGCCATTGGGTTGCCGGTGCCCGGTCTCTTTCCCATACCCGGAGAGAACGAAAGCCAATGCATTGCGGGGATCGTCAGCATTGTTGCGCTCAAAGACCAACGAATAGACATCCGAACAGGAAGTACGGGCAAATTGGGGGGCCGTCTCCGAGCGGGGTATCTCGGGCAGAAAGTAGAAAAGCGAGAAATAGAATTCGTTTTGCAGTTCGCGCTCAGGGATATAGTTCATCAAGGCACTGAGGTGTTGTTCCTGCGACCGATCAGCTTTATCGTGTGCATAGGCCAGCATGAACTCTATCTGTTCACTGTTCATGTGAGTATACGAAGCATCACCGAAGTTGGTGACATAACCGTTGGGGAACAGCATCTCGGTGGTCGATCCGGCTGCTTTTTGCAATAACGGGTCTTTGCTGAGCAGGTCGATACCATTCTTATAATAGATATATCCGAAGCGAACTAACTGGGAGATACTGCCCTGCCCGTAACTGGCAGGAGCCTCCGGCCACAGTCCGGTGGTGGGGCTGATATTAGCTCGCAGCACATCAACATAAGCTCCGTGTGTGGAGGTAGTAGGTCCATAAATCAGTTTATCTACATAATATTCGCGTCCTTTTCCATCCGGATAAGTCTCGTTATTGTCTAATGCCAGGGCATAAAGCATGGCCGACTGATGTTCATGAATATTCCAGTTGCCATGCAAGGCGCCACCCCGGTCGAGCTTATTCTCAATCAACCGCTTGAACATGATTTCGAACTGACGGAAGGCCCACTCCTTCCCTTCCGGATGTACGGGTGCCCACATCTCACCGGCAATGCCTTGGGTAAACTGAGCCAGATTGAAATATTCGCTGTGCAGATAGTCGTATATCATATCATACGCCAACGGAAGCGTGGAGAAGTGGCGACCATCGCCCAATGTTTCAAAAGAGAGGTAGCCGTTGGACGAGTGTTTCCCTTCGCGCGTCTCATAGTCCGGGTTCACTTGTTCCTGCTGCGCTGCTCCCCGAGCAAAGGTCCAGATGATATCGGCCGAAAGCTTAGCATACCGCTTGTCGCTGGTGAGATAATAAAGGATGGACGATTTCCAGGCCAGATGTATGAAAGTACGGTTCACCGTCTCCGTACCCAATCCAGTCTTCTCGAAAGGGATGGTTTCCCATTCATCGGTTTGCCCCAGCGCGGAAAGGGTATTGTCACCGGCACCGGTTATTTTGTAGATGCCTTGCGGAACACTTTTACGTTTCGGTAGTGAGCCGTCACCATAAGCAAAGAGTTTATCGAGCGGCGCCGGAGGAACCGATCCTGCCGCCGAGCGGGCATAAGTAAGTCTAACGGTAGGATACTTGGCATCTCCCTCGCGACGGGTAATAAAATTGCCTTCGGTATAGAATTGGGTATAGCGCTTTCCCGGTTCCCAATGCATCTGCATACGGGAGATGACGTATCCGGGATCTTTCTCATGGAGCGCGATAATCGGGTCGACCTCTTCGTGCAGACTTTGGCACAAAGCTTCCGCCCACGACACGGATTTTATTTTGTCGAGAACAACTTGTTTTTCATCGGCAGTGACCAGCACACGGGGGTGACGGTCGGTACGAAAGTCCTGCTTCGAGATGTTCTGGGCATCGCTTGTAGTGGCAATGAGAACAAGTAAAGCAATCCCTGATTTTCTGTGTAACTGCATGGTAGTAGTGATTAGTGGTTTCTAATAACATTCCTTTTCATAGAAAACGAATGAATGGAAGGAAACACCTAAGAGCTAACATTCAATAAAGTAAGAGTCCCTACACACCCATTAAAAAAGTCGCCCACGGTAACGGGGCGACTTGAGGTTAGAAACATTTCAGGTAGAATCTTTCTTTTTATTCATACAAATAAGAGATACGGTCCATCAGTTTCCATTTCTGGGCCGAGGTTGCCCCCGGCTCACAGATCTGGAATACGGCCATATACTCCTCCCACTCTTCCTGCCGGGGCAAGGTGGCCAACTTCTCCATAGCCTCCTCCCACTCAAAGTCAAGCGGAGTTTCCACAATCATAAACAAGTGAGTGCCCAGCCGGTAAATCTCCATTTCTAAAATACCTATTGAGCGAATTCCTTCCCGGATTTCCGGCCATGCTTTCGCCTTGCTATGACGGTTGACATACTCCGCTATCATTTGAGGGTCATCCTTTAAGTCCAGTGTCTGGCAATACCTTTTTACCTGACATGGATGTTCTTTTACCTTAAAACCTTTATTGTCCATGAATAAAGTATTAATTATATCCGTCGTTCTGTTTCAAGTTCTTGTTGACATTCAAGTCGTTTTGTGGTATGGGGAAGTACCGGTTGTGTGCCGACCAGGTACGCTTCTCGAACTCATAATACAAGTCCTTGTCCACCGGCGAAGCTGTATTTCCACTACCCCGGTAATTACGGGCAGCAGGATCGTTCGACAGTTTCACTCCAGTGAAGGTGTGATTCAGCTCGGCAGCGGCAGTTCCCCAGCGAAGCACATCAAAATAGCGGAAACCTTCGAGTGCCAACTCTACCCGCCGTTCTTTACGTACTGCCTTGCGCACCAATTCTTGCGTACCTACATCGGCTTTCATAAGACCAGGCAGACTGACGCGATTGCGGATATCATTGATGGTCAAATCGAGTATGGACTGATCGACAGCTGACGGATTGGACTCGTTCAATGCTTCCAGATAGCTCAGCAACACTTCCGCATACCGCATGATAGGCGTATAAGTGGGCGTGGAACCCAAGTTGTTGACAATGGAAGGATCGCAACCTTTCATCGGGCAATAGCCATTGAACAAGGTGAACTTGCTATAATAGTCCGATGTGTTGGCACCTTTGAAGCAATCGTACGTAATGGCATTGTATTTCGTTCCGGGATAGCTTCCTACAGGCGGAAGAAAGACGGAAGCATACAACCGCAAATCACGGTTCGCATACGGGTCGTTATCGTCATAGACTTCGGATGTTTCAATTCCTTTGCCGTCGGTACAGAAATACTCCTTGACCAATTCATTGTATGGAGCAAACTGGTGCCAACCGCCATAAGCCGCTTCCGGATAAAGATATTGATAACGAGAGTTGGTATAGAGATCTTTCACGCCCATGATGCAAAAGATCGTCTCCGGACTATATTCTCCTCCGATCTGGAACAACTTCTCGTAACTTTCCTCGTCGTTCCGGCGATCCAGTTGATAGGTATTGGCGTTTATCACATCGCGCAAAACGGTGGCAGCCTCTGTCCACTTATTCTGTCCGAGATAGAGACGACTCAACAACACGCGGGCGGCCCCCACTGTGAAGCGACCATACTCATCCGACGTACGGGTTTGGGGCAATACCTTGATGGCATTCAGCAGGTCGGTTTCTACCTTGGCATACACTTCGGCCTGCGATGTTTGCGAAATCGTATTGGCTTCTTCTACCGTCAATGATTTCAACGGCATGGGTACATCCTTATAATGGAAGGCCAGGTAAAAGAAGAAATAAGCACGCAGACACTCTACTTCGGCCGTCCACATCTTCTTTTTAGTCTCATCCATCGGACAAGCGTCAATGTTTTCGAGGAAGGTATTGTACTTGGCAATCTGCACGTAAGCATTTCCCCAATACCAGCGAAGATTTCCATTGGTGGCGACCGTATTGGAACTGGCCATCAACGTGGAGAAGCTCTCCTTTTCCGTTCCGTTTCCACCGGCAAAATCCAGGTAGAGCAATCCTTGCGGAGTGGCAAAGTCGTCATGCGACCATCCTGTCTGAAACCGGTAGCAGCCGGTCAGCGCCAACAAAGCGTCTCCCTCTCCAGTCCAGAAGCTACCGTCGGAGATAGCCGAAGGTGGATATTTGTCAAGTATGTCGGTACAACCAGTTGTACCCAGCGATAAAGCGACGGCAAGCAAACAAACTTTTGCCGGCTTTGAGATAAGATGATGTATCGTTTTCATATTGTAATCGATTGAATGGTTATTAGAACTTGAAATTGAATCCGAACGAATAGATACTGTTGATCGGATAGTAAGAAGGAGCATCGCCCGTACCGATCTCATTCTCCGGATCCCAACCTTTGTAGAAGCTGTTGAACGAGAAGAGATTCTGTCCGCTGGCATAGACTCTGATCTGCTCCATGCCGACTTTCCGGCTCCATGCTTTGGGCATGGTATATCCTATCTGTACGTTCTTCACCCGGAGGAAGCTGGCATCGCGTAGCCAATAATCGGACACCTGCAGATTGGTATTGTTCATGTTCAGGGTTTCCAGACGCGGATAGTCTGCCCACTTGTTCGGGTTTTCCGTTGTCCAGCAGTTATCGGCTTGCCAACGCTGTATCTGTCCACCGTTATAGAAAGCATACGCCATGTATGAACCGATGAGGCGTTTGTGTCCACCTAACCCCTGCAACAGAGCGGCAAAATCGAACCCTTTGTACGAGGCTGTCAGATTCAAACCGTAATAGTATTTGGGAGTTGTGCTTCCCAGTACTTTGCGGTCGTATTGAGAATTGACTTTACCATCAGGTGTTCCATCTTCTCCGCTGATATCCTTGTATCTTACATATCCCGGTTTCAGACTGCTTTTTCCGACCAACTGATTAGGAGCTGCATCAATCTCTGCCTGATCCACAAACAAACCGTCGGTTTCATATCCATAAATAATTCCGATCGGTTGACCAACAATACGGTTGTTGTTGATTTCTTCCGTAGCACCGTTTGCCAGTTTCTCTACGGCATTCTTCACCCATGTAAAGTTAGGGCTGATACTGAACCGGAAGTCTTTACCCACAGTTCCATTGTATGTGAAGCTGAATTCAAGACCTTTGTTGGAAACAGCTCCTACATTGGATTGTCCTACTGAACGACCGATGAGGCTGGTTACTTCTACCGGAGCTAAGATGTCGGAAGTATACTTATAGAAATAATCAATCGTACCGCTGAAACGCCCATTGAGCAAACTGAAGTCCAAGCCAATATCGGTAATAGCCGTCTTTTCCCACGTGATGTTCGGGTTGTTGTAGGTAGCTATGTATGCACCCGATTTCAGCGTAGCCGGGTTTCCGAACGGATAATCATGCCCCAGCGAGTAAGTCTGTTGGTACGGGTAGGTTCCGATATTCTGATTACCCAATACACCATACGACGCACGAAGTTTCAGGTTATCGAAAGCCTTCGACAGCGGAGAGTTCTTCCAGAATGCTTCTTCCGACACCCTCCATCCGGCAGATACCGAAGGGAATATTCCCCAGCGATGGTCCGGAGCGAAGCGGGAAGAACCGTCGTAACGCAAGTTGGCTTCCAGCAAATAGCGGTCATGGAACGAGTAGTTCAGGCGTCCGAAGAAAGAGATCAATGCATACTCGGACAAACTACTGTTGTTGGTAGCTGTAGTTTTGTCGCCAGAGCCCAATTCGTACAAGAAATTATTAGGGAATGTATTCCGATAACCTTCTAACCCCCGATTAGCAGCCTGTTCTACAGAAGTACCCGCCAAAAGCTTAAAAGAATGAGCCTTTATCTGCTTTTCATAAGTACCCAATGCTTCCAAAGTAGTGTAGGTATTATTAGCTGTCCAAACGCTCAACGAAGCCGGACCTACTGTTTTGCTTGAGTCGAAATAGGTATTAGCCCGGTAAGCTTTGTCATACTTGGTCCAGTAATTGGCTCCAGCTTTTCCGGTGAACGACAAGCCTTCAATGGGAGTGGTCCATTTCAACTGGGCCGATCCACTGATATTCCGGCTGATGTTTTGTACAAATGACTCACTGGCCAACCAGGCTTCGGGACTGTAATTATCCTGGTAGCCGAAGTTTCCGTCTGATTTCTGTCCGGCATAGATCGGTCCCTGACGTACGGCATAACCGATCATTCCGTCGATGCTGGACGGTTCTCCGTTGGGTGCATTGTACTTGTTATTATAGGCGTTGATATTCAGATTCAAGTCCAGTCCTTTGGCTATCTGGCTTTTCAAAGAGAACAGAGCCGTCATACGTTCATTGGAAGTACTGGCTGTCATTCCTTCCTGATTACGGTAGCCCACAGAGAGGTTGTAACTGGTCGTAGCGTTTCCTCCTTGTATGCTGAGGTTGTGCTGATGTTGAAAGCCAGAGCCGGAATCCAACAACCATTTCAGATGATTCACATTGGGATAGTTGTCCGGATCGGAACCGTCTTTAAACTTCTGGATCTGCTCCGAAGTGTAGGCTTCTTGTTTACCCATATTGCTCATAGCCATGTTGTAATACTGAGCATATTCCCAGGAAGGGAGAAAATCGGGCAGTTCTGTAGCCCGTTGCCAACCAAATGAATTATTATAACTGATAGTGGTCTTACCTTGTATACCCTTCTTGGTTTCAATCAGTATCACACCATTGGCGGCCCGGTTACCATAGATAGAAGCCGAGGCAGCATCTTTCAGGAAAGAGATGTTCTGAATATCGTTCGGATCGACATCATCGATACTACCCGACAGCCCATCGATAAGGATCAAAGGATCGGTACCTGCACTGGAGAATGTTCCCGTTCCGCGAATCTTAACAGTAGCTCCTGTGCCCGGGCGACCGGAGGTTTGCAATACGCTTAAGCCAGGTGCCAGTCCGGCAAGTGCCTGTGCCGTACTCATCACCGGTTTACCAGCTAATTCATCGGCCGTGACGGAAGACACAGCACCGGTCAGGTTGACCTTCTTTTGGGTACCATATCCCACGATGACTACTTCTTCGAGTCTTTTCGTATCTTCTGCCAATGTGATGCGCAGTGGAGCATTGCCCGTCACCTTTACCTCCTGCGGCGTATAGCCTACATAACTGAACGAAAGTAAATCGCCGTTTTGAGCGTTCAAAGCGAACTTACCATCTATATCGGTAATGGTTCCGTACACTTTTCCTTTCACTTGAATACTGACACCGATCAACGGTTCTCCTTGCTGGTCTGTCACCAAACCATGAAGGTTGTTCTGCGCTTGCGCCGGGAGAGAGGTCCCTAAAAGGCAAACACATAGAATTACCAAGCTACGTAGTAGCATGATGGGAGATTTGATTTTGTTTTTCATACATTGAATAAATTAATGATTAGTGCAGGCATACGTCGGGCCGTACCGACTGTTTCAGCCGGCACAAAACCCTACATGTTTTTATTATAACTACTTGATTTTGAAGACTGGAGCTATCTTATTCACCTGTTTGGCAGGAAGCTTGATAAGAAGTCCGTCTTGAGTGCGGGTGAAGGAAACCTTTCCATATCCCAACAGCTCTATTTTCTTGATTTTGCCAGGAAAGAGTGAGTTGCCATCAGACAACGATTTGATAAGTACTTGCTTTTCTTCGGGCCAGGCCAGTACGGTGGCATAGAGCGTAGATCTGTTCTGCGTGAAACGGATTTCCTTGGAAGTGGCCTTATTATAAGCACCTTCGTTGAATCCCTGGGCATTGAGCTGGATGGTCGACTCGGCTACAGGGCCTTCACCGAACTTCTTCCAGGGGCGGGTATCGATGATGCATTCTTTGTTCACAGTCATCCAATCGCCGAGGTCGTTCAGGATGGCTTCTTCTTTTTCATCGAGCGTACCGTCGGCACGCAGGGGAACGCTGAGCAACAGATTACCGTTCTTACTGACGATATCGACCAGGAGTTTCACCACATTAGCAGCCGATTTGTAGCGATTGTTTTCATAGACGGAAGTGTTGTAATGCCAATCACCGAGGCACGAGCACGATTGCCAGGGTCGTTCCAATATCTCATTGGGTGCGCCGCGCTCCACATCCCATACCAAGGCTTTGCGCTGTTCGTCGTTAAGAATCTTGCCGAACATCACCGCTTCGAGTTTGCCTTTGTGTGTAGCCATGTTGTGATTGTAGAAGTGAGTGGCTATCTTGAGTCCACCATCACTGATGGGATAGAAAGGTACGCCGGTTACATCAAAATAAATCAAGTCGGGATTGTAGCGGTTGATAGCGTCGACCGTACGATTGTAGAAGTTGGTACAATACTCTGGTGTCGGTTGGCACACACCGTTGCCCCAGGCCCATTGGCTGTGGATGGTTCCATTGTTCCAACTATCCTTGCTGAGCGGATGATTCTGCGCATACAAGTCCTGCGGATCGTAGCCTTCCCACCATTTGCCTTTACCGTCGGCTTTGGTCAGTTTTCCATCATAGGGAATTCCTTTTTTCGGGCCTTCTTTATCGTACCGTTGCGAAGGTTCGTACCACGACCAGGCATGATCGGCGTGGAAACTGATACCAAACGGAAGTCCGTACTTACGGGCTGCCTTTTCCCAACCGCCCAACAGGTCCTTCTTCGGTCCCATGTTGACGGAGTTCCACGGTTGATATTGGCTATCCCATAAGTCCATATTGTCATGGTGATTGCCAAGGGCGAAGAAATACTGCGCACCTACCTTCTTATATAAGGCCACCAATTTATCGGGGTCCCACTTCTCGGCTTTGAATAAGGGAATGATATCCTTGAACCCTACTTCGGACGGATGACCGTAATGTTCTACGTGATATTTGTACTGGTAACTGCCTTCCATGTATAGGGAACGAGCCATCCAGTCGCCCGAACCTTCCACACATTGCGGTCCCCAGTGTGCCCAGATACCAAACTTGGCATTGCGGAACCATTCGGGCACCTTGTATTGTTTCAGTGATTCCCAGTTGGGTGCGAACTTCCCTTCAGCCATCTTCTCCTCGGCTTCCGAGACAGGAACAGGATAGGTTTGTGCTGTCACTACAGGGGCGGTAAGCGACATCAACATAATCAGTAAGAGGTTTTTCATTTTCATGGTATTGCAAATTATATGATTAATCTTTCTTGTACTGCAAAGATAAGCAAATACTATAAACCAGAGTTGTCCAAATCCGTCTTGTTATAGGACAATATCGACATATAAAAGTTAACACAAATCAGTGATAGGAAAATAATGCGAATGAGTGATAATATATCGATATTTCGCAGGCAGTCTCGTATTTCTTTTTATTTTTGCACCAAACAATATCCCTTATTTCTATCGTATGGCAACATCTATTGACCAACTACATCTCTTGGTATTAAACGTGGGGCTGGCAGTTCACCAAGGCGACTGGAACTGGAAGAATGTGAACAGTCCTTTCACCCGGCTTTATTATGTAACGGAGGGTACTGCCAAGATCATTCTGCCCGCGGGTATGCAGGAGTTGCGTCCCGACCATTTGTATCTCATTCCTTCTTTCGTAACGCACAGCTATGTGTGCGACTCTCGCTTTTGCCACTATTACCTTCACATCTATGAGGATCATGAGTCGTCATCGGGATTATTGGAGAGTTGGGACTTCCCTATCGAGATTCCTGCCCGGCCACTGGAACTGCAGCTTGTAAAACGACTGTGCGACATCAACCCCAGCATGAAGTTATCCCAGTCGGACCCAACGACCTATGACAACAATCCTACGTTGATTCAGAACATCTACAAAAACAAGCAGCGCCTGTTCTGTGACAAAGTGGAGTCGCGTGGCATTCTTTATCAATTAATCTCCCGTTTCCTGAAAAACGCTAAACCGAAGGTAGAAGTGAGCGACGATCGCATTCAGAAGGTACTCGCGTATATCCGCAAAAACACGCATGAGCCTATTGAGATCAGCTCTTTGGCCGAAATGTGCAGTCTATCCAAGGATCACTTTATCCGATTGTTTAAGAAAGAAGTGGGCATCACGCCGCACCACTACATCAACCAGAAAAAGATAGAGAAGGCGCAATTGGTTTTGGCAACCGACCGCATGCCGATTAAGAATGTGGCTTATTTGCTGGCCTACGAGGATTACTCGTACTTCATTCGTCTGTTTAAGAAGAGTACAGGGATGACTCCGCAGGAATACCAGAATCAATATAAGAAATAAGAGGCAGACACTCACCTTAACAGGTATACCACTGTCCTGCCGGCACCGTATTTAGTAAGCCATCCTTCTTCTATAAAAGTATTCAGGGCGCGAATGGCTGCCAAAGCACTTTTCGTTCCCGTTAGTCGCATATAGTCGGCCCGTGTGATAACAGGTCTTTCGGCCAAGTATTTCTTCAGGATCCCGGTACATTCCTGCCGGGTCAGTTCTTTCACCTTACTTTTATTCCGCGGATGTGCCACCCGCTCAATTCCCGCGCTTGTTATTTTATCTTTCACATAGATACCCGCACGGTAATTTAAGCGGCTGAAACGGATGGATTCTGCCCGTATCTCGTTCGGGCTATCCACCAGCTGACTGGTTACGGAAGCAGATAAGTACCCAAGATCGCCCACCTGTACTTCGTATCCGTCTTTCACAAAATCGAGTACGGCGTCGGTGAGTATATCTATAAAACCTTTGGCCTGTGCTGCGCTTACACCGCTTGTCTGTCCGATCCATTTCGCTAATTTTTCGGTGCTGATCTTTCCGCTGGAAACGGCGCGGGCGCGATACTTTCCTTCTGTTCTATTCAACTCCTTTACTTCTACAAAATCATATTTTATGGCCATACGCAGGTTCTTTAGGGTTAGTATTAAAAAAGTAATAGCCGGCCTGAATCAATGAATGCTCGCCGAGGCACAAAGGTATAAAAAAATAGCCTAACAAGTAATCTTATCAGTGCACTACTTTTTTCTTATCAGTGCACTGATAAGAAAACTGATATGCTAAAAAAACAACACCTACATTAATTCCAGGGAATAAATAAGGGCAAGGAAGTGAATAAAAAATGGCATCCGAATTTCACCTCCATTGTCATTAAAACAACTGCCATCTTAAGTATACGGCTTTAGCATATGGCAAAGAACACATTATCTTGATTATCAAACAGATTTATATCTATCAGAATTTAGTCAATTTATATTCGAAAAAGTCCACATCAACACCACCACTCTCATTCTCGTCATTAAAACAAAAGATCCCGATCCTGTCGCCCCGGTAGTTTCCCCATTTCAGTTGATAGGCTTCTCCGAAGTTTTTGAAGTTTTCTCCATTCAAACTATAAGAGAACTGGCTTAGCCCATCCAAGCCCCAGACATTCCTGAGCCAGATATCCGTGGTAGTTATCACTTCTCCCGAAGTGGTCAAATCGTTTTGCGTATACGCTATTCTTCGGATGCCATCCATCTGTACAATGCCGATCGAAGCATATTCCTTGGAGAAATGAACAAGCCCGGCTTTCTGGTCGTCAGTCATTCTTGAAATATCTAGTTTGATGACAACCTCATTTCCAGCGCTCCGGAAAACGCGTTGAGAAAGTGTATTCCCAGCTAATAGGAACTGATTACTCTTCAACGGTTTAAAGGCTTTCAATCTCAACCAGCCCGGCCTTTCATCCAAGGAAAACATTTCTGTTCGCGGCTGATAATTCCATTGCCATTGGAGCGAGAGATGTTTCTCATCAAAGTGATCACTAGTAGATAAATAGTTCCCTTGCGCACCGGAACCGGGGATCTTCCCTTCCCATACCATACTTCCTATACCATCCGGTCCAACCGTCCCGATAACAGGCCAGCCGTCCACCCATGTTACAGGGAGCAGACTAACGGAACGCCCTTCCCAGGAACCGTTTCCATGATGAGTCAGGAAGTACCAATTGCCATCATGCCCTTGTATGATACCGCCTTGATTGGGCTCCATCGCTTGCCGCGACGGATGGGCAAGTTGCCTTTCTTCCAGATAAGGGCCCATCAACGTCCTGGATCTTTTGGCCATTACGTACCTTCCCTTTTCAGGATAGTGTTCGCTAAAAATAAGATAATACCAGTCGCCCACTTTGATTAGCTTGTTGGCTTCGCGACCAGCGCCCGAATTTACTAGTATGGCCGACGATCGGTCTATGCTTTTTCCATCCGGCGTCATCTTGAAAAAATATGTTTTATAGCCATCTGCGAAATGCGTTCCGACAAAACAGGACTCCCCGTTCTCATCCCACAAAGCAGAGCAGTCATCCCATCCAGGTTCATCCAGAAGTTGATGCAACGGTTCCCATGGCCCTTCAGGCTCCGGAGCCGAAGTCATGAAATAACCTTCATCCGGTGTTCCGAAAAAGAGGTAAAAACGACCAGCATGATAACGCAAAGTTCCCGCCCACACACCCCGGGCATAGCGGTTCATATGTGTCCAGTTCAGTTCTGGGCTAATCTGTGTGAGGTCATTAATGGCGTAGCCGCATATATTCCAGTTCACCAAATCGGTAGAATGCAGTATAACCATCCCCGGGGAAAACTGGAACGTAGAGGATATGGCATAAAAATCGTCTTCCACCCGGATGCAGTCTATGTCACTATAATCCGCCGGAATGATAGGATTCCGATAGGTACCATCGTACTGATCGCCCCAGGAAGACCAGCTTCCCCACTTTTTATCCTGTTGTGCAAATCCCTCTATTCCAGAAAGGAGAGAGAATAGTACTGTAATAAACAGATATTTCATTAAATCGTTTTTTGAAGAACTAATACACTTTGATTTCCCAGATTCCTGCATCGCCTTGAATAATTTTTATTCGTAAAAATTTTGCTTCTCCTATGTTGTGGACTCTATGCGGGGAACGTGCTATCAGTTCACTCTGCATACCACAAACCGTCCAGATCTTTCCATCCAATGACTTTTCAAGTATCCAGGCATGCCCTAACGCCGGAAAAGTGAAAGCCATCTCACACTGACTCAATTGTTTTACTTCTCCGAAATCTAGCATAAGATAAGGATTCTTATCGTCTCCCGATGCCATCCAACGGGTTCCATTAGAGCCATCGACCGCGTTTTTCGGTTCGTAAGTGAATGTACGGGAGGCAACTACGACAGACCCTTCGTTGGGCTTAGGATCGTTCTGATCTATTTCTACTTTCTCGGTGGAGACTTTTTCTTTTTTATAACTGGAAGCAGTGGCTTTAGCGTTTAGCGCCAGATTAACACGGGCATCAGCAGGATTAGTAAGATATCCCACCCCTTTAAATCCGGGGATGATGGTTTGTATCGTTCCGTCGGAATTAAACTCCATTTTATCGGCAAATACCTGCCGGGTGGTGCTGCCCTCACCAAATTCCAGATAAACGATAATATAGGTATCAGAATCGGCATCATAGAATATATTCCCATGCCCGGGCCCCCAGACTCCGTTTTCAAGAGAGGAAGAAATAAACACATCGCTGCCTTTGGGAGCTTTGAAACCGGTCAACGGTCCTTCTTTGCTCATCATGTAAGCATTGCGATAGTTCTGATCGCCTCCTTGCGTATAAACGTAATAATAGATACCATCTCTTTTGAACAGTGTCGGACCTTCCGAATAAGCCGTTCTCTTTGTCGGGATCGTAGTGATTTCTCCTTCTATTCCCGAAAAGTCACTGTTTACGCGTGCTGCCTTCCAACGCCGCCAGTACATGTAATTGACGCCATCATCGTCTGTAAAAGGTTCTCCGTCGATATCCGGCAACAAAGGCGTGCTCACCTTCTTGCCCTTGGGGGTAGTGCCCCCGAATAATCCGTCGCCGTTCTGAAAGCGGAAAGGACCTTCGGGCGATTCTGAGACCAGTGTATATACCGGGCATGTGCCATCAGGAGAGACTATGGTAGGAAATAAATAATACAGTCCGACTTTTTCGATGGCTCTGCCAGGTGCCCAATACCTGAAGTATCCGGATTTCTGTTCTCCGTTCTTATTTGTATAGAGATAGGGTTTATTCCATTCAATCTCAGGCAGTAAGGTTCCTTCAAAACTCCAGTTCGCAAAGTCCTTGGATTTCCAGACAACAGGAGGCCCCATCTGTTCCAATCCTTTGTCGATATCCGTTGTACCATATAAATAATAGGTATCCCCAAACTTAGAGACGGAAGGATCGGCTACGTTATCGGGAATGATCGGATTAAAATTCTGCGCTTCTATTAAACAGGGAGTCAAGAGTGCGAACAACAATGCTATGATCTTCACTTCTATTTTCATATTGTATGGTTATTAGAGGTATGCCAAGGGAACTTTCTCTCAGCATACCTCTGTGTTTTTTAAATGTTAGTAACCCGGATTCTGGGTCAGATTCTCATTGTTTTGTATATCCTCCAATGGGATGGGCCATAACCATCCTTTCTTTGGATCGAATGTTCTGGTAGCTATTTTAATCCGTTCAAAACTCCATGTGGCAGGAGAAGATGGATTGCTCAATTTAGCTTTATTGAACCCCCAAATATCAGCAACAGCACTTTCCAACTCCCAGCGTCTCATATCCGAATAACGTGTAAATTCCATTCCGAACTCCACTCTTCTTTCATGTCGGACGATCTCTCTTAATTGTCCCTGATTAAGATTTTCTCCTTCAGCGATCTCTACTGTCGGCATCATTACAGAAGGTCGCTGACGCACTTGATTGATCAGTTTATAGATTTCCTGATCCGTCTGTCCCAGCTCTACTAAGGCTTCCGCTCTCATCAACAGGACATCGGCATAACGCATTAATATCAGATTGATGGCGCAATTACCCCTGTCGACATTATCAATGTCGGCATATTTACGTGGGCGGAAACAAGTCTGTAGTTCTCCATCCTGGGCAGCCGGCATATATGGGGCGCCGCCGATAAAAGGAGAATTGGGCAAAACATAGGTCTCCCCCATCCGCGGATCTCTATCGGTAAAAGGATCTTGTTCGTTATAGCCTGAGCTAGGATCTGTGATGGGCTTCCCGGTACTTTTCATATAAAAAGCATCAATCGCGCTCAGGGTTATTCCGGAAGTGGGCCATTCCGTAAAAGAAGTCCCGGTAGTGGGCCAGGGCTGTACTCTCACATTCTTAATGTATTGAATGTCGAATATGACTTCCACACTATTTTCGTTGGATTCATCAAAGACGGCTCCGTAGTCAGGGTATAATTCATAGACCCCTGATTTTATTATATCATCACACAGTGATGCGGCTTTGCTCCATTCTTTATTGTACAGACACATACGGGCTTTGAAAGCCTGCGCTGCTCCTTTGGTGGCCCGACCTACTTCCAGGCCTATTTCTGATAAATGAGCGATAGCGAAATCGAAGTCTTCTTCTGCGGCTTTCAGTACTTCTGCCTTGGGAGTGCGTGATACTTTGGCTTCATCCAGACTCAGTTCCTGGAGGACCAGAGGGACATCACCATAGAAATGAACCAGATCGGCGTAAAAATATCCGCGTATCATCCGGGCTTCACCTATCATTGTATTCCGCACGTCTTCACTGACTGGAACTTTATCCATATTCTCTAAGAACTTATTTACACGCCCAATGGTGCGGTACGCTATACGCCATTTGGAGAGAGCCCGGCTACTACTGGAGTTTTGCTTCCATTCGCTGAATTCCAAAGAACCTTGCCATGAATGATGACAGTAGCAGTTGTCCGACATAAAATCATACTGATGCCATTCATCTACAAAAGAGCTATATACTCCCATCAGCCCCATTTCAGCTTCCGCTTCATTCTTATAGAACGTACCAGGAGATAACTGATCGAGTGGACTCTGATTCAATAAATCATCCATGCAGCTCACACATGTCACTGCACATATTATCAATAAAAATATCTTTTTCATAACACTCATTTAAAAATTAACATTCAGCCCTACTGTTATAATCCGCACTTGCGGAAAAGCCCAGGATCTGGTTTCGCTAACCGATTTCTCAGGGTCAAAACCTTTATAGTTCGTAATGGTAAAAGCATTCTGTACACTGCAGTATACTCTCGCATAGTCAATGTCGATGTTCGTTGTTAATTGTTTAGGAATCGTATATCCCAGTTCGATATTTTTCAGTCTCAGATAAGATGCATCTTCTACATAAAAATCAGAGTGCAGGTTGGTCCGGGTATCATCCTTGATCAAGCGGGGATATTTGGCTTGTTGGTTTTCATACGTCCAGCGACCTTTCCACCAAGCTCCTGAGTTCGATCGGTTAGAAAATGGAGTCGATATTTCCTGATAGGTATATCCGTCCATTCCGGCTATTCCCTGTAAGAATATGCCGAGATCAAAATTCTTCCATTGGATATTGGTCTGCAGGGAGTATGTTACGTCCGGAAACTGCTTTCCGATGACCGTCCGATCTTTGTCCATCGAAACGGTACCGTCGCCATCCAGATCTTTAAATTTAAGATCACCGGGCTGAGCACTGTAATTCTGTACCGAGACGACATCTTTCTTTAGGGTATAGTTTCTCTCCTCATGCGGGATGGAAGCCTCACTGTTGTTTTGCCAGGTAAAGTCATCTATCTGGTACAGCCCATCTGTTTTATATCCCCAGAAACTATGGATCGCTTCGCCCTCCTTAAGAACAGTCATACCGCTGATGATCGGACTCCTTCCATGAAGATTTAAAATTTCGTTCCGAACAAAAGACGTGTTCAATGTGGCGGATAGATGAAGGTCTTTGGCCAGTTTCTTGTTCCAGTTGGCAGAAAACTCAAGCCCTCTATTCTCTACTTTACCCACATTTTGATAAGGTGCGGAGAGGTTGCCCATGGTAATCGGAATAGGAATTTGTAACAAGATATCATCCGTAACTTTCTTGAAATAATCCACCGTAAAATTTAAGCTACCCAATATAGAAAGATCTACTCCGATGTTGCTTTGTGTAGTTGTTTCCCAAGTCGTATTTTTATTGGCCAAGGCATTAACAGATACGCCCGACTGCAACGTTCCGTTCAACGCATAGTTGGACCCCATGGTCAGGATGTCACTTGCAGCATAGTATGAATTAATATTCTGATTTCCTAATTTACCCCAGGAAGCTCTTAATTTGAGGTTATTAAGGCCTTCAATACCCTTGAAAAAAGATTCTTCCGAGAGCCTCCATCCCGCTGAGAAAGAAGGGAACGTACCCCATCTGTTTCCTTCGGCAAAACGGGAGGAGCCATCTGCCCTGACATTAGCTTCCAGCATGTATTTCCCCCCGAAAATATATCCCAAGCGACCATAATAAGAACGCATACCCAAAGCGTATGCACCGCCACCATTGCTCATGGTCGATGCATCACCTAACCGGAGATAAGGTTGGGTATTGTTCACGAAGTTTTTCCGATAAGCACTTTGGTCATTATACTGAAACTTTTCTTCAGTATACCCAGCCAGTGCCGAAACCTCATGTTCTCCGTTGAATGTCCTGTTAAAGCGCAACAATGCATTGATAAGATCCCTCTGTGCCTGGGAATTACTCTCATTTAAGTCCGAGGCCATTTTCTTCTCTCCACCATCTGCATTCAGTAATGTGACATTGGCTTTAAATGCAGACTGTTTGACCTGAGTCCAGTCGAAGCCATAACTCAGTTCGAGGCTTAACCCGTCAATAAAAGTATAGGATCCTTCAAACAAGGCATTAAAGCGGGTCTTTAAATTGTTGGTCATGCTCCCCTCCATGGCGGACGCATAAAAATTGTCTTCTCCTCCAATGGAAAGCCAGTTACCATTACCGTCTTTCATGGGTATCAAGGAGGCAAACGTTGCGTTCATCCTCAGATCTTGATACGGTGTAGGCGAATTCTTGATTCCCCTGTCACCGGACAACTTGGCAGACAGTCGCAGTTTTCTATTCGCCAAGAAATAACTATCGAAATTGGAGCGGAAAGTATACCGCTTGAAATCGGTCTTTATCATGATGCCATCCTGATCCAAATAGCCCAGCATAAAAGCATAACTCAAGTTTTCCGATCCTCCGGTCAGATTGATGTGATGATTCTGCATGGTGGCATTTCCATATACCCGGTCGAACCCGCTTTCATTAGGGAATAGAGGATCATTTCCCGCTTTAATTTTCTCCAACATCTCTTTGGTATATGTGGGCAGCATTCCGGCATTCTGTGTAAACTCGTTATGCAGCACAGCATAGTCATAAGAATTAAGTACTTCCGGCAATCTTGTCGGGCTCTCGAAACCGACATACCCGCTATAGCTAACCTTAATCTTTTGATTCTGCCCCTTCTTGGTGGTAATAAGAATAACGCCATTGGCTGCGCGATTACCATAAATGGAAGCCGAGGAAGCATCTTTCAGAACAGATACCGATTCAATATCCAAAGGATTGATATCATTCATACTTCCGGGAAAGCCGTCGATAAGTATCAGCGGATCACTATTGTTTAAGGTGCCGACACCACGTACATTAATAATGGCACCGTCGTCGCCCGGTTTGCCGGACTGCTGCATGGCATACACTCCGGAGACTTTCCCCTGAAGTATATTACCGGCATTGGTAACGGGTCGTGACACTATATCCTGCATGTTGACATTCCCTATGGCGCCAGTCAAGTTTACTTTCTTTTGTGTACCGTAACCTACCACCACTACTTCTTCCAAGGCTTGAAGATCTTCTTTCAGTGTTATACGCAATGACGTCTGTCCTTTGATCCTAACTTCCTGATCTATATACCCTATATAAGAGAATACCAGAGTTGCATTCGGAGAGACGGTAATGGAAAATTCACCCTTGACATTGGTGACTACACCGTTAGTCGTCCCTTTTTCTATCAGATTGGCTCCGATAGCCGGTTCCCCATTTTCATCGGTAACAGTTCCCACGATAGTTCTCCTGGCATCCGCCCCGGGAGTGGAAACTGTTGAAATAACAATATGATTTTCTTTGATGGCATACGTACAGCCTGTTCCTTGTAGGAGTGCATTCATGATTTCGGATAAGGAGGCTGCTTTTTGAGGTATGGACACGGTTTTATTTACATCAATAATATCCCGGTTATAGTCCACAGACATTTGAGTTTGCTTCTCTATTTCAGCAAATGCTGCTTTCAATGTCAAACGTGTAGTAGATAAGGAAACTGATTGTCCAAAAGTTTGTTGAGTAGAAAAGAAGGAAAGAATAAATAGGAGAATCACGAATCTACCTATAGTTTTTACCCCCGATCTGTGTTTTGTACTATTAATTTTCATATTTTTGTAATTAGATATAGTTAATACTGTATTAATTATCCGAGACCGCTAATCCATGGATAATAAAATGTGGTGTTTAACGATTTCAACCCGGGGAGCTTAACGTAAGGCAAGCTTCCCGGCTTTTTTCCTCATAAGCAGTTCTCCCTATTATTTGATGTTAATAATGTTATCTTTCATGGTCCATTTGAGTCCCGGATTTAATGTTTCCAGAATAGTCAGCACCTGGCTGATATTCTCATAAGGGGCGTATTTGACAGAGAAATTGCCTCCTCCGTATTTCTTGATATCATAATTGATTGTCACATTGAAACGGCGTTCAAGCGTGCGGATAATCTCTTCGAAAGATGAATCCTGAAAAACAAGATATCCCTCTTTCCATTTTGCGATCAATTCGGCATCTACCTTGAGTTTAGAAGTCTTCCCATACCGATGGTCATAAACGAACTGCTCATTGGGATGAAGCACCTCCGAGGTTGTGAGTTTTCCATCCAGGTCAACGCGGACTACCCCCTCTTCCAAGGTCACTTCCGTTATGCCGGAATCCCCGTATGATTTTACATTAAAGGTGGTTCCCAGCGCTTCTACCTGTGTATATTGGGTTTTTACGATAAAAGGCCTTTCCGGATCTTTTTTTACATGAAATGTGGCTTCTCCACTCAGGAATAAGGATCGAATGGTTCCTGAGAGATCGCCCGAAAAGAGCAGCATAGAGCCAGAGTTCAACCATACTTCCGAGCCGTCCGGCAATACGATCTGCTTCATTTCGCCATCCGGTATCATGTATTCTGTCAGTTCCGTTTTTGTAATAACTTGAATTTCTTTCGGGGAAATAAACCAATAGGTTACTAATGATCCGAGAACAGGCAGGAGCAAGACTGCGGCCACCCGCAGGATGTACCGGTATATGGGAATGGAACGTGTTTTATTTCCTTGACCGATGCGTCGGTTCATCTCTTTCAAAGCTCTCTGTGTGATAGCAGTAGCTTCGGCAGCCTCTGTTTCCCAAATGTCATTCAGGACCTCGTCCTGAATGGTCCGATCCTCAGTATGGGTAAACCATGACTGGAATTTTAAAACAATGTCTTTCGAAAACTCATTTTCAAAAAAACGGGTGATCAATGTACGTATATGTTGCTTCTCCATATCTGTCCTTTTTTATAGTAGACAGGCAATATGGAAAATACGCACGGGTCAGGAGGGTGTTTTTTACAATAACCAAAAACTAATCATACGACAGAGGGCTTTTTGAAGGTCATGCAAGGCGTTCGATATATGATTCTCTACCGTACGCTTATTCAAATTCATCCTTTCAGCTATTTCTTCACTGGAAAGCCCTTCTTTACGGCTCATCTTAAAGATCGTCTTACGCTGCACCGGCATTTGCTCAACAACTATATCGATAAGTAAAGAGAGTTCATGAGCATAATATTCTTCCTCCAGATCATATTGATCGCTTTGCAAGGATTGCTTGCTTGCGTATTTCTCTTTGATGAGGTTATGCTCATAATGATTATAAATCATGTGCCTTGCAGCACTGAACAGATAAGCTTTAAAAGAGATAACGTTTACCATTGTCTTTCGGTGCATCCAGATCTTGTAGAATATATCTTGTGTCATATCAAAGGCTTCTTCTTCATTTTTTATGAAGCCACATAAAAAATGATGGACCTTAGGATGATAATGCAGGAATAACAGTTCATAAGAACGATGATCATCCATTGCCAACTTTCTGAGACATTCCATCTCCAGTTTTTTGTCCATTCAGACTACCTCCGCTATTTGACTATTAGTGTAACAAGTATTAGAGAATATAAGCCGATTTCTGGCGGCTAATATAACGATTTAATTATTGAGTCTTCTTTTAATTATCACTATTTTCAAATATCCGGCCTCTTCCTGTACTTTCAGCCACAAATAAAATCCGGTAAAACAGTGTGGACCTGTCTTGTCATTATCTCTTCTCTGAATGAGACACTTTTATATGCTTTTATCTCTTTACAATTATGAAGGGGCTTCTTCATAACTGCAAAGAGATAAAAGTATCAGTGCTAGTTTCGCTGATGAGTACAACTTATTTAGAAAGTATTTCTCTCTATTTCAACTCCATCCTGAAGGAATAGAATTTCATACGACGCCTTCTCATCCAAAGAAGCAGCCGACGATTTCCATGACATATTCACCGTTTCGTAAGGTTGCAGGGCTTGCACTTCTACCCTACCCTGGCTGGTTCCGTTACAGACAACTTCTACCTCGGCAGCTTTGGAAGCCGACAAGCCAAAGTTCTGTACTTCTACCTTCAACACGCCTTGCTCCTTGTCATACACCGGACGACGGGCGGAGAGCAACGCAGGCTGATAATCGACATACGGTAGGCGAGCATAGCCGTATAGCAAGTTCCCGCTTTTATCTTTCCCGATCATCTTGGGGGCAAACTCGTCGGCAGTGATTCCGCTTCCCTTACCGTTGAATGTGACGATCAGGTCTTTGCCGGAAGTCCTTGTTTTCGTTGGCTTGCAGCCGCGTCCGAAGTTGACTTCCGTATACGAACCGAAACGCAAAGACTGCACATCGACCTGTGTCTGCGGATCGAATCCTTCTTCGGCGGCGATCTTCACCTCGATGGTACGCGTGGAGGGGGTTATCTCTTTTTCGTTCAGCACGGAGAGCAATACACCCTTGTTCATAGGAATGCAAATGTTCTTGGAACTGTGCTTATCATTGGGCAAATCTTCCCACTTAATCGTATCGATGACTGCAAAGTTCGTCTGTGTGACTCGTCCGTATTTATCCTGGAACACCTTGAGCCGTTCGTACTTGAACCAGTGCTCCACTTCGCCGTCTTTGTGGAAAGAGACGCCCGGCACGTAGGCTTCGCCTTGTTCGGTAATCCAGTGAACGCCGTCCTTGGAACGTTGATAGAAGGCGATACGACCCAACCAGTCGTTCACAATCAGGTGATACTGAAGCTCGTCCCGCCATACCACCGGGTCTTCAAACTCGCCCGCCACTGGAGGGTATACTCTTTTATCCGTCAATTGGCAATAGGGGGAAAGGCCGTCTTTGCTTATCCATACGCCACCGCCGCGACATACCATCAGGTAGGAGTCATCGGGCCGGCGGGCAAAGGTAAGGTTAGAGAGTCCTTCGATAATCTTACGTCCACGCGGATCGAACTGGAACTTCCCATAGGTCCAGACAGGGCTGTCTTCCTTGTCGGCGATGTAATAACCATCGATCACATAAACCACCACACGACCGTCTTTCAATCGGTAAGCTTCGGGATTATGTCCTTTGCCTATCGAGTTCTGAATCTTAAAGGGGCCTGTCGAATGATCAGAAACCGTGTGGTACACAGTCGAATTACCCCAGAACATGTGTCCTTTGGGAGAGTTCTCCGGCCATCCGCACACATACAAATGATACTTGCCATCGGATGTCTGCAAGATGTTTCCACCCCAAAAAGAAATTTCCGGCAGTTCGATGCCATTGTCTACAAAGCGATTCAGCACACTGTCAGCTCCCCATATACCTTTGGCTTGCGCACCATCGGGCATGGCCAGGAATCGATCCATGAAACGGGCGCCTTTGACTAATTGTTTCCACTCGGCAGGACGTTCACGTTCGGTGACCTGTGCAGAAAGCGAAGCGCACAAGAGGCTTGCTCCCATCAAGAGTAGTAGTTTCTTCATTTCTGTCTCTGTTTATATGAAATTCGTTTCAATGATACAACTTATTTTCGGATGTACCGCTAAAATTCCACCAGAATCCGGAAAACCTTCCCCGGGTTGGCAGCCCACTCAACAATGGCATCCAAAGCCTCAGCCGGTTCCACAATCCGGGTGATCAACTCTTCCACCGGGCAGTGGCCGGTTTCCAGGTAATTGATGACTGCCCGAAAGTCTGCCGGCAATGCGTTCCGGGAGCCACGGATAGTCAGTTCTTTCTGTACAAAGAGTTTTGTCTGGAAAGAAACTTCACTCTTGGCATAGCCTATGCAGACCACACGACCTGTGAAGCCGACTTCATCGACCGCCATCACGTAAGTTGCCGGACTACCGACTGCCTCAATCACGACATCAGCCCCGAATCCTTTGGTAAACTCCTGTACTTGCCGATGCACGTCTTCTTTTTTAGTGTTAATCACATATGCTGCTCCAATCCTCTTGGCCAATTCCAGCTTCTCATCATCCATATCTACTGCAATGACAGTGGCTCCTCGCAAGACTGCCCGTACGATGGCGCCAATGCCGATCATTCCGCAACCTATCACCATCACAAACTCATTGTCGGTCACCTGACCGATAGAAACAGCATGAAAACCTACACTCATCGGCTCGATCAGCGCACAGTCGCGGGGCGAGATCGCTCCGGCAGGAATAATTTTCGTCCAAGGCAGTACGGCATACTCGCACATCACCCCGTTTCGCTGTACACCCAATGTTTCGTTGTATTCGCAGGCATTGACACGACCGTTGCGGCATGAAGCACACTTGCCACAGTTGGTATAGGGATTCAAAGTCACACTCATTCCTTTTTCAAAGCCTGCCGGAACCTCCGGGCCGATCTCTTCGATGACCGCTCCGACTTCGTGTCCCGGAATAACGGGAAGTTTCACCATCGGATTACGCCCCAGAAACGTATTCAGATCCGAGCCGCAAAAACCGACATATCTGATCTTTACCAACACTTCACCGGCTCCAACCACCGGCTTTTCCAGTTCAACCACCTTCATACCCAAAGGGTTGACTATTTGAACAGCTTTCATCATCTATTATTTATTAATCAATTACTTTATATCCCTTCCAGCCGTAATAGGCACAGAACACGAAACAAATCAGCGGCACACAATAAGCCACGTAGTAAACATGCTCATTGACATGCATGAAGTAAGCCGTCAACTGAGGCAGACAGGCATTGCCGACAATAGCCATCACCAGAAAAGCCGAACCGCTCTTCGTCTGGTCGCCCAAGCCCGTCAATGCCAATGAGAACTGAGTAGGATACATGATAGACATAAAGAAAGAGATGCCCAGCATGGCGTACAGCCCTATCATGCCTCCGTACAACATTACCACCCCACACAACAGAACATTCACCAGCGCATACACCAACAACATATCCTGCGGGCGGAACTTCACCATCAACCCCGTACCTATCCAACGACCCAAAAGGAACGCCAACATATAGAGTCCAAAGAAAGTAGTGGCTGTATCTTCCGGCATGCCCGCGTACGTACAGCAATAGACCAGGAAGAGGCTGTTGATGGCTGTCTGCCCGCCGTTGTAGAAGAATTGTGCGATCACTCCCCAACGCAAGTGGGAACGTTTCAAGACCCCGAAGTCGATCAGCTTCTCCTTTTTACCCGAAGATTCACGGGCACCTTCATCGCCTATTTTCGGAAGTTTGGAGAACACAAAAACCACAGCTATGACAAGGAGTAACAACGCCAGTATCAGATAAGGCATCTTCATGGCATCCGTTTCCAACTGGATATACGCCTGCCAACCATCCGGATAATCGACCGGAAGCGTATCGCGCGTATAGTTCGTTCCGCTAAGAACGAGCTTGCTCAGAAACATGGCCGCAATAAAAGCGCCCAAGCCATTAAAAGATTGCGCCAGATTCAGCCGCCGGGGAGCCGTCTCGGGTGATCCAAGCACGGTGACGTACGGATTGGCGGCAGTCTCCAGGAAGCACATGCCGGTAGCTATAATAAAGAAGATGCAGAGGTAAGCCCAATACTCTTTCAGCATGGCAGCCGGAAAGAAGAGCAAACCACCGACTGCCGCCACTACCAGCCCGAAGATAATTCCCGCCTTGTAGCTATAGCGTTTCATGAACATCGCTATCGGAATGGGAAAGATAAAATAGGCCAGCCAGTAAGCCGTTTCCGTGAAAGAGGCTTCAAAGGTGTTCAGTTCGCAAGTCTTCATCAGTTGCCTGATCATGGTGGGGAGCAGGTTGCTGCTGATGGCCCACAGGAAGAAAAGACTGAAGACAAGTGCTAAAGGTATTGCATATCGATTTTGTTTCATGGTATTATTTTCTTTTTATTCAGACATATTTTTGATAAATGGTAGTACCGGTAGGTATTTAAATCCATAGAATCTCCGGGCATTCTCGCCCAGGAAAAGAGCTTTTTCCTCCTCCGTCAGCTCCGAAGACTTAGAGATAAAGTCGTAAGACATCTTGTAGGTGATGGCTGTGATGGTACGCGGATAGTCCGACCCCCACATCAGTTTCTCCATCCCCACCAGTTCGGCTGCCTCGCGAATGGCTTTCACCGCTCCACGGAACGGATAGAACTCGTCGTTGAAGAGCCAGGTGATTCCTCCGGATTCAATCCGTACATTCGGATGGCGCGCCAGGGCTATTTGCTCTTTCCAGCCGGGACGTGTCACCATTCCGAAATGTCCGATGGCTATCTTCAACCGGGGACATTCCCGGATAATCTCTTCCATTTCGGAAACTTGTGTGGCTCCATCGGCCAAGTCGATAGAGAGTATCACCTCCCGTTCCTCCATATAGCGGAACATCTGCATCATTTCATCGCTGTTCAGCATCACTCGCCCTTCTTTCAGCAATAAGCGCTGAGCGGGAATCTTGATACCCTTGAACCCTTTGGCGATCAAATCCTTTGCTTCGTCCAGAAATCCCGGCCGACGGAACTCGCACATTCCGCAAACAAAGAAGCGATTGGGATAGCGGGCGGCCACCTCGGCCAAGTATTCGTTCTGGAAGCCGTCAATAAACTCTTGCGTGA
>JAVBVI010000009.1:0-32484 GCA_031554505.1 Bacteroides sp. | reverse complement strand
CGTTTTTTTGACGGGCGCTACGCGTTTCTAGTAAAGGCGTAGCGCCCGGCAAAAAAACGCGTAGCGCCCGGTGGAGAGCCCTCTGCAATATACTTGGTGCTATCTGTAAGAATCTGTTTTGTGCCTTTGAACGTGTATCTATTGGATGGGAGATGACAGCATTTGGTGGGAGATGGTGTGAGATTGGTGGCTGATGAATGGTAATTTATCTTGATCAACCACCTAGGTATGTCTCTGCATGTCAACGAATTACTTCAATTTAGTGGCTGATGGCTGATTGATTCGTTTTTTTGCGTAGAGTTTGAGGTAATCTGGGACCACTGAAAGTATCTAAAAACAAAAAAAGCCGCATAAGCGGCTATATATTTCTGTGGGCGATGACGGGTTCGAACCGCCGACCCTCTGGGTGTAAACCAGATGCTCTGAACCAACTGAGCTAATCGCCCTTTTTAAACGGGAAGTGTCGGTTACTTTTGGTGGGCGATGACGGGTTCGAACCGCCGACCCTCTGGGTGTAAACCAGATGCTCTGAACCAACTGAGCTAATCGCCCGTACACTTCCGTTTCAAAAGCGTTGCAAAGGTACTGCATTTTTCCAGACCTCCAAACATTTGATATCTTTTTTTTATCTTTCCCCCGTTTTTCCACCGAACATACAACTTAAACTCGACTGCTTACGTCTAAAAAGTAGAGTAAAAAGAATGAAGAGTAGGTAATGAGCCATTATCCAGCCACAAAGACCAGCCGTCCGGCATCCGACAGGTGTTCGTTCCACTCAAAGCCTTCCCACGAGAAGGCTTTGAGAGCTTCCGGTTCGACAATACGGTTTTTCAGGATGAAGCGCGTCATCTCTCCGCGCGCCATTTTGGTGTAGACTACCACCGTAGCCAGCTTCCCGTTCTTCCAGGTATGGAACTCAGGAGTGACGACCGACACTTCCCGCTCCACCCGCGCCCAATCGAACAGTCCCTTCATTTCTTCACTGGCCAGGTTACACAGCACACCGCCGCAAGACTTTATATCTTCAATAAACACCTCCGTCAACCGACTGCGCCAATAAGCAAACATGCTCTGACCACCCGGCTCGGGCAGTTGCACATCGCCTTCCAGACGATAAGGCCGGATGACATCCAACGGTCGCAGCAAACCGTAGCAGAAAGAGGTCAACCGCAAGTGTTCCTGCGCATAGAGGAAATCGTCGGCAGAGAAATCTTTCGGATTCAGCCGTTTGAATACGATGCCCGTATAGGCCAATAAGGCTGGAAGCTGCGGCACTGCCTCGGCATGAAACTCCTGGTATCGAAGGTAATTTTCAGCAGCCATCCGCCGGTTGACACGGAGCAAGTGCTCAAGCTCCTCCACCGAAAGCTGAGACATTTGCAAAGCGATACCCGAAGCCTCGGTCTGGAAACGAGGTTCTGAAAGTAATGGAGTTTTCACCTTGGAGGTGAAGTTCATGGTTTTAGCACACGACAAGAGTATAAGCATACTTTTTCTATTTTATCATACAAATATAGTTGAAAAAGAAGAACCAATCATAATTATTTTTATATTTGACAATCCTAACAAAAACACCCCAAAATGAGAAACACACCACAACACTTTCCTTCCATCGTGTGCCTGCTCGTCCTGTTACTTGTCGGCTGTTCGCTCGACGAGATGAATCAGACGTGCGAAGTCACCGGTCTTGTCACGGGACTGAACGGCACTCCGTTGGAAAACGTGACAATAGTTCTGCAAACTGCCACGCAGACATTTGAGTCACAAACCGACGCAACGGGTACGTACCGGTTCGGAGGATTGAGTACGGGAATCGGAGTACTCACGTTCAGCAAAGAGACCTACCAGCCTGCGACAGCCAAGTTAGCCATGCCAGGGGGACAAACCGCAACCCATGACCAAGTGCTGCGCACAGTCATTACAGAAAAAGAAGGGGCCTCTCTCCAGGTAATAACCCTGACGCAAACCATTCACAACAATACCGTTGAGGCCGCCATCCCAGTAATGGCCAATATTCCTTTTACGGTATCCTCCACAGCCGAGTGGATACAGATATCGGAAGCTTCGTTTTCCCAATCGGCTACCGTGTACATCCAGACGGAACCGAACGAAGAATTGACCGGACGTACTGCAGAAATAATATTTACAGGCCTTTACGGATTAACTCAACAGGCCACCATCACCCAAGAGGCCGGACCGGTACTGCGTATAACCGGGATGGAGAACAACGATGACTGTGCACTAGCACTGAAAGAAGGCATCTATGTCCATTACAACCGCCCCGTGGAAATCGTCGAGGTTACCAAAACATCCAACGCTACTGTGATAAACCAAGGCAAGACGGTACATATCCGTCAATTGGACATGCAACTGTTTCAGGAGGCTACCCTCCAACTGACAGTCAAGTCGTCCGACGCGATACAGCTCTCTACTTCGTTCAAGTTCCAGGCTTTTGAGGGCAAATACGCCGATGGCAACAACAGTCTCGGCAATCTATTCCTGGCAAACAACGACGAATTTTGTTGGATGCGCTACAGCTGGGGAAGCCAAAAACTGATCCAGATGCCCAATATGCAGCTGATAAAAGACATATCCAGTATTCCCATGTTGTCTGATCCAATCTGCAATCCGGCGACTAACCAAATGTATATTCGGCAGAGCAAAGGAGCTACATATACCCTTGGGGTGTATAATGCCACCACAGCTGCCTTTGTCAAGGAACTTACTTTTCCGAATTCCACGAGCTTCCATTCGCTTGTTTTCAACAAGAACGGCATTGGTTTGCTGTTGTCCGGAAGCGGGATATATACCATCGATTCCCAACAAGACAACCAGATAAAACAACTCCTGTATGACAATACCGCTCCGCACCACATAGACCTCCCCTATGTAACCCAAGCGCTTCCCATCAACCAAGGAAAAGGATTTTTGATTTACTCTTCCATCCAAATGAAGGATCTCTTGTATGTAGACTTATCCACCGGAGCGTTCAAAAGTCTGGGCGACCAATCGGAGTACCAATACTGCCTGTCCAACCCAGACAGACAACAAGCCATATTATACTCCAGCTATGAGCAGAAGGTAAAAACCATTGATTGCGAAACCGGAGTGGAAAAAGTCTACCCCGCCCCCAGTGGTAATGCCCCTTTCCTGCTGAAAGGCGAGCAGGAAGACGAATACCTGATAATCATCAATAGGAAGAAACTGTACGCTCTACACTGTGCCACTGGAGTGACGAAGGAACTCACCGTACCTGACTATTTGTCAACCTGTTCCACATCGCCCACACAACGCTACGTAGTGTTGCATCATTTCGATCACGATGTATACCGATCTATATACCATGTATTCCGCACCGATGTACTGAAACAACTTATAACTGCACTGCCATGAGAACTCGCATACTCACCACACTCATATTCCTGGCTGTCTGCTGCATAGCCACAGCCCAAGTAAATCAGCGTCCCGGGTACATTATCACCAACAGGAACGACACTATCCAAGGAATGATTGACTTCCGCACAGCCGAACGTAACGGACATGTATGCGACTTTTACTCTGCCGCCACCCAACAGAAAGAAACATTCTACCCAGGCGACATTTATGCGTATCGTTTCACAGATGATGGAAAGTTTTACGTTACCCGTACAATTACCCTCGACCGCGTTACCCAGAAGTTATTTCTGGAATATCTGATAAAAGGAGTCGTCAGCCTCTACTATTACAAAGCAGAAGCCTCACGCTTTTTCTTTGAAAACGAAGAGGGACAAATGATCGAAGCTGTGGAAGAGATCAAAGAAATAGCCATATCCAGCGGAGCCCCTGCTATCCGCACCAACAAACAGTACATCGGTGTGATGACCTGGTTGTTCCAGAAGAGTGACAAGGTGATGCAGAAGATTCCTAAGCTGGCGCTCTCGAAAGAAGAACTGAGCAGAATCACCAAAGAATATCATTACGACACCTGTGATACGGGCGAGCAATGCATTGAGTTCGAGAACAAACCAGACAAACACTTCTTCAAACTGTTGTTCACTGTAAGTGCCGGTGTACGGATACATACCTTTAAGGTAGATCAAAATATTTTTTACTGGAGAATAGGAACAATGAAGTCGATTTCACCTTCGATGACATTGAGCACCAACATAACCATCCCCCGCATCGGACAAAGCATAGGTCTGCAAGCTGAAGTAGAACTCAGCAAACTAGTATGCCAGAAAGATGCTTTCACCACTGGCGATTTCTACCACAAAGTCAACATCGATGCACTGGTATCCGACGTTCGATTGGGGCTGCGGTTCAGGCCTTTCAAAGGTAAGATATATCCAGTTATTGAGGGCGGAGGAAGTTATTCCAAGCTCTGGGGCTTATCAGCCGACTTATCCACGCAGAGAATTATTTCTTCTCAGTTCTATGAAGACGAATCGGAAATCAGCCAAGGAATTACCAAGAATTTCTTTGGTTATTATGCCACTGCGGGTTTAGTAATCAATTTACCCAAGAACAGCCTCATCATTCAGGGACTATACAAACAAAGTACACGCAAAGGTGATAGGCTCTCTACCTGGGGGGCAAGCTTAGGTTACTCTTTCTAATAAGGAACCAACCCGCTTTTCTATAACAGTAAAGGGAGACCCGTGGGTCTCCCTTTACTATTTCTATGCAGCCACAAGCTTATTTATAATCCTGCCAACTCTTGATCTGTACACTGCTCTCGTCCATCTCACAGAATGCTTCGATGAACGCACCTGCCAGGCGGGCATTGGTGATCAACGGAATATTGTGATCGATGGCGCCACGACGGATGCGGTAACCGTTGGTCAGCTCGCGCTTTGTGTGGTTCTTCGGGATGTTCACAATCAGGTCGAACTTATGGTCGGCGATCATCTGCATCACGTTATTCTCTGCATCCGGCTTTTCGTCGGGCCAGTACACTGCTTGTGCCTCGATGCCATGCGTATTGAGGAACGCAGCAGTCCCGGCGGTAGCATAGATAGAATACCCCTTGGCAGCCAACATGCGACTGGCTTCGAGCAGATCTACTTTCGACTTCGTGGCGCCCGATGAGAACATCACGCCTTTGTTGATAGCCGGAATCGAGAAGCCGGTGGCAATCATGGCGCTGAGCAATGCTTCGGAGAAATCGTCGCCGATGCAACCTACCTCGCCGGTAGATGCCATGTCCACGCCCAGTACCGGGTCGGCCTTATGCAAACGTGAGAAGGAGAATTGCGAAGCTTTTACGCCGATCCAGTCGATATCGAATGCCGACTTGTCGGGACGGGTGTACGGAGCATCGAGCATGATGCGGGTAGCCGTTTCGATGAAGTTGCGTTTCAGAACTTTCGACACGAAGGGGAAGCTGCGCGAGGCACGGAGGTTACACTCAATGACCTTCACCTCGTTGTTGCGAGCCAGGAACTGGATATTGAATGGTCCGGAGATGTTCAGTTCTTGCGCAATCTGACGGCTGATCTTCTTGATGCGGCGAGCCGTAGCGAAGTAGATCTTCTGTGCCGGGAACACCAGCGTAGCGTCACCGGAGTGTACGCCGGCAAACTCTACGTGCTCGGAGATGGCATATTCCACCACTTCGCCGTTCTGAGCTACGCCATCGAACTCGATCTCTTTGGTATTTTCGAGGAACTGTGAAACCACTACCGGGAATTCTTTCGACACGTCGGCAGCCATTTTCAGGAAATTTTCCAGTTCTTCGTCGTCGTAGCAAACGTTCATCGCCGCACCCGAGAGTACATACGACGGACGCACGAGCACCGGATAGCCCACCTTTTCCACGAATACTTTCACGTCGTCCAGGCTGGTGAGTTCCTGCCAGGCCGGTTGGTCGATGCCCAGATGGTCGAGCATGGCCGAGAACTTGTTGCGGCTTTCGGCGCGGTCGATGGAGAGCGGAGACGTTCCCAGCACGGGTACCGACTGACGGTACAGCTTCATGGCCAGGTTGTTCGGGATCTGTCCGCCTACCGATACGATGACACCGCGCGGTTGCTCCAGGTCGATCACGTCGAGTACACGTTCGAACGAAAGTTCGTCGAAGTACAGGCGGTCGCACATATCGTAGTCCGTCGAAACGGTTTCGGGGTTGTAGTTGATCATGATCGACTTGTAGCCCAACTTGCGGGCCGTCTGCACGGCGTTCACCGAGCACCAGTCGAACTCTACCGAGCTACCGATGCGGTCAGCGCCCGATCCGAGCACGACCACCGATTTCTCGTTCTTATAATAGTTCACATCGTAACCCTCTACGGCATACGTCATGTACAGGTAGTTGGTTAGTTCCGGATGTTCCGAAGCGATGGTGTTGATGCGTTTCACGGCCGGAAGGATACCAAGCGACTTACGGTAGGCACGTACGGCCAGGTTTTCCTTTTCCATGTTTCCTTGCGGGTTGAGCACGAAGCGGGCAATCTGGAAGTCGGAGAAGCCGAGTGTTTTAGCCTCACGTAGTACATTGGCGGGGATTTCTTCTACCTTCGCATAAGCAGAAAGTTTCGCTTTATAGTCCACAATGTTCTTCAACTTACCGAGGAACCACGGGTCGATCTTGGTCAGGTCGAAGATGCGGTCGATGCTATATCCGCTTTCCAACGCCTGAGCGATGGCGAACACACGCAAGTCAGTGGGGCAGGAAAGTTCTTTATCCAAGTCTTCGAAGAACACATCGTCATTGCCCACGAAACCGTGCATGCCTTGTCCGATCATACGAAGACCTTTCTGGATGATCTCTTCGAACGAGCGGCCGATGGACATGATCTCGCCTACCGACTTCATGCTCGAACCGATCTCACGCGATACGCCGGCAAACTTTGTCAAGTCCCAACGAGGGATCTTACAGATGTAGTAGTCGAGCTGCGGAGCGGTATAGGCCGAGTACGGAGTACCCATTTCGCCAATCTGGTCGAGAGTATAGCCTAGGGCTACCTTGGCAGCCACGAAGGCCAGCGGGTAACCGGTAGCTTTCGAAGCCAGTGCCGACGAGCGGCTCAGGCGGGCGTTCACCTCGATCACCCGGTAGTCGTCCGTCACTGAGTTGAACGCATATTGAATGTTACATTCGCCCACGATGCCGAGGTGACGGATGCACTTCACCGACAACTCCTTCAGCATGGTCAGTTCCTGATCGTCGAGCGAGCAGGTAGGTGCTACCACGATAGACTCGCCGGTATGGATACCCAGCGGGTCGAAGTTCTCCATGCTGGCCACGGTAAAGCAGTGGTCATTGGCGTCGCGGATCACTTCGAATTCGATCTCCTTCCAGCCTTTGAGCGACTCTTCCACCAGGATTTGTTTCGAGAAGGCGAAAGCGCTTTCGGCTAGAACCAGGAACGCTTCCTTGTCCGGGCAGATACCGCTACCCAGTCCGCCCAGCGCGTAGGCCGAACGAACCATCACCGGGAAACCAATGCGCTCGGCAGCCGCCAGAGCATCTTCCATCGTTTCTACCGCCTGGCTCACAGGCGTCTTCATGTCGATCTCGTCCAGCTTCTTGACGAACAAGTCGCGGTCTTCGGTGTACATGATGGCTTCCACAGAAGTTCCGAGCACTTTCACGCCGTATTTTGCCAGGATGCCCTGTGTATAGAGTTCCGCACCGCAGTTCAGGGCGGTTTGTCCGCCGAATGCCAGCAGGATGCCGTCCGGACGTTCCTTCTTGATGATTTCCTCTACGAAATACGTGGTCACGGGAAGGAAGTACACCTTGTCGGCAATTCCTTCGGAAGTCTGAATCGTCGCAATATTCGGATTAACCAATACGGAGCTGATGCCCTCCTCTCTCAAAGCTTTCAGCGCTTGCGACCCGGAGTAGTCGAATTCTCCGGCCTGTCCGATCTTGAGCGCACCCGAGCCCAAGACAAGAACTTTTTTCAAATCCTTTTCCATTCTTCTGTAAGTTATTTTAAGTTTTATTGAATTGTCTGCATACAAAAAATGCGTTATCCGTAAAAAGGATTAACGCATCACCCAAAAGCTGAACTACTGTTTTTGGAAAGAGAGAAGAAACCGACGGATTCAGGATGAAATACATCCGAATGTAAGGATTGTTTGCTTCTGACTTTCTGTTGGCTCATGCTTGTTTTCAAAATTTATGCAAAGTAACGACTTATTTCGCACATCGGCAAAGATAATCCAATCTTTTTGTGTAGTTTTGCACGAAATTATTAATTTTTGATGACCTCATGGAAACAGTTGTAAGTGGAATTCGCCCGACAGGTAACCTGCATTTGGGCAACTATTTTGGAGCGGTAAAGAGTTTTCTGCAGATGCAGAACGAATATAATTGCTATTTCTTCATCGCCGACTGGCACTCTCTGACTACACATCCCAAACCACAGGATATCATCAACAGCGGACGCACCATCCTGGCCGAATACCTGGCCTGCGGCCTCGACCCGGAGAAAGCCACCATCTATATACAGAGTGATGTCAAGGAAGTACTCGAACTTTACTTGTATCTCAATATGAACGCCTACCTGGGCGAGCTGGAACGTACCACTTCGTTCAAAGACAAGGCACGCCAGCAACCGGACAACGTGAACGCTGGTCTGCTGACCTACCCCACGCTCATGGCGGCCGACATCATCATACACAAAGCGGTAAAGGTACCCGTAGGCAAAGATCAGGAACAGAACATGGAGATGGCCCGCAAGTTTGCCCGCCGTTTCAACACGATGTACGACGTAGAATTCTTCCCGGAACCGGCTTCGTTCTCACTGGCCGCCAAAGCGGTGAAGATCCCCGGACTGGACGGATCGGGCAAGATGGGTAAATCGGAAGGCAACTGTATCTACCTGATGGACGACGCCGAAACCATCCGTAAGAAGGTGATGAAGGCCGTGACCGACCAGGGTCCCACGCAGCCGAACAGCGAAAAGCCGGAAGTGATCCAAAATCTCTTCACGTTCCTCGACATCGTGTCGACAAAGGAAACATACGACTACTTCAACGAGAAGTGGAACGACTGCTCCATCCGCTACGGCGACCTGAAGAAGCAACTGGCTGTGGACGTTGCCGCCTTCAACGCTCCTATCCTGGAACGTATCCGCGAATACTCGTCGAACACCGAGTTGCTGGACAAAGTGGCTCGCCAAGGTGCCGACAAAGCGCGCGAAAGTGCCGCCAAGACTATCAACGAGGTACGCCAGATCCTTGGATTCCGCACGTACTAATCTCGTACTCATATAAAAAATTGACGCCCCGCTGTCCTTATCGGTACAGCGGGGCGTCTTCACATTTAGTATAGAATGAAAAGTAGATGTTAGTAGCTGGTTCCCACGAGTACCACGCGGTTCAGGTAGACGGGCGTGCCAAACTTATCCACGCCGCCGCCGGCCTGTAGCGTCAGGCGATTGGTGTTGACGCCCTGCTTTTTCAGGTAGTCGATGACGGACTTGGCACGTTTCTCGCTCAACTTCTGATTCAGCGCGGACGTACCGGTAGCCGAGTCGGCATAGCCCATGACCACATATTGAGTGTCGGGATATTCCTTCATGCGTTCGGCCAGGTAGTCCAGGTTCATCTTTTCACGGGGCGACAACTCGGCCGATCCGATGGTGAAGAACACGGTACGCGGAGCAATGTCGGTATCGTCTTCCGATGCAATGGCGCTGATCACTTCGCGGGCTCTTTCCACATCGAGTTCGGCTTCCTTGCGGGCTACTTCCTCGCTCAGGGCGACATTAGCCTCAGCCAATTCGGCTATTCCCAGGCGCAGGGCTCTCAACTCTTGGGGAGAGATGATCTGCGGAGCCGGACGTTTGAAACCGCGTTTCGGAAATTTATAAGTGATGCCTACGGTAACGCTACCCAGAGCGTCATACCCGGACTTGCCGTCCAACTCGCTGTCGAACTTATCTTCCAGTCCCACTCCAGCCAGTTCCAGAGTCAGGTCGACTCCACTGCCCAGACGGAAACGGTTGATGATACCGGCATTGAGCGACATGGACTGACGATGCGGCTCGGTGTAGTTATGCGTGAAACCGGAACCCAGGTAGGGAATGATCTCATACACACGTTTAGGATTATACCCACCAATCAAAGCGCTGAGATTGAACAGCACATCACCGTGCAGGTTCATATAGTCGAACTTCTGCTCGTAATATCCTCCGGATTGCTGTCCGCCTTTGATGTAATCGGCATTGACGTCGGACGTAAGGCCTTTGGCTTGCAGTCCGCTGTATTGCAGACGCAATCCCAAGCCGGGAGTGAACCACTTGCCTACACCCACGTTCAACGTGGGACTGATACGGTCGCCAAAGTTTGCGGCTGCATCGCCATCGCCAAACAGCACGGAAGCACCTCCGCCTACATTGAAGAACCAGTTGTCCCAGAACTTATTGGTTATAACTCTGTACTTGTCTGGCGTTCTGATTTCTTCATAGCCAGAGATTTGCGCCATCGAAGCAGACGCCACGCCGGCCAACGCCAGCAACATTAGAAACTTTTTCATATGTCTCAACGGTTAAGAGTTTATTAAAGATATTCTTTTTGTAGTTGCCTTAATAACACCTTTTGTCTTGAAAGGTTCTGAAAATTCCTATAAAAGTGAAAAGCAATCTGTTTCCAGGAGCGAAACCCGTTGTTTCAATGGGTATAACACGGTGTTTCAACGGCTGAAACTCGGTGTTTCAATGGGTGAAACAAAGAGTTTTAAGCGATGAAACAAAGAGTTTCCGTTCGTGGAACGAATCGTCCCCCGGCGGAAAGCGTTGATAGATGTAGGATGGGAAGTACGCTTTTACTTGAAAAGCTTCTCTATTTCGTCTTCTTTGATGGTGGTAAGTACCGTCTTCCCGTCGGGCGTGTAGTTAGGTGCGGGACAAGCGAAAAGGCTGTCCACCAGGCGAAGCATCTCGTTGTTACTCAGCACCTGCCCGTAGACGATGGCGGCTTCCCGGGCCAACGTCAGGGCCAGGATGTGTTGAACTTCATCCCGCACGTCGTTGCCTTTCTCCATGGCGGTATGCACCATGTTGCGTACCAGCTCCACGGGGTTCAGCCCGTCGATACCTTCGGGTACACCGTTGATGGCGTAGTTGCAACCACCCAGATCGCTCAAATCGAAACCTACGGCAGCCATCTCATGTTCGATGCTTTGCAGCATGGCAGCTTCAGAAGGTGGGAGTTGCAGCACCTCAGGAAAAAGTACCCCTTGCGATACGCCTTGCTTCTGCCGAATCTGTTCCATGTATCGGTCGTACAGCACGCGGATATGTGCCCGGTGCTGGTCGATGAGCATCAGGCCCGACTTAACCGAAGTCAGGATGAAACGTCCTTTGAACTGCAGATAGTATCCGCCACGTTCCACCGGGTCCTGCGGATAAAGCAGTGTAGATGGTTGCTGAACGGCTGGCGGTTCTTCATCCACGAACAGGTCGTCCGGTTCGGGCGCCGCGGTGGCTTGATTCATCTTACTGGCCTTCTCCAGTCCGCCGTATAGTTCTTCCCAGTCGACCTTGTTGCGCGAATAGTTGCCGCCCGAGGAGGATGGGGTAGACTTGAACGGGTTGTAGTCGGCATTGAAATTCACCTTCGGCGGTTCCGTAGGGAGTTGCTTGCCAAAAGCCGGAATGTCGGGCATGTCGTCCGTATCGAAGTCGATGGTAGGCACGGCATTGAACTTACCGAGCGACTCTTTCACCGCTGCTGACAGGATTTGCCAGATGGCTTGTTCGTTCTCGAACTTAATCTCGGTCTTCGTGGGATGGATATTGACGTCGATATTCTCGGGATCGACATCGAAGTAGAGGAAGTAAGACACCTGCTCGCCCACCGGGATGAGCTGCTCATAAGCATCCATCACCGCCTTGTGGAAGTAGGGATGACGCATGTAGCGGCCGTTGACAAAGAAATATTGGTGCGAGCCCTTGCGACGGGCCGAGTCGGGTTTGGCTATGAAACCGGAAACCTTCACCAGCGTGGTATCCACCTCGGTGGTGAGCAACTGCTGATTCAGCTTCTTTCCGAAAACGCCCAGGATGCGCTGACGCAACGTGGTGGCCGGCAGATTGAGCATCTCGGCATCGTTGCTATATAAGGAAAAGGCCACATCGGGGTGCACCAAGGCTATGCGCTCGAATTCGGTGAGGATGTTACTGAGCTCGGTAGAGTTGGCTTTGAGGAATTTGCGGCGGGCGGGGATATTGAAGAAGAGATTCTTCACCGAGAAGTTGCTCCCCTTCGGGCACGACACGGCTTCCTGGCTCTCCACCCGTGAACCGGCAATGACGATCTTCGTCCCCAGTTCTTCCTGTTCGGGACGGGTCTTGAGCTCCACCTGTGCCACGGAAGCTATCGAAGCCAATGCTTCGCCCCGGAAGCCCATGGTGCGCAAAGCAAACAAGTCGGCCGCCGCACGTATCTTGGAAGTGGCATGCCGCTCGAAGGAGAGGCGGGCATCCGTTTCGGACATTCCCTTGCCGTCGTCGATGACCTGTATGCTGGTTTTCCCGGCATCGGTTACTAATACATGAATATTCTGTGCTCCGGCATCGACCGCGTTTTCCACCAATTCCTTGATGACGGATGCCGGACGTTGTATCACCTCGCCGGCAGCAATCTGGTTGGCTACCGAGTCGGGCAACAAATGTATGATATCACTCATCTATCTTATCCAAATTGTTTAGAGAAACCAGAAGGACCATTCGCCCTTCAGTAAATAACGCCACAAAAGCACCAGCAGGCCGATCACGATAACAATCACAACGAAGTGCAACGGTTTACGGCCACTCTCCTTCCTGCGCTTCAGATGTGTGGTGGCTTCCACGAACTTTCCGCGAATGTCTTCCGGCGAGAATTCTTTCTCCGGTAGCATCCCCAGTTCCCGCTTTGCATCTTCTTCCATCTTATCCAGCTTCTCTTTGCGCTCGTCCACATAGATGTACTGATGGTTGAAACGGCGCGGCTTTCTTATGCCAGCATTGAACATTCCCATAACTACTTCATATTAATTAAATCCCTCTTGGGCGAAGTTATCACTTTTCGTTCAGTTGTCTTCAATTTCTGGTCTGAATTTTTGCCTCGCCACTCAAATATATCGTCTTTGTTTTGCGGACGAATGTAGTCGAACCACACGAAAGTGGGCAACCGCAACTTATCGGCGGGAACGCCATCGATGCCGTAATAGGGTCCGTTGCCCTTGCCGATCATCGAGGCATGCTTCATCTTTCCACCTCTCAGGAAAACATGGAGCAGACTGCCCTCGGCATAGTTCATTCCGCTCAGCGTACTGTCTTTCTCTTCCACATAAAGAACCATCTGCAGGTTGGAGATAACTTCGGCGCGACGCATCTCCTTTTCTTCGAAGAAGGCTTTCATCTCCTTGCCTGCCACCTGGTTGTAGTGAATGGAGTCTTTCATCTCCACCGTCAACGCCTGGTTGATGATGTGCGCCCAGTCGATAGTGCTGTCGTTCATGTATACTTTTATCTCTTCGCCAAGCACCTGTTGCTGCTCGTTCCAGAGAATGGGGTCGCGGTACATCGACAGGCAGGAATCGCGGGAGATGAAGACCATCGAGTCGCACACGCCCTGCACGTCGGTACGGTACATGCGTACTTTGTGGTAGGCACGCATCTCCCGGTACATGGAATCCGTATCGAGGAAGTAAGTCACCATCATCAGCGTATCGGCATGCATATACAGGCTGTCGCCCTGTGAGTAGTCGATGGCTACTGCCCGCTTGGTAGCGAAGGCGCTATCGGTAAGTTCGTTATAGAAACAGTAATCGCCGGTAAGCATGTTCTTGTTCACGGTATCGGTCATCTGCACGTTATCGAATGCTTCGCCGTAACCCAGCAAACGGTCGTAGTACAAGCTGTCACCGGTGAGGCGCTTGCCTTCGTTGGTCAGCACCGAGCGGTCCAGCAGTTCCGCCTGTTCGGTGGTAGTGTTGTAGATACCGCGTTCGGAATAGATATGATTTTGATCACTGATGATTTCGGACGGTCCCAGAATGGTAGCTACCTTTGTCGCGGTGCTGTACTTCAAAGTATCGGACACGAGGGTAAACTTCGGGTTGACCAGCTTCACATCGTGATTGAACACAGCTATCTTGGTCGACGGGCTGTATTCGCCCCAGTCGGACGTGAGTACGTTCTCCTCGTCGAGCAGCGTACCGCCTTCGAAATAATAGCCCAAGTTGTACAGACGGTCGTAGTTCAAGCTGTCGGTCAGCAACGTCGTATTCCGGTTAATCATCTTCACGTTCTCGCGAAGCTGTGCCAACTTCGTCGCGCCGTCATAGTACAAGTAATCACCGTAAATGAATAGTGTATCGCCCTGCTCCATGCGCACATTATTGAAAGCCTCGAACGAGTTGGTCTTCTCGAAGATGAGCGCACTATCGCAATACATATACATGCTGTCGTGCCTCAGCTTCACCGACCCGATCAGTATCTGCACATCAGGGCGGTTCTTCTTATCAGCCCTTCCGCGGTCGGCATGCAGCAGGTCGACTTTGGTCTTCTTGGGTTCCTGCTTACTCTTTTCAGGCTGCTTCCCATTGGGCTTCTGTGCCAGAAGGCATACGCCAAACAGGCACAGAACACTAGCGATGAGTATTCTATGCCTGTAAAAAGTTTTTCTTATGATTATCTTCATATTCGCATGAAACGTTCTATTACTCTCTCACCCAACCCGGATACTTGAAATCACACTTTTGCCAGTTTTCATTGATACGCACATAGGTGTGCTTCTGCTTTTCGCGGACCCATTTATCCAGCATCTCTTCCTGGCGTTTCTCGATTACAATATCTTTCAGGTTCTGATAGTCTTCGGAAATGGTTGCCTTATGCCCATTGATACGGCTCTTCAGCTTAACGATGGCGCAAACTTCTTTGCCGTCCTTCGGATTGATCATGGTAAATGCTTTGGATATCTCTCCGACGTTCATCTTATCGACTACCTTGGCTATCTCCTGGGGGAGTTCCTGGATCTCAAACTTAGAAGTAGTGATTCCCTGCTCCGTCAGGTTCGCCATCAATCCGTGGTTGTTGCGCGTTTCCTTGTCATGCGACAATACGGAAGCAGCATCTTCGAAGGTAAATTTCTTATTGCGGATATCGTCGGCAATAGAGTCCAACCGATGGCATGCGTCGGTCAGATCTTTCTCCGAAACCACCGGTTTCAGCAAGATATGCCGCACATTGGCACGGTCGCCACGTTTCTCTATTAATTGAATAATGTGGTAGCCGAACTCAGTCTCTACGATCTTGGAAATCTTTCCGGGTTCTTTCAAAGCAAACGCTGCATTGGCAAACTCCGGTGCCCACATTCCCTTACCCGAGAATCCTGTTTCACCGCCCTTTGTAGCTGTCCCTCTGTCCTCCGAGTACAAACGAGCCAACGTCGCAAAGTCGATCTCGCCCTTAGTGACACGGTCCGTATATTCGCGCAAACGGCGCTTTACTTCTTCAACCTCTTCTACCGGAATCTTAGGTTGTTGTGTGATTATCTGCACCTCCACCTGAGTAGGAATAAAAGGAATACTATCGGACGGAAGATCCTTGAAGTATCGGCGTACCTCGGCAGGAGTAACCTTTACCTCGCCCACCAGTTTTTGCTTCATTTTCTTCGTCGTAATTCCTTCACGGGCATTTTCGCGCAGGGATTCGCGTATCTGGGTCATGGTTTTGTTGAAGTACTCCTCCAACTTCTCATTACTACCCACATTCATCAAGTAGTAATTCAGCGTCCTATCTACTTCCTGGATGACCTCGCCTTCCGATACCTCGATACTATCGAGCACAGCCTGGTGCAAAAACAGTTTCTGTATCGCAAGCTCCTCCGAGATCACACAATACGGATCGGCTTCGAACCGGCGTCCGTACATCAAAGCATCCATGCGTGCTTCTTCTACTTCTGACTTCAATATAGCTTCGTCGCCTACTACCCATACCACTTCATCAATCACATTGTCCTGTCCCATCACGCTCACACTAGTAAGCATGGTCAAGGCAAATAAAACTACAAATCTAAAGTTTATAAACTTATTCATCCTTTATATTAATAATAGATAATTCTTTTCCTATCAACCGCTCTCTGGTACAGATCGCTTTTCACTTGTTTCATGAAATCCATCTGTTTCAAGTTAATGATCATGTCCTTCACTCTGGGCTTTGCTACTTCAAAAGGCTGCTCAGCGCCTGTGGGCAGGAACTCGCTCACATTCAGGAAATACCAGAAATCCGAATCTTTCACTTCAATGTTGCGGTGCTCGTCGAAATACTCTTCCGGATCGGACACTTGCAATGGGATCATATCCAGCACATCGGTCAACGATATCCACTTGTTATAAAAGTACTCATACTTAACCGCATTCTGCAAGCTGTATTTCTCCAACTTGTCAATGGCTTCCTGCGACTCGTTCTTATACCAACTCCGGACATTGTTCAACTGTGGAGCAGTCAGCGGAACCTTGATAAAAAGTCCTTTGATCAACGGACGGTCCAACTTGAACAACATCTTGTTGGCGGCATAATAGTCGGCCATTTCCTGTTCGGTTATCTCCGTCGAGAGCTTCTGGTTCACCAGTTCCTGCTGGTAAGCATGCACAATCAACGCTTTGCGGTAATTCTCGACCAGCCGTTCGATATCGGCATTATCGGGAATATTGTTTTGCGCCTGCTGATACAACAACACATCCTCGGCCCAAGTACGTATGTAATGCTCCACAAAAAGCAAACTGTCGTCCTTAGACAAGTCAGCCGGCAATACCGGTTTCAAATCTTCTTCATAGAGAAAATTCCCGTCAACCTCGACCAGTGGCGTCAAACCTTTATGATCGCGCTGCTCGGTACAAGCCGCACAGAAAAGAAGAAAAATAAACAGTAGCCCTGTTGATCGCATATTCATCCGGAACATTATGTTTGAAGGTACGAAGATAGTGCAATAATCGGTTACATCAGTGATTATTAACGGTTTTTAAAACCTCTTCGTTAATTTCAACCTTACTTTCCTCACGTAACCGCTTCACCCAGCGAGTTTCCAGCAACGATTGGTAATCGGCCACCACCTGTCCATGTATCTCTTCCAGCGTCTCCGGTCCTTTCTTTTTTTCACCAATCACCGCGGTAAAAGGATAAGACTTCAAAGGGGCAAAATGTCCTTCTTTATATACCAGTTTATCCACATAAGGATTGCTTCCTCGCGCATAAAGGCCCTGTTCTACCTGTACTACTTCCGAATCCGGGGAGTTGAAGGCCCTTTTCAAGACCTGTGCCCATTCCTCTTCGGGGAACTTCTTAACCAACTTCTTAGCCAGCTTCAAAGTCTTCTTCTCCGAACTATGCAGCACCACTCCCTTGAAACGAGGTTCTGCCCAATGGTAATCCGAAGCATGCGAATTAAAATAGTTGGCCAGTCCTGCTTTGTCACCTTGCAAGGGAACCATAATTTCCCGATGAGTCATTTCAGCCACTAACGAACTATCTCTATACTGATTCAAAGCCCGCCGGAAGTCTGGATATTTCTGTTCCAGACGACTGTTCTCGTAATTGAGCACCGTCTTGACCACAAATGCTTCGTATTGTTTCTTCACGCCCAGCGGATATCCTACTGCAAACCGCTCAAAATCTTTGCCTGTATAGGTTTTCCCATCGAGAGTAAACAACGTTCGCCCCGTGGAACCATTGGCATAAAGTTCTTCCAGCCCTGCCCGATCAGGCGAATAGCTGTACTCCTCCTTCAACCGTTCCACCCAGGCAGCAGTAGCCTCATCCACTTGCTGCTTCCGCGAAAGGCGTCCAGCTAGTTCTTCATACGCATCGGCAAGCGGCAGCACATCCGCCCGCTTGACTACCTTTAAGATATGAATACCCTGAGGAGTGAAGAATGGTTTGGAAATCTCCCCTTCGCGAAGTTCGAATGCCACCTGCTCTAATTCGACAGGCGCCTGCAACTTACCCAAGCAAAGGGTATCTTTATTGTCAGAGAATTTTCGAACAAAAAAAGCGAAGTCGGGATGGGAAGCAGTCTGCAAAGCCTTCGAAATGGAGTCCATCCGTGTTTCAGCAGCCTGCATACGGAGGTTGGAGACAGTCTGAGGAAGGTAACGGACAATCTGACTCACCCAGATTTTGGCGTACGCATGTTCCCGTCCTCCTTCATAAGCCTGCGCGATTCGTTCCTTTTCCGCCTGTTCATTCGACAAGAAGCTCTTAGCCAACCGACGCCGGTACTCGACCTGCTTCTCACGGAAAATCCGGGAAGTATCCAGCCCGGCCTCCTCGGCAGCACCGACCTTCAATCGGAAGTCCACAAACGAGTCCACAAAAGCATCCAGTGATTTCCGTCCTTTACTGACGTGAGGAGGGCATACCGCTTCAAAATCCGAACGACTGATCTCGTCTCCATTGACCCGCATCAGTACCGGACTTTGTTGCGCCGAAACACTTCCTGCCATTCCTAGCCAAGCAAAAAGAATAAGTGAGAACCTCGGCATCGGCCTACTGTATTAAAATTAATGCGTGCAAACAGGACGAAACACCTATCTGCACGCTTCCATTGGTATCCATTAATTAGCCATCTCGGAGATAAACTTGATACGTACCAGACGTACCTCTTCTTCCGTAAAGTCGTCGCCCAACTCTTGCAGAGCGTCTTCAATATCATCGGTGGTCGATTCCTTGAAATAGTCATAGATATCGAACAGATGGTCTTCGTCCATGATCTCGTCCAGGAAGTAATCGATATTCAGCTTAGTACCCGAATAGACAATGGCTTCTACTTCGTCCAGCAGTTCACCGAATTCGATGCCCTTGGAGAGTGCGATATCGTCCAAAGCCACCTTCCGGTCGATAGACTGAATGATAGACACCTTCATCTTCGACTTATTTGCTACCGTACGAACACGCAAATCCTCCGGACGTTCTATTTCGTTCTCTTCACAATGTCTTTTGATGAGCTTACAGAACTCCTCGCCGTAACGTTTGGCCTTACCGGCCCCTACTCCCGGGATGTTCTGGAGTTCTTCCAGCGTAACCGGGTAGATGGTTGCCATTGCTTCGAGCGACGGATCCTGGAAGATCACATAAGGCGGTACTTCCAACTTCTTGGACAGCTTCTTCCGTAAGTCCTTCAACATGGAATACAATCCCGGATCCACCGCACAAGAGCCTCCGCCTCTGGCTGGGGTGTCTTCTTCCGTCTCCTCGAAGTCATTGTCTTCCGTAATCTTGAACGACTTCGGATTGTCCAGGAACTTATACCCTTCAGGCGACACCTTTAAGGTACCATAGTTTTCAACCTCTTTAGTCAGATACCCTGCCAAGAGAGCCTGTCTGATTACTGCATTCCAAGTCTTATCCTCTTCGCCCATTCCTGAGCCAAAAGCTTCCAGGTCTTCGTGCAAGTGAGCCTGCACTTCCGATGTTTCCCTGCCTTGTAAAATATCTATAATGTAATCTGCTTTAAAATTTTCTTTCACTGCGATGATAGCTTCGATCGCAGTACACAATAACTCTTGAGCCTCCACTTGTTTCTTTGGATTTAAACAGTTGTCACAATTACCACAATTTTCCTCCGTATATTCTTCGCCAAAGTAATGCAATAATGCTTTACGCCGGCATACGGAAGATTCGGCATACGCAGCTGTTTCCAGCAGAAGCTGCTTGCCTATTTCCTGTTCTGCTACAGGTTTTCCTTGCATGAACTTTTCAAGTTTCTGCAAGTCTTTATTCGTATAGAACGTTATACAACGACCTTCACCACCGTCTCTACCGGCACGTCCGGTTTCCTGGTAGTAGCCTTCCAGACTCTTCGGGATGTCGTAGTGAATTACATACCGCACATCAGGTTTGTCGATACCCATACCAAAAGCAATGGTTGCCACGATAACGTCGACCTTCTCCATCAAGAAGTCGTCCTGATTCTGAGTTCTCGCCGCCGAGTCCATACCGGCATGATAAGCACGTGCACTGATACCATTGGCTTGCAATATCTCGGAAAACTCTTCCACCCTCTTTCGGCTCAGACAATATACAATTCCTGACTTTTCCAGATTGCCCTTAATAAATTTGATAATATCCTTATCTACATTATTCGTCTTTCCGCGTACCTCGTAATACAGATTCGGGCGGTTGAACGACGATTTGAATACTTGCGCATCGATCATTCCCAAATTCTTCTGGATATCGTGTTGTACCTTCGGAGTAGCAGTGGCTGTCAATGCAATCACCGGAGCTTTTCCGATCTCATTAATAATTGGGCGTATGCGTCTGTATTCCGGACGGAAGTCATGTCCCCATTCCGATATACAGTGTGCCTCGTCAACGGCATAGAAAGATATCTTTATTCCCCGCAGGAAATCTATATTCTCCTCTTTGGTCAACGACTCCGGAGCTACGTACAGTAATTTTGTCTTCCCGGCCAGGATGTCATTCTTCACCTGATCGATGGCGCCTTTATTCAAGGAAGAATTGATGAAGTGAGCTACCCCGTCATCTTCGCTAAAATTGCGCATCGCATCTACTTGATTCTTCATCAGGGCGATCAATGGAGATATGACAATGGCCGTGCCCTCCATTAATAAAGAAGGTAATTGGTAACACAATGACTTACCGCCTCCGGTAGGCATCAGTACAAATGTATCCTTCCCATCAAGCAGATTCCGAACAATTGCTTCCTGGTTTCCTTTGAATTTATCAAATCCAAAAAACTTTTTCAGTTCGGTTGTCAAATTAATCTCCCCTGCCATCATTTTCGGTCGTTTTATTTCAATTCTTGTTTTAACTTCACAGGCCCCCTTTACAGAGAGCCCTAACAAAGTTAGAAACAAGTTCTAAAATATCAAGAAAATCCGATTAATATTTTCGATAAAAAGTAAAAAGTATGCTACAACTGCCTTCCATAAGGAATTAAGCGCTTTGCAAACGTCCCAAATTGGCTTTCTCCAGTTGTTGTCTGGCAAAGTCCAAGGTTACTTCATAGCTTTTCTTAGAGGTCGAAGGCATCTCGAACATTACATCCATCATAATGGTCTCCACGATGGAACGCAAGCCACGTGCACCCAGCTTGTACTCTACAGCTTTGTCGACGATATACTCGAATACATCCGCCTGGAATGTCAGCTTCACTCCGTCCATTTCGAACAGTTTCACATACTGCTTGACGATCGAATTCTTGGGTTCGGTCAGAATGGAACGAAGAGCGGCCCGGTCCAGCGGATTCAGGTAGGTCAGAATAGGCAGACGTCCGATAATTTCCGGAATCAGCCCAAACGACTTCAAATCCTGCGGAGCAATGTACTGCATGATGTTGTTCTTGTCGATCACCGCACTCTTCTGTGAAGCGCTGTATCCTACCACATGGGTATTGAGACGTTGAGCGATTTTCTTCTCGATGCCATCGAATGCACCTCCGCAAACAAACAGGATATTTTTGGTATTCACCGGGATCATCTTCTGCTCCGGATGCTTACGACCTCCCTGAGGGGGGACATTCACGACCGATCCTTCCAGCAATTTCAACAATCCTTGTTGTACGCCTTCGCCGCTTACATCACGGGTGATGGAGGGATTGTCCCCTTTACGGGCAATCTTATCGATCTCGTCGATAAAGACAATACCTTGTTCGGCTTCGGCCACATTGTAATCGGCCACCTGAAGTAGGCGGGTAAGGATACTTTCAATATCTTCGCCCACGTAACCCGCTTCCGTCAGTACAGTAGCATCCACAATGGTGAACGGCACGTGCAGCAATTTGGCAATGGTACGCGCCAACAGTGTCTTACCAGTGCCGGTGCTCCCAACCATGATGATATTCGACTTCTCGATTTCCACATCGTCGTTGCTATTCTTTTGCAGCAAGCGTTTGTAATGGTTGTAGACCGACACGGCCAGAAAACGTTTGGCATCATCCTGCCCAATCACATACTGATCGAGGAATTCCTTGATTTCTACAGGCTTCGGCAAGCTCTTCAAGTCCAATTTTTTCGAAGTTCCCGCACCTGTGGTTTCACCCAGAGCCTCCCGGGTAATCTCATATGCCTGTGTTGCACAGCTATCGCAAATGTAGCCGTTCATTCCTGTGATAAGAAAACCTACCTCCGTTTCCGAACGTCCACAAAAGCTACATTTCTTCTTACTGTTTCTCGAATCTGCCATTCTTATTTTCTAATCAGTACTTCATCCACCATACCATATTCCTTTGCTTCTTCGGAAGTCATCCAATAGTCGCGGTCAGAGTCTGCCCACACCTTATCGAATTCTGTTCCCGAATGATCGGCAATGATGGTATAGAGTTCTTTCTTTATCTTCATGATCTCACGGGCTGTGATTTCGATATCCGAAGCCTGCCCCTGAGCACCTCCCATAGGCTGATGTATCATCACCCGCGAATGTTTCAGGGCCGAGCGTTTGCCTTTGGCGCCTGCCACGAGCAGTACCGAAGCCATCGAAGCGGCCATGCCTGTGCAAATGGTAGCCACGTCGCTGGAGATGAACTGCATGGTGTCGTAGATACCGAGTCCGGCATACACCGAACCACCCGGCGAGTTTATATAAATGGAGATATCCTTGCCCGGATCGACCGAGTCGAGGTAAAGCAACTGCGCCTGCAGGGTATTGGCGGTATAATCGTCAATCTGTGTTCCCAGAAATATGATGCGGTCCATCATCAAGCGGGAGAACACATCGAGCTGCGTGACATTCAGTTGTCTTTCTTCGAGGATATAGGGGTTCAAATAATTTGCCTGTGAGTTGATTACTCCATCCAGCACCGTACTATTTATTCCTAAATGTTTGGTCGCGTATTTTCTAAAATCATCCATAGTCAATTTTCCTTTCTTAAAATGATTAGTTTATTGAGTTGCAAAGAAACAAAAAAGAACAGACAGACACAAAAAAACCCAGATTTATAATTTAATAAAACTCTGTGCTTTTATGGTTTAATAGATTTCTTTAAAAAATGATGTTACTGGAACATCTTGTTGAACTCTTCTACAGAAACCGTTTTGTTGTTCAGCTTCACCTTGCCTTTCAGGGCAACAGACAGTTTTGTTTCGATGGCACGGTTCACCAGCCCGTCGACGTTTTCTTTCTTCTTCAGCATTTCCGAAGCATACTGATCCAGGATATCCTCGGGAACAGTCATCATACCATACTGTGCGAACTGGCCCTTGGTAGCTTCTCTGGCAATGTTCAACACATCAGCCTGTTCTACCTTAATATCATTGTCCTTCACCAGTTGTTCTTTGATCAGGTGCCAAGTCAGCTCTTCGATACTCTTGTCGTAGTTCTCGTTCACAAACTCTTCGCCCTTTTCTTCGTTGTTGTGCAACATGACGCGTTTCAGCAGTGCATCCGAGAATTCGAGCTTGCCCACCTTTTCCATCAATACCTGACGGGCATCGATCATGAACTTATAGTCACTATCGGCAATGAACTGAGCAGCTACGCTTTCTTTTACTTTCGCACGGAATTCTTCTTCCGTCTTCACCACACCTTCACCATATACCTGGTCGAAGATTTCCTGGTTCAACTCTCCTTCTACATAGCGGGTGATTTCTTCTACCTGGAAGCTGAAATCAGCTTTAGCGCCAGCTACAGCTTCTTTTTCTATTTTCAACAGAGAAGCCAGCTCTGCTTCGGCACCGTCGAATGCTGTGTACGGGTTGAATACCAATACATCGTTTACCTTGGCGTTAGCGAAAAGCGCTTTCTGATCGTCGTTCTTCATGTAGGCAGGCATCAATACGGCACCTTCTACCTGGATACCACCTTCTTTGGTGCTACCGTTCTCGTCGAGTTCGGCGAGCAGACCCTTCATCATGTCTTTGTCTTCGTATGAATCGACCTTATCATACTTTCCATTGCGTTGGGTATAGTTCTTGATCTGGTTGTTCACCATATCTTCAGTTACATCGATGTTGTAGTAGTCTACCACATCTTTGGCACCCAGTTCAGCCTTGAATTCGGGAGCCAGGGCGATGTCGAACAAGAATTCGAATTCTTCCATGGTTTCGAAGTCAATCATCGGCTGCTTGTCTTCGTTAGGCAACGGTTCGCCCAATATATTGATATTGTTTTCACGGATATAGCCATATACCTTCTCGGACAGCAGTTTGTTTACTTCGTCCGCCACGACAGATTTGCCATACATCTTCTTAACCAGGCTCATCGGCACCATTCCTTTACGGAACCCCGGAATCTGAGCTTTCTGGCGTAAATTCTTCAATGATTTATCTACCTGCTCCTGATAGTCAGCCTTTTCCAGTTTTACAGTAAGCAACGCGCTTACTTTGTCCATGTTTTGTAATGAAACGTTCATTCTTACAATTATTTAATTTATACTATTCTACTTTTTAACGAGGGTGCAAAATTAACGCTATTCTTTCAATTATCAAAAAAAGCACTGCATTAATTACGGGTGATGACTATTTTAAAGTTCATTCGGCAAATGCCTGGTTTCTATGCGGGTTTATTTTCCTCGTAGACCCAAGAAACCTGGCTCTACGACCTAACCTACCGGGGTCTACGGGCATCGGTGCAAAAGATGTACATCTTAAGCAGTTAAAGATGCCACCTTATGCAGTAAAAGATGTACATCTTATGCTGCATAAGATGCCATCTTTGACATAGAGGGTCGGCGAGGGAGACAAACTTGGTCGGCGACCTAATGTAGTTCCCTCTACGAGGAGGATAATTCGGCTTTCTTTCTATCCGTTCAATTGGAAGTCTTTACGACGAAGTACGAAGCTGTTACTCAGGTACTTTTCACGTACGATCTGATTCTCGGCCAGCTCTTCGGGCGTTCCCTGGAACAGGATTTTTCCTTCGAAAAGCAAGTAGGCCCGATCGGTAATACTGAGTGTTTCCTGCACATTGTGGTCGGTGATCAGGATACCTATATTCCGGTCTTTCAGCTTCCATACGATTTGCTGGATATCTTCCACAGCGATGGGGTCTACACCGGCAAAGGGTTCATCGAGCATGATGAATTTCGGGTCGATGGCCAAGCAACGGGCAATCTCCGTACGTCGCCGCTCACCACCGGAGAGTTGGTTTCCTTTATTTTTACGAACTTTGTCTAACCGAAACTCAGCAATCAAGTTCTCCAGCTTCTCCTTCTGATATTCCTTAGGTTGGTTGGTCATTTCCAGCACAGAAGCGATATTATCTTCCACGCTCATCTGCCGAAACACGGAAGCCTCCTGAGCCAGGTAGCCGATACCCGTCTGTGCCCGCTTGTACACGGGATAATTGGTTATCTCAAGATCGTCCAGAAAAATACGGCCCTCATTCGGAGTAATCAATCCTACGGTCATATAAAACGAGGTCGTCTTTCCGGCGCCGTTAGGGCCCAGCAAACCGACGATTTCTCCCTGTTTCACATCAATCGAAACATGGTTCACTACCGTACGCTTTCCATATTTCTTTACCAGATCCTCCGTGCGAAGCACCATCTTGTTTTCTTCCATATCTTCGTTATTTTGCCGCAAATGTAGCAATAATCGGCCGAAATAGTGTACATTTGCAGACAAATATACGTGAATTATGATTAAAGCATTTGCAACAGTCGGTCGATACATGGCGCTTATGGGACGTACTCTTTCCCGCCCGGAACGCATGCGTATGTTCTTCCGGCAGTACCTCCGCGAATTAGAACAGTTAGGGGTCAACTCCATCGGCATCGTGCTACTCATCTCCTTTTTCATCGGCGCGGTTATTACGATTCAGATCAAACTCAACATCGAAAGTCCCTGGATGCCCCGTTGGACGGTAGGATATGTGACGCGTGAGATTATGTTGCTCGAATTCTCCTCTTCCATCATGTGCCTTATTCTGGCCGGCAAGGTAGGCTCCAACATCGCCTCCGAACTGGGCTCCATGCGGGTGACGCAGCAAATAGATGCCCTCGAAATCATGGGAGTGAATTCGGCCAACTACCTGATATTTCCGAAAATCGCCGCCATGGTAACCACTATTCCTATCCTGGTGACATTCAGCATCTTCGCCGGAATCATCGGAGCCTTCGCCACCTGCTGGTTCGGGGGCATCATGACGGCCACCGACCTGGAATACGGTTTGCAGTATATGTTCGTGGAATGGTTCATCTGGTGCGGCATCATCAAGTCGCTCTTTTTCGCCTTCATCATCGCTAGCGTCTCTTCCTTCTTCGGGTATACGGTCGAAGGCGGATCGATTGAAGTAGGAAAGGCATCCACCGATTCTGTGGTGTGCAGCAGTGTACTCATACTTTTTGCCGACCTGGTATTAACGAAGCTTTTAATGGGATGATTGAGATTAAAGGGCTATATAAGTCGTTCGAAAATAAAGCAGTATTGAAAGACATCAATGCTACTTTCGAGAATGGGAAAACCAACCTGATTATCGGTCAGAGCGGTTCGGGTAAAACCGTACTCATGAAGTGTATCGTAGGATTGCTCACCCCCGAGAAGGGCGAGCTGCTGTACGACCACCGCAACTTCCTCGCTATGGCGAAGAAAGAAAAGAAGGCCTTGCGTCGGGAGATGGGAATGATTTTCCAGAGCGCAGCCTTGTTTGATTCCATGTCGGTGGTAGAGAATGTACTATTCCCCCTCAACATGTTCAGCAACGACACGTTCCGCGAGCGCACCAAACGTGCCTTATTCTGCCTGGACCGCGTCAACCTGCTCGATGCCAAGGATAAATTCCCGGGCGAAATCAGTGGGGGAATGCAGAAACGCGTTGCCATTGCCCGGGCCATTGCCCTGAACCCCCAGTATCTGTTTTGCGACGAACCCAACTCCGGACTCGACCCCAAGACCTCACTGGTTATCGACGAGCTGATACAGGACATCACCCGCGAATATAGCATGACCACCATCATCAACACCCACGACATGAACTCCGTGATGGGCATTGGCGAAAAGGTTATTTTCATCTACGAGGGAAACAAAGAGTGGGAAGGCACCAAAGACGACATTTTCACCTCATCCAACGACCGGTTGAACGACTTTATCTTCGCTTCCGATCTACTACGCAAAGTGAAGGATGTAGAGATTCAAAACATTGAAGGTTGACAGAAATTAAAAAGAGCGCATCGAAAACGATACGCTCTTTTCTCGTAAAACCAGTTAATAGAATTGACATATATCATCACGACATATTGACTGTCCCCATCTCAATCACGAGAAATCCCGTAGGACCTCTCACAAACTGCTGCAAAGGTAGATATTTATTTTATATTAAAAATCACCGAAAACAGGGACAAACGCAAAAATGTTGATTATTTAACACTAATCCACCCGCGCGCAATAGATTTAACTACCATATCAATGGCGTTCCGGGCATTCAACTTCTGGATCAATCTCTTTCTGAAAGTCTCCACCGTACTTTCCTTTATTTGAAGATTTTTCGCAATATCGTGTGTACTAAGCCCTTTGGCTACTTCTTTCAGCACTTCAAGTTCACGTTTGGTGGGCATATCATTCGAATGGGCATAGACCGAAGCTTTTGCCAATTTCTGTCGGATAGTCTGAAACCCGGCACAAGTATAAGAGCCACCTTCCATCACGCTCCGCACGGCTTTCTCCATGTCTTCGGAAGCCGACGACTTCAGGATCACTGCATTGACTTTCTGCTTCACCAACCTGTTGGCTACCCACACTTCATCATGCATAGTGCTTACTACGATGCAGGCGTCCTCATTTATTTCGTGGATCAAATCAATCAGATCAAAACCAGACAAGTCTCCCGGCAAGCTGATATCCAATATATAGATATCATAGTCACGGGCTTCAATAAGTTCGGCTGCCTCCTCTCCACTGGTAACTGCGTCAGCCACTATTACTTCCGGTATCCTACCCAGCACCCGTTTTATTCCTTCCAGAATCAAGCTATGATCATCCACCAACAGTGCCTCTACTCTTTTCCCCATACTTTGTCTATAAATTCTTACAACGCAAATATAGACATTACTTTCAGATTAGCGCAACTTTAACTGATCATATTTACATATAATATGAAAAAATGGCCAGACTCGTCTGAGTGGCCATTTCCTTTCTTTTTTACAAACAAATTATTTCTGTCGGATATAAACATTGATCGGAGTTCCCGATAGATTCCATTTTTCGCGCATTTTATTCTCCAGAAATCGCTTATAAGGCTCTTTTACATATTGTGGAAGATTGGCGAAAAACACGAACGAAGGCACTTGGGTATTGGGCAATTGTGTCACATATTTAATCTTAATATATTTCCCTTTTGTCGCGGGAGGAGGATAAGCTTCAATCAAAGGCAACAATTCCTCATTCAAGCGGGCAGTAGGTATTTTTACCTTACGGTTCTCATAGACCGCACGGGCTTCTTCCAAGACTTTCAGAATACGCTGTTTGGTCAGTGCAGAAGTAAAGACAATCGGAAAATCGGTAAACGGAGCAAAACGCGAACGGATAGCTTCTTCGAAGGTCTTCATTACCTTGGCCGTTTTATCTTCTACCAGGTCCCATTTATTCACGACAACCACCAGCCCTTTTTGATTCTTCTGAATCAAAGAGAAGATGTTCAGGTCCTGACTTTCGATACCGCGCGTAGCATCCATCATCAAGACACAGATATCCGCACCTTCAATGGCACGTATGGAACGTACCACCGAGTAATACTCCAAGTCTTCGGTGACTTTGTTCTTCTTGCGGATACCGGCTGTATCTACCAGATAGAAGTCAAAACCAAATTTATTGTAACGGGTATAGATAGAATCGCGTGTAGTACCGGCAATCTCGGTAACGATGTTACGATCTTCTCCGATAAACGCATTGACTATCGACGATTTACCGGCATTCGGGCGTCCTACTACTGTGAAGCGAGGAATATCCTCGTCCAGAAGCTCTTCCGATTCTTTCTTGAACTTGCTTACCACCAGGTCCAGCAGATCGCCTGTTCCGCTACCCGTCATGGCCGAGACACAGTACGGATCGCCCACGCCCAAGCTATAAAACTCCGGTGCGTTGTATTGCAATTCATTCGAATCCGTCTTGTTAGCCACCAAGATAACTGGTCTCTTCGAACGTCGAAGGATAGAAGCTACCTGCATATCCAGATCGGTCACGCCATTCATTACATCGACGACAAACATGATCACATCTGCTTCGTCTACCGCTATCAGTACCTGTTTACGGATCTCTTCCTCGAACACATCGTCCGAATTGACTACCCATCCTCCGGTGTCCACCACCGAAAATTCTTTGCCAAGCCATTCCGACTTGCCATATTGACGGTCGCGGGTAGTACCCGCTTCATCATTCACAATAGCCTGCCGGGTTTTTGTCAGACGGTTGAACAAAGTAGATTTCCCTACATTGGGACGTCCTACAATCGCTACTAAATTCCCCATAGTCACTCCTTTGCTTTTTAAACGACTCTCACAGTCGATGTTTTCTTTAATCTAATTGATAACCAAAGTTCCGCAGTTCCTTATCCGAGCTACGCCAATCCTTGTCTACCTTTACATAAGTCTCCAGGAAAATAGTCTTCCCAAAAAACCGCTCCAAATCTCGCCGGGCTTCCGTGGCCACCTTTTTCAGCGCCTTGCCCTGCTTGCCAATAATGATTCCCTTTTGCGAATCACGTTCCACATAAATCACCGCACGTATATGGATCTTCTTCGCTTCTTCTTTGAATGTTTCCACAACGACTTCCACCGAATAAGGGATCTCTTTGTCATAATACAAAAGAATCTTCTCCCGGACAATCTCGTTCACAAAGAAACGTGCCGGCTTGTCCGTCCACTGGTCTTTATCAAAATAGGGGGGCGATTCGGGCAAAAGCTCTTTGACCCGCTTCATCACATACTCCACATTAAACTTGGACGTTGCCGAGACAGGAATGATTTCGGCCTGCGGAATGAGTTCCTCCCAATCGTCTACCAACTTCGCCAGCCTCTCCTGGTCGGTCAGATCGATCTTGTTGATGAGCAGCAATACAGGAACCTGCACTTCGCGCACCTTTTCGATAAACTCATTGTTCTTATCAGGGGTTTCCACCACATCGGTCATGTAGAGCAACACATCCGCATCCGTCAATGCCGAACGCGAGAAATTCAGCATAGACTCCTGCAACTTATAGTTGGGCTTCAATACCCCCGGAGTATCCGAAAACACAATCTGCATGTCATCCGTATTACAGATGCCCATGATCCGGTGTCGGGTAGTCTGCGCCTTGAAAGTAGCGATCGATATCCGTTCGCCTACCAGCAGATTCATCAGTGTCGATTTACCGACATTGGGATTTCCCACAATATTTACAAATCCAGCCTTATGCATACTATATTCGTTTAGACAAAAAAACGCATCGAATCGAAATAGGATGCGTTTTAGTTCTGTATATCAGCAGTTACTTATTATTTTCCATCGTAAGCCCACTTCACGTATACGGCTCCCCAAGTAAACCCGGCCCCAAATGCAGTAAAGATGATGTTATCACCCCTTTTCAGTTTGCTCTCGAAATCCCAGATACAAAGCGGGAGAGTTCCGGCGCTTGTGTTACCATAACGTTCGATGTTGACAAGCACCTTTTCTATCGGAAGTTCCATCCGGTTAGCCACTGCATCAATGATGCGCATGTTAGCCTGATGGGGTACCACCCAAGTAATGGCATCTTTAGTCAATCCGTTGCGTTCGGCCACTGCTTCGCTTACATCCGACATATTGGACACAGCATACTTGAACACCGTACGTCCTTCCTGATAGATATAATGCATCTTGTTGTCGACCGTGAAATAAGAAGGAGGACAAACCGATCCGCCTGCTTTCATATGCAGGAAAGGCAGTCCCTTCCCATCTGTCCGGAGAATGGAATCCAAGATGCCATACTCTTCCGTTGTCGGTTCGACCATGAAAGCAGCCGCACCATCTCCAAAGATGGGACAAGTAGCCCGTTCAGTATAGTCTACCATCGATGACATCTTATCCGCACCTACTATAATGACCTTTTTGTATCTTCCCGAACGAACAAAACTAGCAGCCGTTTCAAGAGAAAACAGGAATCCGATACAAGCGGCCTGCATGTCGAAGGAATACGCGTTTTTCAGTCCGTGTTTATCACAAAGAATTGAAGCGACGGAGGGGAAATGATAGTCGGCGGTAGAAGTAGCAACAATCACCAGATCAATGTCATCCGGATTGGCGCCCGTTTTCTGCATTAGCTGCTTGGCCGCCTTACGTGCCATGTATGAGGTACCCAGCCCTTCTTCGTTCAAGATGCGCCTTTCTTTGACCCCAATACGTGTCATAATCCATTCATCAGTGGTATCTACCATTCTCGACAACTCTTCGTTGGTCAAGACATAGTCAGGTACATACCCTCCGACTCCTGTGATTACTGCATTTATTTTTTCCATCAATAATGTTTTAATTAATACTTAAATCGGAGCGAAGGAAAAACCTCCGACCCGATAAGTGTTTGATCGAACTATACAGCAGCTTCTTTCTCGATAGCTAGTTTACCTCTGTAGTAGCCACAAGCACCACATACAGTGTGATAAACATGCCATTCGCCACAGTTCGGGCAAATAGCCAATGTAGGTGCTACTGCCTTATCATGAGTTCTTCTCTTTGCTGTTCTAGTCTTTGATTGTCTTCTCTTAGGATGTGCCATTTTTCTAAAACTTTAATTATTATCTAATATTTTCTTTAATTCATTCCAACGGGGATCGATTTGCTCTTCCGTTTCTTCCTCCACGATGTCGGCTTCCGGTTCAAATCCATCTTCTCCCTCTTCTTCACTTGCATTTGTCCTCAGATGCTTGTTCAGCTTGCCGGTCATGCCTTTGTTGCATTTTCCGGGAGCGTGTACATGCTTCATTGGAATAGACAAAGCTATAAACTCATACATGAACCAGGCGATGTTGATTTCGCCTTCTTCTTCAGGAATCACGATCAGGTTATCTCCCTCTTCGGCATATTCCCGCCCAAATTTCACCATCAGTTTATCGGTCGAGCTAACCAGCTGCTCCATTTCGTCCAGGCAGCGGTCGCACGGCACCCATACCATTCCATCTGTTTGAAAATGGAATTCAAAAGCCCGTGATGTTTTCTTCACCGTCAATACGACATTGACTTTCCCCTTTTGTACTTCAGGGCCATCAATGTGGGCAAAGAAAAGGTTGTCCAGTACAAACTCAAACTGAGCTGAGTCTGCTTGCATCCCTTTCAGGTCTATTTTATATTTATCAAACTTTCCCAAAGCTTCCTTAGTTTAATGGAATGGACATAATTCGGGCGACAAAGATACAAATAATATTCTTCACTTCAGCATAAACTACTAATAAAGTTAGCAGCTACCCTACATAAAAACTTAACATCAGTAAATTATTGCTTTGCATGAACGAGCATACAGGTACAACTTCCAAAAACAAGTAAGCCCTTCCGTACTTGTTTGTACGGAAGGGCTTCTGTTATAAGTGGCGGCTACCTACTCTCCCACTATTACGCAGTACCATCGGCGTGACAAGGCTTAACTTCTCTGTTCGGAATGGGAAGAGGTG
>JAVBVI010000124.1:0-9634 GCA_031554505.1 Bacteroides sp. | reverse complement strand
TCACCGACGCTTCGCTCGGTGGAAAGTGGAAAGTCAACCTGTATCAGGTATAAAGCCATAAAAGGGTTTCGCTCTGAAATGTAGACAACCCGGTACAGGATTTAAGTTTAAAACAGTCAACCAAAATCAGGACGCTACAGTTTGCGGCATCGAACGGAACACGGAGATGCAACTCACACTCATTTCGTGTTTGTTTTTCAGTAAAGGGATCTCTTTGTAATGAGTGATCTTACCGTTTTCCGGATGGTAAAAGAACAATCCCCAACGGTTTTGATTGAGCCAGAACACCCCTGCTTCGTCTTTGAAGATCGGTGCGATATTGGGGGTAAACCCACTTCGTCGCCTGATTTCCGGGAAAGTGTAGTTCTCCATGACAGGCTTGTTGAACTCGATGCTGATAAGACCTTCGTCGAAAGTGCCTACCCATAAGTTGCCCGAAGGGTCTTTGATAATTTCGCTGAAGATATTGTTGGATTCCCGGAACAGATGAGAGATATCGACCTGGGTAATCTCGCCTGTTCCTGCCCGGCGAAAGGCGTGTAACCCCAGGTTGGACATGATCCAGACATACCCCATGGTGTTATCTTGCGTGATGCTGAAGAAGTTCATTTCAGAGTCTTTCGCTTGGCTGTTGACAATAAATGGGGTATACATCCGGTTCTCATCGCTCACCGGGTTGAAAATATACATACCGTCGTTCCAGGTACACAGCCAGAACACGCCATCGGAATCCTGATACATCCTGAATGGGTTGTTGTTTTTGCCAAAGGAAGGATAGGAAATGAAGCTATCTGTTTCAGGGTCGTATTTATGGATACCTTTATTCCACAACATTACCCATAGATTTCCCTGATTGTCTTCGTACAGGGAGTTGGCTTGGGCAGAGGGTAAGCACTGGCTGTATGTTTTCTTTAGGGTGTAGTCTGCACCATACCGGTGAAGACGGGTGCTTGTTCCCACCCAGATGGAACTGTCGGCAGTGACGTGTATACTACATATTTCTTCCTCGCTTGCCGTTTCACTGCCGAGGGGGCTGATGTGGTAGGTATCCAGATCCATGATGTTTAGTCCCTGTTGCGTTCCGATGAGCAGGTGATTGTTTTTGTCCTCGGTCAGGCAGGTGACCGTATTGTTGTTCAGCAGGTTTTGCATTTCGGGATTGGACCGGAAAACCAATACGTCATAGGCATCGTAACGGCACAATCCATCGGAAGTCCCGAGCCACAGAAAACCGTTTCTGTCCTGATACAGACGCTGAACACTATTGGATGGGAGCTGCTCCAGCAACGGATGAAAATGAATGGATATACGATCGCCCGCCTGAATTCCAGCCGACAAAAGAAGGGACCATATGGAAAGGATAAGTTTTCTCATGGCAGTAGATTAGTAGTCGAATTAAATATAGCCAAAGTTACTGAAAAAGGGCGAAAGTAGAAAAATAGACCTCGGAAATATAGACGATTGACGGATATTTGGAGTTAATTGAAAGATAATTGGAGCCTCAACTATTGGCGTCGGAAATTTGAACGCATTCGCCTGAATCGGGAACATCTTTCCCAGAGATTATCCGGATATTTGCAGTCTATCACTTCACTCTGTTTTCAATAGGTTCAGTATAAAATTACAGGAATTCATGTTGCGGTCCTCTTAAATCTAATAATAACTTTAAATTTCTCGATCATGAAAAAAAACTATCCTTTAGAAGAAAGAAAGAAGGAACTATTCCGGAACGGATATGTGCTTTTTTTCCTGTTTGTTTTTCTTATCATCGGTACGACGGATGCATGGGCGCAGACGCGAACGGTCAGGGGCATTGTCTCCGACCCGTTGAACGAACCCATCATCGGTGCCAATGTAAGTGTGAAAGGTACGACTTCGGGGAGCATCACCGATATAAACGGTGAATTTACGCTACAGGCATCCGGCGAATCCGTATTGGTAATCTCTTATATCGGCTATGCTACTAAAGAAGTAACTGTGGGCAATCAGCGGGTCATTAATGTCACGTTGTACGAAGACTCCAAGGCATTGGATGAAGTGGTCGTTGTAGGCTTCGGTACGCAGAAGAAGGTGAACCTGACCGGGTCGGTGGGTATCGCCACAGCCGAAGACCTGCAATCACGTCCCGTAACCAATGCCACACAGGCGTTACAGGGGTTAGTTCCGGGACTTCAGATCAGCACCAATACAGGAGCCCTGGATGAAAATATGAAAATCAATATCCGGGGTATCGGGACCATTGGCGATGGTTCTGTAGCTACGCCACTGATATTGATTGACGGAATGGAAGGCGATTTGAACTCAATCAATCCGCAGGATATTGAAAGCATCTCTGTCTTGAAAGATGCCTCCGCCTCTTCCATTTATGGATCACGCGCTCCTTTCGGAGTGGTTCTTATTACAACCAAGAAAGGTGAGAGAGGAAAGAGAACTATTAACTATAATAATAGCTTCCGCATGAGCTCTCCGATCAATCTGCCTACCATGATGAATTCCTATACATTTGCCAATTTCTTCAACTCGGCTGCTATCAATTCTAAAACCGGCGCTGCTATTTCAGACAAAGTCATGCAGCAAATGCTGGACTTTCAGGCTGCGGGAGGAACCAACCGGGGTGGACTGGCTACGGACGGTAAGGTCTGGATAAATCCTTATTCGGAAGGTTATGCCAATACCGACTGGTTTCATGAAATATATAGGGACAATAACTTCTCGCAGGAGCACAACCTGAGCCTGAGTGGAGGGGGTAATACCATTTCCTTCTACGCATCTTTGGGCTATCTGGATCAGAGTGGTTCTATCCGTCATGGCGACGACGGTCTGAAGCGTTACAACGCCACGGCGAGAATCAATGCAGAAATGACTCCCTGGCTGGACTTCGGCTACAGCGTGCGCTTTTCGCGCACCGACAATTGGCGGCCACGCGATTTCGGGGGAGGTTTCTACGAGCGGATGGGACGTCAGACATGGCCCAATCTGGCGCTCTACGATGAGAACGGCTATTATTTCAATGACACCGCCATGGCTCTTGCGCTGGGTGGAACCAATGACGTACAGATCGACCGTACTTCGCACCAGGCTAGTATCGTACTGGAACCCATCAAAAACTGGCGGACGAACGTCGAATTCAATTATAGTATTACCAATACCAACCGGCGTCAGACGGAACTTCCTACCTATGCCCATGATGTACAGGGAAATGTGTTGGATACCCAGAAAACAAGTTCACTCTATATACAGAACAATAAGAATAACTTCTGGAATCTGAACGTGTATTCCGAATACAGCCACACCTTCCGCAATGTGCACAACCTGAAAGTGATGGGAGGTTTTCAGGCAGAAGAGATGAAACTGTCTATGTTCAGTGCGAAAGGATACGGTTTGTTGCTGGAAGACCTGCCCGAACTAAGCCTCATCAGCAGCCTGAGCGGTGATGGGAAGACTGCACGGGTTCCGGAGGTAAGCAGTACAAGCAACGAATGGGCAACGGCCGGTTTCTTCGGGCGTATCAATTATGACTACAAGGGTACCTATCTGGCCGAAGTGAATTTGCGCTATGACGGCTCGTCACGTTTCCGCCGGACTCATCGCTGGGATGTGTATCCGTCGGTATCTTTAGGTTGGAACATCGCGCGCGAAAGATTCTGGGAACCGCTGACACAAGTGGCCAATACATTGAAACTACGTGCCTCGTACGGAGAACTGGGGAATCAGAATACTTCGGGCTACTATCCCACTTACCGGCTTATGACCTTATTGGCTGCCAATGGCGATTGGTTGCAAAACGGAGTCAGGCCCAATACGGCTGCTGTGGGGAATTTGGTCAGCACCTTCCTGACGTGGGAAACGATACGTTCATGGAATGTCGGCTTGGACTGGGGATTGTTCCGCAACCGGTTGACGGGCTCGTTCGATGTATTTACTCGCTATACCGATAATATGGTCGGTCCGGCTCCGGAGCTTCCGAATGTGTTGGGTATCGATGCTCCTAAGATCAATAACTGCGACTTGGAAACTTCCGGCTGGGAACTGGAAATAGCCTGGAAAGATCGACTGAAGAATGGGCTGAGATATGGGATGAAGTTCATGCTCTCGGACGCTCAGAGCAAAGTAGTGAGCTTCCCCGGTAATGTGACAAATTCCATTACGACCTATGCGGCCGGGCAGAAGATCGGTTCTATCTGGGGTTTCGAATCCATAGGAATTGCTAAAACGCAAGAAGAAATGGATGCCCATCTGGAAAGAGTGGGAGGGCAATCAGCCTTGGGTACCGAATGGGGTGCCGGAGATATCATGTATGCCGATCTGGATGGTAAACCGGGTATCACCCGGGGTGCCAGTACCCTTGAAGACCACGGCGACCTGAAGATCATAGGCAACAGCACCCCTCGTTATCATTTTGGTATTGATCTGACTGCCGACTGGAAAGGCTTTGATTTCCGCGCTTTCTTTCAGGGAGTCATGAAACGGGATATCTGGAACGGAACGAATATGTTCTGGGGCGTGGTCAACAATAAATGGTGGTCGACCGGTCTGGAAGGGCACGAGGATTATTTCCGGGCGGAAGCCATCGGACTGAACAAAGAAATCCCGGCTAATCTCGATGCGTATTACCCCCGTCCGTTGTTCAGTTCGAACAAGAACCAGCAACCGCAAACCCGCTACCTGCAGAATGCTTCGTATATCCGCCTGAAAAACCTGCAACTGGGCTATACACTGCCTGCATCGTGGACACGGAAATTCTCCGTCTCCAATCTCCGTCTCTTTCTTTCGGGCGAAAACCTGTGGACAGGAACTTCCCTGATGCATCTGTTCGACCCGGAAACTGTCGATGGCGGAAATACCAGCAGCAGTGCGAACGCCTGGATACGGAATTCAGGAAATGCGTATCCGCTTTCGCGTACCTGGTCATTCGGTCTTAGTGTCACTCTTTAACATGTAAATCTATTACGATATGAAAATAAATACATCATACCTTAGAATATTCGTTGCAGGAACCTTGATAGCACTGACTTCCTGTAATGATTTTCTCGACAAAGAACCACTGTCGAATGTAGCTCCAGAGAGCTATTTCACTCAGTCTACCCATCTGGAGGCGTATGCCAACAGATACTATACTTCGATTCTCCCTACCCACGGCAACTTTAGCTACGGGATTTTCGGGCAGGACAATAATACCGATAATCAGATTGGAGTAACGGCCCATAACCGCTATACGCCCGACCGCTGGAAAGTTCCTCATTCGGAAGGCAGCGACTGGGATTTCGAGTCGATCTACCGTTGCAACTACTTCTTCTCCGAAGTGCTGCCCAAGTTTGGTGAAAACACGAACGGCTCGGCCAATACCATCGGGGGCGATCTGAACGATATCAAACACTATATAGGCGAACTGTATTTCCTGCGTGCTTCGGAGTATTTCAAGAAACTCCAACTATTCGGCGATTTTCCCATTATTACGGAACCTTTGGCCGACAACATGGAGACCTTACGCGAAGCTTCCAAGCGCAGTCCACGCAATGAAGTAGCCCGTTTTATTCTTGGCGATCTGGATAAAGCTTATCTCTTTCTTTCTGCCAAAGAAATGGCCACCACTCGTATCAATAAAGATGTAGCTATGTTATTGAAATCGCGCGTAGCACTGTTCGAGGCAACCTGGCTGAAATACTTCAAAGGTACGGCATTTGTACCCCGTGGCGAAGGTTGGCCGGGAAGTACGAAGGAGTATACGGCTAACTATCAATATCCGGGCGGAAGTATCGACGATGAAATCAACTTCTTTCTGGAACAAGCTATAACTGCATCGAAAGAAGTGGCAGAAGCGTATAAGGGTCTGTTGACGGAAAACAAAGGCTACTTTCAGCAATTAGTGGATGAACCCGCCAATCCGTTTTATGACATGTATGCTGATGAAGACCTTTCGACATATAAAGAAGTACTCTTGTGGCGGCAGGCCATCCGCGCATTGTCGCAAGGTAAGCACAACGTGAATATAGCGGCCAGCCGGGGTAACTACCGCACTGGTCTGACCCGGGGGTATGTTAATAATTTCCTGATGGCCGATGGCACACCGGTCTACCTGCACGGAAGCTATGCGCAGGGCGATGGCTATTACATGGGCGACATGACTCTGGCGGACGTACGGGTAAACCGTGATTCGCGTTTGGCTATCTTCCTGAAAGAACCGGACCAGAAAAATATCATCTTTGACGTCGATAATCCGGAAGGAGCGGACGCGATGGTGGTAGAGCCTTATCCGGAAATCTTAAGCGGCGACTCGGAACGCGCCTATGCCACCGGATACGCTTTGCGTAAAGGAGGTTCGTTGAGCCGGTTGCATTATGGAAACGGAAACGGATATACGGGAGTGGTATGTTACCGGGCAGCCGAAGCTTTACTCAACTATATGGAAGCAAGTTACGAGAAAGAAGGGACACTGAACAGCACGGCACGCGAGTACTGGACCATTCTTCGCGAACGTGCCCATGTCAGTACCGATATTGATAAAACCATCGCGCTGACCGATATGGCCAAGGAGGCAGAAAACGATTGGGGTGCCTATTCGGCAGGAACTGTTATCGACGATGCAGTGCTGTACAATATCCGCCGCGAACGCCGCAGTGAGATGCTGGCCGAAGGGCTGCGCTATATGGATTTGCGTCGCTGGCGTTCGTTGGACCAGTTGAAAACCACCCCTGTTCATCTGGAAGGTTTCCACTTATGGAACACACCGATGGAGAGATGGTATGACGATGCGGATGGGGAAACCAGGCTCGTAGCCGACGGCTCGAGTAGCGCCAATGTCTCCTCGAAAGAAAGAAGCGAGTATCTGCGTCCCTTTGAACGCTATCCGGGGCAGGCCGCTTATGACGGAGTAACCTGGAAGATGGCACATTACCTGACTCCTATCATGGTGAAGCAATTTCAGGTAACTGCCGAAAGCGGAGCGGATGTATCGACATCGCCCCTGTACCAGAATCCGTACTGGCCGATCGAAGCGGACCAACCAGCTACCCAGTAACCCGGAGAATTAACCATCGGCAATGAAGACATATATTTAAAACCAATGATACAATGAACAGAAAAAAAACATCCTTACCGTTTATCTTGACAGCCTTGTCTATCCTGTTTGCGTCCGGTATCGTCCAGGCGCAAACCACGCTCGTTACTGTTGATTTAAACCAACGAACCGGAGAGATGAAACCTGTCTGGGCGTGGTTCGGCTACGATGAACCCAACTATACGTACATGGAAAACGGGAAGAAACTACTGACCGAGATGTCTCGTTTCAGCTATGTTCCGGTCAATGTCCGCACGCATAATCTGATGACTTCGGGCGATGGTACGCCGGCACTGAAATGGGGATCCAGTAATATGTATACGGAAGATGCACAAGGAAACCCTGTCTACTACTGGCATATTGTAGACAGCATCTTCGACACGTACATAGAACGAGGCATGCGTCCGTTGGTGCAAATCGGCTTTATGCCCGAGGCCCTTTCTACGCATCCCACTCCCTATCAACACAGTTGGAAGCCGGGTGCGCGCTATGATGAGATCTATACCGGCTGGGCTTATCCTCCGAAAGATTATGATAAATGGCGGGAGCTGGTTTACCAATGGGCTTTGCACTGTAAAGAACGTTATGGCGAACGGGAAGCCTCCTCGTGGTTCTGGGAAGTGTGGAACGAACCGGACGGCTATCTCCGGGGTAGTTTTGAGGAGTATTGTAAACTCTACGATTATGCCGTCGACGGCTTGTTGAAGGCGCTTCCTGATGCTCGGGTGGGTGGACCGCACACCACAGGGCCGGGAGGCAAACGTGGGCGCGAGTACCTGATCGGTTTCCTGGAACATTGTATCCGGGGGACAAACTATGCCACCGGAGCCACCGGTTCTCCGCTTCATTACATCGGCTTCCATGCCAAAGGAGGTCCGCGTATCATCGACGACCGGGTACGTATGAATGTCGGTACCCAACTCCGGGATGTGGAACGCGGCTTTGCCACGGTTGCTTCTTTCCCCGAGCTGAAGCACTTACCTATTATTATAGGCGAGTTCGATCCTGATGGCTGCGCTGCTTGCTCTGACGACTACTCCCCGCAGAATGCTTACCGGAACGGGACACTCTTCTCCAGCACCATTGCCGCCTCCTTCGCGCGTCTTTATCCCCTTGCCCAGAAATATGGAGTGAATCTGGAAGGAGCCGTAACCTGGTCGTTCGAGTTCGAAGGTCAGCCCTGGTTTGCCGGCTTCCGCGATCTGTATACCAACGGCGTTGCCAAACCTGTACTGAATGCCTACCGGATGTACGGGCTGATGGGCGGTGACTTGGTAGACGCTCACTCTTCGGGTATGGTGTCCACCGATTCTATCTGCAAGAATAGTGTCCGGGGGCAGGCCGATATAGGCGTACTGGCCTCGCGGAAAGAACAGGAGTCGGCTATCATGTTGTGGAACTATCACGATGACGATATCACCGACGTGCCTCCTGCCTGTATTACGCTGGATGTGAAAGGGCTCCGTTCCCCGCAGGTACTTGTCACCCATTACCGCATCGACGAAAATCACAGCAATGCATACACCGTCTGGAAGGAGATGGGCAGTCCCCAACAACCCACGCCGGAACAGGTGAAGAAGCTGGAAAGAAGCGGTGAGCTGCAAACCTATGTTTCGCCGGCCTGGGTGAAGGTAACCGACGGAAAAATAAGTATGTCGTTGGAACTGCCGCGACAAGGTGTCTCATTAATAAAAATAGATTGGTAACGAATGTAGGCTTTTGAATCTTTTCAATTGTCGATATACCTAAGATACCGTGGAGAACGACAATCAGGAGATGATAGAGAGGTTGAAAGCAGGCGATGCCGCCGCTTTTGGCTTGATTTATACACAGTACTACAGAGGCTTGTTGGCTTTTGCCTCTCAGTATGTGGAGCGTTCCGATTGTGAAGAAATTATTCAGGACGTGATGCTGTGGCTTTGGGAGAACCATGCGGTGCTGATCCCGGAGCTCTCCCTCCGATCGCTCTTATTTGCGGTTGTCAAAAATCGTTGTCTTAATAAAGTAGCTCATTTGCAGATGAGGCAACGGGTGCACGAACGATTGTATGAGAAATATAAAGAGGTGTTCGAGGATCCCGACTTCTATATCGAAGGCGAGATCCTCGAACGTATCCATCAAACGATCAGTGAGCTTCCGGACGACTACCGGGAAGCCTTTGAAATGAGTCGCTTCGACTGTCTGACGTACAATGAGATAGCGGAACAGATGGGCGTTTCGTCTAAAACAGTTGCTTACCGCATTTCACAATCTTTGAAGATTTTGCGGGTGGAGTTGAGGGAGTATCTTCTTTTCCTTTTTCTCTTTCTTTGAAGAAATGTAGGCGAAATGTGCTATATTGGAAAATCCAATTCAAAACATCCTACTTATCCTGCTGTAAAACAATTGGCTAATAGGGGCCGTTTTGATTGGATTTTCCACCTGTGTTACAGAAAGATTTGTAAATTCTCTTGAATATCTATTCCCTCTTTTCCAGCAACATGGGCTCCGAAGGTTTAGAACCTAAGGGTCGAAGGTTTTAAACCTACACCCCGAAGGTTTTAAACCTTCGACCCTTAGGTTCTAAACCTTCGAGGG
>JAVBVI010000017.1:0-14489 GCA_031554505.1 Bacteroides sp. | reverse complement strand
ATTAGTTGCAACTTTATTAAAAGAAAAAAGGGCAGCTTCACAGCTCCCCTTAATTTTTTTAACCTAAACCTTAACTATGAAAAAATCTAATGTTTCTTTCGAAAGCAAAGATGAAAAGAAATTCGATATCAACCAAGAAACCGCATGCAAATGTTCTCATATTTAACGACAATTAACTCATTTAACTCGTTTTTGGGCAAATAGGCATTATTTCTGCCCTGTTTCTATGAAAACTTACCACCGGAAGCCGTATCTTTGCAGCCTGATTTTAATAATTCGAAGAAGATGGACAAAATGACGGGAACGGACTTTAAATCCGTAACTGCTGGCGATGACAACAAAAAGTTGTTTATCGAAACCTACGGCTGCCAGATGAATGTGGCCGACAGTGAAGTAATAGCTTCGGTGATGCAGATGGCCGGCTACTCGGTAGCCGAGACACTGGATGAAGCCGACGCAGTGTTTATGAATACCTGTTCGATACGCGATAACGCCGAACAGAAGATACTGAACCGGTTGGAGTTTTTCCATTCGCTGAAGAAAAAGCGGAGACACCTCATCGTGGGTGTACTGGGTTGTATGGCCGAACGGGTCAAGGAGGACCTGATCGAGAATCACCATGTAGATCTGGTAGTGGGTCCGGATGCTTATCTTTCCCTGCCCGATCTGGTGGCAGCGGTGGAGGCCGGTGAGAAAGCTATCAACGTGGATCTCTCTACGACGGAAACGTATCGGGATGTGATTCCATCGCGTATTTGTGGCAATCACATTTCCGGATTTGTCTCTATCATGCGGGGATGTAATAACTTCTGTACCTATTGTATTGTACCGTACACACGCGGGCGCGAGCGTAGCCGGGATGTGGAAAGCATCCTGAATGAGGTAGGCGACCTGGTGAAAAAGGGGTATAAAGAAGTCACCCTGCTGGGACAAAACGTAAACTCGTACCGCTTCGAGCGCGAAGACGGTAGCGTGGTTACCTTCCCGGTGCTGCTACGTTCGGTAGCCGAAGCGGCTCCGGGTATGCGGATTCGTTTCACCACTTCCCATCCCAAGGATATGAGCGATGAAACACTGGAAGTCATCGCACAGGTGCCGAATGTGTGCAAGCATATCCATTTGCCGGTACAAAGCGGTAGTTCGCGCATCCTGAAACTGATGAACCGGAAGTACACCCGCGAGTGGTACCTGGAAAGAGTGGATGCCATCAAACGGATCGTTCCCGACTGCGGACTGACTACGGATATCTTCTCCGGTTTCCATTCCGAGACGGAAGAAGACCACCAACTGTCGCTCTCGCTCATGGAAGCGTGCGGATACGATGCTGCTTTTATGTTCATATAGTCGGAACGTCCCGGTACATATGCTTCCAAAAATCTGGAAGACAATGTGCCCGAAGAGCTCAAAGTATCTCGTCTGAACGAGATTATTGCCTTGCAAAACCGTCTGTCGGCCGAGTCGAACCAGCGTTGCATCGGTAAGACGTACGAAGTGTTGGTGGAAGGAGTTTCCAAACGTTCCCGTGATCAGCTTTTCGGTCGGACCGAGCAGAACCGGGTGGTGGTATTCAATCGGGCAGCCTATAAAGTGGGCGACTTTGTCCGTGTCCGTATCACCGAAGCGAGTTCGGCTACATTGAAAGGAGAACTGGTGGATAATTGACAATGGACAATGGATAATTGACAATGGACCGTTTTTCCTCTGTGGTGAACTAAAAAGAAAAAACTCTGTGGAACTCTGTGTGACTCTGTGGTGAATAAAAGAATTAAATTCACTAACTTAAAAGTCCTTAAATAATGTACATTACGTCGTATTTTATTCGTTTCTTTGCACCAATTTCGGGTAGAGTGTGGTCGAGCCAATCGGCCGCACTTCGCTTATTGACGGGAAATCAATGAAAAAACTGCAGATACATGCTTGTCCGCTGTGTGGAGGAACGCACCTGAAGGGTACGATGACCTGCACGGATTATTTTGCTACCGGTGAACAGTTCGAACGGTTTTCCTGTGAAGATTGTGGATTTATGTTTACGCAGGGCGTTCCGGTAGAATCCGAGATAGGGCGGTATTACGAAACTCCCGAATACATTTCGCACTCCGATACCCGGAAAGGAATGATGAATAACATCTACCACTATGTACGCAGTTACATGCTGGGGCATAAAGCCCGCCTGGTGGTCAGAGAGGCACATCGCCGGAAAGGACGTTTGCTCGATATCGGTACCGGTACGGGATATTTCCTGGCTGCGATGCTACAACGCGGATGGAAGGTGGAAGGGATCGAGAAAAGTCCCCAGGCCCGTGCGTTCGCGAGCGAACATTTCGCACTGGATGTACACCCCGAATCGGCGTTGGATACTTTCGAACCCGGTTCGTTCGATGTGATTACCTTGTGGCATGTCATGGAACACCTGGAACACCTGGACGAAACATGGAGCCGGATCCGGGAACTTTTGACAGACAAGGGTGTTGTAATCGTGGCTGTTCCGAACTGTTCCTCGTACGATGCGCGGAAGTATGGTTCCGGCTGGGCCGCCTACGATACGCCGAGGCATTTATGGCATTTCACACCCGCCTCTATTCAGCGGTGGGGCGCCAAGCACGGATTCATCATGGCCGCTCGTCATCCGATGCCGTTCGACGCATTCTATGTGTCGATGCTCAGCGAGAAGAACCTCGGAAAATCGGGTTCGTTCCTCCGGGGGGTATACACCGGAACAGTAGCCTGGTTCCACGCTTTGGTCCGGAAAGAAAGAAGCAGTTCGATGATTTATGTATTTAGAAAAAAGAACGGATGAAAAAGAATAACCGACATAACGGAGTGCCGTATTTCGACCTGCAGTTCATCACGTCGAGTATCAGTACCATGCTGGTGTTGCTGCTCCTCGGTTTGGTGGTGTTCTTTGTGATGGGAGCCCATTCGCTTTCGGTCTACGTACGCGAGAACATCAGTTTCTCCATTCTTATCAGCGACGACATGAAGGAACCCGATATCCTGAAACTCCAACGGCGGATCAACCAGGAAGCCTTTGTGAAGAGCAGCGAATACATCTCCAAGAAGCAAGCATTGGAGGAACAAACTGAAGCGATGGGAGCCAATCCGGAAGAATTCCTGGGTTACAATCCGTTTACCGCTAGCATCGAAATCAAGCTCCGCTCCGATTATGCCAATGCCGACAGCATCGCCTGGATCGAGAAATCTCTGCGTAAGGAGAGCAATATTCAGGAGGTACTCTACCGCAAAGAACTGATCGATGCGGTGAACGATAATATACGCAACATCAGTCTGGTGCTTCTGGGACTGGCGGTGGTGCTTACCTTTATTTCGTTTGCACTGATCAACAATACCATCCGGCTGACCATCTATTCCAAGCGCTTCCTGATACATACCATGAAGTTGGTGGGGGCAAGCTGGGGATTTATCCGGCGGCCCTTTATCATCCGGAATGTGTGGATCGGGATCTTATCAGCCTTCATTGCCAATGCTATTCTGGTGGGCGGTGGTTACTGGCTGGTGACTTACGAGCCGGAATTGATACAAGTCATCACTCCGCAGGTCATGATGGCTGTGTCGGCTTCTGTATTTGTATTCGGAATTACCATCACTACCCTGTGCGCCTACATCTCGATCAATAAATATCTGCGGATGAAGGCTAGCACCCTCTATTACATATAATTTTAATCCCTGAATAATATGAGCGATAAAAAGAAATTCGCCTTTGATAAGATCAATTTTATCCTCCTTGCCGTTGGCATGGCGGTGGTTATCATCGGCTTTCTCCTGATGACGGGTCCTTCTTCTTCGGAGACGGTTTTTCAGCCCGACATCTTTAGTGTACGCCGCATCAAGGTGGCTCCTGCCGTGTGCTTCTTCGGCTTTATTTTTATGATCTACGCCGTGCTGCGTAAACCTAAAACGAAAGAATAAGCATGGGAGATTTGACGATATGGGAGACGATCATCATTGCGATCGTCGAGGGCTTGACGGAGTTTTTACCCGTTTCTTCTACCGGTCACATGATCATTGCCCAGAATATAATGGGGGTGGAAAGTACCGAATTTGTGAAAGCATTTACCGTGATTATCCAGTTTGGCGCCATCCTTTCGGTGGTATGGCTGTATTGGAAACGGTTCTTTAAACTCAACCATACACCGGTTCCCGAGGGAAGTCCGGCCTGGAAGCGATTCCTGCATAAGTTCGACTTCTATTGGAAGCTCTTGATTGCCTTTATCCCGGCAGCCGTTATCGGCCTGATCTTTGGCGACAAGATAGACGAGTTGCTGGAAAGTGTCACCGTAGTGGCTGTGATGCTCGTGCTGGGAGGTATCTTCATGTTATTCTGCGACAAGATCTTCTCGAAAGGCGAAGAGGGTCTGGTGCTCACCGAACGGAAAGCGCTGAATATCGGTTTCTTCCAGTGTATCGCCATGATCCCGGGGGTTTCGCGCTCCATGGCTACCATTGTGGGTGGTATGGCGCAGAAGATGACACGCAAGGATGCTGCCGAGTTTTCGTTCTTCCTGGCTGTTCCGACCATGTTTGCCGCTACTTGCTACAAACTGTTGAAGCTCTTTCTGAGTGGTGGGACGGAGATTCTGGTAAACAATATGTATGCGCTGATTCTGGGAAATGTAGTGGCGTTCATTGTGGCTTTGCTGGCCATCAAGTTCTTTATCAGCTTTGTAACGAAGTACGGTTTCAAGGCATTCGGATGGTACCGCATCATTGTGGGAGGAGCGATTTTGGTGATGTTGATGTTGGGTCATAACTTGGAGATAGCTTGATGGATTTCGTAAAAGGAGAGATTTTATATTTTAATAAACCGCTCGAGTGGACTTCGTTCAACCTGGTTGCCCGGGTCCGTTACCACTTGAGCCGGCGGTTGAAAATGAAAAAGTTGAAAGTAGGGCATGCCGGTACGCTGGATCCTCTGGCAACGGGAGTGATGATTGTTTGCACCGGGAAAGCTACCAAGCGAATTGAGGAGTTCCAGTATCAGACGAAGGAGTACGTGGCTACCCTCAAGGTAGGTGCTACCACCCCTTCGTACGACATGGAGCATGAGATCGATGCCACGTATCCCTGGGAGCATATCACCCGGGAGCAGGTGGAAGAGACCCTGAAACAATTCATCGGTCCCATCGAGCAGATACCTCCTTCCTTTTCGGCTTGCCGGGTGGATGGTAAACGAGCGTATGACCTGGCTCGCAAAGGTGAAGAGGTAGACTTGAAGCCCAAATTGCTGGTCATCGACGAGATTGAATTAATGGAATGCAACCTTCCCGAAATGAAGGTCCGGGTGGTGTGCAGCAAAGGAACCTATATACGTGCGTTGGCACGCGATATCGGCGAAGCGCTCGACAGTGGGGCGCATCTCATCGGGTTGGTACGTACCCGGATAGGCGATGTCCGGTTGGAAGATTGCCTTGACATTGAGCAGTATCCCGAATGGTTGGCTGCGCAAGAGGTAGAAATTGCAGACGAAAATTAATAAAACGAAGATATATGAAACTGTCACAATTCAAATTTAAGCTGCCGGAGGAAAAGATTGCCTTGTATCCGGCGAAGTACAGAGATGAATCGCGCCTGATGGTACTCCACCGTCGTACGGGAGAGATTGAGCACCGCGTGTTCAAGGATGTTCTGGAATATTTTGATGATAAGGACGTATTCGTGTTCAACGATACCAAGGTATTTCCTGCCCGTCTGTATGGAAACAAAGAGAAGACAGGAGCGCGCATCGAAGTATTCCTGTTGCGCGAGTTGAACGAAGACCTCCGTCTGTGGGATGTACTGGTCGACCCGGCTCGCAAGATCCGTATCGGGAACAAGCTTTATTTTGGCGAGGACGACTCGATGGTGGCCGAGGTGATCGACAACACCACTTCACGTGGACGTACGCTGCGTTTCCTGTATGACGGACCGCACGACGAGTTCAAAAAGTCGCTTTATGCGCTGGGCGAGACTCCCCTGCCCCACTCCATCATCAACCGTCCGGTAGAGGAAGACGATGCCGACCGTTTTCAGTCGATCTTTGCCGCCAACGAAGGAGCGGTGACAGCCCCTACGGCCAGCCTGCACTTCAGTCGTGAGCTGATGAAGCGTCTGGAGATCAAGGGTATCGACTTTGCTTACATCACCTTGCATGCCGGTTTGGGCAATTTCCGCGAGATCGATGTGGAAGACCTTACCAAGCATAAGATGGATTCCGAACAGATGTTTGTCGACACGCGGGCCGTACAGACGGTGAACCGGGCAAAAGATATCAACCGCAACGTATGTGCAGTGGGTACTACCGTGATGCGTGCCATTGAGAGTGCCGTGAGCACCGACGGACACCTGAAAGAGTTCGAAGGTTGGACCAATAAGTTCATCTTCCCTCCGTATGAGTTTACCGTGGCCAACAGCATGATTTCCAATTTCCACATGCCGCTTTCTACCCTGCTGATGATTGTGGCTGCGTTCGGTGGCTACGAACAGGTGATGGAAGCCTATAACGTGGCTTTGAAAGAAGAGTATCGTTTCGGAACGTATGGCGATGCCATGTTGATCGTAGACAAGTAATGACGGTTTATCTTGGATTGGGAACCAATTTAGGCAACAAAGAGCAGAACCTCCGGGTGGCTGTGAAACAGATAGAAGAGCGGATAGGGAAAGTGGTTTCCCTGTCTGCTTTTTATGCTACTGAGCCTTGGGGATTCTCGTCCGGAAACAGTTTCCTGAATGCGGCAGCCTGTGCCGAAACAGCCCTTTCGCCCTTCGAGCTGTTGCACGAGGCTCAGCGCATAGAGTCTGAGATGGGCCGTGCTGCCAAATCAGTCGATGGCGTATATGCCGACCGCCTGATCGATATAGACTTGTTGCTGTATGATTCTGCCGTATTGCACGATCAGAGACTCACCCTCCCCCATCCGTTGATGACACAACGCCGGTTCGTGATGGAGCCGTTGGCCGAGATAGCGCCCGAGCTAGTGCATCCGGTACTGGGAAAACCGATGAAAGAGTTACTTTCGGCGCTTCCTTGATTTTCCTATCTTCTACGCTTTCTTGATTTCCGTTGGTTGATGAATCGCGGCATATAAGCGATGCACCCAATGAGGGCTGCATAGAGCAAATGCAGTTCCGTGAAGGGACGCCGGATAGCTAAGCAGATCAGGTAATACAACCCCATCGTTATCCCGATGTACACCACGAGTTCCAGCGCTGTTCTTAAAGGTTTTTTCATTGCGAAATGATGTTAATATGCAGCAAAGTTAGTAATTATTCCGGGAGAATACTTTACCTTTGTCGTCGAAATGATATGTGGAAGGATTTGAGCAGCTTGCAACCACAGAAAAAAATGCTAAAAAGACATTCCTTTCTGTCGGCCCCCGTGGCCTTATCGACTGCTTTTCTTTTTCCTGTTTCATTCCTTTTTATTTATACTGATTATCCGCTCGTTTGCCCTTTTGGAAAAGACGTAAACAAACAAGTGTGCGAATGTGTTAGTGAACTTGCCAAATTCTTCTGTTGTAAAAGAGGGAAAATGTGCGGATAATCATTTAATTTATTCATTTAATTCCTCATTGAAATGGGATATTTATTTACATCCGAATCGGTGTCCGAAGGGCATCCCGACAAGGTGGCCGATCAGATATCGGACGCCGTACTTGACAAACTGTTGGCATTCGACCCCAGTTCGAAAGTAGCATGCGAAACCTTAGTAACTACCGGTCAGGTGGTACTAGCGGGTGAAGTGAAGACAAGTGCGTATGTTGACCTCCAACTCATCGCACGTGAAGTCATTAAAAAAATCGGTTATACCAAAGGAGAGTACATGTTCGAGAGCAACTCGTGCGGAGTACTTTCGGCCATCCATGAGCAGAGCGCTGACATCAACCGCGGTGTAGAGCGTCAGAACCCGATGGATCAGGGTGCCGGCGACCAGGGTATGATGTTCGGTTATGCCACGAACGAAACGGAAAACTACATGCCGCTTTCGCTCGACCTCTCGCACCGTATTTTGCAAGTACTGGCTGATATCCGTCGCGAAGGCCAGGAGATGACCTATCTGCGTCCCGACTCCAAGAGTCAGGTAACCATTGAATATGATGACAATGGAAAGCCTGTACGTATTGATACCATCGTAGTATCGACTCAACACGATGACTTTGTAAAACCTGCCGATGCTTCGGAATCAGCTCAGTTGAAAGCCGATGAAGAGATGCTGGCCGTCATTCGCCGCGATGTGATCGAGGTGCTGATGCCGCGCGTCATCGCTTCCATCAGCCATGCCGATGTACTGGCATTGTTCAACGATAGCATCGTTTACCATGTCAATCCTACCGGCAAGTTTGTTATCGGCGGACCGCACGGTGATACCGGTCTGACAGGCCGCAAGATCATTGTAGATACGTACGGCGGTAAGGGAGCTCACGGTGGTGGTGCTTTCTCCGGAAAAGACCCCAGCAAGGTAGACCGCAGTGCCGCTTACGCCGCCCGTCACATTGCTAAAAACCTGGTAGCTGCCGGTGTTGCCGACGAGATACTTGTACAAGTTTCTTACGCTATTGGCGTGGCCCGTCCCGTGAGTATCTATGTAAATACTTATGGACGTAGTCATGTCAATCTGAGCGATGGAGCTATTGCGAAGAAAATTGACGAACTCTTCGACCTGCGCCCCCGTGCCATCGAAGAACGTCTCAAGCTCCGCAATCCTATCTACAGTGAAACAGCCGCTTACGGCCACATGGGTCGCGAACCGCAGGTAGTGACCAAGACTTACACCTCACGTTATCAGGATACGAAGACGATCGAAGTAGAGCTCTTCACCTGGGAAAAGCTGGACTACGTGGATAAGATCAAATCTGCTTTCGGCTTGTAATTCGCAAAACTATTCCTTTTATACCGGGCCGCTTCTTCTGTTTCCACAGAGAGGCGGCCCTCTTTTTGCCAATTCTTCTTTACTTTTTGCAATAGTGTGATCGAAATCATGTACTTTTGTAGCGTCGAAATAAAATCCGGAAAAGATGAACCAGATAAATACCGTATGCGTCTATAGTGCGTCAAGTTCAAAGATCGATCCTGTTTACATGGAAGCCGCCCATCGCCTGGGTACTTTGATGGCCGAACGTCATATCCGGCTGGTCAACGGTGGCGGAACCATCGGGTTGATGCGGGCGGTGACCGATGCGGTGCTGGAAAACGGCGGGGAAGCTGTCGGAGTGATACCGACCTTTATGGTGGAGCAAGACTGGCATCATACAGGCATGTCGCAACTGATCGAAGTAAAATCCATGCATGAGCGGAAGCAACTGATGGCCGAAATGAGCGACGCCGTTATCACCTTGCCCGGAGGCTGCGGTACATTGGAAGAACTGCTGGAAATCATTACCTGGAAACAGTTGGGGCTTTATCTCAATCCGATTGTGATCCTCAACACCAACCACTTTTTCGACCCCTTGCTGGCGATGCTCGAGAAAGCCATCGAAGAGAACTTCCTGCGTCGTCGTCACGGTGACATCTGGCAGGTGGCACAAACCCCCGAAGAAGCCATCGAGCTAATACATTCCATCCCTGTGTGGGACACTTCTATCCGTAAATTTGCTGCCATATGAATGGCGTAACCGATACCGTTTCGCCGTTTCAGCAGTATGCATACGTGTCTGCCGATACCTTGCATCTGACCAGGTACCACTCGGAGCGCGAATTTGCTTCCGGCCTGGAGGCGCCTCGTTTGCCCTATGCGCCGCGGACCGATAATGGTATTGCCTTGTTGTTGCTTTTGTGCTTCGTGCTCACTTCCCTTACTTTGGGGCGCAGCAAAAAACTGCTTTCGGAGATGCTGAAAGGCTTTATCTACCACCGGGAGAGAACCAGCCTGTTCTCTTTCTCCACCAGTGGTGAGATGCGCTTTCTTCTTCTTTTATTAGGACAAACCTGTGTGCTTGGAGGTGTGGTGGCATTCAATTATTTTGTCGATGCGAAGCCCGCTCTGATAACCCTTGTTCACCCCCATGTTTTGTTAGGAATTTACATCGGAGTAGCGCTGGCTTTTTTGCTTTTTAAGTGGTTGGTTTATTCCTTTCTTGGGTGGATATTTTTTGACAAAACAAAGTCCGATCAGTGGCTGGAGTCCTATTGTTCGCTGGTGTATTACCTCGGTTTCCTGCTTTTCCCGTTTGTATTGTTCCTCGTTTATTTTGATTTGAGTCTTACGTATTTGCTTGTAATTGCACTGGTTTTGGTAATTTTCACTAAAATATTGATGTTTTACAAGTGGGTAAAGCTTTTTTTCGACAATATTTTCGGTCTTTTCCTGTTAATTGTGTACTTTTGTGCCCTTGAAATCATGCCTTATTTCATTGCATATCGAGGCCTGATGGAACTTAATGAATTGTTGGTAATCAAATTTTAGGACAAATTGAAAATAAAGAAAGTACTTGTGTCGCAGCCAAAGCCTGCGTCAGAGAAATCTCCCTATTATGACATAGCGGAAAAATATGGAGTAAAAATAGATTTCCGTCCGTTTATTAAAGTCGAGAGTCTCTCTGCTAAGGAGTTCAGGCAACAGAAGATTTCTATCCTGGACTATACTGCCATCATTTTCACTTCGCGTCATGCGATCGATCACTTCTTTGGGCTTCGTACGGAACTTCGTGTAACGATTCCCGAAACCATGAAGTATTTCTGTGTGACGGAGGCTGTAGCGCTCTACATCCAGAAGTATGTGCAGTATCGGAAACGCAAAATCTTTTTCGGAGCTACCGGAAAGGTGGAAGATCTCTTGTCGTCTATTACGAAGCACAAGACGGAGAAGTACTTCACTCCCATGTCGGACGTGCATACCGACGAGGTGAAGAATATGTTGGACAAACTCCACATTCAGCACGCCGAAGGGGTGATGTACCGCACGGTAAGCAATGACTTTACTCCCGAAGAAGAGTTTGACTATGACATGCTGGTGTTCTTTAGCCCGGCTGGAGTAAGCTCCTTGAAGAAGAACTTCCCGGATTTTGACCAGAAGGACATCAAGATCGGAACATTCGGTCTCACCACCGCCCAAGCTGTACGCGATGCCGGTCTCCGGTTGGACCTTGAAGCTCCTACGGTGCAAGCTCCTTCGATGACGGCCGCTTTGGAATTGTTCATCAAAGAGAACAACAAAGGAAAATAACTGATAGCTTTAGCGATTGGTGATTAGCGGTGAGTGGGGTATACCTGCTTGCCGATAATGACTAATCGCTTTTTTATTTCCATACACCTCCTCAAAACTGTAGTCGACGTGAATACCCTGTGCAAAGAAGAAAGACTCAAAAGTAAGATATTGATCGGGCAATTGTTTGCCGGCGGTGCGGCGCGTTCGTTCTCTATCTTTCCTTTGCGGGTGGTTTACATGCCTGTCGACAAGCGGGAGATACCGGCCTCCATCCTGATCAGTGTCCCCAAGAAGCGCTTCAAGCGGGCGGTGAAACGCAACCGGGTGAAGCGACAGGTACGCGAGGCTTACCGCCAGAACAAACATGAGTTGTTGCAACGGCTCGAAGGACGCGAACATGGACTGGCCATTGCCTTCCTGTACCTGTCGGACGAGCTCCTGCCTACGTCGCGCATCGAGGAGATCATGAAGACGTTGTTGTCACGCATCGGGGAAAAGCTGTCATGAGACGGTTTTTTACATACCTGCTGCTGTTGCCTATCTACTTCTACCGGGCGTGCATCTCGCCCCTTACCCCACCCTCGTGCCGTTTCACTCCTACCTGCTCGCAATATGCCATCGAAGCCATTCGTAAGTATGGTCCGCTGAAAGGGCTGTACCTGGCTGTTCGCCGGATTCTGCGTTGTCATCCCTGGGGTGGATCGGGCTATGATCCGGTTCCTTAATATTCTCCCTGAATTCTCATGATGGAATTTTTTGATATACATACGCATACATGGCCCGGTGATCCTTCGCAGGGAGTGGTCAACATTCGCTATCCGGAGTCGTTTGTTCCGGTGCCCAGGGCGTGGTACTCCGTTGGGGTACATCCGTGGGATGTGGTAACTGCCGGAACGGTGGACTGGGAAGCGTTCTGTGATTATGTCACTCATCCGCAGGTGGTGGCCATCGGTGAATGTGGACTGGACCGGAGTGTACAGGCTGAACAATGGGACAGGCAGAAGTTGCTCTTCTGCCGACAGGCGGCCTGGAGTGATGCTTTGAAGAAACCCCTGTTCATCCACAACGTACAAGCTACGGAGACACTGCTCGAGCTTCGCAAATGGGGCAATTTTAAAGGTCCCTGGATGTTACATGGCTTTCGAGGCCGGCCGGAAACTGCTGAACAAGTCCTGAAAAAAGGCTTTTATCTCTCCTTCGGGAGCCGGTTCAATGAAGAATCTTTACGCATCGTGCCGTTGGATCGTCTTCTCCTGGAGACCGACGACAGTGGTGCAGACATTTCTTCCATCTATGAGCAGGCTGCTACTGTCCGTGGTATTCCGGTGGATGAGCTTGCCGCCCATGTACGGCAGAATGTCCGTACGCTCCTCGGCATCTGATCTCGCTGTCACGCGCAACGTCCATACGCTCCTCAGTATCTGACCTTTCTTCCCCTCCCGTATCGACATATCTCCCCGTCCGTTTGTTTGTTTGAAGAATGTGTCGTATTTTTGTCCTCGAATTTTAAAAACCAATAAACAAATTATGCATCGATGAATTTTGTAGAAGAATTACGGTGGCGTGGCATGCTCCACGACATGATGCCCGGCACTGAAGAGCTGCTGAGCAAGGAACAAGTGACTGCTTACTTAGGTATTGACCCGACAGCCGACTCGCTGCACATCGGTCACCTCTGTGGTGTGATGATGCTCCGGCACTTGCAACGTTGCGGACACAAGCCGCTGGCGTTGATTGGAGGCGCAACGGGTATGATCGGTGACCCGTCGGGTAAATCGGCCGAACGTAACCTGCTCGACGAAGCCACGCTGCGTCACAACCAGGATGCCATCAAGAAGCAGTTGGGCAAGTTCCTCGACTTCGAATCGGATGCACCCAACCGGGCAGAGATGGTGAACAACTACGACTGGATGAAGGATTTCAACTTCCTCGATTTCTGTCGCGTGGTGGGTAAGCACATCACTGTGAACTACATGATGTCGAAGGATTCCGTGAAGAAACGTCTCAACGGCGAGGCGCGCGACGGACTTTCGTTCACCGAGTTCACCTACCAGCTCCTGCAAGGTTATGACTTTCTCCACCTGTACGAAACCCAAGGTTGCCGTCTGCAAATGGGTGGTTCGGACCAGTGGGGCAATATCACCACCGGTACGGAGCTGATCCGTCGCAGCAATGGCGGCGAAGCGTTCGCCCTCACCTGCCCGCTCATCACGAAGGCCGACGGTACCAAGTTCGGCAAGACCGAGACAGGCAACGTATGGCTCGATGCACGCTATACTTCTCCGTATAAGTTCTATCAGTTCTGGCTCAACGTGAGCGACACCGATGCCGAACGTTACATCAAGGTATTCACTTCGCTGACCAAGGAGGAGATCGACGCCCTCGTGGCCGAGCAACAGGCGGCTCCGCACCTGCGTGCGTTGCAGAAGCGTCTGGCGCTGGAGGTAACGGTGATGGTGCACTCCGAAGCCGACTACAACGCGGCTGTCGAAGCATCGGGTATCCTGTTTGGCAACGCTACCTCGGAAGCGTTGAAGAAACTGGACGAAGACACCTTGCTGGCTGTATTCGAAGGCGTTCCGCAGTTCGAGGTAAGCCGTGAGGTACTGGCCGAAGGCGCGAAAGCAGTCGATCTGTTCGTTGACAATGCCGCTGTGTTCCCGTCGAAAGGCGAAATGCGCAAGCTGGTACAAGGTGGAGGCGTGTCGCTGAACAAGGAGAAGCTCGAAGCATTTGATCAGGTGATCACGGCTGCCGACTTGCTTAATGATAAATATTTACTGGTGCAACGCGGTAAAAAGAACTATTACCTGGTCATCTTTAAATAAAATAGTTGAAAATATTTGGAACATAAGGCGGAACCCACTATCTTTGCACCGCTTTTTAACAGAAAGCGTCAAGTTTGTCCCATGGTGTAATGGTAGCACAACAGGTTTTGGTTCTGTTTGATAAGGTTCGAGTCCTTATGGGACAACACAAGAAACCCCGGTTCTTCAATGAGCCGGGGTTTCTTGTGTTTAGCATTTGCCGCAGAGGGCATAGAGGCGCGTATTGTTTCAATGGTGCAAACCGTCTGTTTCGAGCACTCCAACTCACTGTTTCCGACGATGAAACACTGAGTTTCCAACGATGAAACACCTTGTTTCAAGGCATGAAACAGTCTGTTTCCGCTGATGAAACACCTTGTTTCATCAGCGGAAACTGGAAGACATGACTTATACTAAAAAAGGTTGTCAGTTTTGACGCTGGTTCCCTAAACAAGTTGTCAATGACTTGCCCTTCTTTCCTAAGTGTGTTGCCAGTTGACTCCCCGGCTTCCTTAATCGGTTGTCTTTTAGAAAATACTGGACAA
>JAVBVI010000053.1:0-26241 GCA_031554505.1 Bacteroides sp. | reverse complement strand
ATTAGTTTACTTCATATACTTTCGGAGAAAGGATTCCACCTTGTCAAACATCAACGGTGTCCAGAACTGCCACGAGCCATGGTCGGCATCTTTGAGAGCAAAGTACTCAAAGATCTTCCCATTATCGGCGAGACAATGCGCCATCAAGTCGGTTTGCGAGAAAGGAACCACCCGGTCTTTCGTACCTGCCGCAAGCAATACAGGGGGAATGAGCACATCTTTCTTCACATAGTAGTTAGGACTTGCCCGGCGTGCCAGATCCATGTTTTCTGCAATGGATTTCTTGCCTATCAGTTGCCCTTCCGGACTGCCCGCCTCGCCCTTACTCATCGCGGTTGGATCGTCTTTCAACACCGAGAGGTCTGTAGGTGGGTAATAGGCAACGATGGCGTTGACCGTGCACGATACATCGGGGAAATCGGGATCGTCCAATTCTTTATTATCGGGCGTGATACCTACAAACAAAGAGGTATGTCCGCCCGACGAATCGCCCCATACGAACATATTATTTACGTCAATGCCAAAGCGAGCGGCGTTTTTGCGCAGAAATCGGATGGTGTTCTTCGTATCGACCACTTGCGCGGGAAAGGGAGCGATGCCCGTATGACGATACTCCACCAAGGCAACAACAAAACCGCGCTTGGCAAATTCCATCATGTTAGGGAGGCTCATATAGACGTTTTGCTTGAACCAGGCAGATCCCGGGATATAAACTACACAAGGTTTGGGAGTACGGTCGCCCGTATTGGGCATAAGGAGTTGCAGATTCAAGTCTGTATCGTTACGTTTCTCATATACGATATCCTTCAGATAGGTGACGGAAGTTCCGGTCTGCGTTGTTTGTTCGATGAATTGAACAGATTTCTCTGTGGGCTGTGCCTCCGGGATTTGAGCAGGCATGTTAGCGAACATATTTTGCGCATTCAGTGGAAAGGTCGCCGCACAGATTATAACGGTGACACTCAGCAGGTGTTTCTTCATGACAGTTTCCTTTAAAAATTATTCACTTGGGTATTAGTTAGTGAGCACTTAATATTGCGAGCGAAGATACGGCACAGTACCGCTATTCCTTGTCAAAAATAGATAATTGATTTACATTTTCAGATAAAACGTGTGTTTGTATTCGGTGCAGCCCTTCGCTACACAAGAAATTGTGCAAAACCAAAACACACTCACGCACTAGGCCCGAAACGCCCTATTCATCGGCGTTACAGGCGCGTACGTGAGTGTGTTTTGGTTTTGCACAATTTCTTGTGTAGAAACAAAACGTTCTCTCTATGCAGCTACACAAACTTCTCTCTCTTCTGCAAATTCAGCGAACCGATCATCAACCAGATAAAGCTGGCAGCAAACAAGAAAATGCGGCTCTTCACAATAGTAGTGCTCCAGATCAACGGATGAACATTCCAGGGGACCTGGAACGGATTCAGGAAGATATCCCAGAAAGTATTCCGAAGAAATTCCATGTTTCCAACGAACATCCACAAAACACCGAGTATGATGATGACCACCGCCGTACCGTTCCCGCTGCGGGTGATAGTGGAAAACATAAATGCCAGATTGCCGAAGAACAGCACCGGAAACATCAACTGAACGGCCATTTCCAACGGATTGACCGGATAGAGCATCCAGGTACCCAGATACGCAAAAGCCAGCAGAATGACGAAGAGGATCAGGTAGATCATCAATATCCGTACCCCCCACACTTTGTACCGGTAGTTCGGGATGCCAAACAGGATCTCGAGGATACGGCTGTCTTCGTCGTTCTGAATCCCGAACACAGTGGGATAGAACACCAGCAACAAACTGGGGAAGATCAGTAGCCCGTAAATCACTCCTTCGTTGGCTTCCTCCCGGTTCCAGGCATTCTGGAATACGAAAAAAGCAAAGAAGAGGAAGGCTGCCAGCAAGAACCAGAAGAACTTGCCGGCAAAGATTATTTTCATGTTGTACTTGGCCAACTTGGGTATTACGGTTGCGAGTTGTTTCAGTGTCATATCATTCAGCGTTTTAGCATCCATTCATATTCTTCAACAGGCACAGGTAAGCATCTTCCAGATTGGCCTCTACCTGTACGGCGTCTTCCCGTGGTTGCTCATACGAGAGGTAACGCACCTGTATGGTTTCCTCGTTCTGGATGTGATGGATCACCATCGTCTTATCCAGTCCTTCTTCGAACTCTTCCCGGCCGACATTGAACGACCACACCTTACCGGAGGCCATTTGCACCATATCTACCGGATCGCCGAAGTACCTCAGTTCGCCTTTGTTGACCACCACTACCTGGTTGCACGAACTGGAGATATCCTCAATGATGTGCGTAGAGAAGATCACGATCCGATCCTTGCTCAGCTCCACCAGTAGGTTGCGGAAACGGATACGTTCGCGCGGATCGAGTCCAGCAGTCGGTTCGTCCACAATCAGGATGCGCGGCAGGTGAAGCAGAATCAGGGCAATACCGATGCGCTGTTTCATACCGCCGGAGAAGGAACCGATCTTGGCATCCTTGCGTTCGTACATGTGTACCGACTGGAGCACATATTCGAGGCGTTCGGCCCGCAGTTTCGGGTCGGTGATTCCTTTCAAGATGGCCTGATAGTCGAGAAATTCCCAGGAAGTCATGTGCTCGTAAGTACCGAACTCCTGCGGAAGGAACCCGATCAATCCCTGCAACTCTTCCCGGTAGACGCGGCTATCGAGTCCGTTGATCCAGATGCTGCCGTAGCTTTGTTCCAGGATACCGCAGATGATGCGCATCATGGTCGACTTACCCGCGCCGTTCGGTCCCAGCAACCCGAACATACCTGTCCGGATCTCAAAGGATACTCCCCGCAGGGCCTTGAACGGTTTGCGTTGCTTGCCGATCAGCGGGATGCTTTTCACCGTCCGGAAATACCAGCGGCGGAGTCCGGCGAAGCGTCCTTTCACCCGCTCCACATTGATATCACGGGTGTACAGATAGCGGGAAGTGGCGTAAATGGATATACAGATAGCCCAGAGCAGGATGATCACAACAGACATTCCCGCACTATCCATTATCCGGAACAGAGTGATCCAGATTACAGGGGGGATGATCCAGAACACCCACCGGTTAAGGCGCTTGATCCACTTGCCCGTACCAAATCGAAAGAAGAGGTAGGTACGTGTCTTCTTCCACAGGTTCAGCGCCAGCAGATAAATGGCCAGCGAGAGCAGGAAGATCCAGAACTTGTTACTAATAAAGAAATAAGCGAAGTAGATCAGGAAGCCCAGCAATCCGAACACCCAGATTTCATTGACCATATCCTTGAGGGAATGGTATTCGTTGCGCAGTCCCAACCGGCAGCGGATCTGCAACCCACTGTTCCATTGGCGGCTGAAGCGTCCCGGCCAGTCGTAAATCTTCACCAGGTTGCGTACGGTGATACGTATCTCTTCATTCGGGTCGATCACTTCGGCCCGGGCGCGGCGCAGACTGTTCTGGATGAAGTAGGTCAGACCGGGTATCAGGCTGATCAGCGCCACCAGGTAAATGGTTTGCCACAACCAGCCGTCCACTTGCACCCAGATGAACCACACTCCTATCAGGAACAGGATGATGTGGAGTATCCAGAGTTTCGGCGAAAGACCGCGGTACCATTGGAGCGTATTTTCCAATCCCATGCAGACCGTCGGGATGAAGACCAGCGTCAACAAAGCCGAGAAGGCCAGTCCGCCAATCACCGTAATGGCAAACGGGGCGCCGATGGTTCCGGAATATTCCGAATCACCCATCGCCAGGGGAACCATGGCAATGATGGTAGTGATAGAGGTAATCAGGATGGGACGTATACGCGAGAGTCCGGCAGTCATCAAGGCTCTGTGACGCCTGTACCCTCGTTTGCGTAGTATGTTGGCATAGTCTATCAGGATGATCCCGTTGTTCACCACCACCCCGAGCAGAATAAGGAATCCCGTCAGTGTATTGGCATTGACCAGACTGCTTCCTGTGAACAACAGGGCCAGCAGGGAGCCGATGGCAGCCAGCGGAATGGTAAACAGCAGCACAAAAGGCGTTACCATCGATTCGAAGACGGAAGCCATGATCATGAATATCAGGACGAAAGCGGCCAGGATCAAGAACTTGAACTCGGCAAACTGGTCTTCTTCATGAATCACTTCCACCGCTACACCCGGAGGCAGGTTGTAGTTGGCAATCAGTTGGTCTACGTCCGACCGGTAGGCTTCCAGCAGGCTCTTCGAAGACTCCACGTTGCGGGAGAACTGATAAAACACTTCCAGTTGCTTGTCCTGATTTACCCGCGTGATTCGCGCTCTTCCGCGTCCCTTCTGGATATCGGCAATATCTTCCAGGTTGTGCAGTCCTCCTTGTGCATTCCGTATCTGGATGCGCCGAAGGTCATCGATCGTTTTATCTTTACTTGTTTCCTCTAATAGATCCTGCCAGTCGGTTTCGGCCACAGCCATGGAGTCTATGACAGCCACACTATCAGTCGGTGCCACACTATCCACTTTCGCCACGCTGTCGGTCAGTGCCAAACTATCGTTGGAAACAGCCGTACGGACTTGCGTCACCGTATCGGTTTTGGCAATGGTATCCGTCTTAGCAATCGTATCGACTTTGGCTCCCTCCTCTGCCGGAAGCGCCAGTTTCTCTTTTTCCGGTTCTTTGTTGCGGATCACGATGTCGTACGAATCGTCGCCGATCTTCAGCTTGGTACCCGAGGAGAACTCACCGCTCAAGGCCGAAAGCCCGGACGAGATTTCATTGCGTGTGATGTTGTAGGTGGTCAGCAGAATGGGGTCGAAGTTCAGCAGCAGTTCGGACTGCCTGCCGGAGTACGACACCCAGGAGTTACCGATGTAATCCTGCTCGCTCACGTAGTAGCGCAAGTCCTCGGCCACCCGTTGCATCATGTCAAAGTCGCTTCCTTTAATCACGATACGTTCCCGGTTGTCACCGATTCCCATCAGGCGCATGAAGTTGCCCAGTCCGCTCATGCTGGCCATGCCCCCGCCACCGCCACCTCCGCCGCCGGATTCCGACATTTGGATTTCAGCGCCGTTGATGTTGGAGAGTTTGCCTCTTACATCGGCTTTGATATCGGCTATTTCCCGATTGCTGCTTTTCTTATAATCATCTTTCAGCACCAAGGTAAGAACAGCTTCTCCTTCGCGGATCTGGCAGATCAGTTCTTTCTTCTCCGGGAAGTCAGCCAAACGTTCCTCCATCACCTTGATGACGGCATCGGTCTTTTCGAGCGTGCTGCCCTTGGGTAGAGTTATATATACATTGAACCGATCTGTGGACACCTCCTGCATCTGTTGCATATTCAGACTCAGAGAAAGGAGGAGGGTCAGGAACAGAACGATGATAGCTCCAAAGATGGTCGTTCCCGGATTTCGCATCGTTGTTTTGAGCAACACCAGGTATATCTGTATGGGGCGCTGGTCGACAGAAATCTTTTCGTAGAACACGCTTCCGGCGTTCTTCTTTTTCCGGAGGATGGTATAGGTCACCATCGGAACCAGCAACAGAGCCACCACCAATGAAATCAATAAGGTAGAGATGATGGAAACACCAATGTGATGCCCGATCAGTTTGATCAGGAAGTTCTCCGAAAAGACAAACGGCAGGAAGACGGTAATCGTGGTCAGTGTAGCTGCCACGATGGACCGCCATACTTCTTTGGTTCCCTGTACCACCGAACGCTCGGGCGTACATCCGGAACCGGAAAGGCGGTAGATATTCTCCAGCACCACCACACTGTTATCGAGCAGCATCCCGATGGCCAGGGCCATACCGATCAGGGTAAGACTGTTGATCGTGACACCGTAAGCATAAAAGAAGTTGAAAGCGGTATACACTGATATCGGGATAGACAAAGCGATGAGGAACACCAGCCGGACGTTTTTCAGGAAGAACCACAGCACCAGTATAGCCAGCAGTCCGCCAGTAATGGCCAGGTTGATGATCTCATCGATGTTCTTCTCCATGATTTCGGCCGTGTTGCTCTGCACCACGATCTCCACATCCAGCGGGGCCAGTTTCGCGTTGAGCTTGTCGATCGCTCCTGTAACCCGGTGCGACAGTTCGATCAGGTTGGTTTGCGAGTCATTCATCAACGACATGGAAATAACATCTTTGCCATCGACCCGGCCATAGGAAGTCTCTTCTTTCAAGTCGAAGAAGATAGTAGCAATATCTTTAAGATAGACAGGCCCTTTGGCAACCACAATATTTTCGAGGTCGGAAACCTGTGTATAGAGGGCATTCACATGTACGAAGTTCTTGTTGCCCGGTTCGTTGGTGAAGCCGACAAAAGCCTTCTCCTGTGTGTACTGCCCCAGGATATTACTGATAGCGCTGGGGGTAAGGTTCAGAGCCTTGCACATTTCGGGCTCCAGTTGAATCTCGATAGCCCGTTCCCGTCCGCCATAGACGCTCACGGAGGCTACACCGTCTACATTCTCCAGCTCGGTACGGATCTCCTTGTCCGTCACCTGACGTACCCGGTCCACCCCACCCGATCCGCGCACCTGCACAGACATGAAAGCACCGCCCATCTGGGCCATGTTCACTTTCATCATCTGTACCTGAAATCCGGTGGGGAAGGTAGCAGCCAATTCGTTGATCTTCTCTTCCAGTTTGAGGGAAGTGATCTTGAAGTTGATGTTGCTCTTGAAATCCACCCGGATGGTCGACTGGCGACTGTCAATGTTCGACTCGATCCGGTCCACCCCTCCTACTGTACTGATGGCTCCTTCCAGCGGGATGATGATCTCTGACTCTACGTACGACTGATCCATCTCCTGCATGGACGCCACCTGAACGAACAAACTGGGTAGCTCGGCGTTGGGCAGCAACTCCACAGACAACTGTTTGTACGACACGTACCCCAGTAGGGTCAGTGCGATAAACAGCATGCTGATGGTTATTCTTCTATGCAGTACAATATTCATTCTCCGGAATCTTTTTTAAATAATCGATTCTTAGTTTGTTCCAGCACGTAGTACACGCACGGGATTACCATCAAACTCATCAGCGTGGATGTCACCAACCCGCCGATCACCGCGATAGCCATCGGCGAACGCAGCGAAGCTCCTTGTCCGAAGCTGAGCGCCAACGGTATCAGCGCAAGAATGGTGGTCAGGGTAGTCATGATGATGGGACGGATACGATGCTGTCCGGCCTGTACGATGGCGTCGGTCAATTCCATCGACTGCTTCAACTGGTTGATGCGGTCCACCAGAATTATGGAATTGTTCACAGCAATTCCCGCCAGCATCACAATACCGATCACACCCATGATATTGATCGTAGTACCGGTCACGAGGAAGAGCAGAATGGCTCCTACCACAGCCAGCGGAATAGTCAGCAGGATGGTGAACGGATGCAACAGGGATTCAAACTGGGCAGCCAGTACCATGTACACCAACAGCACGGAAAGCGCCAATGCAAACAGAAGACTGTTCATTGACTCCTGTCGTTTTTCTTCTTCACCCGTCACGGTGATGGTATAGTTGGCAGGCAGTTCGATGTCTTTGACTGCCACCCGTATATCCTGTGCCACTTTATCCAGCGATTTATCAGAGTCCATATTAGCCAGTATCTTACTGATGCGGCTTTGGTTCCGGCGGAAGATTTCCTTAGGAGCCTGAGTCTCTTCGAGCGTGGCGATCTCCTGCAACCGGAAGCGTTGTTCACCGCTGCGAATAAACAGATTGTTCAGCGAACTGAGAGTGATGTCCGGAAGCTTGATCACGATATCGCGCATTTCGCCCCTGTACTCCATCTTACCGGTTTCCCGTCCGTTGAGCTGTTGCTTGAGTTGTTCGATCACGGTAGCTACACTCAGGTTGTTCACCCCGGCTACCGTACGGTTGATGGAAACGACCACTTCGGGCGCACCGTCGTCGGTGGAGGACACCATATTATAGAGTCCTTCGATGGGTTGCATGCGTGCCATCACTTCCTTGGTGATCCTGGCGATCTCGTCGAGTTCTTCGCCTTTCACTTCGACTACGATGGGTGCTTCTTCGCCACCCAGCAAGTTACCCAGCGAATTCTCTTCCTGCCGAATGGTAAGTTCCAGGTAGTCCGGGTTCTCGGCCGTCTGCACCAGTTGTTCGATCACCTGTTCGGGAGTCGTGGGGCTGTGCGGCGAGAGGATCACCTTGATGGAAGCGGTGTTTTCTCCTTCGAAGATAGCGTTCTCAGAGCCACTACCCGGTCCGATGTGACTATACACCGTACAGAGCGAATCGCGGGAGATGGACAGTATGAGTTCTTCGAGGCTTGTCACGGCGGTCGATGTACGTTCCAACCGGGTGCCTTCGGGCAGTTTTACTTGTACGGTAAAGCTCTGACTCTCGGCCCGGGGCATGTATTCGGTCCCGATGAACGGCAGACAAAGCAGGGATACCATCAAGAGAATCACCGACACAGCAATCACTGTCCAGCGACGGGCAATCAGCTTACGAAGCAGATTGGAATACCCCTTGAACTGGATAGACTGGGTGTCTGTAAAGGTCTTCTTCTTACCGGCCAACTGTGTATAAAGCATCGGAATCACCAGAACGGCAACAAACAGGGAGGAGACGAGGGAGAACGTCACCGTCCATGCCTGATCCTTGAATAATTCTCCCGTGGCGCCGTGCAGATAGACGATAGGCAGGAACACCACGATGGTGGTCAGGGTCGAAGCGATGACTGCTCCTCCTACCTCGCTTGTTCCGGTAATAGCAGCTTCCCGGATGCTGAGTCCTTTCTCGTGGTTCCGGAAGATACTTTCGATCACCACAATGGCATTGTCCACCAACATACCCGCACCCAATGCAAGCCCTCCCAACGTCATAATGTTCAGGGTAAGCCCGTTGAAGAACATCAGGTTAAAGGTAGCCACAATAGAGATAGGTATAGCCAAACTAATGATCAGCGTGGAACCAATCCGACGGAGGAACAGGAAGAGGATCACGATAGCCAACAGTACCCCGATAAGGGCGCTACTCTTCACCTCGTCGATCGACTCTTTGATAAAGGTTCCCTGATTGGTGATAATCTGGAAATGATATCCCGGCAGAGCCTGCTCGATGAGCCCTAATTGCTTACTCACGGCATCGACTACCTTAACGGTATTGAACCGCATCTCTTTGTATATGGACAGTCCGATACTCCGTTCGCCGTTGATGCGGACGATATTCTCGGGCCGCGCGTTCTCAAAGGTAACGGTGGCTACTTCTTTCAGAAAGACAGGAGCTTTCTCACCCGTTGCAGTGGTACTGTTGGCAGTGCTTGTCTGAGTATCGGTGGCTTTATATCCTACGATCAGGTTCTCAAAGTCCGATTCCCGGCCGAAAAGGCTACTGCTCTTCACCAGGTACTGAACACCCAGGTCGGACACCCGCCCACCGGATATACTCTGATTGTTGGCTTCGATCTTAGAAGCGATCTCATCCACCGTCAGCTTGAAGGCTTCCAGCTTGTACGGGTCGGTATGGATATACAGCGAAGTCACTTCGTCGCCCGAAAGGGTGACATCGGCCACGCCTTCCAATCGGACCAGCTCGTTGCGGATATAGCTTTCGGCTACTTTGCGCAGTTCAGCCATGTCCCGGATGGAATGGTGCGAGAGTCCGATGAGGATTACCGGGGCCGTGTTGGGGTCGTGCTGGGTGATCTTCAGTTCCGTGATTTCCTTGTTCTGAGCAAAGGGAGTCATGGCCTTTTGCAGGTCGAGGAAAGCCTCGTCCATGTTCTTCGACCAAGCATATTCCACTGTGATACGGGCCGATCCTGCCTTGATTACAGACGACACCTGGGTGACGTCGCTCTGGCGGATAGCCATCGACTCGATGTTCTTTACGTACTGCTTCTCGATCTCTTCGGGTGGACGTTCTCCGGCCTTGATCTCGACAAAGAGCCGAGGATTGTTCAGGTCGGGCAGCAGGTCGACACTGAGCTGGTCGTACGATATTTTTCCAAGCAGCAGGATAGCCAGGATCACCATGCTGATGGTGACCGGGTTGCCGACTGCAAATCTGACAATGTTCTTCATGGGCTTACTTGCTTCCGGTTATCGTTGAACTTTCACTCGGCTGTTCTCTCTCAAAGTCTCGAATCCGCGTACCACGAGGTTATCGTTGACGTTCAGTCCCTGAAGCACTTCGATGCTGTTTTCATCCTCCATGCCGGTCTGGATGCGACGGATCACAGCGGTGTTCTTCTCTACAATAAAGACAAACTTATCGTTCCGTTGCGACTGGATCACGTTTTTGGGGATAACGATGGCACTGTCTGCCCGGTCTACCCGGATGTCCGCCTTCACGAACATACCCGGCCGCAGCTTTAGCTCATTGTTATCGATCAACACTTTGGCCTTGAACGTACGTGTCTCCATGCTGATGGCAGGCGAGATCTCGGCAACCATCCCTTTCAGTGTATCGTTGGGCAGCGTGTAGTGAGTGATGTACACCGGTTGCGACTCTTTGAGGCTCTGGATGGTACTTTCCGGCATATTGATGTCCATGTACATGCGTGCGTAGTCCATGATGCCAACTATCGGTTTGCCTTGATCCACTCTCACATCGGGAGTATAGTGGGGTAATGTCACGATCACTCCGCTAAAAGGCGCCCGGATATTCATCTTCTCCAGGTTGAGCTGGGCATTCTCATAATCGTAACGGGCATTGGTCACACGCACTTCGGAGTTGCGCATTTCGCTCAGAGTCACCCCACCCTTTTCATAGAGGTTTTTCTGTTTGCTTTGTTCCTGTTCGGTTATTTCCAGGTTCAGCTTCTTGGCATCGATAGCGATTCCATTCTCGTACTCCGTATCCTCGAGTCGGATGAGGATTTGTCCTTTGGTGACCGCATCCCCCAGTTTGAAAGGACGTCCGGTTCGGGGATTGTTCTGGAGTTTGTAATTTCCGCTGATCAGTGCGTTCAGATCCACGCCGAAGGTGGGATTGGCCGATCCGGTAGTGTTGACCAGTTTATTGATGGCCCCTTTCCGTAGCTCCTTCACTGATACGGGAGTGGCTATGTCGTTCGGGTTACTGTCGGGTTGCGAATTACAAGCGCTCAGCAAAGCGATGCACAACAAGGAGAAAGCGAGGGTTTGAATCGTATGTTTCATGGCAATATTATTTTATCTGATTGATGTCATTCAAAGGTACAATGGGTTCATTTTTCTCAAAATCGTATAAAGAAAGTATCTTCAGGTTGAGTAGCTCAACCTTATAGTTAATCAATGCTTGCGAGTAAGAGATCTTCTTGCTGGAAAGCTGTGACTGGAACTGGCTGATTTCCATACCAGTAATATCTCCTTCGCGGTAGCGGATCAGGTTGAGATCGTAGGTGAGCTGCGCATTGGTCACGTTCTGCTCGGCAATCTTGATCTGCGTTTTCAGGTTCTCCAGGCTACGCCAGGTCTGACGTATATTAAGTTCAATGTCCACCTTCTCTTCTTTGGTATCCAGTTGGTTGATCATCTGGGCCACCTTTTGCGCACGGATGCGGGCTTTTTTCTCGCCCCAGTCGAAGAGAGGTACTGTAAAACTGACGGAAACACGCGGGTTCTGCGTAGGGTTGTCGTACACTCTGCCGAGGTTCCGGTTATCGCCCATCAATCCGAACGACAGCGAGACATCCCCCTTGAATTCGTTCAGCGCTTTGGTGCGGATCATTTCGAATCCAAGCTGATCGCTTTCGATCTCTCGTTGGCGGAGTTCCAGGCGGGAAGCCAATCCATGCTGAATAGCTTTCTCCAGATCTACCTCAACCGACTTGATCTTTACTTCGGCCACGACAGCGATATCTTCGTCGATGGCAACGCCCAGCGTCTTGTTCAGTTGCTCCTTGGCATTAGCCAACGCCACGGCACGCTCGTCTACCGACGACTGGGCCGTAGCCAGGTTTACTTCTGCCTGGAAGAGTTCATCGCGTGCGGCCAGATCAGCTTCTACTTTGTTTTTGATGATTTCGTAGCTCTGCTTGGCATTGACCAGTTCCTCTTTGCTGATTTCCAGGTTGTTCTGTCCCATGTAGACGGTATAGAACTGGTTGGTAATCTGCTGCTCGGTACTCAGGCGTTGCAGGGCATAGCTGATATTGGCATTTTCCAGGTCGTATTCAATCTGTTTAAGCTCCATCTTCCGTCGGTTGTAGGTGAAGATCGGTTGCGACAATTGCAGATAAAGGTCGTTGCTGAACGCCTTGTTGCTCGTTAGTATCCCACTATTCTCAGAATTGTTGTCCTGCCATCCGAAGGTATTGATCAGCGAGAGGGTTCCGTCGGTCAACAAGATGGGCTGATCGATGCGGAAGGTACCGTTCGAGGCCAGTGTTTCGTTGGTGTACCATTCCGAGAGCCGGTTCTCGAACCGCCGGGTCTTGCTGTAGTTGAGCGGATTGAGGTTCAAGGAGAATCTCGATTTGAGCGAAGCCCGTTGAGCGATAAGGATCTGCTGGTACCGTTCGAGATTCATGAACGAACGTCTCAGGGTGGGACTATTCTCCCCTGCCAGGTCCATCGCGTTCTCGATCGTCATGACCCGTTGCCCGTTCGCAGTCAGAACGGCCCCACAAAGGAGTAACGAAACGAGGATTCCCTTTTTCAAGAGCAAAAACGTTGTTGACATAGTATGTTTGTTTTTATATGATTTACACTATCTGTATGTGAGATCTTATTCTCTTTTGACCAGCTTCACCGCATCAGCAGTGACTGTCTGGAGCTTACTCTGATTGCTCAGCACCACTCGAACGGTATCCGAATCGAAATAGTAGACACCCAACTGTTCCCATTCCTCACCCACTTCTCTCGGGGTAAGGAAAGCTTCTTCGGTTTCCCCGTTGTGTTTGATCTGGAAGCGATATTCGCCGTGAGCATGGTCGCGGTTATTTCGTACTGATTTGTTGAATGTCCAGTAATAGACTTCGTAGAAACCAGGTTCGGGAAGGGGCACTTTCCAAGTGGCAGTCTGACTGCCGTCTCCACCACGGATCACGTAGGCCGAACGAATGTACTTGCCGTAATAACCGGCATCGGTAGTGGCTGCCCATTGCAAGGGTGCTCTCCACCAGTTGACTCCCGTATATTTAAAGGAAGTATCTTCTACCTTATCGAGCAGTTGGGGCAAAATGCCGGTCACAGAAGGAGCCGACAGTTCGAAGAGCGGGTCCTCGTTGTCCACAATGATTTCGTTAGGCGGTGTCTTTGAAGAATAAGGAAGTACGAAATCTCCTTCCTGATCCACCGGCCGGTTGTTTTCCTGAACGATGTTCCGCACTCGCAGATTCACTGTACTGGGCAGATTGCCCGACACCATGGTACGGATGATGACCTCGTAAGGAAATTCGTTCCATACGCTGACCAATTGCAACGTTTCGTGGGCACGGACAGGTATTTTCCGGACAGTCCTGGGATCGGGAATCCGGTTCCAACTATTGGAAAGATTGATCTGCACCTGGATAATACCGTCGTAATCCGAGTCGTTCGATACCTGTTGCTTGAGCACACAAGTCTCTTGTCCTTTGTTATTGATCCGGATCACTTCGGGCGGCGCAAAGCTATAAAAAGGTAGCGGAGTCAGGCTGTCCCATTTGACCACCTGGGGCTTCATGTCGGTTTTCCCGATGCGTTCCAGTGTATCGAGCAAGTGTTCGAACCGGATGTTCCGGAAGGTGTTCCGTGCCAACAGGGAATAGACCGAATCACGGAAAGCACTCACTCCGGTGTTGATTTCGGCCTGGGCAAAGAGTTCGCTGGCTTTCAGCACGATAAAGTCATTCAGCAAGCCCTTATTCTCCGCATCGCCCAACATCTGGCGGAAGGTGTGTTTTTCCAGCAACAAGTTGGCTTTCTCCTGATTGGAGATACCATTGTAGTCTCTCTCCCATCCGTTACCGTCCTGCCGGTTTTGAAGGTACAGCTCTATGAGCCGGTTGGCTACCGGCCAGTCGGAAGAAAATATATTGTACCGGAAGTTGTAGAATTGCGGAAACAGGTAGTAAGGATTGGGTTGTGACGTGAGTTGATGGTTTCCACGCCCGGCCGAAGAGAAGTTATAATTCCCCTCCTGTTGTAGGAAAATATATAAGATATCGTTGAACGACCTTATTTTGGCTTCTTTCTCATCGATGTTCTGACCACTGTACTCAGCCCATCGTATCTGGTCTTTCCACCGTCTTCCTATTTCCATCTGGTAGAACTTCCACCCCTTTTCCGGGAAAAGCACCATTTCGGGCTGAACAGTCTCCTGTGCTTGCGACCAGGTATGTATGTAACTACCGAATTGGGCAGGCACCTCTACCACCGAGAAGCGTTTGAAAGGATAGCTTAGCCGGGTGCTGTGTTCCATCTGCATGCGCATCCCGTGGATAAGAGCCGGTATCGTATCCATCAAGCTGTCGAGTTCGGCGCTGAGGAAATTGTGTCCCGGCCGGCAGTACAGGTTGTATTGAACACTGTCCCGCATGAAGCTCTTGTGTTCGTATTTTCCGATGATGAGGGTGGTGGCTTGTATAGGAAGATCCGTCCGGTACGTGTACTGCAGACTGTCCTCACCGGTTATCTGTGCGCCCTGCGAAAGTGCCATCAGTCCAGGAAGCGGTTTCACCCGGAGGTTAAACTGACTGAAATAAGTCTGTTGCCAGTTGGAATTCTCATCGCTATAGGCCACTCCCGGACGCGGGTACCAATAAGTTTCGGGGGTACAGAGCAGGTAATCGTTCGTTTGGAACGCGTATTTCTTGTCCACATTCATCAACATCTCTCTGTATTCTGTCTGCAAAAGCTCGGCCGGGATATCGAGATAACAAAATTCCTCGTCAATGCGGCCACTGTATTTCACAGTGAGTCGTATCGTATCGCCTTCCTCGATCGTCTTCCCGAAATCGGTCAGGAGAATCTGGTGATCACGGGAGAATTTCACAGCCTCTCCATCGCTAAGTACTTCCGTCACTTCCAGTCCGGGATTCAGGCAGAAAGCGAATTCAGCAGCGCTCTGGAGAGCAACGCCCTTCATTTCCGCGATGCCAGAGAAGGTTCCGGCATGCTGTTCGATCGACAGGTCGTAGTTGTCGATCACCATCTTCGGCGTATAGGCGTATTGGTTATTGATCTTTGTATAGCGTTCGCGTTCGGTTTGCTGTTGTAGGATGGAGTGTACGTGATGGAAACCGCAACCGACGGCTCCCAGCATCAGGACGATGCCCAGGGTGGTCCACGGGTAACTGCTCCGTCGCGAGTTGGGCAACCGACCGAACAAGGAGATGGTGAGGCAGATAAACGCAAGTCCGGCCAGCAAATAAATAGCCCGGTGATTGACCACCGTATCGAAATGGGTGATCCCTACGAAGGCCGATTTCAGCAACGGGAGGCTATAAGCCATGTAGTCGAACAGGTAATAGAACTTACCGCCGATGTAGAACACCGTCAATCCGATATAACCTAGTAATATAATAAAAGTAAGCGCCTGGTTCCGGAATATCAGCATCAGAAAGATGGACAGCCCGATGATGAAGATCAGCGTAGGCAAACTGATCAGGAAGAAATAGAGAGGATAAGCCACCCAATCGATGGATGTTCCCGGAGAAATGGCGTTGAACAGCATGGCCATCGCCATAATGATGAGGTTCAGCACCAGGAAAACACGCAGGTTTCCCCAAAGCTTGCCGAGCACATATTCGGCGTTGCTGAGAGGGTGTACATAGAATACTTCCGACGTGTCCAGTTTCTTATCGCGCTTCAAGAAGTCCGAAGCCAGGAAGATAGCGATGACCGCCTGCCCGGTATTAAGCAGCAGCAGGTTGACGTAAGGAATATTGGCCGGGATGGACTTGAGAATCCAGTTGCCACCATTCTGTTCGAATGCCAGCATGGCGAAATCGAAGACCCCCAGGATAAGCAATGCCAGTACAGTGAAGACACGGAAGAACCAGCTCCGCAGGAGGAGCTTGCTTTCGTATTTGGCGACGGTCTGTATGTTGGTGATAAATGACATAGCTTAATCGTTGGTCCAAAGATTTAATTCATTTTCCATATAATATACGTAGGCGTGTTCCAGATTAGGGGGAAGCGGTTGTGCCTCGTAGCCAATGATCTCATCGGCCACCACCTGTACCTCCCAGCCGGTTCCGGAGGGGATGGTGGAGATGACCGGGTATTTCTTATCTACCTGATGAAGCTCGTCGCCCGATACCCGGATGCGCCACACCTTTCCTTCTGCCTGTTTGAGCATGTCCTGAGGAGAACCGTAGAAGGACACTTCTCCCCTATTCATCAGTGCCATGTGTTTACAGGAACTGGATATATCGCCTACGATATGTGTAGAAAGGATAATGGTAACCCCGTTCTCACTGACCGACGAAAGCAGGTTCCGGAAACGGATACGTTCTTCGGGGTCTAGTCCGGTGGTGGGCTCATCTACGATGATCACTCTGGGGTTGTGTATGAGGGCTTGGGCAATGCCGAGGCGACGTTTCATGCCGCCGGAGAGTTTGTTGGCATAGCGTTCGCGCACGTCGAACAGTCCTACGCTTTCGAGCATATTGTCCACTGCCTGCTTACGGGCGCGACTGCTGTTCATCCCGGCCAGACGGGCCGAGTAGTCGAGAAATTCGTATGTTTTGTATTTGGCGAAGAAGCGGAAGTCCTGTGGCAAGTATCCCAGAATGGCCCGGATATCTTTTCGTTGCTTGCGCAAGTCGTACCCGAAAATATCCACTTCGCCGGAAGAGGGTTCCATCAGACCTACCAGGATACGCATCAGAGTAGATTTTCCCGCGCCGTTGGGTCCCAACAACCCGAACATACCAGTAGGGATTTCCAGTTGGATGTTTTTCAAAGCATGGTTCCCGTTGGGGTACACTTTATTTAAGGACTTTATAGATATACTCATTAATTAATGGATTACTTTTCTATTAGACGTACGTTTTGGCAAAAAGATGCAAAAACATGGTATTTTTTTTTGAATGTCACGTTCTAGTTCCAGTTATGTGGCCAAATTTAACAATTAATTATGAATACATATATGAAGTAAGATTTATTAACGATTTTATTTTTCCCCGTACAAGGGCCTGGATAAGGGATTGTCAGTAAAATCGGTGTTAGTCGTGGCTATTTGGTATACTCTACAAAGGAATCTATTTTTGGCCTCCACTTCTTCCAGCCCCTCCGAAACCACTTGTACATCGGCGTTCTCGTTCCGCCCGGCACTCTTACCCAATCATGGATGGTGCCCGTTACCGATACTCCAGTGCGCTGGACTGTGATGTCATAGGTATATTCCTTGCCGTCCCCGAATTCGGTAGCGGCAGGTACTTCCCATACAAATGTATCGACCTACACCATCAGATCATAAATAAGCGCTTGAGGAAATCGAATTTGAGGAATTTTTGAACTAAACAGCTGATACAACGTTAATTATATTAATAACAGGAATACCAATCTTTCGTAAAACCTAGCTACCATATGAAAAAATTAATACTAATTATGTTCGGGACACTCCCTCTTTTCCTGTTCTCATGCAAAGGAAAAGCCCCTGAGAAAACAATCCGTCCGGTAAAAACCATCCGGGTAAGCACGGATACTTTTCAAGGAAAAATATTTCCAGGTTATGCAGAAGCCGAAGAATATTCCTACTTGACTTTCAGGATAGGAGGAATGCTCCTCGATTTTGACATACAAGAAGGGCAGGATCTCAAAGCAGGCCAACTCGTAGGTAAACTCGACGCACACGACTACAACCTGAAACTATCCTCTGCCAAAGCCAACTACCAGCAAGCAAAGTCTCAGGTAGACAGATATCAGCGGCTGTACGAGAAAGAAGCCATTTCGAAACAAGAATACGAAATGTCGCAGGCCGCCTATGAGAACAGTCAATCAATATACAGTCAGGCATTGAACGATGTGGAATATACCCGACTGGTAGCCCCCTTCGCCGGAAACGTAGAAAAGAAATACGTAGAAAACCATCAGCAGGTAATGCCGGGAGAGAAAATCATAAAACTCAGTAACCCTGCTAAAATACAAATCCGATTCACCCTTCCGGAAGCAGATGCCGGATATGCAGGCAAAAACTTTACATACAGCGTAGAGCCGGGCATACAAAAAGGTATCTTCTACCGCGCTAAAGTAAAAGAAATCGTATCTTCCTCTGTAGGCGGATCGGGTGTTCCGGTGATTATCCGCATAGAAGACCCCGCATACGATGCCCAAAAGATAAAGCTACTGCCCGGATACGCGTGCAACGTTCGCATAGACCGGCTGGGAAGCCTTCAAAACAGGGAAATCACCATTCCAATCGCTTGCATCTATACCGATCCCAAAACCAATAAGACGTACGTCTGGAAAGTAGACAAAGACCGGTCTACCGTCCGGAAAGTCCCTGTACAGACCGGTGATTTCTTTGGAGAGACGAACATCATCGTGCTCTCCGGCCTTGAAAACGGAGATACGATAGTAACAGCCGGCGTCAACCTGCTGGCAGACGACGAACAGGTAAAAATCATCGGATCATGAGTCTCGCGCACTTTTCACTCGACAACAAGCTGGTTGTATATTTCTTTCTGGCTTTGTTTACCTTGGGAGGAATTGCCGCTTTCGACAAACTTCCGAAGAAAGAAGATGCCCCTTTTGTGATGAAGCAATCGGTGTTGGTCTGCCAATATCCCGGAGCTACAGCCGAAGAGGTGGAGCAACAGATTACAACCGTGATTGAACGGGAAATACAGACTATGCCCAACGTTCGCCGGGTCAAAGGAGAATCGTATGCCGGATATAGCTACATCAACATAGAACTGCTACCCGGTACGAAGCCGGAGGTGATGAGTCAGATGTGGGACGAACTGCGCAAGAAAGTGTACAACGTCCAGCCTAAGCTACCCGCAGGGGCAGGGACGATCATCGTAAACGACGACTTTGGCGACGTGTACGGCATTTACTTCGGACTTACAGCCGACGATGGCATCTCCTACAAAGAACTCCGGGATAAAGCCGAAGACATCAAAGCCCTGCTCACATCCATAGATGGAGTGCGGAAAATCAACATTGTGGGCGAGCAGACCGAAGTAGTCAATATATTTATTCCTACCGACCGGCTGGCCAATGCCGGAGTTTCGCCGGACCGCATCATCACCACGCTAAACCAGCAGAATAAAGAGGTGGCTGTAGGTCCCAGAGAGGTGGGAGAACTGAGTATCAACATCATTGCCCAGGCCACCTTTCAGAATATTGAAGATATCAAACAGCAATTAATAAGAACCAACAACGGAACCATGGTTCGCCTGGGCGATATAGCCCGGGTGGAAAGAGGGTATTACCAACCCACCCCCTCCATGTTGAGGGTGAACGGAGAGAAGGCTGTAGGTATTGCCTTTGCATCGGCACAAGACAGGGATGTGGTCAAAACCGGTGCGCTGGTACGCCAAGCCATCCGGCAACAGATACTCCCCGAACTACCTTACGGATATGCCTTCGTGGAACTGTATCCCGAAGATACCATCGCCGCACAAGCCAACGATGATTTCATCACCAACCTGTTGATTTCCGTGTTTATCGTCGTCTTCCTACTGTTCTTCTTCTACAAATTGCGCACCACCATCCTGATATGTACCGCCCTGCTGTTCTGTATAGCAGCCACGCTGTTTGTCATGCAATTCATGGGCACGGGACTCAACCGTTCGTCGCTGGCCGCTTTTATCATAGCCATGGGTATGCTGGTTGACAATGCTATTGTGGTGGCCGACAATGCCAAGACAAATATCAAACGCGGAATGCCCCGCCGGCAGGCCCTGATCGAAGGAGCCAACAAACCGATGTGGGGGCTGTTCGGAGCAACATGTATCGGCATCATTTCGTTCCTCCCGCTTTATACGGCCGATTCGCCTGCTGCCGAAATTGTACACCCGCTGTTCGTTGTCCTCTCCCTGTCGCTCGCTTTCAGCTGGCTGTTTGCCTTGACGCAAACCACCACATTCGGCGATTTTATGCTCAAGGAGAATACTGGAGAAGCCGTCAAAGACCCGTACGACACAAAGATGTTCGGCAAGTTCGAGAACGTATTGCGCATATTGATCAGATACCGCAAGACGACGCTCACTTGCATCGTGCTCCTGCTGGTTGGCTCGCTGGTTGTCATGAAAATGCTGCCTTCCAACTTCTTTCCATTCATGGACAAACCCTATTTCAGAGCCGATCTCTTCCTGCCCGACGGTTATAACATCAACGGCACATCGGCCGAGCTGAAGAAGATAGAGGCCCATTTCATCAAACAACCGGGCATTAAAACCCTCTCCACTTCTCTGGGAAATTCGCACCCCAGATATTACCTGGCAAGTACGAATTACAGTCTGAAGCCCAATTTCGCCAATGTGCTGATCGAGGTCAGCAACAAAGACTCTGCCGCCTATTGGGAAAACGAATTCTATACCTACGTGATGAACAACTACCCGAACATCATCTGCCGTTCGTCACTTTTCAAGCTCTCCATGCCTTCGGACGGAGCCATCGAAATTCTGTTCAGTGGCGAGCGCGAGGATTCCCTACAAGCATTGGCCGACCAAGCGATGGGCATCATCCGGAAAGAAGGCCCTCCGGTAGAGTTTCTGCGCACCAACTGGGGAAGCAAGATTCCTACTTACATTCCTTATTTCTCCGAAGAGAAGGGAGGGCAACTGGGAGTAAGTCGCCTTGAAATGGCACAGAGCCTCGGGCTAGCCACTACCGGTATGCCAGTAGGCATGTATCGTGAGCGCGATCTTTCCATACCCGTCTTGCTCAAAGATGCATCGATACACACCCTTGGGTTGGAACAGATGAAAGCCCTTCCAGTTTTCGACCAACAGGGAAACTCGTATGTGCTGGAACAAGTGTTGGATAGCTTCCAACTAACTTATCAGTACAACATGCTCTGGCATTTCCAACGGGAAAACACCATCGTAGTACGTATGGACCCGGTACGTGGAGCCAATACCAATGCAACTTTCCAAACCATCTGGAAGTTAATGAAGGAGCAGATGAACGTCCCCAGCGGGTACACGATGTCGTATCTTGGCGAACAGGATTCGCAGGATCAGGCCAATACGTCCATCAGCGCCGGTCTGCCCATAGCGCTCATCCTTATATTCGTCGTACTGCTGTTCCTGTTCAGGAACTACAAACGGTCGCTGGCCATCATGGCGATGATCCCGCTTATCTTCGTCGGGGTAGTCATGGGGTTGTCCTTGTTGGGCAAGGATTTCGACTTCTTCAGTCTGCTCGGATTGCTGGGACTTGTGGGGATGAATGTTAAAAGCGCCGTCATCCTGGTCGACGAGATAGTCTTGCAAGGCGAAGCCGGAAAGACTCCGCTCGACTCCGTTATCTATGCTGCCAAGACGAGGTTGATACCTGTCTCCACCGGAGCCGGGGCAACGATTGTAGGCATGGTACCCCTGTTGGGCGACGCCATGTTCGGAGGTATGGCAGCCACCATCATGGGCGGACTGTTCATGGCCACCATACTGACCATTTTAATATTGCCGGTCACTTATTCAGCCTTTTACAGGATAAAATATGAGGAGTGCGCCAAAGTAGTTGAAGACCTAAAATGAATCTTATGAAACGATTGATATTATATAGTTTGATGCTGTTGGGAGTCGCCCGTCCGTTGTACTCCCAAACAGAATTGTCACTGGATGAATACAAAGAGAAAGTATTGTCCTACAATCAGGATGTGAAAAGTGCACAGGCCACTATCAAAGCCGCCCAAGCCGTTGCCAAAGAGATAAAAACGGAGTTCTTCCCCCAACTCGATGGATCGGGCTCATACAGTTACGACTTCAATCCGCCTGTACTTGCTTTGGGCAGTTTGAGTCTCGACCTGAAAGCGCCCGCATGGAGTGCCGGAGGACAACTGACCCAGAATATTTACACCGGCGGGAAACTGGTAGCATCTTATAATTCGGCCAAGATACAACAGGACATTGCCATGCTGGCCGAAGAACTCTCCGTTGATAACATCTCCTATGTAGCCGAACAGGTATATTGGAACACATCTGCCAGCAAAGCTTTTTGGAATACAGCCATTGAATACCGGAACATTCTGAGCCGTCTTTACAGCACCGTTCAGACGCGCTATCAGAATGGCTACGTCAGTAAAATGGACTTGCTAAAGATGGAGACAAGCCTCAAAGAAGCCGATTATCAGGTTTCCAAAGCGCAGCAGATGCACACCAACAGTTGCATTCTGCTCCATGTGTTCATGGGGGTTTCCACAAAAGAACCGCTCAGCCTGACTGATTCTATTTCTAGTTCTGAGGCAGCCATGATCGTTCCTTATGAGAATGTATTACAACAGCGCCCAGATTATTTGATAAAAACCCGGGAAATAGCCCTGCAAAAGCAGAAAGGAAAAATAGACCGGAGCGAATTCCTGCCCAAAGTATACGTAGGGGGTAGTATGGAGTATGGTACGCTCTTACTTAACCTGAATAATAACACTATCTGGAGTCCGCGTGTTTTTGCCGGCGTCAGCGTGCCTCTCTTTCATTGGGGCAAAAGCAGACACAGTAATAAGAAGAATAAAGCATTGATGCTCTCCAAGGAATTAGCGCAAAGCGCCGCCGCCGATGAGATCCGGAAGGAGCTGGAAACAGCCGTCAATAATATGGCAGAAACCTCCAAACAAATAGAAATAGCCCGGGAGAATCTAGATGTAGCCCGGCAAAGTCTCGATCTGCATACGTTCAGTTATGAAGAAGGAAAGACGGCAATATTAGATGTTCAGGCCGTCCAACTGTCATGGTTGCAGGCATACGTCAATCTCATTCAGTCCTATCTGAATAATAAATTATCGGTAGCAGCTTATAGAAAGACAGTATCTGAATAACCTATTCCTTGATAACCTGATACACATTATACCGATTTGATGAATATGCCCGGATGACGTTTTGTCAATCTGGTCATTCTGTCATTCCTGCCCCTTTCAGGATCGCTTATTTGAGCACAGAAGTAGGGCTTCCTTTCAAAAACCGAAAGGTTTTTGGTTTTTAGAATTCAATTTGAAGCTCATTTCGGATAATCAATTGCAATTGGATACTAAATGATGACATCACAGTCAAATTGACACGTATGTGGACTGATTGGCAAACAAACGACCAGACAAAACAGAATGCAAAACACAACAGACCAGCTCCAGCCAGCTCCAATGGGAGGCTCTCAGTGGTCGTTTCAGAGCCCTTTTGCCGAAGGTTCTAAAGGTTCCGGTCGAAGGTTTAAAACCTTCGGCAAGAGGGTTTAAAACCTTCGGACTCTTTTTCCGCAATCAATGATCCGTATTTGCACAAGAAAACCGTATTTTCATGGTATATTCATGTAAATTCACGCGCAAAACATACATATAATATGCAGTTTCCCTTCTGGCATAGGGAAATAGCCACAATTCCCAGTCACCAAGATTCGGAATAAACGGATTATTAGACAGCGACACCGGCATTTAAGTGTCATTATGACATTTCCTCTCCGACAGTTTGGATAAAAAGCAGAGCAGGGACTTTTAGTAATCATGAAAGACTGTCACAACTTTTCACGATTACTTAATTATTCCAAGGCAATACAACAACTTGTAGATTTTCTATAGGTAAATGACTAATAATAGCATCTTCTTCGCCAAGTTATTGAAGCTTTTTTAATGACACTATCAAATAAGACTTTTTCTATATCTTGTGGGGCTTATTCCCGTATGCCGCTTAAAATATTTACTTAGAAAAGATTGGTCGGAAAAATCGAGGTCAAACGCAATGTCTTGCAACGATTCATTGGATGCTTGAAGCCGAATCTTAAGTTCGGACACCACATAATCGTCTATCCATTTCTTTGCATTTCGGTTATCTTCGTTCTGAACAATCATCGACAGGTATTTTACACTAATATTCAGCTCGTTTGCATAAAACAGTACTTCGCGGCTCGTCTTATAATTTTCCATGACCAAGCTTACAAAGCGTCTGAATAACTCGGATTGCCTGCTCCTTCTTTCTGGATTTTTCTTCAACTCTGAATAGAGATCGTTGTAAAAACCTAAATAATATACACGAGAGAGGTTCAGCAGTATCTCACGGCGGCATACATTCTCGTTGTCGTCGTAAATGGCTTTCAATTGTTCAAATCGGACTCTCTCTATTTCCACTTCACCACCCCTCTCGTCATGGTAAACCACATACTTCTTCAAAAATGCAACAAATTCTGTCGGAAAACGAAAGGTTATATCATGAAAAACACCTGCCGAAAGAATGAAATACATAACCTCAAAATCTTCGCTTGTTTTTTTAAGATTAACAATCTGTCCGGGAAACAACATAAGGTAAGTATATTTTCCTATATCATAATTCACCATATCCACTTCTACTTCCGCTTCACCTTTCAAGCAGATAGATATCATCGCTTTGGAGAACCTTGAAGTTCCTTGCATAAAAGGGAAAGAATTACTTTGCAATTCTATCTGGAAATCGTTCTCTACTTGAGCATTCAGAAACAATGGCTCATATCCTTGTGCCAGTACACTTCTGTTTTCTTCCATTTTTGGTTCTTTTTTTTGTTTTAGAATGCGAATATATGGAAAAATCGGCAAATACAGTGCTGAAACAGGCACGAAATGAACGACGAAAAAGGGCGACCTTTGCACCCACATCATTAAAAGTAAAAGAATGAAAGTATCCAATCTGATTTATTTAGTCATGGCAGCAGTATTAGTTTCTTGCAATCGGAACAATGCTTCCGAACAAAGTGCCCAACAATTTAACCTCATGGTGATTGAGGCAAAAGAAATTTCTTTAAACAGCACCTATTCTGCATCTATCCGGGGAAAGCAGGATGTTAAAATTATTCCCCGTGTAGATGGTTATTTAACCGATATACTGATAAAAGAAGGAAGCAAAGTGCGCGAAGGGCAAACGCTTTTTGTGATAGATCAAGTGGCCTTCAAAGCGGCATTGCAAGTCGCAAAAGCAAGTGTGGCTATTTGTGAAGCAAGTGTTGCCGAGGCAACACTTATTTATGACAGTAAAAAAGCCCTTCACAACAAACTGGTAGTATCCGACTTTGATTTGACTTCGGCCGGGAATGCGCTGAATATAGCAAAGGCCAATCTGCAACAAGCAAAAGCGCAGGAAGATGCTGCCAAGAACGACTTGTCTTTTACGGTTATCAAAAGTCCTTCGGACGGTGTAGTTGGTAAGATTCCGTACCGAAAGGGAGATTATGTTTCCCCCACCATACATGATGGATTAACCATCGTTGCCAACAACTCGCAAATGTATGTCTATTTCTCTATGAGCGAACGTCAAGTAATAGACTTAATACATAGACATGGGAGCCTGGAGACTGCTATTTCAAAAATGCCTGATGTGCAATTAAGGCTAACCAATCATGAAGTTTACGCTCAAAAAGGAAGAGTGGAGAGCATTAGCGGAATTGTTGACCCTGCAACCGGAGCTGTAAGTATAAGAGCTGTTTTCCCCAATGAGTCCGGGCTGTTGCTTAGCGGTGGTGCAGGAAGTGTGATTATGCCGCATAACCATATGAACGCCCTTGTTATTCCACAAGAAAGCACTTATGAAATTCAGAATAAAACGTATGTGTACCGGGTGCTGCATGGAACGGCCGTATCAACCATGATTACAGTCGATAAAATAGATAATGGTAAAGAATACATTGTTACCGACGGGTTAAACATCAACGATATTATTATAGCCGAGGGTGCTGGTTTGGTACAGGAAGGCACCAAAGTACAAAATGCAACCCATAAAGAATAATCAAGATTATGAATCTAAAAATATTTATTGACCGCCCTCTTTTATCGGGCGTTATTTCTTTCTTTATAGTTATTATCGGTTTGATATCTTTGTCGGTTTTGCCCGTAGAGAAATATCCGGATATAGCACCTCCTACCATCTCCGTTACAGCTACCTACCCGGGGGCAAGTGCCGAAGCGCTTCAAAAGAGCGTTGTGGTACCTTTGGAAGAAGCAATTAACGGGGTGGAGAATATGATTTATATGACATCTTCCGCTTCAAATAGCGGTATGGCTGAAATATACATCTATTTTGCTCAAGGTACGGATGCAGACATGGCAGCTGTAAACGTGCAAAATCGCGTAGCCCAGGCTAACGGGATATTACCTGCCGAAGTATTACAAATCGGGGTAACAACCGTAAAGCAACAGCAGGGAATTTTGCGCACTGTTGCCCTGGAAAGCCCTGAGAATACGTATGATGAAGCGTTT